>JBAXBQ010000183.1:0-1503 GCA_037141865.1 Comamonadaceae bacterium | reverse complement strand
CCACGCCACCTCTTCATTCGGGGGGGAAAGCCTGCTGATTCAGCAGGCGTTCGGCGCGATCCAAGATACCGGCTTGATTTTCCTTGAGCCCGAACAGATAGTCCCAGCCGCGCTCCTGCGTAGTCACACGCGCACTTTCCTGCTGGCAGTGCATCGAGTCGGCGGTGACCAAGGCGTATTCGATCTGCGGCAGGTCGCGCAGCAGTTTTGGGAAGGCCGGTATCTCGTTGCTTTTCTCTTCAATCGGCACCTGTGCGAGGGTCAGGCGCAAGCGATGTGTCACAGCCGAGAGCAGTTGGAGCGGTTTGCCGTCTGTTCGGGTACTGCCGCGAAGGACTTTTCCGTCAACCGCCAGTCGCGCGACAACCGAGATTTCCTGTTCCATGAGCCAATCGCCGACCAAGCGGTCGAACTGATGTGTGTCCTGTTTGCTGAGCACGCGATAAAAGGTCGAATCACTGGGCGGCGCATAGTCGCCATCGTCATCGCGCTGGCAACCCAACGCCCGCAACTGACGCTGCGTGAACTTGCTGCAGGTGTCCGCAATCGACTGATAACCGCCCGCGCCCATCAAGACGGCGACCGCGGCACACGCGAGCACGAAGGGTTGTCGGTGTCGTAACCCATGACCGCTGCGGCCGTCACGCAACTGATTGAACCGATCCAATAACGATTCGAGATCCGGAGCGCGCCAAGGACATGGTCCCGCAACTTGTTCCTCCTGTGCAGCCAGTTCCTTGGACCAGCGTCCACGGCGCAACAGCGCACGGGCGCCCGACTGCAACTCTTTCAGGTACAATTGCTTCGGTTCGCCATGTTCGTGGTAGAAGTCGCGACTTGCACGCCCAAAACCAGACGTGAAGCCAACGGCCTCAAACCCGCAAGCACGGTAACAAACGCCTCGGTAGCGACTCTCGTCGACGAAACTTTCGACCGCAAACACCGGATGATCCCAGCGCGCTTGCCAATCGCGGGAAAGCCGCCGCAGAAACAGACCGAGTGCGCGTGATGCCAGATTCGGAAAACTTTCGCGTTCCGGCAGAACGAGATAGCGGCTGTTGTTGACGATAAACCCAAGTCGGCGTGCACGTTGCCGTGGTGTCCAACCTATCCACTTCTCGCGTGCTTTCAGATGCAGCGCAGCCGCGCTGAAACAGGCCAAGGCAACCCATTCGCCGTCGAGTTCCGCCACGTAGCGTAGCGTCCGACCGACCATTCGCGCACTGCACAGGTAATGCTTCTGTTCCAATAACGTGTCGAATCGCGGCCGTTCTTCTTCGCGCAGTAGCCGCACGGTCACGCGTTTGAGAATTTCCGGTTCATGAGCCGACTCGTGCCTTTTCATGCTTCCGGTGTAACAAATGGTCGAGTGGAAGTCCAGTCATATTGCCAATAGCTTCCGCATGCGTAGGGCAAACGGAGTGCAGATGAAATGCCCCTGGCCTTCAGGGCAGGGGCACTTCATCTGCTTTGGCCGGACGGGTGCGTAGTTGTCACTTTGGC
>JBAXBQ010000182.1:0-1608 GCA_037141865.1 Comamonadaceae bacterium | reverse complement strand
GTCTTCACCGACTACGGCAACCAGCAATACACCTCGGCGCGCATGATCACGCGCGGCAAAGCCAGTTGGACTTATGGGTTCTATGAAGTGCGCGCCAAATTACCGTGCGGCCTGGGCACCTGGCCGGCCATCTGGACTTTGGGCACGGGCGGCGTCTGGCCCGGCGATGGCGAGATTGACCTGATGGAACAAAGAGGTATCAGCGCTGCCGACAAAGCCGTGGTGCTGGGTACCATTCACACGCGGGCTTTCAACTATTACAACGGCAGTCTGGGTGTGGCCAAAGGCTCCAGTATTTCGCTGAGCGATGCCTGCACCAGTTTCCACAATTACCAGCTAACCTGGTCCGCCGACAAGTTGCAGCTAGGCGTCGACGGCAACAACTATTTTGAGTACCTCAATCCCAAAGACGGTGACTATACCAAGTGGCCTTTTGACAAGCCGCAGTACCTGATATTGAACCTGGCCATGGGCGGTGACCTGGGCGGCGCCATACCTGCCAATTTTGTGTCAGACCAGATGGAGGTGGACTATGTGCGGGTGTATCAATAGACTTTTGGGGCCTTGAGCGTGGCGCGCGCAATATTGCGCCCCCAGTCGGCTCATGAGTTGCTGGCTCCGCGTGGTTTTGCCCAGGTAGTCGTTCTGCTGGAGGCCGGGCAGGCGCAGGGCCAGCACTTCCCCGATTCACGCGGCCTGCACAGGGCTGGCCTGCGCTACAAGTCGCACCCCCAGCGCATTGCACACGCGAGAGATTGTGTCAAAGCGTGGTTGCGAGTTGGGCCGCAGCGCTTTGTACAGGGCTTCGCGGGTCAAGCCTGAAATTTTGGCCACCTCGGTCATGCCACGCGCCCGGGCAATCATGCCCAGCGCGTGAGTCAACTCGGAGGGGTCGTCTTCTTGCAGCGCCAGCGTCAAGTAATTGGCGACGTCTTCATCGGTCTTGAGGTGCTCCGCCATATCGAACACAGGCAAGTCGGCAAGTTTGATCTTTTGGGTCATGGTGAATCACTCCTGAATGGTTTTGGACAGCGCAATCGCCGCCGCAATGTCGGCCTGCTGAGTGGATTTGTCGCCACCCCCAAGCATCACAATCAATATATCGCCCGTTTGCACGTAGTACATGCGCCAGCCGGGGCCAAAGAACTCGCGCATCTCAAACACGCCTTCACCCACTGGGGCAACATCTCCCAGCAACCCACGCTGTGCCTTGTCCAAGCGTTTGGCCAGACGAATGCGCGTCATGCTGTCCTTGCGGCTATCAAGCCAGTCTGTGAATTTTGGCAGTTGTTTAACGATCAACATGGTTAAATTGTAATCACTTGTTCACACTATGACAAGCATACTCAACTGGTACCGCAAAACAACTGCTGACCTAGGGAAACCCCTAGTGCCCGCTTAGGGAAACCACCTACGAGTAACCCATTGCAAAAGATCGTACCTGCCTCTAAGATCGTCTGAAAGCGCTTTCATGAATGCGCTTTCGAGTTTTCAACCACCGCACCCACTTTAATTTCAGCCAGGAGCAAATTCCATGAATCGCTTTGCAAAAACCTTCACCCTGTCGGCCTGTGCGCTGGCGGCCTCCTTGCTGATCAGTGCCTGCGG
>JBAXBQ010000181.1:0-1626 GCA_037141865.1 Comamonadaceae bacterium | reverse complement strand
GATTTTGCGCTGCTTGGAGCCAACTTTGCCGGAATTGGAGCTGATTTTGCGCGAGTTTATCCCCGACCACTGTATGAGAAGGCTTTGGCTGCGCCGCTACCTACGCTACCCAGTGCTGAGTCGCCCGTAATGGCGCTCAAACACCGCATAGCCACTGTCACTGTCTCCCAGACCAAGAAACCAACGCCCGGCATGCTTGATCATCCTGGCCGCCTTGAACATCAACTCCTGCATCACCGTCTTGATGCGCCTGCGCTTGGCAACGTGGCGCATCGGTGCATCAGGCTCGTTCAGGGTGTTCTGCCCGATCAAACGCAGCAAGTTCATCGCCACAGCAGCGAGTTGGCATACCAGGTAGTTGGTGTCAAACTTACCACTGGGCAGACGCTCCAGATCCATATCGCTCTTGAACTCAGAATGGAACTGCTCATGGGTGGCGTGATCACAATACAGCGCAATGATGTCGGCCGGGCTGAAGCGCTCGGAATGTGGCAATGTCGTCGTCCAACCTTCAAGTACGTACTCGGGCAACAGCAAGGCGTTGCCATGTTTGTCGATGGTGCGCTCGACCAGCCGGTAGACGCGCCGGGCCGGGTTGGCATCGGAGCCGACACCGGCCAATTCCAGACTCTCTTGCCAAACGCACTCCCGCTTGCCAAGGCGATCAATCACCCACTGTGTGCTGGCATCGGCCACCCTCGACGCAGCAATCGTCTCCACCGGTGCTCGGCGCGGGTTCCACTTGATGAGGAAGGCAATATCGCGCTTCAGACTGCTGGCCTGAGCCGTGATTTCTTGCATCAGCTTCAAAGAGCAAAAGCCGGAATCGGCTCGCACCAGCAAAGACCCCAAGACAAGACTTGCGGCCATGGGCAAGGCGCGCTCAAAGTTGTATTCGCTCTCAGAGGCCGAATGTTGAACGCCAGGGCGCAGGGCAAGCTCCAGGCAATAGCCCAGGCTGCCCAGGTACACGGCAAAGGGGCAGTAGCCGTCCACTCCGGCGTAGGTGCGACCAACCAGTTCTTTCTTGGTGTTGCCGTTGTCCATGGCAAAGGTATCGAGATCAACCGGGGTGTACCCACAGGACAGCGCACCGAAGTCAATGGGCTTGCCATTGATGCGACTGCTGAGCAAAGCCTGGTTCATGCGCGCTGCCAGATCAAACCAGGAAGAAGCGTTGGCATCCAGACGTTGGCGCAGGGTAGGACTCGAAGGAACGCCGCCAAGCCCAAGAGCGCGCTTGAAGAACTCATCGCCCCGAAAGTTCTCGATGGCGTCAAAGTCGTTCTTGCCCAGACACAGCAAGGCCAGGTAGCTCTTGAGGATGTCGCTGTTGGCAATGCCCGAGCGCGCGGGGAACATTGGATCGACCAGCGAGTTGAATTTGATTCCCTTGAGATATTTACCAACGAAGGCCAAACCGGCGTGGGAACTGAGCTCGTAGGACAGCTTTTTGATTATGAATTCGGTCATGATGTTGCTCACCTTCAGGGTGAACAGCATTTTACACCTAAGTCGTTGATTTATAAAGATAAATCGACATTTATTTGATGTTAAATCACGGATTCAGGAATAATTCTTAACGGACATGATTCGATATTGCAATTATTCTTCCTCACTTTTCGA
>JBAXBQ010000180.1:0-1667 GCA_037141865.1 Comamonadaceae bacterium | reverse complement strand
TGTTAAACGTCAACTATTTTGGCCGGTCAGCGACAATTATTTTGGCCGGTTTTTCACACAATAATTTGTCGTACTAGCCGATCTTCTGGGCTCTCCTTATAGCTTCAGTTTTTCGGTAACTTTCTCCCCGGATCTCAATAATCGTCGCATGGTGAATTAGGCGATCAACCGTCGCTACTGTCATCATGGTGTCGCTGAAAATGCTTTCCCAAGCACTGAATGGCTGGTTTGAAGTGATCACCAGGCTGGTGCTTTCGTAGCGATGGGCAATTAACTCGAACAGCACCGATGACTCGATCTCTGACGGCTTGACGTAACCGATATCATCGAGAATCAGCAATGCGTACTTGTCGAGTTTAGCGAGTGCCTGTGGCAATTGTAGTTGTCGTTTGGCCTGCTGTAAGTGCTGGACGATAGTTGTCGTTGGGCTGAACAGCACACGCTGCCCCCGCTGCACCTGAGCGTGGCCGAGGGCGGCGGCGAGATGGGTTTTGCCGGTACCACTGGGGCCGAACAGGAGCAAATTCTCAGCGTTTTCCAGCCATTGGCCGTCGTGCGCCAGGTGACTAATCTGGGCCTGATGCACCTGGCAAGCGTTGAAGTCGAATTTTTCCAGCGTCTTGCCCAGGGGTAATTTAGCCTCCTTGAGATAGCGTTGCAGGCGCAGGTTTTCACGCTGTGCCAATTCTTCCTCGCACAGTACGCTCAGATACTGGGGCATGCTCCAATTGTCTTGCAGGGCGTGCTTGTGCTGGCTTTGCCAGCGCCTTTGCATGGTGGGCAGGCGCAGTTGCTTGAGCAGCAGGGGCAGGGTTTCAGTATGCGGCATGACTCACCTCCTGGGTAGAATTGTTGAGCAGGGCGTCGTAGTTCGCCAACGGATGCTGAGAGACTTGTTGCGCGGGTTGCGGCGGCGGGGATTTGCCAAAGCGCCGTTGCAGGGCAAGTAACTCAGGGATTCGGCCAGCTTGCATGTCCTCCAGCAGGGCGTGGCACAGGGCGCTTTCGCAGTTGTATTCCGCCGCCAGGGCCAGGCATCCCACCATGAGTTTGCAGGCCGGACGCGGCTCCAGGCGTTCGTCGAAGTATTGCCATAGGGTACGGTAATTGTCATCGGGCAACAGATCGTCGCGGTATTGGCTGCGGTAAAACGCCATCGGCTTTTTCTTGAGGCTCCCTATCATGTGCCGGTAATCAATGCGGCGGGCACGGCGTTTTCCTTTGGCGGCACGGATGCGGGGACTGATAAAGACCTGTTCACCACCCAGCCAGGCAATGAGGCGGTCGTCGTACAGATGAACCTTAAGGCGCTCGCCAATCAGGCGCGATGGCACACTGTAGGTGGTCAGTGCAACTTGAATGGTACTCTGACTGGTGACACAGGCTACGGTCTCGTTGTAGTCAAGGGCCTTGTTTGGTGGCAATATTTGCAGGCTAGAGCGCTCTCTGTCGAGTTTGGCAGCCAGACCGCAGTTGATGACAGCGACGATTTCCTCCAGCCAGTGTTGGTACGCGCCAACACTTTTGAAATCAGTCGACCCGCGTAGTAATAGGGCCTGCTCAATACGATTCTTCAGGTGGCCGTGGGGCGATTCAATGCTGCCATTTTCGTGGCTTTGGCCAAGATTGTTACGCGTGGGTGTCATCGCATAGTGCTCGCAGAAAGC
>JBAXBQ010000179.1:0-1676 GCA_037141865.1 Comamonadaceae bacterium | reverse complement strand
TGACCGTTGCTGCGAACGTCAGGTCCTCAAAATATTGGTCGTCAGGAATGGGCACACTGCTCCTGCTCACGAATGACCGCAGCCTGGCAGTCTGATTTCTACGGCAGCGTTGTGATTAGCAAATCTACGAGGTCAAACTCCGGTCGTGACCAGGTTTGGTCGTAGCTTTTCGTTCACAGTAGTTTCAAAACCCGACTATCTTTCATTGCGCGGAAGTCTTTGATCGAGAGCAGACCAGGCACGACCAGTTCTCGCCAGCTCTTGCGCAGCCGTCGTAGCGCACCTTGCACTGCGCTCAATCCAACCTGTGGCGTGGTTTGCGCCATAAATAGCTGATAGACACCTTCTTTTGCTGCAGCCAAGGCCTTGCTGGCAAGCACAGTTTTGTTCGCCACAAGGTATGTCTCCAGATCGCCAAACGCCACAAGCATTGGTTTCGCTGGTGGTTTGAAGTCCTTCAGGCTCTGACCTGCCAACCAGCGCGTAGCATTCTGCGCGGCTAGTTCGCCCATGTCGATCGCGTTAAAGGCCTGCTTACCTACCGGTTTGGGCAACGCTGCAGCGTCGCCAATGACAAAGATGTCTTTCACGTAACGACTCTGCAAGCATTGATGAACGGGCGCCCAAGTGTGTGGATGACGAATCAATTTCGCTTCACGCAACAGGGATGGAGGCGCAAGTCCTGCGGCCCAGATGGTAAGTGCCGACGGCACACGCTTGCCAGAAGCCAGCCAAACGCCTTTGGGCGTGATACGTTTCACCGGGTCTCCCGTATGAATCGACACTGCGTGTTCTTGGCAAATACGTCTCAGGTCGGCGTCAATCACCTTGGGAAACCCGGGCATCAGTTGATTGCTTGCCTCGACGATGGCAAACGAAACCTTCGGACTATGGCGGTAGCGCCGCAACATCTCGCCCAACGCCTCAACACCCGATATGCCGCCTCCGATGACAACTACCTGAAGCGCAGACTTCGACTGCCGTACGGCGTCGAGCCGCTGCTCTATGGCTAGACTGTCCGCGATGGTCCGGAACGGAAACGTGTAGGTGTCCACACCGGGTATGTGGTAGTTATTCGTCACGCCCCCCACAGCAACGATGGCCACGTCATAGGCTAGGGAATCCCCAGCGGCAGTGGCCACTCGTCGGCGGCGCGCGTCAATGCGTGTAACGCTGTCTTGTACAAAACGATGACCTGCGCTTGCAATGATCTGGGCCCTGTCGAGTTGCAGACCTCGCGGTGTCTTCACGCCGGAGAGTATTTCGTGGATTGCTGGAGTCCATTCGAAATGCGGGGATGGGTCGATCACCGTCACGTCAAATTTCTTGGGCAATTCAATGGCCGCAGTTAGTCCAGCAAAATTAGCGCCAATGACGATCACCTTCTTCCGATTAACTGCTTTCAAATGGGTCTCCAACAATAACTAGATGACCAGCTGAGCACAACAGGACCACGTTGGGTTGCACAGAATCAACCCGAATACCAAACAAGAAGCCCAACCAAACTTGACCTTTGTTGCGCTTATGGTGCCACAGTAATGGTCACTTCGATGTTTCCACGCGTGACTGCCCTAGATTGGGGTGCCTTTCTTGCAGCTGCGAACGGCCGCTTATCCTTGCGCCATGTTGGTGGTGGATGACCGCTGTCTCAATTCGCCGCTGACCGTTTTGGGCAC
>JBAXBQ010000178.1:0-1761 GCA_037141865.1 Comamonadaceae bacterium | reverse complement strand
ACCGCACCGCAGACTTCGCAGTTGTCGCCGTACTGGTCCTTGGCATGGCACTTGGGGCATTCGCCCTTGATGAAGCGGTCCGGCAGGAACATGTTCTTCTCGGGGTCGAAGAACTGCTCAACTGTTTTGGTTTCGATCAGCGAGCCGCCCGGGTGGTCGCGCAGATCGCGGTAAATCTGCTGCGCCAGTTCATGGTTTTCCGGGGCGTCGGTGGAATGCCAGTTGTCAAAGCCGATGTGAAAACCGTCCAGGTAAGGCTTGCGGCCAGCGGCAATGTCGGCCACAAACTGCTGCGGCGTCTTGCCGGCTTTTTCAGCCGCAATCATGATCGGCGCGCCATGCGCATCGTCAGCACAACAGAAGTCCACCGCGTTGCCCATCATCCGCTGGTAGCGCACCCAGATGTCAGCCTGGATGTACTCCATGATGTGGCCGATGTGGAAGTTGCCGTTGGCGTAGGGCAGGGCGGTGGTGACAAACAGTTGGCGTGGCATGGGGGCGTGGGCTTTCAGGAGATAGGCCAGATTTTAGTCGGCGCAGTTTGCTGGCTTGACTGGCCAGAAGCCATGCAAGCTTCAGGGCGCTATCGGTCAGCCAAGCTGCCCAATGCATCCAGCGGGCTGGCCGTGCCACCCGCCGCCACCTTGAGCACGTGGGTGTAAATCATCGTGGTGCTGACGTCGCTGTGGCCCAGGAGTTCTTGCACGGTGCGGATGTCCGTGCCTGCTTGCAACAAATGGGTCGCAAACGAATGGCGCAGGGTGTGGACGGATACCGGTTTGTGAATCTGCGCCGCAGCGCATGCCAGCTTGATGGCACGTTGCAAACGCTCTTCGTACAAATGGTGTCGCCGCTCGATGCGTGAACGTGGGTCAATCGACAACTTGGGAGCTGGAAAGATCCAGAACCAGCCCCAGCGCTGGCCAAGACCTGGGTATTTGGTAGCCAGCGCGTCAGGTACCTCAACGCCGGGCTGGTGCTGCTGCCGGTCATGCTCCCACACAGTGCGCGCCTGTGACATCTGGGAGTGCAACGCGGCATCCAGCGACCGCGGCAACATCACTACCCGGTCTTTGCCACCCTTGCCGTCACGCACCACCAGCACGTGCCGATCAAAGTCCACATCTTTCACCCGCAGGCGCAGCCCTTCGTTGAGCCGCATACCCGAGCCATACAACAACTTGGCCAGCAACAGTTCAACCCCGGTCATTACACCCAGCAAGGTCGCCACCTCTGTAACGGTCAATACGGATGGAATACGCCTTGGCCGAGTCGGGCGCTGCACATCGTCAAGCCATGGCAACTGCACGCCCAAAACCTCGCGGTACAAAAACAACAGGGCACTGAGCGCCTGGTTGTGGGTGGACACCGATACATTGCGCTGTGCAGTCAGCATGGACAAAAACTGCTCAACCTCTGCGGCCCCCAATTCGCGCGGATGGCGCACTTGGCCGTTGCGTCCATGCCAACGCACAAAGAATTTCACCCAATACAGGTACGCCTCTTCGGTGCGCAAGCTATAGTGCTTGTACCGCAGAACCTCCCGTAGCTGATCCAGCAAGCGGGGCGACTGGGGAGTATAGGAGACGGGTTTGGCGAACATCATGAATACTGTGATTATATCCAGTATATACAATTCGAATGCAGGTTGCAAGAGGCGTTTCGCCGCATGCCGCTGTTTCGATCAAACCGGTTTGCCCAGCTTATTTCGTCGTCTAGCTTGGGAATGCCAAGATAGGCGCTCGGCTACATTAAGTTAGG
>JBAXBQ010000177.1:0-1788 GCA_037141865.1 Comamonadaceae bacterium | reverse complement strand
CAGAGTCCCTGGAAGAGCAGGCGCAGAACCTCGAGGCGGCAGTGGCGGTGTTCAATATCGGCAAGGCTGCGAGCGCACGCAACAGTGAGGCACTGGCGAAGACGGTGAGCCGCGTTCGTCCGCCGATGCGCTCACTGGCTGAGCGGCGTGGACCGAACCGGGCGCCCAACGTGGCGCGCCTGCAGGGCAAGCCGACGGCAGTCCAGGCTGCAGCGCCGCGGGCCAAGGTGGCGGCGGCTGGCGGTGGCGGCGAAGAGCCCTGGGAAGAGTTTTAGGCAAGCTCGGGACCGCGCAACACGGGCGTAACACGTTTGCGGCGGCATCCCGGCCAGGGCGGCGGCGGCAGGTTGTTCTGAGAATGCAAGGGACGAAATATGAATGGATTGCTCGGTCGACTGATCATCTGGCAGAAGCTGGCCATCTTCGGGCTGCTTGGCATCGCCGTGGCGCTGCCGCCAACGGTGATGTACCTGCTCACCAGCAATGCCGGCATTCGCGCAGCGCAAACGGAATCGGCAGGCATCGAGCCGTCCAGGGCCCTGCTGCGCGTCATTCAATATACCCAGCAGCATCGCGGCATGTCTGCGGGGTTCCTCGGCGGCAACGCCAGCATGGCCGGTCAGCGTGAGCAGACGCAGGTGCAGGTCGACAAGCTGATCGGGGAAGCGGGCACGATCCTCGGCCACGACATCAAGCAAGCCAAGATCGTCGCCAACTGGACGAAGGCGACACAAAACTGGAAGTCGCTCGCCCAAGACGTAGCGCAAAAGTCCATCACGGGTGCCCAGAGCTTTGCAAGGCACACCGCACTGGTCGCCGAATACCTCGTGGTGGTGGACCAGACCGCCGACGAGTTCGGCTTGTCGCTCGACCCGGACGCGGACAGCTATTTCCTGATCAACGCGGTGCTGGTGCATTTGCCCAATCTGACCGAGTCGCTCGGCCAGGCGCGCGCCCGCGGCGCGCGCTTTCTGGCGCAAAAGGAGATTACACAGGAAGATCGTGCCGACCTGTCGAGCCTGATCAGGCTGACCAAGTTTCATGCTCAGAACATGAAAGTGGTGCTTGGCAAGGTGGTGGAGTTGAATCCTGCCATCAAGGCCGCGCTGGCAGAGCCGATGAAGCACAGCGAGGCAGCCGTGGAAACAGCGATCCGCCTGGCCGAGGAGCAGGTGATCAGGCCCGACAAACTCTCGTTTGATTCGGCCGAGTTTTTCAAGATCTACACCGGCGTGATCGATACCCTGTTCGCCCTGAATACCCGTGCCATGACGGAGTTGAGCGACATGACACACGGCCGCGAGTCGCGCTTGCGGAATTTCCAGTACTCGATGCTCGGCTTAATCGCGCTGATCACCCTGATTGCCACGGCAGTGGGCTATGCCATCACCCGATCCATTACCCAACCGATGGGCGAGGCGGTGCTGCTCGCGCAGCGCGTGGCTGCGGGCGACCTGAGCGCCACAGTGGAAGTGAAAAGCCGGGACGAAATCGGCATGCTGCTGCAGGCCTTGAAGGACATGAACGAGAACTTGAAGAAGATCGTCGGCGAGGTGCGCAGGGGCACTGAGGCGATCGGCAGCGGCACCAAGGAGATTGCCAGCGGCAACGCCGACCTCTCCCAGCGCACCGAACAGCAGGCCAGTTCACTGGAAGAAACAGCCTCGTCGATGGAAGAACTGACCTCAACTGTCAAGCAAAACGCAGAGAACGCCAAACAGGCGAACCAGCTTGCACTGGGCGCCAGCGCAGTGGCGGTCAAGGGCGGTGCGGTGGTGAGCGAAGTCG
>JBAXBQ010000176.1:0-1915 GCA_037141865.1 Comamonadaceae bacterium | reverse complement strand
TTGCCGTCGTCCATCCGAAGCGTCGCTACATCGTTGTTCAATTCGTAACGAACCAAAGTATTCATTTCATTCCCCAAGAAAGAATTGCAAAACGGCGTTCAGCCTGTTCGACGGTTAACAACCCTGCCATTTTGGGCGGCGCTTTTCTGCGAACGCTGTGGCGCCTTCGATGGCATCTTTGCTCTTGGCGATCGCTCTGAGCAAAGGTTCCTGCTGGGCAAACATCTCGCCAGTCAGCCAGTCTTGTGACTCACGGATAACTTTCTTGCTTGCGGTCACGGCAAGTGGGCTATTGGCGGCTATCACGCGCGCAAGCGTCAACGCTGCATCCAGTGCGCCCCCGGAAGTGACCACGCGGTTGACCAAACCCAGTTCATAGGCGCGCGCGGCGCTGATCATCTCGCCCGTCAGAGCCAATTCCATGGCGACGCGTTGCGGGATTTGACGTGGCGTGCGCAATAGTCCACCAGCACCCGCAATCAAGCCGACTTTGACCTCGGGTGTGCCGAAACGCGCGTGGTCGCCTGCCACGATCAGGTCGCAAGCAATTGCCAGTTCAAACCCACCGGCTAACGCAAAACCTTCAACCGCCGCGATCAACGGCTTTTGCGGTGGTGCGCTGCAGAGCCCGCCAAAACCGCGGCCATCGATGAAAGGAGACTCGCCACGGATATAGGCTTTCAAATCCATCCCCGAGCAGAACATGCCGCCTGCACCCGTCAAAATTGCCAGACGGATGTTCGGGTTGCTGTCCAACTCAGTCATCGCCGCAGCAATGCCTTCGGCCACTTCTGAGTTGACTGCATTCTTGGCTTCAGGGCGGTTGATCGTTACGATCATGACGCCTTCATCGATGCTCACCAGCACTGTGTCACTCATTTCAATTCCCTATGGTTGAGATGCATATTGCCCACGCTGAGACGCAGGGAGCCCTTTGTATAAAACCCGCTTTTGGCTATTGCAGTACCAGCACGTTGTTGCGGCGTTCCATTGGGCGCGGCAGTGGCAAGGCCATCAAATCCTGTCCTTCTGTACGCTCTAACAAGGCAGTCAAACGCCGGAGGGCGTCTGCAGGCAATGACTGGGCCGCAGCCTGTGCCATTTGAAATAACCACAAGCCATGCATGGCGCTGGCGCGTTGCACCTGCACACCGCGCCATGTGTAGCGCACCATGCCGAGTGTGGGGTGCACCAGGCGCCCATCGTTCATGTTCACCAAATGTCCTGCTTCCATCCCGGGGTTGGCGTCCAACCACTGCCCGTAGCTGGCGGCATCGGCGGCAAGCTGCGGCCCCCAGTCCTTGAACAACAAGGCCAGCACCGGCTCAAGGGTGGCGGGAATGGCGTCATCGGGCAGCCAGTCCGCAACGTGCGCAGCGTATTCACCATCCGGTGTGTTGGGCAGTTGCATACGCTCTACCCAGCGAGCGACGTTGGGGGCGCGCTTTTTCATCAGCGCTGTGGGGTAAGGATCGCGCCCGAGGTGCGCGTACATCGGCGCGATCAGACCCAGGTCGGCAATACTGACGCGCCAGCCCATCACATAGGGGTAGCTCTGGAAGTGAACGTCAAGCGCTTCAAGCAGTTCTTCGTAGGCAGCCTCAATGGCTGGAATGGTCTGCGGGTTGATTCCCAGTGCGGGCAGGCTGGAACTGAAGAAGTCCATGACGCGCCGGCCGGCGCCACGGCGTGCGTCACGGTCCGCACCAGCATACAGTCCGCGCCCAAACTCGGTTTGCAAAAACAGTTCCTGCTGGTCGCGGTAGCTCCAGCGGTAGTGCATGGCCACCTGCAACAGGCCTTCCAGACCAAACCCATCGATCAGTCTTGCCACCACCAGTTGCACCGGCTTGGCCGGCGTCATCGACTTGTCTGGCACACCGTTGTCGAGCGTATCCAGGTAAGTGACGATGTC
>JBAXBQ010000175.1:0-1915 GCA_037141865.1 Comamonadaceae bacterium | reverse complement strand
CAGCGTGCGGTTTTGAGTTGCCCCAAGCATTTATATGAAATCAGCCTCTAGCCTTCGTGGAATATGCGCGAGCAGCCACCCAATTTGTAGCGTAACGGATTTAACGGCTCTCCCTCAACCAGCAAAATGTGCGTCCAATTTATCCAGCAAGGCCAGGCCTCGTGCCGGATTGCCGGATCGCGCGGCGGCTCTAAATTGCACGCTCAGGTCGTGTTGCACCAGCACCGTGGTGGCGAGTTCGTCAAACAGCCGGTTGATGCTAGTGTTTCGGCTGGCTGCCAACTGCTTGAGCCGCAAGTGCTTCTCATCCGGGATGCGCAAAGTAACAACTGACATATCAACCCTCCTTCAACAAATCGGCTGGCGTGGTGATGCGCAGCTCGGGAAAATGCAATTCGGCATTCAAAAAATCAGCGCGGTTGTAGGTGACGATGGCTTGAGCGCCCGCCGCAACCGCGAGTTCAAGCACATGGTTGTCGGCTTCGTCACGCAGGTTGGGGCGCCACAGGTAATAAATCTCAGTAAGACGGCATACCGCGACGAAGGCATGAAACAGCTCCTGCCGCTCCCCACTGGTCAGCGGCGATGCCACGAACAATGGTTCGCGTCCCATGACATCGCGGTACTCGGCAAACAGTGCCAACGACATGCAAGGCGCATATTGCCCTTGCAGGCAGCGCCGAATCACCGCACGCGATGCGCCATCGGCGCTACGCAACGCAGCAACAAACACATTGGTATCGATGACAAGCGCATTCATGCCTTCAATGCTATCACCCGCGACAGCATTTTGTCAAATTCCGTGCTAAGCCAAGCCCGTCAAAAAAGCCAAAGTGTCAAATCATGAACAAGTCATACCGCCTGATCTACAACGAAATCACCAACACCTGGGTTGCCGCCGCTGAAACGGCCAAGGGGCGCGGCAAACGGTCCTCTGGGGCGGTGCTGCTGGCGGCGGCGGCCGCGCTGATGCCACTATTGCAAACCCCAGCCTGGGCGGCACCACCCAACCCAGCCATCTCATCCGCACCTGCACCCACCCAGCTCCCTACCGGTGGGCAGGTGGTGGCGGGCCAGGCCAACATCAGCCAGAGCGCGGCCACGCTCAACGTCAACCAGAGCAGCAACCGCGCCGCCATCGACTGGGCCACCTTCAACGTCGGCAGCCAGGCCCAAGTCAACTTCAAGCAACCCAGCGCCAGCAGTGTCACGTTGAACCGCGTGCTCGACGCCAACCCGAGCCAGATCTTCGGCCGCATCAGCGCCAACGGCCAGGTGTTTTTGAGCAACCCCAGTGGTGTTTATTTCAGCCCGACGTCTACCTGATCGACATCAACCTGCCCGGCGAAGACGGCATCAGCCTGGCCGCACGGATACGCCACGCGCAGCCGCAAGTCGGCATCATCCTGGTAACGGGCAGAGTCAAGGCAACAGACACCGTGGACGGTTACGGCAGCGGCGCTGACCTGTGTCTGTTCAAACCGGTGGCGCAGGACGAACTGCTGGCCGCCGTGCAAGCGCTGGCGCGGCGCGTCGCTCCATGTAGTAATTTGTAGTAAATCTTTTTCTTTTTTGTGTACAAACCGGGTTATCAACAAATTCCGGGGTGTTTATGGGAAAAGATTTTTTGCTGCCGCCTGGACACCCAGATCCGCCGCCTGCGGCGCAAGGTGCTCGAGGCCACCGGCGCCGACCTGCCGCTCAAAACCCTGCGCCACGGGAGCCGAATCCGGTCTTTTCCATCAGCGCGCTTAGATTTGCTTAGATTCGCGCGCGCATTTGCAGATTAGCTTGCCCGTGATGTGCGCTTCCATTGTCCAAGAAGGATCTTTTTTAAACTGAGGAGAGATTTAATGAGTTTGCAAAATTTTGATCATGACGCCGCTGAACCGACAGCGCCGCAACGACCCATTCA
>JBAXBQ010000174.1:0-1976 GCA_037141865.1 Comamonadaceae bacterium | reverse complement strand
TGTTTGGCTGGAAGCGTGGAGAACAGGTTTGGTCATGTGCGATGGGAGGTACAATGACCAAACCAAACCTGAATCGACTGATATTGTTAATACGACGTTATGGCATTTGACTCTCAGATCCTGCCTACTTGATTGAGGCGTCAAACTCCCTCATGTACCTGTCCAAACTGCCTCGAGCACCACAGACAAACACCACATCTTCCGGACGCACCCGAAACTGGGAGTCGAATTCAACGAATACCTCTTGATCTCGTTCCACGGCTACCACAGCGACGCCAGTGTCTTCCGAGACACTGGCTCGCCACGGATGGACACCCGCTAGACGCCCAGCGGCCACGCGGGCAAACTTGATGCGCTGTTCCACCGTGACCGCATCCTCACCTAAAATGTGATGGCTAAGGATTTGACCGGACACCTGGCTGACTGATAGTGCGAAATCGGCACCAGCCTGATATAGACGGGCCACATTCGGTACCCGATTCACCCGGGCGATGAGCGACACGTCTGGGGCGTAGTCACGAATGACCGCTGCGGCAAACACACCGGCGCTGTCATTACTGAGGGCCAATACGATAGCGCTGGCTTCGCGGATCCTGGCTTGTTCTAATGTGGCATGCACTAATACATTGCCAATGACATCGACACCAGGGGCCGCACGCTCGTCAATTACGATGGTGGATTCCCCGGCATCGCGCAACATCTCCACGACTTTGTTGCCCACCTTGTCATACCCAGCCACCACGATTGGACCGTGGCGGCGAAGAGGCATGGCCAGATGTTCAACCTTGGCGAGGTTGGCGTGCGCGCCCACCACCACGAGAATGGCGCCGGAACCGATACGGGTATCCGGTCCCTCAGCCGGAATAAAACGCCCCTCACGCCACTGGCCAATCACTGTCACTCCGTGGTGTTCCCGCATATGTAAATCACCGAGGCGTTGACCGGCTAACGGACTCGTCGGTTGCACCCTAAACTCCATCAAACCAACGTACTCGCCAAGTAGTGCCAAACCCTCCACTCTAGGACTGATACGCGCACTGGCGCGAGCTGCAAGGGCCGCGCCGAGGACATGACTTGGAGTAAAGACCGCTGTGGCACCGATCTTCAACATCGGTGCCCGGTGTAATGGATCTTCGGTCAGCGCAAAAATCAACCCTGAAAATCCTTGCTCGCGTGCCATCATGATGAAGGTGGCATCCGAGTGATCATCGGCATTACTGACCAGTGCCCGTGCCGACTCGACACCTGCCAACAATTCAGCTTGTTCTTCCAGTTTTCCAAAGACAATCTGGTAACCACGATCACGCAGTTGGCGGGCGAGAGTGTCATTTTCTTCCAAAATGACGAAAGGGGTTTTGACCCGATGTAATTCCTCGATTAAGGAGTCAACCGCAGGACCGTAGCGGTAAAACAGCACCCGCCCATTCATGGCGGGTAGCATGCGTGGCAACTTTGACTCAAAGCGTTCTTCGAAGTAGGGCAAGACATAAATCGGGAAGATGAGGAAGACCAGGAACAATCCTGAAAATTGAACCAGCATGACGAACAAATTCATCAATGGATGATGCCAATGCGAATCCGCACCATAGCCGGTGGTGGTGAGAGTTTCAGATGCCCATTCCAGGCTCTGCCAGAATTCACGAGGGCTTGATTCCAGATGCTCCATGCCAAATTGGTAGAGACTGCCAAGGATTAGCACCGCAACGGGCAAACTGGCCAGTAGCACAAGCAGACGATGCGTCGAACGTTTGATGAATCGGGGCAAGTCTTTCTCCGAAGACTAGGGGTGAAGCAGGTTCGGCTAGGGGAAAGCAGGCCAGTGCAACAGGGGGAATCAGGGTTGCAATAAGCTACCAGACGGACGGTAGCATCAACCGGCATTTCCATCAATCCGATTTGGTTGATGGGCCAATCTACAGTACCAGCGACGCCATGCGTCTTTTCGTACCATCGTCTGACTTTTCACCATGATTGTT
>JBAXBQ010000173.1:0-1991 GCA_037141865.1 Comamonadaceae bacterium | reverse complement strand
TGAAAGTGATGCTTGAATGCATGACTGCGCAAGCACTGGCGCGTCTGCCAATCGGTGGCCCTTGCAACGAGAATTTGATATTTACACAACATTCTTGATATGCAACCAGCAAGATTGATATTACGACGAGTATTTTGATATCGAGGCCCCCGGCTTGGAAATTGGGTACCCCTATGAACCTTGGCAAGTGCCCACTGGCCTCGGTAACTACCCAGTCACGCCGGTAAGTGTCGACCGACGTCGGTAACCGGCAGGTTTTCGGCCAACGGTTGCATACGCCGACGATGCTCCATATTGCACATGCTGACGTCTGTTAGCTCCCCTCATTGTCGAGACGTACTTTGATGCTGTGAAGGCTGGTGTAGCGCATGATCGGTTTGCGTTTGTGACGCACAACAAACATGACTTCAGCCTCGTCGCTGGAGACGAGGAGCTATCGGGGCTCGTACTGAACTTTGTATCGGACCCGCAGGCCATGGCGACGGAAATGGTGCGGGTCACGCGTCCTGGGGGCACTGTAGGTGCCTACGTTTGGGACTATGGTGGCGGCATGCAGATGCTCAGGCACTTTTGGGATGCGGCGGTACAGGTCAATCCGCACGACTCCAAACTCGATCAGGCCGAGCGCTTTCCGACCTGTCAACCCGAACCACTTGAGACGTTGTTTCGCAAGATTTGCCTGAACTCGGTATCTGTGCGCGCAATTGACGTCGCAACCGTTTTCCGGAACTTTGACGACTACTGGACCCCCTTTTTAGGGAAGCAGGGTGCTGCGCCCACGTACCTTGCCGGCTTGGACGATGCTGCCCGTAATCGCATACGCGACACATTGAAGGCGCGAATTGCGACGTCCGCCGATCGCTCAATCGCTCTGACTGCGAGGGCCTGGGCAGTTAGCCGAAGCGAAAAGGCTCGGCCTGCACGTCCACGGGCACGTTCCGGCCACCATGCGCCCGCACGATGCAATTGCTGCGGGCTACGATGAAATCACCCACATCTACTTTGTGATGATGCAAGCCATGCCCGACGAGGTGGTCAACCATTCCAACGGCATGCAGCGATTCGAGGGCCCGGGCCGATATGCACGTGACGTGGACATTGGAGCAGAGCCGCTGAAGTCCCTGGTTGCCGAGATGGCTGCCAAGAAGATCATCGCCGACCCCACGCTGGTAGTGGTGGAGAGCATCTCTGTTCCGGAAAACGGTGACCTGTCACCGGCGTATGCCCCGTACTTGGGCACCTTGCCCCCAGCCGCCGAACGCGGCTTTCGCGCGGGTGGCTTTGCGGTCCCCCGCGGAATGACACGTGACGACTACCGCGCCAGTTTCCGCAAGCAAGTGCAGCTTGTCGCGGCGCTCTACCAGGCAGGCGTTCCCATAGTCGCCGGGACAGATGGTTCGGGCATGGAGCTGGTGCGCGAACTCGAACTCTACGTCATGGCAGGGCTTACCCCCGGTCAAGCCCTGCAGACGGCGACCATCATGCCGGCCAAAATCGTGGGGGTCGATAGAAAGACAGGATCGATTGCTGTGGGCAAATCTGCCGACATGGTGCTGGTCGACGGCGATCCATCGAAAAACATCGGTGATCTTCGACACACACTGTGGGTCGTGTCCAAAGGCCGGTTAATGAATGCCGACACACTGCGTGAAGCAGCCGGATTCAGCGGCAGACCAAAGTAAGGTTGCTCTCCAGCCCGGAAAAAACGTGGTTGTGCACTTGCTTCAAGGAACAATATCTTTTGCAGTTGTCTATCCTCCAAACATGGGTTCCCACGTCACTTCACCAGTCCGCAAGAGATGAGCGTCAACTTTAGAGGGTGAAACGTAATTCCGCATGGCAGCGAGTCCTCCAGTTGGCAGTCACGATTGAGCGACCACAAAGTCGACATAAAAATCAGGTTGCCGGACTGCGGTCACCGGTGGGATCGAGCTTTGTGCCCAAACCGGTCAGCCGTGAAGGTCAGGACCGGCCGTTCACCAGTTCCACGA
>JBAXBQ010000172.1:0-2117 GCA_037141865.1 Comamonadaceae bacterium | reverse complement strand
CTACCCACATAGCAGGAGTTCTTTGCGACCATCGTGCCGACGAGCAGCCTGGCATTGCGAAGCTTGGCAGGGGCGAAGTGTGCGAAGTCCGGCTTATTGGAATCTAAGAATTTGGTTTGATTTGGCCGAAACTTGCCGAGCATGACCAGCCCGGAAGCGCGCCAGGTGTATTGCTGGGGCCCCAATAGGCACCGTAGCGCACGCCTGTCTGCGCCGCATGGCCCTGGTTAAGTTTGTCCGGTGCCCGTGACACCCTGAATGCGGCCTGGGCATTGACCCAATGGGGCTTGCTCGTGCTCCGTGTGACATCAAAGTCAACCCTGGCTCAGAAACTGGTCAAGCTCCCTAATGCACTCAGCCCGTGCTTCGAATGCTGAAGTTGTGTGCGATACTAGGGTTTACCCTGATACGAAGGGTTTAACTCAATTCAGGAATATCCATGAGCATCCTTAAATTTTTGTGGTCTGCGGGACGCTCTGCTTACCTAGCCGTCGGTCGCAACTCGAATCGGCAGGAGCAGCGGGACTTTGAAACTTATCTCTGCCATGCCCAGTCGTTCGCCGAGCTCGAGTACCGCCAGCGCAACTGGATGGCCTCTCGCTAATTGCGCACTTCCATCAATGCAGCCGGCCAAACAGCCGGACTTTTTTTCAGCGATTTCTATGAACTTTCTTCACTTTTTAAAAAATCATTTTGCCGCGCCTACCTTTAAAACCGGCGAACGGGTCAACCATGTTCGTCGCGGCACAATTAGCCACACTGACGGGTACGTTGTCGCTCATATTGACAAAGGCGTCCTAGTGGAGTGGCCACGCACCGGCTTATGCGTCGTGGCACCGTCCGAGCTCGCACTCATCGGTTAAGAAGCTTGTCAGTTGGGGAAACTCAAACCGGGGCCGGTGGTTCTGCGTACTCAAAGTCCGGTCGGATGCGACCAAATGTGGCCTTGAAGAGGCTATCCCGCGCCAATTTGCGACGCTCAATTTACTTTCAACCAAATTTCATTTGTTCGCAAGAACCAGGGTGTGAACGGCGCGTTGTAGCGTGAGTAGACCGGCTCACCCTGTGTGGCGATGTTGGCTTGAGACAGGGCCTTTTTGAGCATGCCCAGGTGCTCGTCATAGTTGCTTTGCGACCAAGTCCCAGAATATTTGATGACAGCGACAGTCTGTTCGGGGACTTCTCGCAATTTCACTCTGGCGTCCAGCGGCTCTGGTAGCGTCGCCAGCGTATAGGCGCCTGGCATCATGAACTGCACAAGGAAGCCTTCGGCTGCAGGTGTCTGCGTCACCGGCGCAGTCATCTCCAGCTTCAACGGCGCTGCGACCGCCGTCTGTGTCACCGGCGCAGTCATGTCGAATTTGCGTTCACCCTTGTTCTTGCCAAAGATGTAGCCAGCGAGTATAGGAAAGGCTTGATTACCAGCGTCAGTCGCTGGTCCGGTCACCACAACCTCGGCGACAACATAAGGTTCGTACCTGCGAATCTCGAAAACATCTGTCGTTTGCAAGACCGTGAACTTGGGCTGCTCGATGGCGTGCGCCGAGCCTGTAGCGGCCATCAATACTCCTGCAATTGTTTTCAGTAGGTTCATCTTCTTCCTTGTTGGATCATATGTTGGCTTGACGGCTCAGTATTCAATGTCCCACACGACAACCACAATGCAAATAGCTTTAAATATTCCTGTCAACCGACGAGAGGGAACTTGTACTTCAGGCCCGTATCTACACTTGATGTAGGAAGCCAGCAGACGAATCGCACTCGCATTAGTGCTCATGAAACACAGACCAGCCATTGCAAGCTCGGTACTCCAGAAGTTTGTGGCGAATTGAAGCCAGCCAGTCAAATTAAAGGAGAAACTGTACTGCTCGCACCTAACGGCACAGAGGACCAAGATGACCCCTCGTGTCTTGTTTACGAAAAATGTGCGAGCATTCGGTACGCAAAGGTTATTGGGCAAATAAATGAAGTGCGGTTTGGCTGGTCGTCAAGGTGTGGCCAGATGCACGAGGAATGCACTTCGCACCAATTGGGCTGCTGCATCAACATCGAACCTGGCTAGGCCGGGGCGCAACAGCGTGTCCATGTCCTGGCGAAAGCTGGGGTTGCGCAGACGC
>JBAXBQ010000171.1:0-2133 GCA_037141865.1 Comamonadaceae bacterium | reverse complement strand
GCTGGGTACGCGGTGAGGATCAGGCTGCTGGGGCGCTCAGCTTCGCGGCTGTCCCCCGGCCTGCGGCCTCCGCCTTTATGCCGCTGCGCTGAGCGCCCCAGCAGCCTGATCCTTCAAGCAGGGTTGGTATTCGAGCAGCACACACCACCAACGCTGGTTGCCGAGGGCGATGCCGTGGGTGGCGCAGCAAAATAAAGGGGGAGCCCAGAGGGCGGAGGACATTTGCGGAGCCACCCACTGCGGCGCCCTCGGCCCACGCACACCTGGACCTCAGTTCTTGACTCAGTACCGGTACTTCACCCCGTCCGTCAGCCAAGGCCAGTCATCGGTGCGAAATGGCGACGCGGGCAGACCGCTGCGGTTGAACAGATTGCTTTGCTCCGGGTTGTCCAGCCAGCCGTAGCGCACGGCTGTTGGGTGGATGATGTCCGGGTGCGACACGATCACCTTGTTGCCCTGAATACGCGCCTGCGCCGGTCGGAACTGCCGACGGTCATCGGCCAGCGCGAAGCCGCGCAAGACGCCGTCGCTGCCGGCTGCCACCAGACCACCCCCCAGCCCGGAGAAACTGAGCTCCAGCTGCGAGCCGTGCAGGCGCAGGGCGCGGTACACCGGACCGTTAGCCACGATATTCTTTTTGCCGTACTCGCCTTTCAAGGCCTGCAGCGCCAGGCGCAAGCCGATGGCTTGCTTGTTGCGCGGATGAATGTCGTTGGCGTTGCCCACATCCGTTGCAACGACCATGCCGGTGCCAGTCAGCGTGGCGGTCTGGCGCTGTGCGTCACGCAGTTCGGCCCAGGGGCTTCCTGCAAAACTGTTCTTTTCCAGCGGCAGGAACGACGCCAATTGCACAAAGTAGAACGGCATCCGGGGTTGCTGCCATTGCGCACGCCAGTCGGCAATCAGCAACGGGAAGGTCTGCGCGTATTGCGCCGCCCGCGGCACATTGCTCTCGCCCTGATACCAGATCACGCCGCGGATCGGAAAGTCGGTCAGCGGGCTGACCATGGCGTTGAACGACAGCATGGGCAGATCGTTGGGCCCTGGTTGACCTTTGTCCATGAGGTTTTCCACACGCGCCCTCCAGCTGCCCGCCAGGGCGATGCTGTCGGCACCCCATTGCAGGCGCATGGCACTGCGCTCACCGTGGAAACCACCGCCGCCACCGGTATCGGTCACCCGCACGGCCAGCATGTTTTTTCCGGCCTTGAGCAAACCGGCTGGTAGCGCGTAGCGCCGCGGCGTGTCCCAACCACACAGGCCGCCGACGCGCTGCCCATTGACATAGGTCTCGTCGCAGTCGTCGATCATCCCCAGTTGCAGGCTTGCGTCGGACTCTGCTTGCTCTGGTGTCAACTCAAGCGTGCGGCGATACCAGACCACACCATCGAGATCCTCCAGGCTTTGCTCTTCCCAATACTGGGGAGCCTGCAAAGTGGGCCATGCGCTGTCGTCAAAGTCGATTTCCTTCCACGTTTCGGTGGCATCGGCTGCAACCGGACCGGCGCCTTGCCAGCGCGTGACCAGCGCCACCATGCGCTCAAGGTAGCGTGCGTTGTACTGCGCCGCGTCCACCGGCAAGGGTGTCATTGCCAGCTCAGGCCGCAGCGCCAGCGCAGCGGAACTGAGCCATGTCTCAATGTTGGTGCCACCCCAGGACGCGTTGATGATGCCAATCGGAACACCCAATTCCTGGTGCAGCTTGCGCGCAAAGAAATACCCGGCGGCGGTAAATTCACCGCTGGTTGCCGGATTGCTGACCACCCAATTTGACGCGCCAATATCCGCCGCTGGCTGGAAGGCAACTGCCTTCGGAATCTTGACATGGCGAATCAGCGGGAAATTGGATTTCGCGACTTCCCGCTGCGCGTTGTCTGATTGCCCGACCGTCCACTCCATGTTGGATTGACCACTGGCCAACCAGACATCTCCCACCAGCACATCCTTCAGAACCAGGGTGTTGTCGCCCTTGACTGTCAGCGTGTAGGGCCCGCCTGCCGCCTCGGCCTTGAGCACAGCGCGCCAATGGCCTTGTGCATCGGCGCTGGTTCGCACAGCCTGGCGATGCAATGCCACGCGGACCACCTCACCCTGGCGCGCCAAGCCCCAAACATGGATGGGCTGGTGCCGCTG
>JBAXBQ010000170.1:0-2157 GCA_037141865.1 Comamonadaceae bacterium | reverse complement strand
AGGTTTTAGGGGCCGCGCTGTTCGCGGCGCTGCTGCTCGCGGCTTGCGGTGGCGGCGGTGACGGCAATCAGACACCGCGCGTGGCGTTCACCTCCATGGTGACCTTTGGCGACAGTCTGAGTGATGGTGGCACTTATCGCGTCGGCCCGATATTGGCTGCAGGTGGTGGCAGGTTCACTGTTAATCCGGCGCTTGCCAAGACAGCGACCAATTGGCAGGAATTGGTCGCCGCTCAGCTTGGGCTGACTGCTTCCGCCTGCCCGGCTCGAACCGGCGGTTTTGGTGTGGCCGAGACCGCAACGGCCGGATGCCGCAATTACGCACAAGGCGGTTCTCGTGTCACCGACCCCAAAGGTGTTGGCAATCCCGTCGGCGTCGGATTTACAGCCGGCCCACTCACTGAACCGGTCGTCACGCAAATTGCAAATTTTGTGGTGGACAACGGGTCCGCCAACTTTACTGGAAGTGAGCTGGTCACGGTTTTGGCCGGCGCCAACGACATATTTGGCCTGACAGACCAATTGGTGCTGGATGCCACTGCGGCAGGGAGCACAGCGTTCGCACAATCCTTGATCGGCCAACTTGCGGCCGGTGCGCCTGCGGCCAATCAGGCGGCGGCTGGACAAGCCATCGGTTTGGCCGTCCTGACTGAAGCGGCAAAAGCTGGCAGCACGCCAACCACCATCGTGACAGCGGCCGTGACAGCGGCTGCCACGCACGCCGCCATGAACGCCTACACCAACAGCGCCGTCGCCAATGCAGCGGCGATTGGTGCAAGTGCCGGAGCAGCCGGCACTGCGGCCGGCAACACCTACGCTGCCACCACTGGCGCTGTCATTGCAGTGACCGGGATGGTGACGGCTGGTACAACACTGGCCGGTTACGTGAAAGACAAAATAGTTGCCAAAGGTGCTAAATATGTGGTGGTGGTCAACCTGCCCGACGTCAGCCTGACACCGTCTGCCAGGGCGACACCCGCTAACCAGCCGCTCGTCCTTGCCATGACCATGGCTTTCAATAACGCGCTGCAGACTGGCCTGGCCGGCACCGCTGGCGTGATCATTGTGGATGCCTTCCACAACATCCAGGATGAGGTGAATCACCCGGAGCAATACAGTCTGAGCAATGTGACGGGCATGGCCTGTGATCTGGCAAAAGTGAACAACACTTCACTGTTTTGCAGCGCCGCCACACTTATGGCAGGTGATACCTCCCATTATCTGTTCGCTGATGGTGTCCATCCCACCCCGTACGGCCACAAGCTGCTGAGCCAGTTGGTGTCTCGCGATCTGGCCAAGGCTGGCTGGCTTTAATCCAACGAACTTCAAGGAGAACCCCTATGAAATACCAACTGAAGTTCCTCGCCGTGGCTGCCGTTGTGCTGGCTGCGAGTAGCGTTTGTGCCCAAACTGCCGGTAGCTGGATGGTGCGTGCCGGCGCGACCAGAGTCGCGCCCAGCAACCCCAGCGGTGACCTGAGCGCACCGAGCTTTGTCGCGCTCGACCCTGTGACCGGTGCCCGAGGCGGCGGTAGCAAGACCACGACCGCCGCTGACACGGAACTCGGCGGCGGCATCACTTACATGCTGACCGACAACATCTCGATCGATGTGCCGCTGGCCCTGCCCTTCAAGCACAAACTCTACGGCGCTGGCTCAATCGACGGCGTGGGTCAAATTGGCGAGGTGCAGGCACTGCCAATGACGGTGTTCCTGCAATACCGTTTCTTGGAAGCCAACGCCAGGTTTCGCCCCTACGTAGGTTTGGGTGCGACCTATGCCAAGTTCTTTAATGAACAGGGCAGTGGTACCTTGACGGCGATGACCAATCCGGGTGGACCAGCCACCAAGGTGTCGGTTGCATCGAAGTACATCTTGACGCCGCAGATCGGGGCCACCCTCACCATTGATGCCCATTGGTTTGTCGATGTTATGTATAGCAAATCGAGGCTGAGCACGACGACGACTCTGTCCACCGGTCAAACGGTGGACGCGGCGCTGGATCCAGCCTCCTACGGTATCGCTGTTGGCTACAAGTTCTAATCTGGAGCTCTGAAGCAAGTTTTCAAAGCCCCGCTCCTGCGGGGCTTTTTTCTGTGCCTTATTCCTGCTAGCCAGAAAAAAACACGCTGACGGTGATGCCGCGCCCGCGCGGTCCG
>JBAXBQ010000169.1:0-2255 GCA_037141865.1 Comamonadaceae bacterium | reverse complement strand
CGCCGCGGCAACAGGTTGCGCGCCGGTTGCAGGCGTCTGCGCCAACGAGGCATTGAAAGCGCATATCACTGCCAAGATAGCCAGTAGCGAGCGCATCTTCATACGGAAGTCCTGTTCGGTTAAAAGCCTGAACTTATCTAAGATCGCAATTTCATGTCAGTTGCAATTCTTGCAATTCTTGCAATTGAGGAAATTTATTTGAGAGGACTTTTGGCTGCCCCAGCCGCTCGCATCCTGCGGCGCGCTCAGCTGCGCCGGATGGGTTCGACAAAGGCCAGGCCTTTGCCGAAGATTGAGCGCACAGGCAATGCGTAGCCCTTGCGTTTGGCTTTGCTGCGCAGGCGGGAGACGAGCACATCCAGTTGATTGTGATCATGCGGCGCCGCAACGCCAAACACTTGGACGCAGATTTCGTCCTTGCTGATGATCTGACCCGCATTGCCGGAAAGGCAGGTGAGTAAGGCGACTTCGCCCCGGCTCAAAGGTATCGCAGTACGATCTGGCGTTGTGAGGCTCGGCGCCAGCAAGTCCAGCGACCAAGGTCGGACTACCAGAGAATTAGCCTTGTACGGCAGCCTGCGCCACAGTGCATCAATTGCTGCCAGCAGACTCGGCAGCTTCACAGGTTTGACAAAGTAATAGTCAGCACCGGCAGCCGTGGCACTGCGGATGCTCTCATCACTGCCCTGTGCGGTAATGACGATGATGCCCAAATCGGGAACTCGGTGCAGTTGCTCGATCACGCTGATGCCATCCTCACCGGGCAGCCCGAGGTCCACCACAACCATATGGGGACGGCGCACGACACTTTCCCGGTAGAAAGCTTCTGCACTGGCGCAGCCCCACGCCAGCTTGCCACTGGCTGTCAGCGACAGTATCAGGTTTTCGCGCAGCGGTGCCGAGTCTTCAATGACGGCGATGTTCGGTCCGCCGCCCAAGGTGACTGGTGGTGCGCTGGTCATCAAGTCTGCACGCCAACGGTGTCCTGCATGGAGTGGGTGAGTGGCAGGCTGATTTCAAAAACGCTGCCACCTGCATCGCTTGAGACGAGCCGCAATTCACCGCGATGCCCGCGGATGATTTCGCGACTGACATAAAGGCCCAGACCACTGCCAGTCTGTTGACCGACGTTGCCACCCCGGCGAAAGCGTTCAAAGATGGACTCGTGGTCTGAGGTGGCGATACCAAGACCATGATCACGTATGTGCAAACGCACGGTAATGTCGTCGAGCACAATGTTGACGTCGATGCTGCTTTGGGGGGCGTACTTGCGGGCGTTGTCCAACAGGTTGGTCAGTGCAATGAGCAGCAGCCCGGGTGAGCCGACGATAGCGCACGCTTGCGTTGTTTGAAAGTAGCAAGGCCCTTCCTGCGGGCATTTGCATAAAAAGCGCAGCCAGTTAACGCCAGCGCCCGGATTGACCATATCGGCGGCCTGGCCCAGCAGGGCACAAAGGTCGATAGGCTGGCACTCGTCCACTTGCAGACCGGCACCCACGCGCGCATCGGCGAGGCAGAGGTCGGTCAGCACGATCAATTGGCTATTGGCAGATTCAATGGTCGCCAGGCGTTGCGCCAAGTCTTGTGCGTGCGCAGGCGGAGCCAGTTTCATGTTGGTGAGCACACCGTCAATGATGGCCAAAGGTGTGCGGAATTCGTGTGAGACCACTCCGATGAACTGACGCTGCTCAAAGCTTTGGTGTTGCTCGCGGCGCAGCGCCTCAGCCAGGTCCTGTTCCGCTTGATGGCGCGACGTGATGTTGCTGGCAACCCAAAGTACGGCGTCTTCGTCGTCGACGGCAAAGCCAAGTGCCTGCACCCGGCCTTCAAACCAGATGGCGTCCACCGGACCTTCGGAGTCCAAGCCCTTAATATCGTGTCGGCTCAGGTCGTACTCGACCACATGCAATTCGCGCGCATTGAGTGCTATGTCGATTTGGCGCAGAAACCAGAGGGTCTTTTCGTCTTCGAGCACGTCGGCGATATAAAGGCCCACCAATCCAGTTCCATCGTGGTAGTGGCGCTTGTCGGAGCCACCAAACACTGCTGCGTAACGTCCGTTGCGCGTGAGGATGAAGGCGGGGTCAGGCAAGGCCCCAAGTGTGGCGGCTAACATCGCTGTCGTGAACGTGGGCAAGACGGGCTTCATGGTCGCTCAGTTTAAGGCAATACACCATGACCACCGTTTGACCTCCTTCCAAGACGCCATCGGGCAAGCGCAGAAACTGCAGTTGGCGATGCACCTCAAACACTGC
>JBAXBQ010000168.1:0-2271 GCA_037141865.1 Comamonadaceae bacterium | reverse complement strand
TTTGCAGCCAATCCAGCAGCATCTTCAAATTCGGGGAGTCAGCTTGCGGCTTCGTCGGCCGCTTTGCACGACGGTGAACACACCGCCTGCGATTTGCCAAGTATCTTGCGTGTCACCATCAGGGAGCGCGCTCGATGCTTGCCGCACAGGAAACACGACATAGTCGCGGCGCCAAAGGAGGTTGCCGCCGTGAACGGTGACCCCGAGACTTTGGACTTGTAACGCAGGCCGTCGGCCAGCATTTTTGTTTTAGTGTCAGCTTTTGCCATAGCCCGCATTTTAGCGCAGCGCACGGGGTCTGTACAAAGCTTGCTAAAGTTAAGCCTTTTACAAAGATTCGAAAAGGCTACACATGGCACGCATCGTCAATTGCATCAAGTACGGCATAGAGGCTGAGGGCCTGGATTTTCCGCCCTACCCTGGCCCTTTGGGCAAACGGATTTGGGAGAGCGTCAGCAAGGCCGCGTGGCAGGAATGGCTCAAGCATCAGACCATGCTGGTCAATGAAAACCGACTCAATCTGGCAGATATACAAGCGCGCCAGTATCTGGCACGACAAATGGAAAATCACTTCTTTGGCCAGGGTGCCGACGCCGCGCAGGGCTACGTTCCGCCCGCCAAGTAAGAGCAATTCAAGTCTTTTGGCGGACTGTTGGCGGCAACCCTCAACATGATTTTTCTTGCAAGTTCAGCCAATCTCGTATTTGTCGTTGGTGCCTCGCAAATTCCAGCACCGGGCGAAATGATGCTGGGGCGCAAGTTCACGAGGTAGCCCGGTGGCAAAGGCGCCAATCGGCGCCGTGGCCTGTGCACTAGCCGGTGGCGCTGCTACCCACATGCTGCTGGCAATGGACAATGTCGCCTACGCGCTGATGATGTTGAACTGCACGCCATGCGGGTCAAACCGGCTTCAGCCGCTTGTTGCGGCACGCCATTGCATCGAACAAGGCTGCAGGCGCGGTACTGATCAATTAAAATACACTATTTACCCATCTCCGCAAGCCCCCTAACATGACACATATCGTCACCGAAGCCTGCATCAAGTGCAAGTTTACCGACTGCGTCGACGTTTGCCCCGTTGACTGCTTTCGCGAAGGCCCCAACTTCCTGACCATTGATCCGGACGAGTGCATCGACTGCGCAGTCTGCATTCCGGAGTGCCCGGTCAACGCCATCTACGCTGAAGAAGACGTGCCGGCCGATCAACAGCACATGATCAAGCTCAATGCCGAACTCGCCGTCCTGCCGAGTTGGAAAGGCATTAGCAAACGCAAGGCGCCGCTGCCCGACGCCGACGACTGGAAGGACAAGACCGGCAAGCTCTCAATGCTTGTACGCTAAGAACCGACTGTGCGCACCCATTTATCCCCTATTGAGGCCGACGCAGTTATCGTCGGCGCGGGCCCGGTCGGGCTGTTCCAGGTCTTCGAACTGGGCCTGCTCGAAATCAAGGCCCATGTGGTTGACTCGCTCGGTTACCCGGGCGGCCAGTGCATAGAGCTATACCCCGACAAACCGATTTATGACATACCAGCTGTACCCGTGTGCACTGGGCGCGAACTCACCAACAACCTGCTGGAGCAGATCAAGCCCTTCGGCGCCACCTTCCACTACGGACAGGAAATCACCGTGTTGGAGAGGCAGATTGATGGACGCTTCTTCGTCGAAACTTCCAGAGGCACGCGCTTTCTGACCAAAACGATTTTCATCGCCGCTGGCGTAGGCGCCTTCCAGCCGCGCACGCTCAAGCTCGATGGACTGGACAGCTTTGAGGATTTGCAGCTCTTTTACCGGGTCCGCGATCCGGCCGATTTTGCCGGCAAAAACCTGGTGATCGTGGGCGGCGGCGATTCCGCCATCGACTGGGCGCTTGATTTCGTCAAGGACGGCCCGTACAAGGCCGAAAGCGTGATCCTGGTGCATAGGCGCGACGGTTTCAAGGCAGTTCCAGCCAACGTGGCCCGCATGCATGAACTGTGCGACGCGCTGGAGATGCAGTTCATGATTGGCCAGGTTTCGGGCTACGAGGAAAAAGACGGCGTTCTCACCAACGTCAAAGTGACCGGTGCCGATGGCGTTACCCGCATGGTGCCGCTGGACGCCATGCTGGTGTTCTTTGGTCTCTCGCCCAAGTTGGGCCCGATCGCCGACTGGGGGCTTGATATCGAGCGCAAGCAACTCAAGGTCGACACCGAGAAATTTTCCACCAGTGAGCGCGGCATTTTTGCGGTGGGCGACATCAACATCTACCCCGGCAAGAAGAAGCTGATT
>JBAXBQ010000167.1:0-2272 GCA_037141865.1 Comamonadaceae bacterium | reverse complement strand
GGCTATTTCGCGCTCGATCAGCCCGGCCTCGCGCAATCGTTTGACGCGCCGCAGGCAGGTCGGAGGCGAAATATGTATCCGTTTTGCCAGCGCCTGATTGCTGAGGGACGAGTCATGTTGCAGCTGCTCCAGTAAGCGCAGGTCTATTGCGTCTACAGTGGTTTGTTCCATGATTGCGCAGCTATTTGAATACGTCCGTTTGACTGTCGGCTTTCAGGGCCGTGCTGCGGCGGAGCGTCGGCGGCGCTCCAGAAAGTCCTGCAACTCGCCAACCACGCCCTTTCGAAAGGCCAGAACGCACAACACAAAAATCACGCCAATGATCACGTTCACCAGGGAGCCGACCTTGTCAGCCAGCATGTCTTGCAAGGAGATGACGATGCCAGCGCCAAACACGGGCCCGAAGAAAGTGCCCACACCACCCAGCAGGGTCATCAAAATTACTTCGCCGGACATTGACCAATGGACATCGGACAAGGTTGCAAAACCCATCACCAGGGTCTTCAGCGAACCGGCCAATCCGGCCAGCGCGGCTGACAGCACAAAGGCCAGCAACTTGTAGCGGTCGACCTCATAACCCAACGAAATCGCGCGCGCTTCGTTCTCTCGGATCATCTTGAGCACCTGGCCGAACGGCGAATGAAGGATGCGAGAAATACCCAGAAAGCTGGCAACAAATATGGCGACCACCAGGTAATACATGGCAGTGTCCGAGGCTAGCGAAAAGAGCCCGAACAGCGCGCCGCGGGGTACGCCCTGCAGTCCGTCCTCGCCGCCGGTAAAAGGAACCTGAAGGCAGACAAAGTAGATCATCTGCGCAATCGCCAGCGTGATCATGGCAAAGTAAATCCCTTGGCGCCGGATGGCCACCAGTCCGACCACCAGTCCGATCAGGCCTGAGCCCAGCACGCCGACCGCAATCCCCAACTCTGGCGTGAAATGCTGTGACTTGATAAACCAGCCGGTGAAGTAGGCAGCTGTGCCGAAAAAAGCGGCATGGCCGAATGAAAGTAACCCGGTAAACCCCAGCAACAGATTGAAAGCGCTGGCAAAAATGGCGAAGCACAGCAGCTTCATGACAAATACCGGATACAGCCCGATCATCGGTGCGACCAAGGCCAGCCCCAGCAGTGCGATGTAGGTGACGCGAATCAGTTTTTTGGAGCGATTCATTTGAGCCTCCGAGGGGGAAAAACAATTTTTCGCCGGGCCGCCCCAAGAAAAATTAGCCCCCTCGGGGGGCAGCGCAGTACGCAAAGCGACAAGCGTGGGGGCATCACAGTTCCTTGCCAAACAGGCCGGCTGGGCGGAACATCAGCACGATGACCATGATGACAAACACCACAATGCTTGACGCTTCCGGGTAGAACACTCTGGTGAGCCCTTCGACCACACCCAGCCCGAGCCCGGTCAGGATGGAGCCCATGATGGAGCCCATGCCGCCGATGACCACCACCGCAAAAACCACGATGATCAGGTTGGAGCCCATCAGCGGATTGACCTGGATGATGGGTGCTGCCAGCACACCGGCCAGCGCGGCCAGTGCGGCACCAGCGCCGTAGGTCAGCATCACCATCATGGGCACGTTGATACCGAAGGCCTGCACCAGCGGGGCGTTTTCGGTGCCGGCGCGCAGGTAGGCGCCGAGCCGTGTTCGCTCTATCAGGTACCAGGTACCCAGGCAGACCAGCAGCGACACCAGCACCACCCAGGCACGGTAATTCGGCAGCACCATAAAGCCCAGGTTGGTGGCGCCCGACAGCAATTGCGGCACATCGTAATTCTGGCCAGAAGCGCCATACATCTCGCGAAAAATACCCTCGGCGATGAGCGCCAGACCAAAGGTCAATAGCAAGCCATACAAGGGGTCGAGCTTGTACAAATGCTTCAGAAATAGTCGTTCTATAACGACGCCCAGCAGACCCACCGTCAGCGGTGCCAGCAGCAGCGCAAACCAGTAGTTGATGCCGAACTTGTCCAGCATGATCCAGGCTGCAAAGGCGCCCAGCATATAAAGCGCGCCGTGCGCGAAATTCACCACACCCAGCAGGCCGAAAATGACAGCCAGGCCGAGACTGAGCATGGCGTAAAACGCGCCATTGACCAAACCCAGCAGCAGTTGGCCGAGAAAGGCTTGATGGGGGATGCCGAAAATTTCCATGAACGCCTGTTAGCTCTTGCCCTGAAATGCTAAAAATGGCCGGCCGCAGTTGCGACCAGCCTCCCGCAGGTCAGATCACTTTTTCAGCAACGAGCATTTCGACTCGGCCAC
>JBAXBQ010000166.1:0-2376 GCA_037141865.1 Comamonadaceae bacterium | reverse complement strand
ACGGTGGCACCGGCTACCTTGCAGCCCGCGTCCAGAGCCCGCTGATGCGTGTGCAAACCGGCAAAAGCCGGCAGCAACGATGGATGAATGTTGAGCAGTCGACCGGCGTAACGGCTGACAAAACCGGGTGTCAGAATGCGCATGAAACCGGCCAGCACCACCAGCGCTGGCCGCTCTGGTTCGTCATAGGGGTCAATGGCATTTGACAAAGCCGCATCAAAGGCTTGGCGGGTGGTAAAGGTCTTGTGATCAACTACCTGGGTCGCAATGCCTTGCTCCGCCGCAATGACCAGACCTCGGGCATCTGCCTGGTTGCTGATAACCGCAGCCACGCGGGCGCCGAATTTTTCTTGCCAGCCTTCGCGTTGTGCGGTTTTTACGATAGCGGCCATGTTGGAGCCGCCGCCTGAGATCAAAATGACGATGTTTTTCATACCTGACTTAATTATGACCTTGACCTCTGCTCCGACGAACTCCATCACACCCACGCTCAGCGTCATCGAGGCGCGCGTGCTCGGCACCTTGATGGAAAAGGCGCGCACGGTGCCAGACAGTTATCCGCTGACGCTCAACTCGTTGCTGCTGGGCTGCAATCAAAAGTCCAGCCGCGAACCGCCCATGGAACTCGACGAGGCGCAGCTTGCCAGCGCAGTCGATAGCTTGAAAGCCGCCGGCCTGGTGCGCGAAAGCAGTGGCGGCCGCACCACCCGCTATGAACACAATTTCCAGCGCGGCATCGGTGTATTTGAACAAGCGGCCGTCTTGTTGGGGCTATTGATGCTGCGCGGTCCGCAAACGGCCGGTGAACTGCGACTCAACACCGAGCGCTGGTACAAGTTTGCTGACATCTCGTCGGTCGAGGGCTTTCTGGAAGAACTGCAAGACCGTTCGCCAGAAAAAGGCGGCCCTCTGGTGATCAAGCTGACGCGCGCGCCAGGCACCCGCGAGCAGCGCTGGGCACACCTGCTGTGTGGACCGGTCGACATCACCCAAACCGGCGAGCCAACGGGTAGCGGCGGCAACTCCGCCGAGCGCATCGGGCGGCTCGAGGCGGAGGTCGCGCAGTTGCGCGAAACAGTGCAAAAACTGTGCATCGAATTAGGCGTGTCACCACCTGGACAGACATAATCGCACGACCGTGCTAAAAAGCAGAAAACTTGGAGACCCCTCTATGGATTTGGCATTTACTCCCGAAGAACAGCAGTTCCGAATGGACATACGCGCGTGGGTCCGTGACAACCTGCCGGCCGACATCTCGAACAAGGTGCATAACGCATTGCGGTTGAGCCGCGATGATCTGCAACGCTGGGGCAAAATTCTGGGCAAAAAGGGCTGGCTGGGTCACGCTTGGCCCAAGGCCTTTGGCGGCCCTGGCTGGAACTCGGTGCAGAAGCATTTGTTTGAAGAAGAATGTGCTCTGGCCGGCGCGCCGCGAGTGATTCCGTTCGGCCCGGTGATGGTGGCACCTGTCATCATGGCGTTTGGCAATGCCGAGCAGCAGCAGCGCTTTTTACCCGGCATTGCCAGCGGTGAGGTCTGGTGGAGTCAAGGCTATAGCGAGCCCGGTTCCGGCTCCGATCTGGCGTCGGTCAAAACCAAAGCCGAGCGACGGGGCAACAAGTACATCGTGAATGGTCAAAAAGCCTGGACCACGCTGGGCCAGTACGGTGAGTGGATATTCTGCCTGGTACGCACCAGCAATGAAGGCAAACCGCAGACCGGCATCAGCTTCCTGCTGATTGACATGAAGTCGCCCGGCGTAACGGTGCGCCCTACCGTGCTGCTGGACGGTGAACCAGAAGTCAATGAAGTTTTTTTTGACGACGTCGAGGTTCCTGTCGAGAACCTGATCGGCGAAGAAAACAAGGGCTGGACCTACGCCAAGCACCTGCTTAGCCATGAGCGCACCAATATTGCCGATGTGAACCGTACCAAACGGGAACTGGAGCGACTTAAACGCATTGCCAAGGCCGAAGGTGTCTACGATCCGGCTGTGAACGGCCCCGCGGCCGGACGCTTCCGTGACGAAATCGCCAAACTGGAAGTGGACGTGGTAGCGCTCGAGATGCTGGTACTGCGGGTACTGGCGGCCGAAAAATCGGGCAAACAATCGCTCGACATTGCCGGCTTGCTGAAGATTCGCGGCAGCGAAATCCAGCAACGCTACAGTGAACTCATGATGCTGGCCGCTGGCCCGTTTGCCCTACCGCTGATACATGAAGCGATGGAAGCCGGCTGGCAGGGAAATTTTCCGGGCGGTGCAGCCAACTGTGCGCCTTTGGCATCCACCTATTTCAATATGCGCAAGACCACCATCTACGGCGGCAGCAATGAAGTACAGCGCAACATCGTGGCACAGGTCGTTTTGGGCTGAAG
>JBAXBQ010000165.1:0-2414 GCA_037141865.1 Comamonadaceae bacterium | reverse complement strand
TGCAAAATTTTGATCATGACGCCGCTGAACCGACAGCGCCGCAACGACCCATTCAGACACATAAGAGTCGTTCGACCTCCCAAACTACTCGCTCCATTCCTGACATTGGTCATCAGCAGGGAAACAACGACCAGCAAAACGAAAGAAATGGAGTACTGTCAGCACTTGTTACATCTCATGTGTCCGCATGAAACCGATCGGCCAGTTTGCCAGAATTCAACCGAGAAATGTTTTCCGTTGGTTGGTCGTTTCCTGGTCAATCTTGATCCTGGTATTTGCAGTCTGGGGGCAGCGGGTTGACTACATCGCGGTGTTTGATGGCGCGCGCGAATCAGCCCGGGAGAGTTTCAACAAAGACGTGGTCTATCGCCGATGGGCCGCAACGCTTGGCTTTATGTATGTCCCGATCACCCCCGAAACACGTCCCAACCCGAATTTGTCGGATATTGCGGAAAGAGACATCAGCACGCCTTCAGGCGTGAAACTGACATTGATGAATCCGGCTTACATGACACGCCAAGTTCATGAGCTGGGGCAGAAAGAATTTGGTTTTAGAGGGCACATGACCAGTCTGAAACCGCTCCGACCGGGAAACACCCCGGACGAGTGGGAGCGACGTGCTTTGGAGTCCTTTGAGCGCGGTGAAAAGGAGGTTGTTTCGATTGATCCTATTGACGGCGAAATGTACTTTCGCTTTATGCGCCCTCTGATCGCCGAAAAGGAATGTTTGCCGTGTCATGAGAAACAGGGCTACAAAGTTGGTGAAATCCGGGGTGGCATCAGCGTTTCTCTGCCGTGGACACCCTACCGCCAAGCACTGTGGAAGCAGTTCCCTTCTCACCTTGGCATATATGGTGGGATATGGATCATTGGATTGTTCGGGCTGCTCTACAGTGCCAGGCAGATTCAACACCATTTGGACCAACGGAAACTGGCAGAGGATGAGGTCGAAACGAGCCGCGCCCTGTTCCAGTCTGTCATTGACGGTGCGCCAGCGAGCATCTACGCGCATAACCTTAAAGGTCAGTCGATCCTCGTCAACCACGCATTCGAGCAGCATTTTAGAGTTTCGCGCTCGGATGTGCTTGGCAGGACGCGCGCCGAAGGACTTGCCGGGGTCATGTCCCCGGAAGTCGCTGAAATGAACCATCAACTTGACCGCAAGATTATCGAGAGTGGGCGCGTATTCGAGACAGAAGAGCTTAACGTCGAGGCCGACGGGACTCACATTTACCAAACTCTGAAGCACCCGCTGCGTGATTTGACCGGGCGCATCTTCGGCATTACCGGCATCTCTACCGACATCACTGATCGCAAACGGATAGAAGAACAGGTTGCCAAGCTCAATCGAGATTTCATTTCCTCTCTTGAAAATACCAGTGACTTTGTCTACTTCAAGGATGCAAATGGCTACTTTCGTTTTTGCAGTCAGGCAATGGCAAATATCACAGGCCATGCCAGCTGGCGCGACATGATCGGTAAACATGATCGGGAGATCTTCCCGGAAGAGACTGCAAAGATATATAACAAAGAGGAATTGCTTGTTTTAAGTACTGGCAAGCCGCTTATAAACAAGGAAGAACCGTATTACGACGCATCTGGGAATCAGGGATGGATTAGTACCAGCAAGTGGCCGTTGATTAATCAAGAAGGAGAGGTGGAAGGACTGTTCGGAATCAGTCGCGACATCACCGAGCAGAAGAAGTTGGAGAATCAGATTCGTCGGTTGGCGTTCTATGATCCTTTGACTCAACTGGCCAACCGCCGCTTGCTGGACGACCGCCTGAACCAGGCCATGGCGGCCAGCAAGCGCAGCGCAAACTACGCTGCCATGATGGTGCTGGACCTAGACAATTTCAAGTCGCTGAACGACACCCACGGGCATCTGGTAGGTGACTTGCTGTTGGTGGAAGTGGCGCGGCGGTTGATCGATTGTGTGCGTGCGACCGACACCGTGGCTCGCTTTGGTGGCGATGAGTTTGTCGTGATGATCAGCGAGTTAAATACCGACAAAGCTCAGGCCACCGAGCAAGCCGCAGGCGTGGCCGAAAAGATTCGTGCCAGTCTGGCAGCACCTTACCTCTTGACGGTGACGCTGGCCGGTGAGCAAGACAAATTGGTAGAGCATCAGTGCAGTGCCAGCATCGGATTGGTAATGTTCGTGAAAAACGAAGCCAGCCAGACTGAGCTCATGAAGAGGGCCGACGCGGCCATGTATCAGGCCAAGGATGCGGGACGAAATACGATTCGGATTTGCGGCTGACCCCTATAGAAGATGCCATCAACGATCGCGGGCTGCGCGGTCCCAATTGGACTTCCAGTAACCATTCGGTCGTGGTGGTCGGCTCCCGCTGCATTGCAACCTGTTGGCTGGTACCTGCCGTGCTGTTGGTGATGCTGACTTCCCCGCCGCC
>JBAXBQ010000164.1:0-2433 GCA_037141865.1 Comamonadaceae bacterium | reverse complement strand
GAGGCCACCGTCAAGGTGTTGGCGCAGGGCATGCTGGATGTCGGTTTGCTGGACAAGAACAAGGTGGGCACGCTGCAAGACGTGATCGAAAAGCGCGCCTACTTTCAGTTCTACATGCACCGCACCGGCCACTGGCTGGGTCTGGATGTGCACGACTGCGGTGGCTACCTTGAACCCGGCGAAATCGGTCAAACCAGCGAGCGTAAAGACGCGCTGACCGGTGAGACCATCATCGACCGGCCGGCGCGCATTTTGCAACCCGGCATGGTGCTGACCATCGAGCCCGGCCTCTATGTGCGACCCGCCGAGGGCGTGCCCGAGCAGTTTTACAACATCGGCATTCGCATCGAAGACGACGCCATCGTGACGGAGAGTGGCTGTGAACTGATCAGCCGTGGCGTGCCGGTGACGGTGGAGGCGATTGAGGCATTGATGCGGGACCAGTGAAACAACGGCGATGCAAGTGATCGCAATCGTCGGACTCGGCTATGTGGGTCGCCTGGCAGACTTTTGTCGCGGCGGTCATAGCAGTCTGCTACTTGGCGAAGGGGCTGCGACGCCGTGGCGTTCGCGCAGGCGTCGCATAGTCTGCAGGATTGAAGGCCTGCCTTTGCTTATGCAAGGGGTCACTGTCGATGCGCTCGGCCAGGCTCTGGAGGTCGGCGTCAAGCTGCTCACACACCGCATTTGAAGCTGCGGCACATATCAACCGGGTCGGTATTTCAAGATATCAGAGTCTCTTTTGCAGAATGTCAGAAACTGCGATAAGATTCTCACTATTCAAAATATCCCATGAGCACATTGCCTGAATCCATCCTGCTGCACGCCCAGTCCCTGCCCGAGGGAGGTGTGTTGTCGCCCAAGGAGTTTCTGCACTTGGGCAGCCGGGCCGCTGTGGACCAGGCCCTTTCCCGTTTGACCAAGGAAAGCAAGCTGTTGCGCGTGGGACGAGGAACCTATGTCACCCCGGTGTTCAGCCGCTTTGGCACGCGCGCACCTGCGCCAGAGAAGGTGGTTGAGTCGTTGGCGGCTCAAAGCGGCGAGACCGTGACTCCGCATGGCGCGACGGCGGCCAACGCCTTGGGACTGACCCAGCAGCTGCCTATTCGTGAGGTCTATTTGACGTCCGGGCGAACCCGAAAGCTGAAACTTGGCCGCTCGGAGGTGCTGGTCAAACACGTACCACGCTGGATGCTGGCTCTGGGTGCCGGTCCGGCTGGCGCGGCCGTGCGCGCCTTGGCCTGGATGGGGCCTGCACACGTCAGTGAATCACTGGTGACCCTGCACCGCACCTTGCCGACCGCAGAATGGCGGGCACTGGCATCCGCACGCGCAGCCCTGCCGTCCTGGATGGCGCAGGCCATCGGCGAGGAAGCGTCTCGTGGCTGAGTCCTACTTTGCTCTCAGCCGGGACGACCAGCGCGAAGTTCTGGAACAGGTCCGGGCCAAGACTGATCGCCCGACACACCTGCTCGAAAAGGACGTATGGGTGGTCTGGACGCTTGGCGCTCTCTTCGATTCACCCTTGGCGGACGACTTAACTTTCAAAGGCGGCACATCTTTGTCCAAAGCCTACAAGGTCATCGATCGGTTCTCCGAAGACATCGACCTCACCTACGATATCCGCAGGCTGATCAACGACTTGATGGGTGGCGATAGCTTCTTGCCGACCAGTCGCAGCCAGGCCAACAAATGGACCAAGGCCGTGCGCGACCGTCTCCCGGACTGGATCGCAACGAGGGTGCAACCGGTTCTTGAAGCGGCACTGGCACGCGCCCACTTGGAAGCCAAACTGGAAATCGGCGGCGCGGAGCGAGACAAGCTGCTGCTGCACTACCCGGCGATCAAGTACGGCACCGGCTATGTCCCGCCCGTGGTCACGCTGGAGTTCGGCGGTCGCGCCACCGGCGAACCACATCAGGTGCTGCCCATCACCTGCGACATGGATGGGTATGTTGAGAACGTCTCGTTCCCCACCGCTTCGCCGTTGGTCATGAGCGTGGCGCGAACATTCTGGGAGAAAGCAACCGCGGCGCACGTTTACTGCGCGCAGGGCCGAATTCGCAGCGAACGTTACGCCCGCCATTGGCATGATCTGGCAGCGATAGGACGCAGTCCATATTTCTTGGGTGCTATTTCAGACCGGGCCGTGGCCGCCGCTGTGGCTAAGCACAAGTCCTTTTTCTTCATCGAGAAGGACGCACGAGGTGCCGTCATCGACTACCTCCCAACAGCCACAGGTCGTCTCAAAATCGTGCCTGTGGGTGAAGCCCGTGAAGCGCTTGCGGCCGACTACGCGAACATGCTCGCAGACGCAGTCATGGTCGGCGACGCTTTGCCTTTCGATCAGTTGATGGAGGCGTGCGGCGATGTAGAGACCCGCGCAAATCGGGGTACTGACTTGCCCTGATGCGCCTGCGGCACGGTGCGTAG
>JBAXBQ010000163.1:0-2462 GCA_037141865.1 Comamonadaceae bacterium | reverse complement strand
ACTTCGCCACGGACCGGCTGGCGCTGGTGACCGAAATGGTCTTTAACGCCGACGCTTCGCTGGCCGGTGCCACGGTTTACCGCGCCACTGTGCGCAACAAGGCCAAGCTGGCTTATGACGCGGTCAGTGCCTGGATTGAGGGTGCGGGCGGGCTGCCCGCAGAGGCGGCGGTCGTGCCGGGCATGGAGGCGCAATTGCGTACGCAAGACGGTCTGGCGCAACGGCTGCGGGTACGTCGCCGCGCCGAGGGATCGCTCGAGCTGGTGACCTTTCAGCCGCGCGCCGTGTTTGAAGGTGAGCAGGTAGTTGACATCCGCCAGCAAGTGCAAAACCGCGCCCGTCAACTGATTGAAGAGGTAATGATCGTCACCAATGGTTGTACCGCACGCTACCTGGCCGGTCGCGGTGATGCTTCGCTGCGGCGCGTGGTGCGGTCGCCCGAGCGCTGGCTTCGCATCGTGGCGGTCGCCAAGGAATACGGCGAAGCACTGCCATCCGAGCCTGATTCCAAAGCGCTGGAAGCCTTTCTGGCGAAGCGTCATCAGATGGATCCGCTGCGCTTTCCGGATCTGTCGCTGGTCATCGTCAAGCTCATGGGCCGCGGCGAGTATGTGGTTGAGACGCCCGGTGGTCCGCCGATCGGCCACTTTGGTCTGGCAGTGCGCGACTACACCCATTCCACCGCGCCGAACCGGCGTTTCCCCGACCTGATTACTTCACGACTGGTCAAGGCCGCGCTGCAGGATTTGCCACCACCCTACTCGAACACGGAACTGATTGAGCTGGCCCGGCATTGCACGCAGCAGGAAGACGCGGCCCAGAAGGTGGAGCGGCAGATGCGCAAGTCGGAAGCGGCGCTGCTGCTGGAGTCGCGCGTCGGTCAGCGTTTTGACGCCATCGTGACCGGCAGCTCCGAGCGTGGCGTTTGGGTTCGGGTGTTCGCCCCGCCAGCCGAGGGCAAGCTGGCGAGGGGCGCGAATCGACTCAGGGTTGGCGACAAGGTTCGTGTCAAGTTGGTGGCAGCCAATGTGGAGCGCGGCTTTATCGACTTTGTGACGGTCTAGCCGGTTCATTCCAAACGGCTTCATTGCCATGACTTTGAGTTAGCCGCAAAGTAGTCCGGTAGACCCGCCATGTCTGTGCGATAACGCACTGATTGTTCGAGGCCGCGGCGGATAATCCATGCCAGAGCAATTTTTGGAGGACAGAAAATGCGCTACTTGTGGATTGTGTTTTGCATGTTGCTGGGGTCAATGACGTCAGCCGTCGCCCAGGTGAGCATCGGTATCGGAATTCCTGGTGTGAGCATTGGCATCAACATGCCGCTCTATCCGCAGTTGGTCGCGGTACCGGGTTACCCGGTTTACTACGCGCCGCAACTGAACTCCAACTTTTTCTTTTACGACGGCATGTACTGGGTCTATCAAGGGGACAACTGGTACACCAGCTCCTGGTACAACGGTCCCTGGGGGTTGGTCGGGCCAGAGTTTGTGCCGCTGTACGTGCTGCGTATTCCGGTGCGGTATTACCGCAACCCTCCTGGATACTTTCGCGGCTGGCGTGGGGATGCACCACCGCGCTGGGGTGAACATTGGGGCAACGATTGGGAACGCCAGCGCAATGGCTGGGACCGCTGGAACCGCCGTGCAACGCCGGCCCCCGCGCCGCTGCCGCGCTACCAGCAGCGCTACTCCGGCGAGCGTTATCCGCAGGTCGAGCAACAGCGTTCGATTCAGGGTCAAAATTACCGTTATCAGCCGCGTGACAACGTCGCAAGGCAGCACTACCAGGAGCAGGGTTTACCCAGAGCGTCGGCACCGCAGCAGAGATCGGAGCAGGGCGGTTCGGCTGGCCAGCCACACCAGCGAGAGTCGGCCGGGCAGGAGCAAAGACAGCGGCCACAGCAAGGACCGGGCAGAGAGCGCGAGAAAGGTGACGAGCGTGGTCAGGAGCGCAATAAGTAGTTTGAAATGAAGGCCGTCGGCTAACTGTTGAGTTCCGAAGTTCACGACACCGTGCTAAGCAAGCCGGCTTGAGGCAGATTGCTTTCGCCAGTCAAGGACTGAGGGCCGCACATGTGGGCCGAGGGCGATGCAGTGGGCGCGTGTGGGCCGAGGGCGATGCAGCGGGTAGCTGCGCAAATGTCCCCCGGCCTGCGGCCTCCTCCTCTATTTGGCAAAACCTCAAGTCCATACTACGCTACCCACTGCATCGCCCTCGGCGGCGAGCGTCGGTGGTTTGCGTATTTCCGGTACCAACACTGCGCGCAAGATCTGGCTGCTGGGGCGCTCAGCGCAGCGGCATAAAGGAGGAGTCCGAAGGACGGGGGACAGCCGCGGAGCTGAGTGCCCCAGCGGCCAGATCCTCACCGCGTACTCAGCGCAGCGGCATAAAGGGGGAGTCCGCAGGCCGGGGGACAGCCGCGGAGCTGAGTGCCCCAGCGGCCAGATCCTCACCGCGTA
>JBAXBQ010000162.1:0-2553 GCA_037141865.1 Comamonadaceae bacterium | reverse complement strand
TGGACTAAACCGCTGACGCGGTAATCGCAGATTGACGGCTGGGTTTGCTAGCCCAGATTTACATATGGCTCCGAACGGAGAACGATGAAGTTGCTGCTTGCAGCACTTCTTTCAATCCCAATAAGGAGCTTGATCATGACGCCTTTACGCCAGCGGATGCTCGAAGACATGGCGATCCGCAACCTCGCCGAGAATACACAGTCGGCTTACATCCAACAAGTCATCGCCTACGCAAGATACTTTCACCGCGCCCCGGAAGAACTCGGTCCGAAGGAGATTCGTGCCTATCAGATCCATTTGACGCAAACCCGAATGCTCTCGGCCAGTAGTGTCAGCGTCGCGACCGGCGCGTTGCGCTTTCTGTACAAGGTAACGCTCAAGCGGCCCTGGGGTGTCGAAGAGATTCCGATGCCCAAGCGGCCCTTCAAGTTACCGGTGATTCTCAGTCGCGAAGAAGTGATGCACTTCCTGGACTCGATCGGCAACCTCAAGCATCGAGTGATTCTCATGACGGCCTATGCGGCGGGCTTGCGCATCTCCGAAGCCACCCACCTCAAGGTGACTGACATCGACAGCCAGCGGATGATGCTGCGGGTCGATCAAGGCAAGGGGAGAAAGGATCGCTATGTGATGCTCTCGCCGCGCTTGCTCGATGAACTGCGTGCCTACTGGAAAGCCGCCCACCCGACGCTATGGCTGTTTCCGGGCGATATTCCTGGGCAGCCGATTACACGAGATGCCGTAGGGCAGGCCTGCCAGAAAGCGCACCGTGCATCGGGTATCAAGAAGCCGATCACCCCGCACTCACTGCGTCACGCGTTTGCCACCCACCTACTTGAGTCTGGCACCGATGTCCGCACCATTCAGCTTCTGCTCGGGCACCGCAGTCTGGCCACGACCTCGCGCTACCTGAAGGTTGCCACCAGCACCGTGTGTGCCACCGCCAGTCCATTCGACTTCGACTTGCTACCCAAGCTTGGGCCACCGCCGCCACCGACGCCTCCCGCTCATTTCTGAGACGGGGCGTGCGTGCGACCGGGCTCGAGGTGGCGGACATCTTCCGCCAGGCCGGGTCCATCTATCGCCAGCAGCACGCTGACGCGCTCAGTCGCGGGCAGCGTCGCGTCATGAGCGCGATCGAGCGGTGCCGCACTGCTGCGCTCGGCGGACATGTCGAGCAGTGTGATTCCTGCGGTCACCAGCGCATTGCCTTCAACAGTTGTCGCAATCGTCACTGTCCGAAGTGTCAGTCCCTGGTTCGCGCGCAGTGGTTGGAAGATCGCCAGGCCGATCTTATTCCCGTGGATTACTTCCACGTGGTCTTTACGCTGCCCGAGGAGATCGCGGCGATTGCGTACCAGAACAAGGCCGTGGCCTACGATATCCTGTTTCACGCCACCGCCGAGACCTTGCGCACGATTGCGGCCGACCCCAAGCATCTGGGCGCCGAGATTGGCTTCATTGCGATCTTGCACACGTGGGGCCAGAATCTGCTGCATCACCCGCATCTGCATTGCGTGGTTCCGGGTGGCGGGCTGAGCGCCGATGGCGCGCACTGGATTTCCTGTCGGCCGGGATTCTTCCTGCCGGTGCGCGTACTCTCGCGACTGTTTCGCCGGCTGTTTTTAGCGCAACTGCAGGCGGCCTTTGACGCCGGGCACCTGCGTTTCTTCAACGCGCTTGAACCACTTCAGGACCCCGGCGCTTTTGCCGAGTATCTGGCTCCGGTACGGAAAGCCGACTGGGTCGTTTACGCCAAGCCACCATTTGGCGGCCCCCAGCAAGTCCTGGAGTATCTCGGACGTTACACGCATCGGGTGGCCATCTCCAATAATCGTCTGATCGACTTTGCGGAGGGTAAGGTCAGTTTCCGCTGGAAGGACTACCGTCACGAGTCGCGCCAGAAGGTGATGCGCCTGGATGAGCATGAGTTCATCCGCCGCTTCTTGTTGCACGTTCTGCCGGGCGGATTCCAGCGGATTCGGCATTATGGCTTCCTGGCCAACCGTCACCGCACGGCCAAGCTGGCCAGGTGCCGGCAGTTGCTCGCCGAACCCACGCCCGTTGCGGAACTCCCGGATGTGCCACTGGACTACCGCGACCGCTACCAGTTGCTTACCGGTAAGTCCCTGCGCGACTGCCCGAAGTGTGGTCATGGTCACATGGTTTGCATCGAGACATTCCTGCCAGGCGCCTTGCCTCGCGGACCACCATGCGAAAACTCATGAACTTCTCCACGCAATCGCTACTGAACACTTCTCGAATGTCCTTGCGGAGTGGCAACCTTCCTTTCGTCGAGTGTGTCAATTCCCACGACCGCAGGTTCCGCTTGCCGACCAAACTTGAATCGCGCGCGGGCGACCTTACCTGCACGACCAGAAAATCGATTGTTCAAGCCTCGGCTGATCGATTCTTGCCTCTGTCAGCATCTAGATTCAATGAGGCCGCCTTGATTCAATCCCCATAGCACCACCGCCTGCGCGAGCGATTCAGTCCAACAGGATTTTTAGCCTACCGGTCGCGGTGCTGGCACCATGCCTCTCACCGAACTCG
>JBAXBQ010000161.1:0-2636 GCA_037141865.1 Comamonadaceae bacterium | reverse complement strand
TCCTCATACCAATCGAACGCTTCGCCAATTTCGCGAACGGCTCGACCGGAAAACTTCAAGCGGTACGCCACGAGCCGCTTTTTAAATGTGCCTTTACTTGATCCCAGGAATAACCGGCCTCTGGGTTTCGCTCAAAGTCGGCCAAACGCGCTTCGAGCTCGGTCTTTAGCTCGGGTGAAACCTCGATGGCATTAGGGAAGGCGGCAATGCTTTCCCAAATAACTTCAACGAGCTGAATGCGCTCCTGCACAGGCAGTTCCAAAATATCGGCAACAGAAATTTGGTTCATGGGATGTAGATTACCACGGACGCCATTTTGCGCGTTAACGTTGGCGCTGTCCGGCACGCAGCAAGGGCCGCGCAGCGGCATCCTGCTGCTGAATGTCCGAGACGAGCAACCTGTTAGCCGACGAGCTTGTCATATTCGCCATGCGTGCCGACCCAAAACCAATGTACGCCGCCTGCTACGGGGAGACCAAGTGCGCGGTAGTAGAGGCCGACTCGGACGCTATGAAATCGACCATTTGCAACAGTCTTGAAATGCAGAGATGGATGATCGGGGTCGGCTTTGAGTTGCGCGAAATTTCGGTGCGCTACGGCTTGAATTTCAGAGGGCAAAGCGTCAAGGCACCGCCAAAACCTCCCTGACGCGGTGTGCATCAACCTCAAAGTTGCCTCGCCGAACCTGCTGAATAGTCGACAAGCGCCTCTGCTGCCAACTGGTCGAGCTTGCCAGAGACCGCATCCTGCTCGATTTGCCTATCCCACGCGTTGCCATCGAATTCAGCGAACCACCGCCGGAATTCAGCTAACTCCACAGGGGGTAGCGATTCGACAGATTGCTCAATTGACTTCACGTTTCCCATGCTTCCGCTCCTTTTTGCACCGCAATTACCGAAGTATGCAGCAAGTCAACTACCGCCCGCTTTCTTGTCGGCTAATCGGGATAGGAAGAAGCCTCACGGCCCCTCCCTCCCACACCACCGGACATACGGGTCACGTATCCGGCGGTTCCTTGAAACTTCGTTTCTCTCATGTTGCCCTGGCCCTTGCCAACTCGAGCAACCCCATTTGACGAAACAATTTGGCTGGCAGTGCCAGACTCAGCGCTGGCGTTTTGCTCAGGCGCCACGGGCCATGCGCGCTCTTGCTTGTGTTCCAAGCCTCACGCACGCTGACCCCGCGCTTTCTGAGTTCGCGGTAACCCGCGCTGCCCCATTGTTTCCATGCATAGCATCGTAACCGCCGTCGCACCCATTTGTCGAGTCTGCGCAGAGGGCTCAACACTTCGGCAATTCCAAAGTAAGCTTTCCACCCGGTCAGGGCGGTCTTCAACTCTTGCACGATGTCAATCAGCCGGTGACCTCGTGTGCGACGGGTCAGCTCTCGAATGGTGTCTTTGAGGCGTCCGATGGCCTTGTCGGCCACCTTGATCCTCGCATCCCCCTTGCTGACGGTAAAGCCCAGAAACTTGCGGTTTCTGGGTCTGTCTACAGCGCTTTTGTTGGCGTTCACTGTGAGCCGCAGTGAATCGCGCAGGTAGCGCGTTACGTTTTGCATGAGCCGCTCGCCCGCGCGTTTGCTTTTGACGAAGATGTTGCAGTCATCGGCATAGCGGGCAAAGCGGTGGCCTCGGCGCTCCAGTGCCCAGTCCAGTTCGTCCAGCACCACATTGGCCAATACCGGCGACAAGGGACCGCCTTGCGGCACCCCTTGTATCGTGGCTTGGGTTTGACCGTCCACCTGCACCCCGCCTTTGAGGTAGCGGTTGATGAGTTTGAGCACATCGGGTGCATCCACGTGCTGGCGCACGCGAACCATCAGGCGGTCGTGGTTGACGCGGTCAAAGAACGCCTCCAGATCAATGTCCACCACCCAGCCATAGCCTTGTCGGATCGTGGCTTGGGCGTGACGCATCGCTTGGTGAGCGCTGCGCCCCGGCCGAAAGCCGTAGCTATTGGGGTGAAAGTGGGGTTCCCAGCATCGCTGCACCACTTGCGCGATGGCTTGCTGGATGAACCGGTCCACCACGGTGGGGATGCCAAGCAGGCGTTTTCTTCCGTCTGGCTTTGGGATTTCTACGCGCCGTACCGGCTTGGGGCAGTAGCTGCCTGCCACCAGATGTGCGCGGATGGTGGGCCATTTCGCTTTGAGGTGGGCGCTGAGTTCATCGACGGTCATGCCGTCAATACCCGGCGCGCCTTTGTTGCGCTTGACCCGCTCCAAGGCTCGTCTGAGGTTCTCTTTGTGCAGAACCTCTGTCATCAGGGTTGAGATTTTCGATGATGGGGTGCTCTGGTGTTCTCCAGCGATGGGTTCATCCACTGACGCGGGCCTGTCGGATTGCGTCAGTGGCACCGCAGTGTTAACCGCGTTGTGCTTGTCAGATGCTGTCCCGTCTCTCTTCACACCAGTGTCCTCATCGTTCAAGGTTCGGGCCTTCGGTGCGGGCCGCACCTACTATGCCTTCTGCTGACTTCTGCCGTGCGGTCAGAACCAGTTCCCCGGTTCTCAGTCGTAGCCGCGTTGGCGATCACGACACATGGCAGATCTCCCGTGGTAAGACACGAATCCTTCCTCGCGTAGACGCCGGATTTACAAAATGCACCCTTGTCGGTGTTGCCACCGACGTTGTA
>JBAXBQ010000160.1:0-2685 GCA_037141865.1 Comamonadaceae bacterium | reverse complement strand
TGAAAGGGCGTCAAAGCGGGCATTGCACCCGCCGGACAAGAACTCCTTTGGGCACTTAGTTCGTGTTCACCAGTGACTGCAGTCCGGCAATCTGATTTGATGAATCCCCGTTTTGGACGAGCACTTCAAGGTGCCGGCTGGGTCTTGATGACCATGTCCCCCCATTTGGGCCTTAGGCCTGAACCCTGGCGTGGGGCACCGGTAAGCTCTGCCGCTCAAGGCTGCAACGCGAAGGCGGGCACCCCCATCTGCCACAGCGCGAATGAGAAGACGTCGGCTCGCTCGTCCAGCATCTGGCTCTTGGTGTTGCCGATGCCGTGCCCGCCCTCGTAGTTCAGGCGCAGCAGCACGGGCTTGTCCGAACTGCTTGCCGCCATCAGGCGTGCTGCCGCCTTGGTGCTGTTCCATACTTCCACCCGAGGGTCATTAGCACCATGGGTGAACATCACTGCTGGGTATTTCACACCATCGCGAATGTGGTGGTAAGTGCTCATCTCCAGCAGGGCTCTGAAGCCAGCCTCATTGGCACGGGTTCCGAACTCGGGGATGTTGGGAACACCGTTGGGCGTGGTCTCCATGCGCACGGAGTCCATGTCGCCCACGGACGACACCACCACAGCAAAGAGATCGGGTCGCTCGGTCAGGCTGCGGCCCACCAGGATGCCACCCGCGCTTCCACCCCAAATGCCCAGGTGGATGGGTGAAGTCCATTGCTGTGCCACCAGATATTCGGCACAGGCGATGAAGTCGCGCCAGGTGTTGGGCTTGTTGACCTGCTTACCGTCCTCGTGCCACTGCTTGCCAAACACGCCACTGCCGCGCGGGTTGGCTACGGCGAACACACCACCGGTATTGAGCCAGGCCAACCGGCTAATGCTGAAGATGGGCTCTTCGGTGATGCCGTACGAGGCATAACCATAGAGCATGGTGGGGTTGCTGCCGTCGAGCTTCACCCCCACCTTGTGCATGATGGACATGGGCACCATCACGCCGTCGTGGCTCTTGACCATGACCTCCTCGGTCTCAATGTCGCTGGGGGCGTCATAGGGGCCCGAGGGCTGCAAGCCAGTGTTGGCTACGTCGCCGCTGGGTGCCACTGCATAGATCTGGCGGGCCCGGGTCCAGCCCTCCAACTCGATCAACAACCCCGGCAAATCGGGGCGCGCGCTGGCCAGCGACACCGTGCCCAGCAACGGTAGCGGCACTTCGTCCACGGTTGCATCGTCGCGATAGACGCGGCGCAGCAGGCGCTTGACGTTGCCGTCACGCGCCTCCACGTAAATGCCATCCGCGGTGGCCGCCATGCCAGTGAGCACACGCTGGCTCTCGGGCAGCAGCACTTGCGCCTTGGTCATGGAGAAGCCGTCAAGCTTGTCGCTCAGAAGCCGGTAGCGGGACGCATTCTTGAAGCTCAGCACGTAGGCGCGCCCGTCCTTCACAGCCAAGCTGGTGACTCCGTCTTCACGGTCAAACAGCTTGCGCCATTTCGGTTTGCCAGCCTGCAACTGGGCCAGCGTGGTGTGATAAGCGCGGAAGTCTGGCGAAACGCCGTCCATCACGATCAACAGCACACGCCCATCGGGCTGGATATCGAAGAAGGGAAATTCGGTGACCGGGATGTTCACATCAACACCGGACCCGGCACGCAGCACAGTGTGTATACCTCTTTCGCCGTCGCCCGGCTTCATCACGGCCAAGGTGCTGTGCTGGTACTTCTGGTTGGCCGGCATGCCTTTCTTCAGCAATTGCATGCGGTGAAAGTAGAGCTGCTTGCTGTCCGGGGTCCAACTGATGCCACCAAATTGCACGCGTGGGATCTCGGGGCCTAACTGCTTACCCGTGGCGGTGTCCAGGATGCGCATGGCAGCATCCTCGGAACCGCCGGCCGAGACGCCCACGGCCACCAGACGGCCATTTGGCGAAGGCGTGAAGTAGTTGATCGCATGCGGCTTGCCGGTCTTTTGCTTCAGCAACTCGGGATCGAACAGCAGCTTTTCGGCTCCTTGAAGACTGCGGCGCATGTAGAGCTTGTACTGGTCGTCCTGCGGCGATCGCTTCTCGTAGAAGTACAGGTCGCCCGGCATGCGGCTTACGCTGGTGACGCGCGCCGCAGCCGAGGCATCCAGACGCTCCAGTTCCTGCCGCAGTCCATCGCGTCCCTGGATGCGGTGCAAGGTGGCGTGGGCATGGTCGCTGTGCGCTTTCATCCAGGTCGCCACGGCCGGGTCTTTCACATTCTCCAGGTCGCGGTATGGGTCGTCCACGGTGGTGCCGAAGAAGGTCTCGGCCACGTTGTGCACCGGTGCCACTGGCAACGCTGCCTGGGATAACGCGGGTGGTGAACCTGCGATCAGACCCAACACGGCCAAGACATTGAGCCAATGAAGTTTGAGCATGCACATTTCCCCTGGTGAGTGTTTGAATGTACGCAGTAGATTGCCACACTCCCACCGCGCTGGGACTCTGGTTTACCCGGATATTAGTGAACTTGCAAGACCTATTCAATGCCAAAAATAGTGATAAAGCAACCGGACAGTTGGTAAAAATGTCTTGCGGTAGCCAATGTCAGCTTTGTGATTAACAGAGCAGAAGTTGTACGACCGCTCCTTCGTACCGTGGCTGGCCGCTTGGGGCACCAAGCGGCAGGTCGCGTTTCCGAACTTCCTTCCTCATAGCAGCCGTTGA
>JBAXBQ010000159.1:0-2686 GCA_037141865.1 Comamonadaceae bacterium | reverse complement strand
TTGAAGCTGGCCCCATATAAATCAACAGCTTGCGTCATTTGGTGTCGAACTCGGGGTAAATATTCGGTGAACCCGTGGCGCCTACTGGCACAGCGTTGCCCCGAAGTTCTTGCGCAGTGGATATAGCCAAATATCCTTGGCCGGGATGAGCTTCTTGTGACTGATGGATTTCTTGCCGCGCCCGGCAGTGCGTCCTACATTGATCCAGTTGGCTGCCTTGTAGCAAGTTCCCCGGTGGCGTTCGTACTCGACAAAGGTTTCGAGCAACACGGGGCGAAAGCCGTATCGATTGAGCCAGTCAATGGGTAGCTGGCGAGCGGCCAGGGAGAGAATCTTCGAAGCCAGCCCTTTAGACTCGATCCAGGGCAGGACCAAGAAGCGCGCATTGTTCACCACGAGCTGCAGGTTTCTTTGCCGCTGCGCTTCACTCCAGCCGATAAACTTCTCGCGGTCCTTGAGTTTCCAGGCGCATGCGCAAAAGCTGATGCAGGCCACGAGTTGCTCACCGGCAAAGACGTTGTAGCGAATCTGACTGCCTGACATCGGCGTGTAGCCCAGGTAGTGATAGCGCGCGACATATTCATTCCACAGTCGGGATGCGACCGTTCCGCTGACCACCTGCAGTGTGATGCGCTGGAGTTCGTGTACAGGTTGCTTGATGGCGGTTTGGGCATCGCTGGCAGGCGTGGGCGCAAAGTGGGCCCGTTTGCGCACCACACCGATTCGCGAGGGTGGCAGGGTGATCAGTCCATCGGCTTGCATACGCAGCAGTGCCACCCGGCACGTCATGTCCTTGAGATCGCCATTAGGCTTGGTCCAGCCCCACAATTGGCAGAGTTTGCGTGATAGCGCTGAGCGTTGAAGCTTGGGGTCCTGTGCGATCAGGTCGCGAATCATCTCGATGTCATGTACGCCAAACTCCCGGGCGCAATAAATGCTCATGAACTATTCAATCCTTCGCTGAAATGGCAAGCTCGCATGTGTGCCAAGCGCTTTGCATCCATCTGCCAGGGTAAAAAGGCATTCATGTCCAAAGGTGGCTGATTGGCATTATCAGCGCAGGCCTGCAAGTAGGCGCCAAGCCAGGTGCGGGCGTTCAGGCCCCAAAGCTTCATGGTGGCCAAGGTGCTGTACATCATGGCCGCCAACTCGGCCGATAGCTGTGAACCGGAACCGTAGAAATTCTTGCGCCCCACCACCGGCCCACGAATATCGCGCTCCGCGGTATTGTTGTCCATGGGCACCCACGGTGAGCCAACAAATAGCGTCAATCCATTCCAGTGCAGCGCCATACTCTCAAGGACTTTGGCTGCTGGTGGGAACAGTTCGGCATCATTCACGCCAGCGGTGCACGCAGCAGCCATTTGCTGCACCGCCTCTTGCAAATCAGATTGGGCCTGCTTTCGCTCTGCACTGTCCTGGGGAAGTTGCAGGCGTACAGCGTTGAGGTGATAGAGCTGGCCAATCTTGTCAACCCAGTGCAGTGCCCACTGCGCGTTGTACGGGTAGGCGTTGGCCAGATCCAGGAAGTCTCGCCTCTGGTGTGCCCAGCAAAACGCCAACACCACCCCGGGGTTCAGGCGAGCAAATCGTTTGTAGCCCGAGTAGCGGTCGCAACTGATGATGCCCTGATCGACTCCGGCCAGTTCAGCAATGATCACTTCTGCTGCGCGGGTCTGATCGATGACGTAGTGAATCACGGAGCTGGAGTGAAACACCCACAGGTACCAGCGGTGTCCAACCTTACCCTGCACATCGACAAATACCGCCCAGCGGGTTTCGTCAGCATGCCAGTGGGGCTCGCTGCGCAGCTTGGACTGCAGCGCCTGATTGAGGGGTTTGAACAATGGTGCAAGTTCTTGCAAGCCGCCAGCCAAGGTGCCTGCCGACATGTTCAACCCGTGGTCAGCCAAGTCTTGCAGCAGGCGTTGACTTGGCCGGCCGTAGAGAAACTTGTCAAGCAGTACGCTGGTCCATACCGAAATACCGAACTTGCCGCGATTGATCAGCCGCGCTGGCGCCGGCGCTGTGATGATGCCGCTCACACTCCCACATTGGCACGATGGCACATAGCGATGACGGTGAATCACACGCCGATAGGCTTTGACCTCAACCTCCAAAACCTGCGCATCTTCGGTGCCGGCAAAGCTGTTGAAGGCCAAACCGCACTTCGGACATTGCGCTTTGGCCAGCGTAACGTCTTCGTGGCGTGCAGGCAATTGCGTCTGCATGCTGCGACCGTGACCGACAGAGCCGCGACGTTGTCCACGCGCAGCGTGACAGGTGACTGCGTGGGTTCTGGTTTCACAGTGCTTGCCTTGTTCGCTCTTGCTGGAGAACAGGCGCCTTTGCAAATCGCGCACTTGGGCCTGCGCCAATTCGAGTTGCGTTTGTAAAGCGGCATGCGACTTTAGGGACTGCACCTTGAGCTCACGCACAATACGCTGATAACGAAGTTCGCGCCACTGAGCGCGACCGACTGCCTTGCGATGCAAAGTTTGCCAATGTTGGGCTGCCAACTTCAACTCTATATGCTCTTGTTTTGTGATCGTCACGTACACGTCGGCGAAGGTTGCCGCAGCGGTATCGTACGCGGGCGCCGTACAGTTTGAGGGAGCGGATGTTGCACGCATTGGTGCAACGGTATCGGAAAAAGGTGAATGTGTCCAGTAATTTCTACAAGCGC
>JBAXBQ010000158.1:0-2702 GCA_037141865.1 Comamonadaceae bacterium | reverse complement strand
GGGTAGCATTCAGAGCCCGAATTGCCTCCTCGGCGCGCTTGCGCTCGGTGATGTCATGGATCGAGCCTACCAGGAACCGTTCCCCGGACGATTCGATGAAGCGAGACTTCCTTGTAACGATGGTCCGTGTGGCTTTGCCGATCACAGAGAGGGCTTCTTCACTCACATCAGGTATGCCGGTATCGAGGACTCGCCGGTCGATTTCTAGAAAATGTTGCCTCTCGTCGGCCGGAACATTCTCCGCAAGGGTTTGACCCATCACAGCGCTTTCATCTTGAGCGAAGATATCGTAGAAGGCTTGATTTGCGAGCACGATACGGTGGTCGTTGTCCTTAACAAAAATTGGGTCTCCAACCGTGTCGATAATGGTATTTAACCGTTCCTGATGATCGCGTAGCGCAGCTTGCTTCGCCTTACGCTCGGTGATGTCGCGATGAAAGCCCTGAATCACGGGTTCAGCCCCGAAAATAATCAGACTTGCCGATACCTCCAGTGCAAGTGTATGGCCATCCTTGTGATAATGCTCGACCTCGAAAGTCATCGCTTCCCCGCCAAGGAGGCGCTCGAACCGCCCGGAAGCCAAGCGCAAAGTTTCAGGAGTACCGAAATCCTTCAGGTTTAGGCTCGACATCTCTACTTTGGTGTAACCATGCATACGCGCTGACGCCTCATTGACCGCAAGCAACTGGCCGCTGGGCGACACGGTCATGATTCCGTCACTAGCCCGGTCAAACAACTGCTGGAAGCGCTCCAAGCTATCCTTGAGCTGTTCCTGGCGTTGCGCCAACTCTTCGTTTTGCATCTTCAGCTCGTGGGTACGTTCCTCCACCAGCGCTCCAAGGTGGTCGCTATGCTGCTCAAGTTCAACCGAGGCGCGTTTAAGATCACTCTCCGTGCGGCTCAAGGTCCATTCCAGGACCTCGAGTTCATCCAAACGCTCGGGCCTGCTTTGGCCCGGCATCGCCGTTTGGGCCGAGGCGGGAAACACCAGCGGTGTCAAGCCACGCAAATATTCCGTCATTTTCTCCAGTCGACGGGCTACCAGATGGCGGAACAAGAACAGACTAAAGAGCGCTACCAGAAAGCTCTTCAGGCCGTTGCTGAGAACAATGATGACGGCGCGATCAATGATTTGCTGCTTGATTTCGTCCAGGCTGGCGACCACGACCAAGTGGCCAATCACCGTGTTCTTGCCTTTAATGAGAATAGACAAATCAAAATCGCGGCTCAGGGTATTGCTTGGTGGCAGGACGCCGCTGACCCACTCTTTGCCACCCTCGGCGTCCGTCACGCGGACGTACAAAATATTGGGCAAGCGGTCCAGTCCGTCCAGCGCCAGCTGTATTTGTTTCTGGTCAAAGCTCCAGACACTGCCCGACAGATTGGGAACAAAGACTTCGATGCCATCGAGTTCCTTGTCAAGGCCGGTGCGCAGATCACGGTATTCAAGGCCTAGCTGCGTGACCGACATGACCAGCATGATCAGCGAACTGAAGGCAATGGTGTAGATCGTGATGCGCCGACCCAGGCTATGGGCAGGCCCGAAAAGCCTAACCCTCCAATAAGCCCAATTTTTCATGCGAGGTGCCTTGCAGACATGTTGTCGGTGTGGATCATTTGCCAGACTCAAAAAGCCTTTTCGGCTTTCAATTCAGCCAGGGCCTTGGTGCATTTATCCAAAACTGCCCGGGCGTTGGGGGTGTCTTTCTGTATCTGGAAATAGTTATTGATGGTCTTCATCACTTTGGCGTTGACGTTGGTCAACCCGGCGGCCTTGATGCCGGGGTCGCCCACCCCCTGGTAACCCAGCACATAGGGCGCGCGACCGGCGCCCAGCATCTGAAAAGCCGCTTCATGGTTGGCAGCATTCAAATACTCCACGTTTTTGTTCTTCAGCACATCCAATATTCCCGCATAGCTATAGCCCAAAATGACGATGACCGACTTGCCTTCGAGTTCGGCAATTGAGGCCGGAATTTTGGCCTCTGGCAGCAGAGAATAGAGTTCAATCAGGGTTTCACCGAGGGGTATCGGGCTGACCAGAGCCTTGCCTTCAATCACGGCATTGCCCACGCTCCCGATCAGGAGCTGGGTCGTCCCTTCGGAAAAGTTGGAGTACAGGCGTTTGGGGGGGAAGCCCGACATCTCATAGTCCACCTTACACCGGTTGAGCACCTTGGTTAGTCGATCAACAAATATGCCTCCCTGAACCGTGGTTTCGCCTGCGTCCAGCACATAGAAAGGCGGCAGGTGAAGAACCCCCACCTTTAGCGGCTCGCCCCACGACAGCAGCGGGAGCACACCCAGTGCCATCCCCAAAACGAATTTAAGAAGCGTGCCACGAGTTGCGTTCATATGGGTCTTCATGAAAGCTGACAATAGTCTCTTTTTTGTCGTAATGGAACCCGGTCCAACCCCAACGATCATTTCGCACCATGACGAGTACGCAGGCGTCGGGCTCATTGAAATAACAGCAGCCCGGCGTCGGGTTTCGGGCTGGTAGTTCGCATTTGGCAAATCCGCTCGTGCCAATTGCTGGCCTGCACCTTGAAAAGTCTTAAGGCTGCTTCTGGTCGCAAGCCGATATACGTCTTTTCGAATTGCCTGCCCGTTAGCGGTCTTTCGCATGTTGTACCCGTTTGATATTCCGGTGACTGGTTTGCGGCAGACCAACTTGATTTCTGAAATTCAGCTTGCGACCA
>JBAXBQ010000157.1:0-2791 GCA_037141865.1 Comamonadaceae bacterium | reverse complement strand
GCCTGCGGTGTGCTGCTGTACGACGGCGAAGCCAGTGTGCGTTTTGGGCCGCGTCTGTTTGCCTTGTCAGTGCAGACTTTATGGGCCGCATAGTTCACCCGAAAGGCGAGGCGATTGCGCCCGTCCTGCACTGGAGTGCGAACTGATCAGCTGCGGTGTGGTCGTAGCGGAGATTGAGATGTGGATTCAGTGGTTAATTTCATTTTTGCCATGACCAAATGAAAAGGAGCCCCCTCTTGCGGGCTCCTTGTGGACAGATAACAGGAATCCCACCTGGATTACCGTTAGTGAACAATCCTTTTACAGGTACTTAAGTTGGTTGTTTAGCAAAGTCCAGCCGCGACACAGGTGCCCGCCTTTGCCCATGTAACTTGATTGGCTACCCATGTACCCGTGAGGATGAAGGTCCTGCTATCCACTTCTGCAGTTCCTGTGGCGGTAATGAGGACGTTCGGGTTAGTAAACGTGACTAGGCTGCTTGTTAACTTGCCTGTACCTGCTGCAACGTCAACGATTCCGTTCGAGCCACCAATACAGGCGGTTCCAAATGTTGCCACATCGGTTGCAACGGTTTGTGCACAAAGTTCAACAGCTATTTTTTGAGCTGAAGTCGCCAGTACAACTTCGGAAAACTTTGCTTTCTTGGTGTAGGTCTGATAGGCCGGCAAAGCCACCGCCGCTAGAATACCAATGATCGCAACCACGATCATCAATTCGATCAGGGTAAAACCCTTTTGCATAGAACGCTTCATGAATAGCTCCTTAAGTTAACAACGTGAACCAACGACTCACCAAGGGTAATAAGCAGATTTTGTGCCATGTCAATTTCTCTCGGAATTGGCACATTTCTCGGGGCAGCTCTTGAAAAAAGGGTAACGAGTGTAAATTTTTTGTCATATTTAGGCCAGACAATGACATTTTTGTCACCCAGTTCTGTCGCTTACTTGATGCAGACTTGTCGGACCATTTTGATGTCGGTCAGACCCATCATGATTTTTTCCATGCCGTCCATCTTCAGGGTGCGCATGCCGCCTTCGACGGCGGCGGCAAAAATCTGGGCCACGCGAGCGCGTTCCTGAATCAGCTTTTTGATGTCATCAGAGGCGATCAGCAGTTCATGCAGTCCAATGCGGCCTTTGTAGCCGGTGTCGCCACACTTTTCGCAACCGACATGGCGGTAAAACCTCAGGTGACCGTCTTGCCCATAAGTCCGATGCCAGGTTTCAAGCAATTTTCTGGTTTCATCTTCATAGTTGGCCATCCAGGCGACTGAGTGTTTGAGCTCGTCGGCGTATTCGGTGGTAAACAGGCGCAGCTCCTGCGGGCCGGGAATATACGCTTCCTTGCAGTCGCACAATTTTTTGGCCAGGCGCTGCGCCAGAATGCCCAGCAAGGCGTCGGCAAAGTTGAAAGGGTCCATGCCCATGTCCAGCAGGCGTGTGATGGACTCTGGCGCCGAGTTGGTATGCAGGGTCGAGAACACCAGGTGGCCGGTGAGCGAGGCCTCGATGCCCATCGCCACGGTTTCTTTGTCGCGCGACTCGCCGACCATGATGATGTCGGGGTCGGCCCGCAGGAAGGCGCGCATGACGAGCGCGAAATCAATGCCGGCCTTGCGGTTGATCTGCACCTGACGCAGCCCTTTTTGCGTGATTTCCACCGGGTCCTCAGCGGTCCATATTTTGGTGTCGGTGGTGTTCAGGTGTTTCAGGATGGAATGCAGCGTGGTGGTTTTGCCAGAGCCGGTCGGGCCACAGACATAGAACAAACCATACGGCTTTTCAATGGTCCGCAGGACCCGCTCTTTGTTGTGCGGCGTCAAGCCCAGTTTGTCCAGCGGAATAGGTTCGCCGCCGGCCAGGATGCGCATCACGACATCTTCCACGCCACCAGCAGACGGTATGGTGGCAACCCGCAGTTCGATGTCAACCGGCCCATACTTTCTGAACTTGATCTTGCCGTCCTGCGGCTTGCGGCGCTCCGAGATGTCGAGGTCGCACATGATTTTCAGACGCGTCACCATGGCCTGGCGGAAATGCGCCGGCACCTCGATATAAGGGTGCAGGGTACCGTCAATTCGAAACCGGATGCCGGTTTTCAGCTTGCCGGGCATCGGCTCGATATGAATGTCGGACGCCTTTTGGTGATAGGCGTCAATGATGACTTTGTTGACGAACTTGACCAGTTCGTTGTCGGCCGCCGCCGACTCCAGCGAATCGTCGTTGCTGCCATCATCCATGGCGCCGACATCCATGTCGGCCAGCAACTCGTCAATGGTACCGCCCTCAAAACCGGCGCCGAATATCTGCGCCAGTGTTTCAGCAAACTCGGTCTGGGTCGTTACGCGGTAGGCAAAGCGGGTAATGCGCGGGAACACCTGCGGCACGATGCGCGAAGTGCTCACTGCCTCCGGGTCGACGCACATGATGACCAGGCCCTCGGGCGCCTCTTCCAGTGGTATCCAGCCCTGCGCTTGCAAAAACTCGCGTTTGAGCTGGCCATGCAGCGCCTCTGAGCGAATGCGGCTTGGGCTTAGCGGCTCATAGGGCACACCAAAAAACTTGGACAGTGACGGGCCCATCTGAGCCGGGCGCACCTTGAAGTTGGCCATCAGCACCTGCTCGACAAGCTTTCCTTCGCTGCGTGCCACTTGCACGCACTGCGCAAGTTCTTCTGCGGTCATAACGCCGTCCGCCACCAGGCCGTCGTATTTGGTGGCCTTGCGCCGCGCCGCCTCTTCGGCCTTTCGGACGCGTTGCCGGATGGCGATGGCAAGGGTTTTGCACAACTG
>JBAXBQ010000156.1:0-2809 GCA_037141865.1 Comamonadaceae bacterium | reverse complement strand
ACCTGAATCCGCAAGTTCAATGACCAGCCCTACCCCCTACCCGAGACAAGGGCATTTTTTTGCGGCCTTACCCTCTGGTTGCACCGAAACAGCGGCGCCAGTCTGGCTTTAGCCCCCGAAATCATGCCGCCTCGTCCCCCAAGCGCTGTCTTTTTCGCCCTGATAGGCACTGCAAGACGAGCGTCACCCTCGGCGGTGGCCGATGCGCGGGTTGCGGCACGTTCGAGGCGGCTACGCACTGGACCACTGGCCATACAGCCGCTCGAACACCACAAACGCCGGGCAATGGCGACCAAAGCTGAGAAACTTTTGCCGAGCGTGCGCGACCAACTTGGCGCTCATGTAAATCAATTCCTGCATCACCGTCTTCAGACGCCGCCGCTTCGCCGTATGGCGCACCGGCGCATCCTCCGACAGCAAGGCCGACTGGCCCATCAGACGCAGCACGTTGTACGCCAGTACGGCCAAGGCCAGAATCAGATCGTTGGTGGCGAACTTCCCCGATGGCAAGCGCTCCAGGTCCAGGTCGGTCTTGAACTCACTGTGGAATTGTTCATGTGTGCCGTGATCCTGATACAGGCCAATCACCTCGGCGGGCCTGAAGTTGGCCGGCAGCGTCGTATCCCAGAAGTCGTATTCGAGCGCGGGCACGAGCAGCGTCTGGCCCGTTTTGACATCCAGCGTGCGCTCAACCAGGCGATGAATGCGGCGGTGCGACAGGGTTTGTCCCTGATGGAGGCAGGTCTCTTGGCTTTCCCAGACCCAGAGTCGCTTGCCTTCGCGCGGCTGGCAGGCTATCGAGTCGAAGCGCCCTGCGTGCAGGGCCGCGATGTCCATGCGACGTGGATTGCCCTTGACCAGAAAGAGGATCGGCTCACCGCCCGCCGCCTGACGCGCCACCGATGCGGCTGCGATCTGGTGAGAAAGCTGGGCGGCATGGAAACCAGAGTCCCAGCGTACCAGAATCCCCGCTGCTGTCAGCGCTTGAGCGCGAGGCAGCGCGCGTTCCAAGGTGTATTCCGTCTCGCGCGACGAGAAGTGGGTGCCCTCTCGCAACTCCAGTGCCACGCACCAGCCTTCCTGTCCGAGATACCCCGCGATCGGCGCGTAGCCGTCGGTGCCGGCGTAGGTGCGCGAGACGCCTTCCTTGCGGGTTCTGCCGTTGTCCTGGGTGAACACGTCAATGTCCAGCGGCACCAGGCCGCAGGCCAAGGACGTGATCGGGGCGTCGGCGTTCTTGAGCAGCGATACCGACAATTCATCGACCAACGGCAGCAGCCCGTCGGCTTGGGCGTCCAGTTGCGTGCGCAGGGTCGAGGCCGCGGGAACCCCATCCAGGCCCAAAGCCTCGGCAAAGAAAGCGTCCTGCCGATGGTTCTCGATGGCGTCGAAATCCGACTTGCCGGTGCACAGCAGCCCCACATAGGCCGTGACGATCTCGCCCACGCTCAACCCAGAACGTTTGGGTATGGCCTTGTCCAGCGTCTCGCACACCTTGGCGAACTTCGCCAGCGCCAGCCCGACCAAGGCAAGCCCAGCATGGTCGGTGAGCAGTTCGGTTCCTTGCTTGAGCTTGAAGCGGGGAATCGGATCGCCGTAGGGGTGAAGTACGCTTTGAGCCATGGCACCAATCGGGTGAATTGCGGAAATTCAATTATACCATAATAATCAACGTGTTACACTACTTATGGCGTGCTAACCTGCGGATTCAGGTTATAGGGTTAAAGCGTGGGAAGAGCAGCGAAAAATTCCTCGATTGGTGGATGACAAAACTCTATCGAGATTGCGTTGTTGATATTCCACGCGGCCTATTCGTTGACCAAAAGTGGATCGATCTTGTGCCGGGATTTTTTTCTGACAGCATAATCATTCGCGATCCATCCTATAACGTAGCGTATTGGAATCTTCATGAGCGTGAGTTTAGTGGTGGAATGAATAACTGGAAAGTGGATGGAACACCTTTGGCATTTTTCCACTTTTCCGGTTACACGCCAATCTCACCACACATTTTGTCAAAACATCAGAACCGCCATAAGCTTAGCAATCTTCCTGAGCTAAAATCACTTACGGATTTGTATAGTGATCAACTCATCCTAAACGGATATGAGGAATCAAGCAGTTGGCCTTACGCATTTGAAACACTATCAAACGGAGTACGCCTGCCAATGATTATTGTCCGTGACGTTATGCAATGGGCAGCCAGTCAGCAGTTATCGACGCCCAGTCCTATAGAGAGCCCGGATGACTTTTGTCGCTTCCTAATGTCTCGCGGCACATTGGCCGACAATCCTAACGTGGTCGTTCTATATTGGTTCCTGTTAAAACGGCGGCAAGACGTCGCCGATGCATATCCATCGGCCATTCACAACAGTGATGACAATGGTTTTAGGGCATGGTTGATTAATTCGGGATCCAATGAAGAATCGATTTCAGACCTCTTATGCTACGAAAACGAAGAGGATATAGTTGATTATGTCGCAGATGCCTTTAACCGACTTCGAATTGCGAAACGCGATGATGTCTTTGAAGAATTTGACAATCTTTGGTCGGATGAAAGAGTGTTCGACGAATTTTCAGCCTGGTTTTCTCTTTATGGCATTGAAGACATGGGGTTCCAGGCTGAGCATACAAAGCGGATCAGAAATGCTCGTGGAGGACCTTTTCGAATTTTGAATATCTATTTTCTAAGAGGCGATTTACAGATAGCATTCCCTTCGCTATGGGAGGACAGTCAGATTAAAGGTTTTTCTAATTCCTGAATCCGCAAGTTCAATGACCAGCCCTACCCCCTACCCGAGACAAGGGCATT
>JBAXBQ010000155.1:0-2819 GCA_037141865.1 Comamonadaceae bacterium | reverse complement strand
GCAGCGGTTGCTGCCGGTCACGAACGGCAGCGTCCTGGCACCTCAACTTGCGCCCGAAACTCCAAGGAGACGTCCCCACTTTGAGCGGTCTTTCGTTGCGCCAACTACCATGCTGGACTGACGCCCTTGGCTATGTATTGCGACAAATCCCCTGTATAGGATCCCAGAACTGAAGTTCGGGACAATTGGGAGTTGAATCGGGGGTCGCTGTCGGTAAGGGCTTCTTGAACTTGTCAAGACTATGGACGGTGGCATAAGGTACCAAGCCTGCATTGCGATAGCCATCCACGCCAATGGCAAGGTGGGGCGCGTTCAGACCTAGTCCAATATATGGATCGGAGGTTAAAAAGTTGTAACCAATGCCCAACTCACCTTGGAGATCCTCTTTACCATTGAGAGCGCTTAGCCTTAGCTTGGAGGGTGCCAAACCCCCAGCCAATTTCAGGTGAAATACCAAGTTCACGCCCTTGGTGTCACCGTTGAACTGTGTCTTCGTGTCTGCCACCCCCAGCACCAACTCCGGCATCGTGCCGCCACCTTTATACCAATTGAGACCGACATAGGCCTTCGTCTCACTATCCGCGAATGCGAAAGTGCTCATTAGGCCTGACAAGATGACCGAGGCCAGAATGGACTTTTTCATTGAATATCCCCTAAAGTTAAGCTAAAGAAATCAAAACGTCATTTAGGATGGATGTGATAGGTCTGGGTTTACGGCCAACGTGACCTTTGAGCAATTCCATCTGCGGTGAACTATGTCTTTTGCTGTCGAAATCGTCCACCCACAGATAGCCCACAGATACTTTTCCAGTAATATCTTCAAATGTCGAAGCAGCCGAATGAAACTTCAATCCGCGCGCCCGTAGGGCAATTGCTGGCTGTATTGAAGACCATCGCTCTTGAAGCCCCTGACGCGCTGGATAGCACTGCGGCGCTTGCCCTGCAGTCGCAGGCCGACGGCGACTTGCCCCTTGCAGCGGCAGCAGCCGGGGTGGTGGTACTGACAGAACACCTTCAGGCAGGCTTGTACAAGCACGCGATGCGCATGATTGGCGTTCTGGCCGCCGTCGGCCCCGACGCTGCAAGCGGCAACGATGGCTTGCTGGCCTGGGCCGGTGCGGCGGTTGCCCATGACTACGGCGTTTTGCCTTCCTGGCCTGCGGCCAACCTGGCCTTGCTGATGGAGCGCGCCATGCGAGCGCCTACAGACTTCGGGTTGGCGCTAGCATGCGCTTTAGGTGAAGTCTGTGAGCGCAATGGTGAAGATGCTGAATTTGCCGCAATCCAGGCTCAGGTCGCAACGCTGGAGGTGTCGCCAGACGCCTCGGCATTCTGGCAAGGACACTGGTCGATCGTTTGTGCCTGGCACCTGTGTGCTTTTGCCAAGATTGATGAGGCCAGGGGCCGGTTTGAGAAGGCGCAAGCGCTTGCTGCCACCCACGGCTTGACAGGTTTGGCGACGCACACGGCCTTGCAGCGTGCGCGTTTGATCGAATGGCGAAATGATCCCGCGGCAGCGCTCGTTTTGGCAAACCAAGCGGTTGCCAGGGGCGATCCGGCGCGAACGCCGCTGTGGTTTGCCGACCTTGCTGATGTTCACTGCAGTGCTGCGCTGCGTGTTTCCGATTTCCATGCCGCGGTGGGTCATGCTCGGCGCGCCAACGGTTACCTGCAACTCAGTAGCGTCTGGCCTGGTTACCAAGTGACCTATCGCGTCAATGAGGCCTATGCTTTGATCGGCATTGGTGCGGCTGACGAAGCGGTGGCCCGGTTTCGGGCATTGAGCGAAATGCCCCTGCCGCGCTACCTCTCTGCACGCCTGCGCTGTCTGGTTGATTTGGCAGTATTGATTGCCGCACAACAGCGGGACCCGCAAGCCCCCCTTTCAAAGGAGTCGCTGGGCAGTGTGATTCTCATCCTGCGGGAACTTGAATGGCCCAGTGTGATGCATTTGCTGCCGCAGCACATTGGCCAGATCTTTTGTCAGGCGCTGGTGCAAGGTGTAGAGTGTGATTGGGTGTGTGCTGCAATCCGCACCCGGCGGTTGCCAGCGCCAGCAGGTGCCCCCGAGAACTGGCCCTGGCAGGTGCGAATTAGGGCACTTGGCAGTTTTGAAGTTTCAACGCCAAATGCGCCCTTGTTGGACCGCCCAGGCGCAGCCCGAAAGGCTGCCAGCAAGCCGCTGGAAGTGCTACGCTTTCTGGCGTCCTATGGTCACGACATGTTGCCCGTTGACAAGGTTGCCGCTGAGCTCTGGCCAGGCGACGGTCGCGAAGGCCGCACGAAGGCTTTGGAAGTGACCGTGGCGCGGCTGCGCAAGTTGCTCGACAGCGATCTCGCAGTCATCGTGCACGACCATCGGATCGGACTCAACCGAAAATGTGTCTGGGTGGACGTCCAAACCTTTAGCGAGCGACTGGCAGACAGTGAGCGTGCACCTGAGGGCAGCGATTCGGCCAGCCGCGCACTGGCGCAGGCGTTGAACTTGTACCGTGGGCCATGTCTGGCTGACGGTGCCCAGGCTTGGGCACTTGCATCTGGCGAACGTTGGCGCAGACGGTTAGCGGCAGCACTGCTCCGTGCGCATAACGGGGATGATCGTATCGCCTCGCGTGAAAGAGAACTCAGACTGCGCGGCGTGGCGGTTGATCCGTTGATCGCTAATTTATTGCGTCAAACCAAATGAGTGAAATAGAGTTGTGCCACTTGCTGCCCTTGGCGCACTCGCTGTAAGGCAATTTTCTTCAATTGGAACGCCGTTGAATCAGCGGCTCCTTTCGGGGAATCAAGTCCAGTCTTTGGAGGACTGCAACCAGCCC
>JBAXBQ010000154.1:0-2849 GCA_037141865.1 Comamonadaceae bacterium | reverse complement strand
TGGGCGCTGGTGGGTGCAGGGCCTGCGGGCACTGCTGCTGATGGCGCTCCATGCGTTCTTGCTGGCTATCGCACTGGCATTTGCACTTGTGATCGCGCTGCCATCGATTTGAGGCGACCTCGGGGTTGAGCACACCGTAGAGGTGTCAGCCAATCCCAGCTCACTGGTGACGCACGTTTCTTTCGCTTGACATCAATCCGGCCACGTAAGAACTTGCCATCCATCAAACCGTCGCACAAGTTTCCAGGACGATTCCACGAAACCACCGATGCACGGGATCAGCATGAAACCTTGGGTGCCAGAGCAACGACACTGTGAACTCAGGAGTTTGCATTGGAAGTGGAAAAGTATGCATTCCTGCACGCAGGCTCCCAGTGTGGCGTTCGGGAACGCTTGCGATTAAATCCGATGCCCGTGCCAGTGCCACAGCGGTGGAAAACCCGCCGACGATGGTGGTAATCTCGCGCGCCAGACCAAGCTCACTCATGACCTCATCAATTGGCCCCATTTCGAGACCCTGTCGTGAGATGCCGATATGCCTACCAATCGCATACCGATCCGGAGTGATTTCTCCCTGGCACAGGGAATGCCCCAGGCGCACGACTCCAACGAAACGGTCCCGAAACAACGCTTGGGCGCGAATCTCCGGCCCCATTGTGATCCCCACAACACCGGTCTCCAGATCGATAGTCCCGTCACGCAGCAGGGCACTGTCTTTGTCTAGCTTTTGAACAAAGCGCAGCCGCACACCGGGAGCCTGCACAGCGATGCGAGCAATCAGGTCTGGCCCGAAATTCTCCGCAAAACCTTCGCTGCTTCGCAGCGTGAAGGTTCTGACAATCTGCATGAGGTCGGGCGTCTTAGAAGGGCGAAGCACCGCCTCGGCATCCTGCACCAGTTGAGTGACTCTTTCTCGGAGTTCAAGAGCTCGTGGCGTTGGAACGAGCCCGCGCCCTGCTCTTACCAGCAAGGGATCTCCCGTCGTTTCACGCAATCTCGCCAATGCTCTGCTCATCGCCGACGGACTAAGGTGTAAACGTAGTGCTGCGCGTGTTACGTTGCACTCCGCGAGTAACACGTCAAGCGTGATTAGCAAGTTGAGGTCGGGCATGGACATGTACCGACCTTAGCGCAGATTGATTCGACTATGGCGTCCAACACACAAATAAAGTGCAAACAGTGCGTCTTCCGCCATATCACGCAAAAACCTAAGCTTCAGTCAATCCCATGTCAGGGGTTGAGAGAAAAAGGAATTCATTTGAAATCATTCATTGCAAAACCAGATCCGGCAGGCGCTGGAAGTGCGCAAGCAACGCCTGCAGCGCGCTGGTTACTGGTCAGCCTGTCGCTATCCATGTTGTTGTCGTCGCTCGGCACCAGCATTGCCAACGTCGGTTTGCCAACCTTGGCTCAGGCATTCAACGCCTCATTTCAGCAAGTTCAGTGGGTAGTCCTCTCCTATCTGCTTGCCATCACCACCCTGATTGTCAGCGTCGGACGGCTCGGTGACTTAACTGGCCGAAAAAGGTTGATGTTGGGCGGAATCATGCTGTTCACAACGGCCTCCGTTCTATGCGGTATCGCACCTACGCTTTGGCTTTTGATTGCCGCTCGCGCTGTGCAGGGTCTCGGCGCGGCGATCATGATGGTCCTCACTATGGCTATGGTCGGCGAGGCCGTACCGAAGGCGAAGACAGGCAGTGCCATGGGGTTGCTTGGGACCATGTCCGCCATTGGCACTGCGCTTGGCCCAACGCTCGGGGGAGTTTTGATTGCCGGGTTCAGCTGGCACGCCCTCTTTCTCATCAATGTACCGCTGGGCATCCTTACCCTATCACTCGCATCTCGCTACTTGCCCGACGACAGCCAAAGGGCTAACACCGAACAAGTCAGTTTCGACGCCATGGGCACACTGTTGCTTTCGCTGGCGCTTGGAGCTTACGCGCTCGCAATGACAACCGGGCGCGGGAATTTCGGCCCACCCAATATGGCGCTGTTGTTGGTAGCGGCCATCGGTGTTGGCCTCTTCGTTCACGTCGAAACGAGAGCAGCTTCTCCGCTTATCCAATTGGCCATGTTCCGTAACCCGGTGTTGAGCGCGGGCTTCGCGATGAGCGCCCTTGTCACGACCGTGGTGATGGCGACTTTGGTAGTTGGCCCGTTCTATCTCTCAGCCGCCCTCGCACTCAACGCAGCCCGCGTCGGACTTGTCATGTCATCCGGCCCAATTGTTGCCGCTCTGTCCGGAGCGCCGGCCGGCCGCCTCGTCGACAGATTTGGTGCATACCGTATGAGCATCAGCGGACTCTCTGGAATGCTCATCGGGTCGTCGATACTGCCCTTACTTCCGACTGGATTGGGCGTACTAGGGTACATCGCGCCGCTTGTACTCATCACTGCTGGCTATGCACTATTCCAAGCGTCAAACAACACTGCTGTCATGACGAATATCACGCAAGACAAGCGGGGGGTGATCTCCGGCATGCTCAACCTGTCACGTAACCTCGGGCTCATTACCGGCGCATCGCTAATGGGCACGGTATTCGCCTTTGGAGCGGCAACGACCAATATTTCGACGGTCCGTCCAGAGTCAGCTGTAGCCGGGATGCGAAGCACTTTCATTGTTGCAGCAGGACTGATCGTTGTCGCTCTCGCAATCGCGTTCGCAAGCCAAGCACTTACGCGGCGAAGTGCTTCCCTGAAGCCGTGACCATAGGCGTCGTATAAGGCTGCGCTGGAGCCGACGAGTCAGGCAGTCCGCTGTTTCACAACGCATGACCGCTTTGGAGAAATCGCGTTTGCGATCGGCTGCTTTGGAGCACTGGTCCCCGATAGCGGCTATTGGTCGA
>JBAXBQ010000153.1:0-2863 GCA_037141865.1 Comamonadaceae bacterium | reverse complement strand
CAGAGTCCCTGGAAGAGCAGGCGCAGAACCTCGAGGCGGCAGTGGCGGTGTTCAAAATTGGCAAAGCGGTCCATTCAGCGTAATAAGATGTGGGCAGTTCCAATTTGAAACCTATGCTGAAACGGATCAATGTCGAACATCTGAAGCTCGGCATGCACCTGCACGAGCTCTGTGGTTCGTGGTTGTCGCACCCGTTTTGGCGCACTTCCTTTCTGTTGAACGATCCAAAGGACCTTCAGGGCATTCTTGAAAGTGGCATTCAGGAGGTGTGGATCGACGTTGGAAAGGGTTTCGATGTTGATCCCGGCCAGTCCAATGAAGAAATGGAAGAGCCGTTGGATCACGAGCCGACCGCGGTTGCCGGGCGCATTGGCGAACTGCCTCGACACACGGAGACGTCAAAGGAAACACTTCACGCCGCCAGGATTTTCGCCAGGAGCAAGAAGGTCGTGGTCTCGATGTTCCAGGAAGTGCGCATGGGCCATGCGATCAAAGTCGCGGACGCCTTGCCACTGGTGGAAGAAATATACCTTTCCGTGATGCGCAATCCGGGTGCCCTCATCAGCCTGGCCCGACTCAAGACCGTCGACAACTACACCTACATGCATAGCCTGGCCGTTTGCGCGCTGATGATCGCCCTGGCACAGCAATTGCAGCTCGATGAACGGCAGGCGTGCGAGGCCGGACTCGCAGGACTGCTGCACGACGTCGGAAAGATGGCGATTCCACTGGAAGTGCTCAATAAGCCTGGCAAATTGACCGAGGCTGAATTTGCACTGATGAGAACCCACCCCGAAAGGGGATACAAGATGCTGCTGCAGGCGATTGGCATCTCCAAGGTCGTGCGCGATGTTTGCCTGCAGCATCACGAGAAGGCAGATGCCAGCGGATATCCGCAGCGGCTTGGCGCCGATGTGACAACTCTTTTTGCCAAGATGTGTGCAGTCTGCGATGTCTACGACGCAATCACCTCGGACCGTCCTTACAAAAAGGCATGGAATCCCGCCGAAGCGCTTCGCGAGATGGCACAAAGGATGCACGGGCATTTCGAAATCGCCCTGTTTCAGGCTTTCGTCAAGACTGTCGGTATCTACCCTGTTGGTACGCTGGTAAGGCTTCAGTCCGGACGCCTGGGTGTCGTCGTCGATCAATCGCGTCGGTCACTGCTGGCGCCTCTGGTCAAAGTGTTTTTTTCGACCAAATCGCAAGTCAGGCTGGCGCCGGAAATCGTCGATCTGGCGAGCCCCGGTTGCAATGACAAAATTGCTGCGTTTGAAAACCCCGACGAATGGGACTTCCCGGATATGGAGGCACTTTGGCTGGGTGTCAATGAAAGGCCGTGACCCGCGCGGTCAATGATTCAAACGGACCAGGCCCTGAGACACGCGCTGTGCCACGAGAAAGTTCGAGTCGACACTCTCGGTGTAAGCCAGCACGGTATAGCTGGCGTAGCCGCCATCATGAACCAGTTGCTCGGCCCGGCTCGCGAATAGCTGCCACGCATCGCCGTTGCCACTGCTGGTAAGAGGATTCTTGCGCAGCAAAATGCGTATCCGATCATTGCCCAGGGGCGTGCATTCTATTTGCCAATTGACCCAGGGAACGCCGACCACCTGGTCTGCAGCATCGGTCGCCGTCGGCTGTTTGCCGATCGCGGCGCAACCGGCCGTCAGGCTGGCTGCCAACAACCAGGTCGAGCCTGCCCAGTGCCGAAAGCGTGCCATGCCAGGACTCAGAGGTAGCTGAACAATGAAAGCCCGGCCACCTGAGCATATGCTTTCTGCGCCGCCTGCAGGGTTAGCTGTTGCTGTGAGAGTTCGGTCATTGCCGCGGCGTAGTCAACGTCCTGCAGCCGGGACAGTGTCTGGCTGTATTGCAGGGCCCGGTCATCGCCGGCGCTCTGGACTGAGTCCAGTTCGTTCAACCTGGTCCCGGCAGAGGTACGTACGGTGCTCACATTTTCCAAGGCATTGTCAAGATTGATTTGCGCGGCGCTGAGTTGATCAGAGAACGTGGCGTCCCGAGGCGCCCTTAGTAACTGCTGCAGGCTGTCGATCGTCTTGAAAATGTCCTGATGGGTGCTTGCAGCGACAAGGCTGCCATTGCCATTGGGTATGCGCATGAACACGTCACTGCCGGCATCACTGACCGCAATTTGATCGCTGGCGCTGATCTGGATCAGGCGCTGTCCCTGGTCGCCACCGTATGCAATCGTGCCTGGTGCCGACTCGCTGAATGGACGCACGCCGCCCTGGTAGCCGGAAAACAGGTACTGGCCGCTGCCATCAACCGTGTTGGCGAGTCCGAGCAACTGCTGGTACTTGTTGCCCAATTCAGTTGCCAGGCTGGCGCGATCACTGCTTGTGAGCACGCCATTGCCGGCATTGACCGAGATAGTTCTTACATCCTGAAGCAGGGACGTGATATTTCCGAGCACCGATTCTTCCAGAGTCAGGCTGTCTCTGGCAGCGCCGACGTTGGTGCTGTGTTGCGCATTGATCGATTGTGATTGCGTCACGCTGAGAGCCTGAACTGCGCCCACCGGGTCGTCGGCCGGTGTGAGGATGCGTCGACCGCTGGCGACTTGCTGCATAACTTGCAGCAATTTTTCATTCTGCTGCTGCATGGCGGCGACGCCAGCGTCGCGAAAGGTATTGCTGCTGATACGCATGAGCGTCTCCTTATCTTCCTAGATCCAACACCGTCTGGAACAAGCCGCTGGCGATTTGCATCATCTTGCCCGAGGCCTGATAGGCTTGTTGGTAACGCAACAGGTTGGCGGCCTCCTCATCGAGGTTTACGCCAGAGAGCGACTGCTGCGCTTGCTTGGCCTGTGCGATGACATTGGTCTGGGCGGCTGCCG
>JBAXBQ010000152.1:0-2872 GCA_037141865.1 Comamonadaceae bacterium | reverse complement strand
ATGATGGTGGCAAAGTGCAGCGTCGTGTCCGTGACACCGGGGACGCGGCGTTGGTCCAGCTGCCTTAAATAGCTGATGAGCGCCTTCATGTCGGCGTCACTTAGCGCGTAGTTCGGCATCAAGTAGCTGAGCGGATTGCCTTGCGAATCGAGCCCTTCGCGAATTGCCCGTGCCAGCGTCGCGTCGGTATACGGATCCCGATCGCCGCGCATACCGGCGACAAAAGGGATGTCGCCGTCATCGCCGTCCTTCGAGCGTGGTCGAAACAAATAGCGTCCGGTGATCGGCGGTATGGCGCTGCGCCCTTCCCTGCCTCCCAAACCGCTGCGCTGATGGCAATTGACACAGGCCGCAGCCGGGCCCTCCATGCGCAATCCGGAGTTTCGACTCGCCATCAAAGGCGCGCCAGAAGTGGTGACCCCGTTCAGGTAGATGGCGCGTCCCATCTGCGCCGGCGGGTCAGCTGCCATTGCGTGCCATGGGGCCAGAGTTGCCGCCAACGCGAGGCACAGTCGCAACGTCCAGGTTGCACAGCGGCGGGCGGCATTCAAGCGCACAGCTTTCGCGTCACGGCGGGGCAGCGGGCCGCGCAGGATTCGCCGCTGCCGCGCCACGCGTATCAACTGTGGCAGAGCCCATGCGTCGTTTCAGCGGCACAATCGGGCGATCAAAGGCGTGCTCGTCCAGCGGCGGATTCAGCGCCACTCTTTCAATCACCAACCGGGCCGCCGACTTGCCGCTCACCGGGCCGGTTTCGATGGTGACCGGCAATTGCAATCCTTCGAACGGTCGGTAGTCGCGATACTCCACTGTCGAGACACCGGCCTGACCCGCCGCAGTGTGAAATCTGCGCTCCAGGCGGGTCTCCAGAAAGGTTTCGGCATCGACCCAGACACGATGCGTTTCACCCAGGGGCGGTTTGACTTCGAGCACATAGGCCAACCGACCCTCCACCGCCTCAATGCCGGCCAGCGTGATGACACTCTGCTTGGCGACAAAATCCATCAGGGGTCCTTCGATGACCTGCGCGCCGCGCGCAAACTCCAGCTCGTCGGCAGTGTACGGTTGCAATTCGGGCTTGCCGCTGCTGGTGGCGCGCATCTTCCAGCCTTCGGTCCCGTTGTAGATGCGCACCGACTTTTGTCCGGCGGCGCTGATCTCGAAGCGGACCTGTCCGGGACGCCGTTGTTCCAGCAGAAACGCCATCTTGCGATCCGGCTCGCTGGCGCTCTCAACATGCCCGGTCCAAGCCATGCTATTGATCTTGCGCCACGCGTCCGTGCCACCCCTGGCGACGACGTTCTTCTCGACAATCTGGGCCGCCGAAAGTTTGGGCGCTGCGACGTTTTGCTGCGCCAAAGCCGCCATCGCCGCAGCAGCGGCGAGCAGCCAAACCGCAATTACTTTCAGCATCACCATTTGAGCGGCTATTTCCTCAGTGCTGGTTTTGCTGGCCTGCGCCAACCTGGCGCATCGCAAACAACGCGTCCTCCAGCGGCGGGTTCACCTTCACCGTCTTGACGCTGATCTTGTGACTCTGCGGCACCCCTTCGACCACCGTTTCCAGCGTGTGCGGCACAGTCAACCCGCCCACGGTCTTGTAGTCGCGGTAAAAGATGGCGACCTTGCGCATCTTGTTGTCCAGCTTGCGCGGCTCGCCGTCAATCTTGACTTCGAGGAAACTGGAGGCGTCGACCCACAGGTTGAGCGGCGGGCTGTTCTTCGGAGTCAGCTTGAGCTTGTAGGCCGGCTTGCCTTCCACCGCTTCTGTGCCTGCCAGCTCGACCCTGGTGCCCTTCTTCGCGTAGTCAACCAGCGGGCCGTCAAGCTCGACTGCCGCCGCCGATTTAGCCTCGGCCAGTGTGAACGGCTCGACGTCATCGCGGTTCAGGTACGGCCGGAACTTCCAACCCTTGGCGCCGTCGTAGACCTGCAAGGCGGTCTTGTCCTCAAAGACGATTTCGAGCCGACTCTTGTGCGGGCGCTTCATGCTCAGCACAAAGGGCAGCTTGACATCCTGCTTACCACCGGCGTCCATTTCACCCGACATTGTGATGCCGCTCACCCGGTTCCAGGCCGCCAGGCCGCCTCGGGCCGCGACGTTCCTGGCGACGATCTGGTCGGCGGTCAGGTCGGCCGCCAGAGCACTGGAAGCCGCAAGTATTGCGAGACATCCGATACCCATTGAAAAAAAGCGTTTCATGATTTTCTCCCCATCTTGCAAGTTACAAATTACGTAGTTATTCCACCACCAACCCGTCGGCATGGAAGGTGCCAATCACCACATTGACACGATCGCCAGGTTTGATCAGGTTGCCCTTGTTGGAAAACACCATCCAGTACTCCTGCCCGGCCTTTGGCTCGGCCGTCTGGCGCAACTGGCCAACCTTGTCCATCACCGGAATCTGCAGCATGGCCCGACTCTTCTGGCCGAAAAGGTAGGGCGTTGCGCTCTTGTCGGCAAGCATTCTGGCCTGTTCGGGAACGGCAACTCGGTAGCTGAAGCGTATCAGGTTGCCCGACTGGGTGTAGCTCACCTTCAGCTTGTCGACACCCCATGCGCTCGCATAGTACTGCTTGGCGTTGGCGGTCATCTTTGTTGCACGAAACGGCGAAGCCTTGTGGCCTGAAGCGGCGGGCACACTGGCCGACGCCGACGCCGCAGGCGCGGTGCCGCTTTGAGCCGCAGCGGCGCAGGCGACCAGCAGGCCGACCAGCATGGCGCCGCAGCAGCGGGTGGCGGACAACAAAGCTGTCTTCATGGATGGCCTGACGTTGCCGCCGACCGGTGCGGGCGATGCATGGCTCGCGGCGATACCGGCATGGCCGCCGCGCTGGCTGCCAGCGCATGCTGCCGCGCCGCGATGGCGTA
>JBAXBQ010000151.1:0-3001 GCA_037141865.1 Comamonadaceae bacterium | reverse complement strand
AGACACTTTGCTGTCAGCCAGTTTGACGATCTACCTCCTCCAAACCGGGTAGTGGAGGCTACCCGACATAGAAGGTGCCAAGGGTTATCCCTTCCCCGGTTTGGGGGATTTACAACCTTCAAGGAATTCTTGACACTTGAGCAAATGCTGCCACGACACGCGAGGGGGAAAAAGGTAATGAAAGATCGGTCTATGAAGCAACACAGAAACTATGCGGCCATTCGTGTTTGTACGGCCATTGATCGATTTCTTGCTGCCGCATCGGACGCAGAAAGAGAGCGAACCAACAAATGGGTGTTGGTGTGGCAAAAGCGGCTTGCCATGCTGCGAGAGACTGGCGTCGTGCCAAGAAGCAAGGGCGACATCGAGTTTCGACCATGACAAGACCTGCCACCAAGACCAAAATACTAGACGATGGATTGCGTTACAAATCCAAAGTACTGGGTTCTCCCTTCGTTGCTGCAACTTCCTTCCGGGCACCAACCATGTCCTGCTTTTTATGCGGCAACCATCGTGCGCGCTCTCTGATGGTGACACGCAAGATACTTGGAAAATCACAGGCGGTTTGTTCGCCATCGTGCAAATCGCCCGAATAGGAATCATTTGGGCAACATTAAGACCCAGCCCATCAGTCTCACGCGCAAATAATGAACCCATCGCTAGGTCTTGCCTTTCCGAAGTCGGTACAGCGGGATCGCCTTGCGTATGCTGCTGGCGTTTATATCCTCGTCTGGCTGGCTCTTTGGTACGCCTCCAGAATTGCCGATTTTTTGGGTGGCGCCAGTCTATGGTATCTACCTGCAGGGCTTCGTTTTTGTGCCTTTGTGCTTCTTGGCTGGCCCGCCTTGCTGCTTGAACTGACGACAACCCTCATCGCCAGTTTGCTGCAATTCGCTTTTTCGGACCTTCCTTCCCCCGGGCTCCTAACTGCCCAAATGGGCTGGCTGGTGTACGCCTGGTGTGCGATGCCAATTGCTTACGCTGTTGTGCTATTTCCGCTGAGATTGAAGATGCGGGGCCAAAGCGATCTTGCGCACCCTGCACAAAGCGTCTTGTTTGTCAGCGTGGTCATTGCGACAAGCATGTTGGGTGCTGTGGTCGGCACAGGTCATCTGATTTACTCCGGCATCGTTGCCGAACATCAATGGACGCGCGCGGTTACCTCGTGGTTCACTGGTGATTTCATCGGCATCATCACGCTGAGTCCTCTGTTGTTTGTACGTGCTTGGCCGCGCATCGTGCGCTATTTGCAAGGTGGACATTGGAATAGTTTGTACGTGCTTGGGTCAAGTGCGATCGATCGCAATGCCGACTGGCATATTGCGCTGGCCACACTGCTGGCTCCGCTGCTGGTTTTTGGGATTCCCAGTTACCTGGATTTGAACCTGCAATTTCCGCTCATTGCCTTGTTGCTGTTACTACCGCTGGCGGCTGTGACGTTTCGGTACGGTCTGCGCGGCGCGGTGATGGCGGTACCGTTACTCGACGGCGGCTTGGTTCTGGCGATTGCAGTGCTTCACCAGCAAGAACTGGCCTTGCAATATCAGTTGGTCATGCTAGCCATCGCCTTGGTCGGGTTGTGGCTAGGTAGTGCCGTGGAGTCCCGCAACCGGTTGATGGCTGACTACACCAAGGAACTGCAGACCGAGGTGGAACGGCAGACGCTGGCGCTGCAACAGGCTGCACAGGATTTACGTGAAAAACGCGAAGAGGCCGAACAAGCCAACTTGGCCAAGTCACGATTTTTGGCGGCTGCCAGCCACGACCTGCGTCAACCGGCCCATGCCTTGGGCATGTTCATGGACCGTCTCGATCAGCTTTCGATGGATCCACAATCTAAAGGTCTTGTGGCCAGTGCGAATGCTGCCGTGCGCGAAATGCAGGACATGTTGGATGGCATATTCGATCTATCCCGCCTCGATCCCGACACAGTCCAGACCCAAATTCAGTCGTTTCCCATCAATGACCTATTTGATGCAATACGAAATGGGCTTGCGAACGAAGCGACCGCCAAAGGTTTGCGTTTTCGCGTTCGCCCATCAGCGGTATGGTTGCAAACAGATTTTGCCCTGATGCGGCGAATTTTGCTCAATCTCGTCGGCAATTCGATAAGGTATACCAGTCGTGGCAGTATCTTGGTGGCTTGCCGGCCAACCCAGTCTGGCACTCACGCGCGCATCGAGGTGCGTGACGGCGGTATTGGCATCGCGCCTGACGATCAGAAGAAGGTATTTCAGGAGTTCTATCAAGTAGCCAATCCGCAACGTGATCGCAGAATGGGGTTAGGTGTGGGCCTGAGCATTGTGGAGCGTTCTTGTCGGCTGTTGGACCTTCCATTGTCAATTCGCTCGGCTCTGGGTGCGGGTACGTGCGTGAGCATTAGGGTGCCGCTTGGCAAAGCTAGCTCAGGCGCGCGAAACGAAGATGTCCTGCTGCCGTCAGTCCCCAGCGAATTAAGCGGCCATCTAGTGATGGTGATAGAGGATAATGTGATGGGCCGCGAGGCTTTGGCAGGATTGTTGGAATCATGGGGGTATTCGGTCATCGCAGTCGAGGGCGCCAAGATGGCGGCTGACCGGTTGCAGAAGAATCAACCACCTGACCTCATCATCAGTGACTTTCGCTTGGGAGGTGGAATCAACGGCATCGAAGCTGTGCGCATGTTGCGCGATTTGGCGGGTCAGGAAATTTCGGCTTGCGTGATCAGCGGAGACACGGATGCTCAAGTAAGGCAGCAGGTTGAAGATGCCGGGCTGGTTCTGTTAAGGAAGCCGGTGCGACCTGCCAAGCTGCGTTCCTTGCTTCGGCACCTGGCTCAGATCGATGCAGCAGAAAGCGCCAAGCAACCGGAGTGAGCTTTGCCATAAATCAGTCCTCTCAACTTGGTCCATTTTGGCGCGCCGGTTCTTGCTTCTGCTTGCGGGCGACCGCCAACTTGAGGTTCAAAAATTGCAATTGAACTTCCAGGAAGCGGGTAGTCGTGAACGACTCTTTGCGCTGC
>JBAXBQ010000150.1:0-3001 GCA_037141865.1 Comamonadaceae bacterium | reverse complement strand
ACCGCCAAGGCCTGGGCGGCTGTCCAATGCGTTGGCAACTCCCACATGGTGGAACTATTGCCTTCTTCCTGTGATCGCTGTCCCAACACCAGCTTGCGCCGTGTCATGGTGTTTTGCCTTTGCGGGGAGCAGCGGCACGGGTTGCCGCCTTCTTCTCTGAACGCGCCTTGGCCTCCTTGAGCCGGTACGACTCGCCCTCAATGGCCACAATCTCGCAGCGGTGCACTAGCCGGTCAATCAGCGACACCACACAAGCGGCATTGGGAAACACCTCGTGCCACTCCTTGAACGGCCGATTGGTGGTGATGACCGTGCTCTTGTGCTCGTAACGCCGACTGATCAGCTCGAACAGCAAATCGGCATGCCGGTTGGAGTACGACAAGTACCCCACCTCGTCGATCAGAAGCAAATCCGGTGCCGCGTAATGCTTGAGGCGACGGCGCAAGGCGGAGTCACTGTCCAGTGCCGCCAGCTCGCCCAGCAATTGCCCGGCAGTGATGAACAGCACCGTGTGGCCCTGAATCAAGGCCTGATGCCCAAGATTACACGCCAGCATGGACTTGCCCACCCCGTTGGGCCCCACCAGCATCACGTTGCTCGCGTCTGCCATGAACGACAGCGTCATCAGTTCCTGGATGGCCTGGCGGTCACAGCGCTTGGGCCAATCCCATTCAAAATCTGCCAACGGCTTGAACTTGCCGATATGGGATGCGCGCAACCGCCGCTCCAAACTGCGCTGGTCACGCTCAGTTTCCTCCCACCCCAGCAATTCAGTGACCCAACCCACTCGGGCGGGGTCACAAACCAGGGCGTCCCAGTGGGCCAGCAAACCAGCCAGTCGAAGTTCCTTGGCTCGGGCTTGGAGTTGCGCCATGTTGGCGCTGACTGGTGTGCTGTTCTTCGGTGTGCTGATCTTCATTGGGCGTCCTCTTCAACATCGGTGTCAGGGGTGGGTGCTTGTAAATCGTCATAGGCGTCCAGGCGGTGCGGCTGAACCGTCACATCCATGCGCTGGGCTCGCTCGGAGAGTTGGGGCACGATCAATGGGGCGTCCTGTCGTTCCTGGCGCGCACGCTCCAATGCCAGGCGCACCGCGTTGTAGTGCGGCACGTCCCGGCGCAGGGCTTCGAGCACGGCCTCTTGCATAGCCGGTGCACCATAGTGGTCCAGCATTTGGCCCAGCACCCGCGTCATAGAGGCCAGGTGATGGCCTTTGGCGGCGGCGCTGGTCAACAGATCCGCCATGGCCGGTACCGATTGGGTCAGTCGGCTCATTCCCCGGTGCTGGCGAGCACCGCGTTTTTGCTGCACCAGAGCCTCCACATGGGCTGCAACCTCGACCTGCATACCTTTGTCATACGAGCGCGCATGGTCAGCCAAGATGGTGGCACCATCAAGCACGCGGACCCGATCCGCGCTGGCCAACACCGTCACGGTTCGTTGTACATGGGTGTGCGGAATGGAATAGTCGTTGAGGTCAAACCGCACATAGGGCGTCTTGGCCACCGATACCTCTAGACGAGCATCCACCGGATAGCCATCCATGGGCAGTGCCATCAGCTTGGGCTGCTCTGTCTCAAACGCCTGGGCCACGGTTAACTGCACACCTTCTGGCCATGGCCGGGTCGACGCAGGCCCGTCCGTCCAAGCTTTGGCCTGGGCGTTGAGGTCCGCCACGTCAGTGAAGACACGGGCGGCAAAGAAGTTGTCGCGGATATAGCGAATTGAACGTTCAACCCGTCCCTTCTCGTTACCGCGTGCCACCGCCACCGGGCGCGGTTCAAACCGGTAGTGGGCCGCAAAGGCCAGGTATTGCGGATTGAACCGGATGGCATCGCCCATGCGCTCCAGTACGGCGCTCTTGAGGTTGTCCGAAAGAATGACCCTGGGAACGCCGCCCCACGCCTCAAATGCCAGAACGTGGCCACGCAGGAAGCTGTCCATCTGGGCGTTCAGGCTGAAGTGCAGAAAGATGCGCCGGGAGTACGACAGCACCATCACGAATGCCATCAAAGGCCGCTTGGCTTTGCCGACCATCACATAGCCAAAGTGAGCCCAGTCCACTTGGGCCTGTTCACCTGCCAGGGTGCGAAGGCGCAAGTAGGCCTCGGCTGCAGGCCGGGGTCGTAGTGGTGCCACCAGATGGCGGAAATGTGAACTGCCGCCCCCATAACCACGCTCTTGGACCATGGCGTACAGGCGACTGGCCGCCAGCGTGGGGAACTTGGCCAGCGTCTCCTGAATGAAGGGCATGAAGGGGTCAATCAAGCGCAGCGGCACGGCGGCAGGTACACGCAGCACACTGGAGACGGCCAAGACACGCCCCACGGTGTCGCGGTGAAGCTGCAATTGGCGGGCGATGGTGCCGACTCGCCATTGGTCGGCCAGGTACAGACGCAGGATCTGGGCGTGCAGTTCAGGGGTGACAACCATTACGCACCCACCTGCTGTGGCGAAGAAAGCCTTGGCGCACCAGCGCTGGACAGGGTGATTGGCACCAGTGGCAGTGCCAGAGCGGTGCAACTATGACGCTGTGGGTGGTGGCGACCACAATTGACTCGGATGTTGACGATGTACATAGCGATAGGGACTGTGAATCGGGCGGGAGTGCCGGGGTTGATTCGTTGACCGGCAGTACAGCATCGGTAGGGGTGTTCTGGGAACCGTGATGCGTCACTATCTTTGCTGAGGCGGCGCGACGTTGGCGCCATTGGTGCATGCGCGCTGCGTGTTTGTGACGCCCGGTGCGACTTTGCTGGTAGCGATTACTGGCCTCGCGTTGGCGGCTTCGACGGGTGATATTTGCACAGCCATTGGCGCAGTAGCGATGGCCACGGTCACATTGGCTGCAAACCAGGACTTGGGCCTGGCAACGTGCGCATAGGAAGAGTCTGCCGGTCTGTTCGTGCAAGACACCTCCGGCAGCACCCCAGTAATGGCCAGATTATGAAACGCGGCCATCCTGGTGGCCCTCGGGCCACCAGGATGAAATCAAGTGATG
>JBAXBQ010000149.1:0-3017 GCA_037141865.1 Comamonadaceae bacterium | reverse complement strand
GGATGGGGTTTCCTTGCTGCAAAAGGTCGGCCGCCAGTTCGCGGATGTCGTAGGTGAGATCCACATCCTCGGAAAATCGATCAATGATGCGATAAACCTTGGACAGCGACGTTCCGCCCTTGAAAGTGAGTTTACTGGCCAACGTTGATTCGTAGATAGCGGATAGTGCCCACACGACCCAAATATCTTTTTCGAGCAAGTACGCTGGCCGCCCGGTTCGGGCAGACGCATATTCCAAGGCTTCAGCCTGATCAACTCGGCTGAGAGAGAACCATGACTCAGCCATGTGTCATACCTTCGCTGACCACTTTAGCCATCCAGCTCGGCAACATGGCTCGTGCACTGCCCAAAGCCGCCCATTCGGGTTCAGACAGTTTTGTGCGGAGCAGTTTGATCGCCGCTGGTGCAGCCTCAGGACCCAGCCAATCGAGCGCACGAATCGCCATGCCAGCCGGACGTTTGCCCAGCAATAACTGCCAGCGATTGCCGTGCTTGAGCTCAACGCAACGATTACCCAGTTGCAGTTTGCGGGATGGGCCAGAGGTAAAAAACACTTCGCGCGTTGGCACCTGAGTGGTCAAACCCAGCGCATTGGCTTCAGCCGCACCATTGGCCACGACCGTTTCACCACCACTCGCTTCAATGGCCTGCACCACTGACTCAGTGGAGGGGGGGCGAACGCCGAATCGGCCTTGGTAAGGTGCGACGTAGGCACCACGACTCACGCGCATCAATTGGCCTTCCTGAGCCAATCGAGACAAGGTTTTGTCCACAGCAGCACGCGAACCCAGATGCAGAAATTCTTTGGGCGACAGCAAGCCACCCTCGGGCATGGTGCGGGCGGCAGACAAAATATTTTCGGCAAGATGGCTCATGGTGGCGACTCCTTTGTCAGAAGTATATTCTGTTATCTGACAAATCGCAAATTAGATGGGCGGCTTAAAGGCGTAACATTGTAGATATTTGATACCCCCTCCCCATTGTCATATGTCATTTGCATCAGTCAGCCGCGCCGCTTTTACGGCGAGCCATCGGGTTTCCGAAACCGCCATCGTGTCGTGCGGTAACAGCGGCGTGACACGGACCGCAGACTGATTGCAAATTCGATGGCTCATTGTTGTGACTGTTTCCATTGATGTGATCTACCACGCTTGCTGCACGCAGAACACCTCGTTGTTGGCAGGCCCGGCACAACGGTTCTTCACGAAGGACGTGCGCACGGATGGCGCGCCAAGCCGCGCTGTTGGTCGGCAAAGCGCGACTCGCCTGCCGTTGGCGCTTGCGAGCAGTGCTGTCCCATTGACGCTGATCTGTCCGGTGGGCGTCGCAGTAGCCAGGCTGCGCCAGCACCGCACCACAACCCGGGTGTCGGCAGGGCGTGGGCGCTTTATGCGGCATGGCGGAGAATCAATAACCCGTAACAGACGGTGCGGGAATCTTCAGCAGAATTGAGTTGATTAACTTTCAAAATGAAGTGTTCATGTCGCTGTCATCAACTACATCAAGGAGCATCACATGACCCCACAACTCAGCGCCTCACAACACGCCATCCTCGCGCACGCCATCCACCACACCGAAGGACGGCTCAGCTGGTTCCCCGATAACTTGAAGGGGGGCGCACGCAAGCAAGTAATCGATGCGCTTTTTAATCGCGCCCTGATCACCCGTGACGGTGTGCATTGGTGCGTTGCCGCCGAGGGCTACGACGCGCTCGGTATGCCACGACCTGCACCAGCACGCGGCCCGGTCACGCTTGCCGCACTCAATGCCGTCATCGCCAACGCTGAGGCAGCGCAAGCTAAAGCAGCCAAACCCCGCATGCGAGAGGGGAGCAAACAGGCGCAGGTGATTGCGATGTTGCAGCGCCCCGAGGGGGCGACCATCGCACAGATCTGTGAGGCGACTTCATGGCAATCGCACACAGTGCGTGGTACGTTCGCTGGGTCATTCAAGAAGAAACTCGGGCTCACCATCGACTCCAGCAAAGAATCTGGTGGCGTGCGGGTGTACCGCATCGGTGCCTGAGAGGATGCCCTTTAGCCCCGTTTGGCCAGCTCACTCTGACTATCGGCCAGAAGGTCGATGCGCAGGTTGGGCTGGATGTTGGAGACCAAGTGGCTGATCGTCCAGTTGAGAATCTTGGCGCGATCATGGTCGGTGGCAGCGGCGTCAAACTTCGCCACAAAGCTGTCCATTTCCTGCAGCGCGCGCGCCAGGGTGTTGCGCGCATTGACCAGGGACTCGCGTGCGTTTTTGCGGGTCATCTCAGCTACAAATTCGTTTTCGTTTTTCATGATGGGCCTTCTCTGGTTGGGTTGCGACAACCCCATTCACGCTCTGTTCGGCCGAGAAGCCAAGCACTTCGTGGTGGCGGAGATCTGTCGTGCAGCAGAATTGATTACGCTCGCTGACGATTGACTAATGCATACGAGATATGCATAATTGAGTCATGGAGATCGAATTCGATCCGCGCAAGGCGGCCGTCAACCTGAGAAAACATCATGTCTCATTCGAGGAAGCTGCCAGTTGCCTGCTCGACCCGCAGGCGCTCGTGATGGAAGACGCCCTCGCGGAAGGCGAGTCGCGCTGGTTGCTGGTTGGTATGAGCAGCCAGGCGCGATTACTGACAGTCGTCTACACATTGCGCGAGGATAATCCGCGTCTGATTTCGGCTCGAAAGGCCACCACCAAGGAGGCTAAAATTTATGCAACCTGAATACGATTTTTCTAAAGCAAAGCGTGCCAAGAATGTTCCGCACCTCACCAAGCTGCGTGCATCGATGAAGGGGAAGACGCGCATCACCATCATGCTGGATGATGATGTGATTGATGTCTTTCGCAATCTAGCTGAAGAACGTGGCATCGGCTATCAAACCGCGATCAACGAGGCTCTTCGGGCAGCGGCTGGTGCCAAGGATGTCCCCATTACTGTAAAAACGCTACGGGAAGTTCTGCGCAAGGAACTACGCTCCAGATAGTTCTGGTTTCATCAGATCCACAAATCGTGCCCCGTCGGC
>JBAXBQ010000148.1:0-3027 GCA_037141865.1 Comamonadaceae bacterium | reverse complement strand
CAGTTGGGCGAAGAAGGCGACACCATCCCCGGCACCAGCGTCGTGCACCGCTACCCGCGCCGCGTGCTGTTTCTGGTCTCCAATACCTGCGCCACACTGTGCCGTTTTTGCACCCGCAAGCGCATGGTCTCGCAACCTGATGGCTCGGTTGCCAAGGACCAGATCGAAGCATCCATTGATTACATTGCCGGCAACAAAAACATCGAGGACGTGCTGCTCTCCGGTGGCGACCCGTTCACCTTCACCGACGAGCGACTCGACTACATCCTGGGTGAGCTGCGCCGTCGCGCCCCGCACGTGCGCTTCCTACGCATCGGCTCGCGCATGGTAGTGCAACTGCCGACCCGCGTGACACCGGAGCTGTGCGCCGTGCTGGAAAAACACCGGGTACAGATGGTCAACATCCATATCGACCACCCGAAGGAAATCACGCCGCTGCTGCGCCAGCGCGTCAAGATGATCCAGAAGGCGGGCGTCATGATGGGCCTGCAAACGGTCTGCCTGAAGGGCATCAATGACAGTGTCGAGGTCATGCGCGAACTGTTCATGCAGACCATCGAGATGGGTGTGCGGCCCTATTACGTCTATTCGACCGACATGGTCGAAGGTGCGCACCATTTCATCGTGCCGCACCGTCGCATGCTGGAGCTGTACGAAGGCCTGCGCGGCTGGATCAGCGGCCCGGCGGTACCGACATTCATCGTTGACGGCATGGGTGGCCTGGGCAAGTTGCCGATCATCCCCAGCTATGTGCGCGAAGAAGCACTGGCGGATGGCAGTGGCACCACCATCAAGTGCCGCAACTACAAAGGCATGACGGTTGAGATGCCGGGCCTGGGCCAGGACTTCAGCCTGCCGACGCAAAGCAACTAACATCCGGGGCATGATGAAAAAAGGCTCACCCTATGGGACGCATCGCGTGCTCGAACCTCTTGGCGTGCTGCCGCAAGGCGCCTGGAAAATCGACAACGCGATGGAAATTTTTGACAACGAGATTTTGATCGATGTCTCTAACCTCAACATCGACGCTGCCAGCTTTACGCAGATCAAAGCCGAGGCTAACGGCGATGAAGCCAAGGTCGCTGAAATCGTCCTGGACATCGTGGCCCGGCGTGGCAAGCACCACAACCCGGTGACCGGTTCCGGCGGCATGCTGATCGGCTCCGTGCTGGAGATAGGCCCCGCCCTGGCTGGCAAGATTGACCTGAAGGTGGGTGACAAGATTGCCACGCTGGTGTCGCTTTCACTCACCCCGTTGCGCATCGACGAGATCAAGAAAATCCACCTGCACAAGGATCAGCTCGAGATCAAGGGCCAAGCCATCCTGTTCGAAACGGGTCTGTACGCCAAGCTGCCGCCAGACATTCCCGAGAAGATGGCGCTGGCCATTCTCGACGTTGCCGGGGCACCGGCTCAAACCGCGCGCCTGGTGCAAGCCGGCGACACGGTGCTGGTCATCGGTGGCGGTGGCAAGTCCGGCACGCTGTGCGTTTATGAGGCAAGGAAGCGCGCCGGTCCGAAGGGCTGCGTCATCGGCGTCTCACCGTTCGAAAAAGATTGCCAGCGCATGAAGACGCTGGGCTGGGTCGACCACGCTTTGCAGGTCGATGCCACCAACGCGCTGGCGCTGATGGACTCTGTTGCCGCCGTCACTGACGGAAAAATGGCCGACGTAGTGATTAACTGCGTCAACATCCCGAATACCGAAATGGGCAGCATCCTGAGCGCCCGCCAGCACGGAAAAATCTACTTCTTCTCGATGGCCACCAGCTTCACCGCCGCGGCCCTGGGTGCCGAGGGCGTAGGCAAGGATGTGGAAATGATTGTCGGCAACGGCTACGCCACGGGCCACGCCGAGTTTTCGCTGGCGTTGCTGCGCGAGAGTGAAAAGCTGCGCCAGTTGTTCGAAGACCTTTACGTCTGACGCACGGTGAGCAGACTCTGGCGTCGAATCGAAGCCGGCCTGAGCGACCAGCGTGGGGGCCATATCCAAACCCTCGCGGTGATGGGGATGAGCAAGAACACCGGCAAGACGGTGGCTCTGAACCATCTGCTAGCGCAGGCGGCAAACGCCGGGGTAGCGGTCGGCGTGACCTCGATCGGTCGCGATGGCGAAGACCGCGACCAGGTCTTCTTTGTCCCCAAGCCGCCGATTCTGGTCTGGCCCGGAACCATCGTCGCCACCGCGCGTGCCACCTTGCAGCGCGCCAAAGTCCGCTACAAATTTCTGACGACAACTGACATCGCCAGCCCGATGGGCGACATCGTCGTCATCAAAGTCCTTGACTACGGTGAAATGGAAATTGCCGGTGCGTCCCGCGGCAGCGACCAACGTACGGTCATCAGCCGATTGCAGCAGTGCGGTGCGGCACTGGTGCTGCTGGACGGTGCGCTGGGGCGCAGCCAACATGCTTCGCCGGCCATCGCCGACGGCGTCATCCTGGCCACCGGCGCGGCCATCGGTGGCGGCATGGCGGATGTGATTCGCAAAACGCGAGACCGACTCGCCCTCCTGGGCATTGCACCAGTGGACGAGGTGACGCGAGTGCGTTGCGAGCCCCTGTTTGCCAAGGGTGGCGTGGCCATATGGAACAGCCGTGGCGAGCTTTTGCTGCAGGCCGAGATTGCCACACTCAATGCGGGCGCGACACTGCTTCAGCATAGCGCTGCCGAGCTGGCAACCATCGCGCTCAGTGGCGCGGTTGGACGCTCGCTTTGGCAAGCTCTCAGCACACTGGCAGCCCGTCACCCAGGCCTGACGGTGGTGGTGACCGATGGAACCCGACTGTTCATTGAAAACAGCGATCTCGTCGCGTTTCGCAATCTCGGCGCCCGGCTACTGGCCTGGCGCGCAATCAACATTGTCGGCATCACGCTGAACCCGTTCTCACCGATGGGCGGCAGCTTCGTGGCCGATGAATTTCTGGCGGCATCGCAGCAGGCGTTTTCAGGCTATGTGGTCAGTGATGTCTTGCTGGAAGTTGAAGAAAAGATCAAAGAAAAAGGAGAAGTTGGATGAGTCAGTTG
>JBAXBQ010000147.1:0-3266 GCA_037141865.1 Comamonadaceae bacterium | reverse complement strand
CGGCAAGCTCACCTTTGGTCGGCAAAATGCGCTGGCACGCGACCCCGCTGCTTCAGCAGTTTATGGCGACCCGTATGGCAGCGCCAAAGCATCTGTCGAGGAGGGGGGTTACTCCAACACCAACAACTTTAAGCAGTTGATTTATTACGCAGGAAGCGCCAACGGCACGCGTATCAACAACGGAGTTGTCTGGAAGAAGGCGTTCTCCAATGGCTTCGTTGGCGGTGCTGCCTATTCATTTGGTACCGTACCTGACAGCTTTGGAACCGGCTCCAGCAAGACCGGCTCGCTCGCCTACAACGGCAATGGTTACACGATCGCGGGTTTCGCCACCAGCGCCAACATTAAAAACCTGACGCATCAGACCTATTCGTTTGGTGGCAATGTGCAGATCAACCCAATGATCCGCTTGAACGCCGGTTATTTCAACTACACGGCGCAGCAAGCAGCGGCTTTCGGTGACCGCAAGGACACGGCCTGGACCCTTTCTACCAAGCTGACCCCCGGCGGTCCGTTCGACTATGAACTGGGTTATCAAGTCATGAGCGCCAGCAATGCCGGTCTCACTGGCTCCGGTTATGTGCAGAATGCCTACAGCGATGCCAGTGCAATTACGGCCACGGCCACGGGTGATCGCACCACTGTCTACGGTTCCGTTTTCTATCACCTGGACAGTGTGACCGAGTTTTACCTGGCCTTTGACCACCTGAGTACGACTGACGGCTACAAGGCAGCGCAAGCCAACGGAGCCATGTCACAAAATGAACTTGGCCTGGGCATGCGCTTCAAGTTCTGATGCTGTCGATGAATCTATTTCCAGGGCCCCGTCCGTAGACGGGAATTGAAACGTGTCGGCGACGGCACGTTTCTTTTTTTCTCCTTGTGCAACGCCGTAACTGTGTTATCTCGATGGTTAGAATTTGAAAGCTAAGGTTGTCTGTCGTTGCAAAGTTCATTAATTTTGGAGACTTCATGAAAAGTAAATTTAATCCGAATCGCCTGTTGCAGGCTATCGGCCTGTCAGCCGTCGTTCTTGCTTGTGGCGTTGCCATGGCAGCCGACAAAGTAACCATCATCGTGGGTGGCTATGAAAAGCAGATTTACCTGCCGGCCAAGCTGACTGAAAGTCTGGGCTACTTCAAGGCCGAAGGCCTGGAGGTTGAGTTGCTCAACGAAGCATCCGGTGTTGATGCAGAAAATGAAATGCTGGCCGGTGCCGTGCAAGGTGTGGTGGGGTTTTACGACCACTGTGTCGATTTGCAGACCAAGGGAAAATATGTGCAGTCGGTGGTTCAATTCAGCCAGGCACCGGGTGAGGTAGAACTGGTCTCAACCAAGCATCCGGAAATCAAGTCGATGGCTGATCTGCGCGGCAAAAGCCTGGGTGTGACCGGCCTGGGTTCTTCCACCAACTTTCTCTCGCAATACCTGATGGTCAAGTCAGGCGTTCCGCTGGGCGAATTCAGTACCATCCCGGTGGGCGCCGGAACCACCTTCATTGCCGCGATGACGCAAGACAAAATTCAGGCCGGCATGACCACCGAGCCGACTATCTCGCGCATGCTCAAGACCGGGGAGGCGCAGATCCTGGTCGACATGCGCACGGTTGAAAAGACCAAGCTGGCATTGGGCGGCACCTATCCCGCCGCCTCACTTTACATGTCCACCGACTGGATAGAAAAAAACAAACCGACAGTGCAAAAACTTGCCAACGCTTTTGTCAAGACGCTGAAATTTATCAATACGCACAGCGCCGCCGAAATTGCCGACAAGATGCCCAAAGACTTTTATGCCGGTGACAAAGACAGTTACATCAAGGCGTTAGCTGATGGCAAAGCCATGTTCACCGCCGATGGTGTCATGCCCGCAGGTGGACCTGAAACGGTGCTTGCCGTGCTGGCCGGATTTTCCAAGAACGTGAAGGGTAAAACAGTCGACTTGTCAAAGACCTACACCACTGAATTTGCCAAGAACGCCAAGTAATTTGGAGCCACGCATGCCGCATCAAAACGACAGCCCGGCGATTGAGCTGATCAATGTCAGTCGCCGTTTTCTCACGCCGGACGGCAAGTCCATGACCGCCCTGCGCGACTTCAACATGAGCGTGGCGCGTGGTGAATTCGTCGCCGTGGTGGGGCCAACTGGTTGTGGCAAGTCCACCACCTTGAACCTGATCACGGGCTTGGCCAAGCCATCGGCCGGAGAGGTTCGAGTGATGGGCGCACCAGTGACCGGCATCGACCCACGGATTGGATTTGTCTTTCAGACCGATGCCCTGTTTCCCTGGCGCAGCGTGATAGACAACGTGGTGACCGGCCCACTTTTTCGGGGCATGCCCCAAGAGCAGGCCTATGCCAAGGCGCGCGAGTGGCTGGCCCGAGTGCACCTGTCTGCGCACGAAACGAAATATCCTCATCAACTGTCTGGTGGTATGCGTAAACGTGTGTCGCTGGCCCAGACTTTCATCAACGAGCCGCAAATTTTGTTGATGGACGAGCCATTTTCGGCACTGGACGTGCAGACTCGGGTGCTGATGCATGACGAGCTTCTGCGTTTGTGGTCGCAGGCCAAGGCGTCGGTGGTGTTCGTCACCCACGACCTGGAGGAAGCGGTTGCACTGGCCGACAAGGTATTTGTACTTACTTCGGGTCCGGCCACCGTCAAGTCGGTCTACTCCATTGATATTCCACGTCCCCGCATCGTCAGTGAAATACGCTATGACAAGGCTTTCATCGACATTTCCCGCACCATTTGGGAAGACCTACGTGACGAGGTGCTGCGCGGTGCTGCACGTGAAGAGGCCCTGGTGGCCTGAGGACCTGATATGACCGAAGCAACGCTTTCCGCCGACGCTGTTTTTCAGCCTGGCACCTCTGACGCCGAAATCGAGGCCGCCGCCGTGCAGGCGGCGCGCAAGCGCAAGTTTGCCGTCTATTTTTGGCGTTACTTTATTTTGGTCGTCTTTCTGGGTGGTTGGGAGTTGGCAGTCAAGTTAAAGCTGATGGATGCTTTCTTTTTTTCAAGCCCGGTGGCAGTCGTCATGCGTTTGGTCGAATGGATCACGGAGGGCACCTCCGAGGGGCCGCTCTGGTATCACCTGTGGGTCACGATGGAAGAATCGCTGTTGGGCTTTTTTTCGGGTTCCATTGCAGGCATCATTGCTGGCATTGCGCTGGGGCGCAACAGAATGCTGGCCGACGTGTTTTCGATTTACATCAAGGTCATCAACTCGGTGCCGCGGGTCGTGCTGGCACCGATTTTCATCA
>JBAXBQ010000146.1:0-3302 GCA_037141865.1 Comamonadaceae bacterium | reverse complement strand
GTGCCCATTCCGGTCAGATAGGGTTTGAGCAAGCGGTCATTCAACTCGATGCACGGAAATCAGCAAGCTGACCTTCGCAGTCGCAGGTCAATTTCCGCCAACCGTGCGGTTCTTGTGCAGCGAAGAGTCGTTCGCGAAAGGCAGCTATTCACAAACACCGAGCTCGGTGAACTGAACGATGAGCGCGATAGACTTTAATGGGCACTGTCCGGTCAAGAACACGCACATTGAATAGTTGTCTTTCGGTACTCAATCTGAACTTGCCGGTCGCGCTGGCATCACGGATCCTTTTGAATGAACTACGGCGGCAGTTAGACTGTCAAGCGACATTCAGCCACCGAAACTGCTCGCTCCAAACCCGGCATCGACATTGGTAGTTCGATTTCCGAAATGTGCAATCAAATCCAGATTAAGGGTTCCCCCCAGTTCGATGGCTTATTCAAGCTGGGATACTGGGCCTCATGTGGTTGAAAGCCCTATCCGTTCGACCCCGTTTCGAATCTGCCACGACCCCTCTTCAAAGGATAACCATGCTGCACCCCCAGTGCCGCGCCCTGCTCGACTTGATCGACCTGCGCGGCATCCCGCCCACCCATACGTTGAGCCCAGCCGACGCGCGCGCCTTCTATCGCGAGCGGCGTCACATCACCCAACCCGTGCCGCCCGAGGTCGCGCTCGTACGCGATCTCCTGATGAACGGCCCGCACGGCCCAATCCCGATGCGCCTGTATCGTCCACTCGGCGCCGATGCGGCGGCGGTATTGCCCGTGCTCGTGTACTTCCACGGGGGCGGCTGGGTCATCGGTGATCTCGAGACCCACGACACACTGAGTCGCGAGCTCGCCAACGGCGCCGGCTGCGCGGTGGTCGCGGTCGACTATCGGCTGTCACCCGAACACCGCTTTCCGGTCGCGGTGGACGACGCCCTCGCGGCCACGCACTGGGTTCGTGCGCACGCCGCCGATCTGCATCTTGATGCGTCGCGCCTCGCGGTCGGCGGCGACAGTGCAGGCGGCAACCTCGCGGCAGTGGTCTCGATCGCCGCGCGCGATAGCGGCGACCTGTCAGTCGCCTTTCAATTGCTGATCTATCCCGCCACCGATCAGCACCGTACGGCACCATCGCACGCCGAAAACGGCCAGGGTTACTTGTTGACCAGCGAAACGATGGCGTACTTCACCGGTCACTACATTCCCGAACCCGCGCAGTACCGCGACTGGCGCGCATCGCCCCTGCTGCACCCCGACCTCTCGAAGCTGCCACCGGCTCTGGTGCTGACCGCTGGCTACGACCCGTTGCGCGACGAGGGCGCCGAGTACGCCAAGCGGCTCACCGCGGCAGGCAACCGCGCCAGCTATGTCTGCTTCGACCACCAGATCCACGGCTTCATCACGATGGGCCGGGTACTCGATGAAGCTCACACTGCCGTGGCGCTGTGCGCTGCGGAGTTGAAGCGCGCGCTCAACGCAGCAGGATGAGAGGGCACATCGCACTGCTGAATCACGCAATTTGTGACCGCTGGCGCAAGCGTATTCGCATCCGATGTGCCATTATGTAAGCATGGTAACTTCCGATACACCCGCCGCCTCCATGACCAGCACAATCGATAAAGCGCCACCCAAATACACGCACCCTGTCGTGTTTTTGCTATTGATCATTCCGTTTGGCGCTGCCAGCGGTTTCTTGGGCGTCACCATCGTGTATCAATTGGGTACAGCCGGGGTTGATCCGGTGACGATCGCGGTGCTCACAGGTTTGAGCTTCTTGCCGCATACCTTCAAATTTCTTTATGCACCCCTCGTTGATCTGACCCTGACCCGCAAACAATGGTTTGTGATGGCAAGCATCACGAGTGCCGTGGGCATTGCAATGCTGGGGGTGATACCTGCCACGCAAGCTGGGTTGCCTTGGCTCAGAGTGCTGGTGGTCGCCGGCAATTTCGCCACCGCTTTGCTGAGCATGTCGGTTGAGAGCCTGATGGCATATAACACCGCGCCACACGAGATGGGCCGCACGGCGGGCTGGTTTCAGGCGGGCAATCTGGGGGGCGGCGGCCTGGGCGGTGGATTGGCCTTGGTCATTGCAGAAAACACGACCCACGCATGGCTTCCCGGCGTCGTATTGGCAGTCATCTGCCTGCTCACAGGTAGTGCCATCTTATTTACCAACGAACCCGAACCGCACTTGCCCGAGCTTTCAGATGGCCCGCAGGATGCCACTGCCCGACAAAATTCAGCACTAGTATGGCGCACCATCAAACGCGTCTTTCTCGATTTATGGCAAGTTGCGAGTTCCCGCATGGGCTATCTGGGCCTGCTCATTTGCTTTCTGCCTATCGGTTCTGGCGCGGCGGGTAACCTGTTTCCACTGTTCGCCACTGAATGGGGTGCCAGTGCCAATGATGTTGCAGCCACCAGCGGTGCGCTAAGCGGCTTGTTATCGGCGTTCGGTTGCATGGTCGGTGGCCATTTCTGTGACCGCATGGACCGCAAGCTTGCATATGCCTTGTTCGGCATCATCATGTCGATCTGCGCGGTTCTGATGGCGTGGGCACCGCACAATTTGAATATGTATTACGTATTCGTGCTGTCTTATGGTTTCATCGCCGGCTTGTGCTATGCCGCTTTTACCGCCGTCACCCTCGAAGCCATTGGCACTGGTGCTGCCGCCACCAAGTACAGTATTTTTGCTTCACTTTCAAACACACCGATTGCCTACATGGGCATCTTGAACGGCTTTTTCTTCGAGAAGTCGGGCAGCAATGCCGGTTTGTACTCCGATGCGGCCATGGGGTTGGCTGGCGTGTTGGTGTTTCTGCTTGTTGCCGCGGTATCCAAAAGCCTGCACAACCAATATCTGCAACGCCGTCACCCAATTTGAGGTGACTGGGCGACCAGGTGACCGCTACAGGCGAAATCGAGGACAAACAGCCAGAAGGAGGTCGTGAAGAGCACGGTGTGGAATATCGTGGGGCCGAGTGAAATCTTTGCCGGTGCTCAGAACTGACGGTCGATGGGAGACTGGATTGCAGCGTAGTTGACGTTCACTGAGTACCTGCTTCTCCATTTGCGCTAGAGTCTCCTCATCAGCGATGACTTCAACAAATACGATGGCGAGTACAACGCGCTAGCCATCTGCTATTTCAGCGCCTACGATTCAGACGGCTCGCTCGATAAAACTTACAAACAAGTCGTTGCTTGATGGCAGGCGAGCGCGGGGCCAGGCAATGAGTCGTAAAGACCGCCATGCAGCGTTATGCAAAGATCACAGTTATGAGAAGTTCTGGAGGGTCGTTGCCATGG
>JBAXBQ010000145.1:0-3390 GCA_037141865.1 Comamonadaceae bacterium | reverse complement strand
ACGAGGAGGTGGTGGTGCAAAACATCATCATCAAAACCGACAACGTCAAATACCTACGCGAAGTCTATTATTCGCCGTCACAGAGAAAAAGTTATTTAGGAGAATTGCCAAAAGAGGTGAGGGATCAGGGTGAATTCGGTTCTGGAGTCAGGGCCTTGATCCCGATTCTAAAGACCGAAGGAAACATGTCCGAAAAGAGGATCCTGGGTTTTTTTCAAAACTTCGGCGTTGAAATCTCCCCGGCCTACATTTCCCAGCAGTGGACAGGCGGTTATGGACTTTTTCACCAGGAGAAAAGCGACCTTTACCGCGCCGGACTTGCGGTCAGCGACTATACCCAAATCGACGACACCAGTGCCCGTGTCAACGGCATCAACCATTATTGCCAGGTCGTGTGCAATCCGTGGTTCACCGCCTACTTTACCACTGACAGCAAAGACCGCCGTGCGGTGCTGAGGGTGTTGACCGACCATGCCCCACCCCACTATTGCTATGACCAACAAGCCCAGTCACTGCTCGATGGTTTCAACCTTTCCGATAAGGCGCGCGCCGTGGTGGATCAGGGATTGCCCTTGGATGTGGTTATGGACGAGGATGAATTCGAGAAACGGCTCGCAAGCCTTGAACGCCTTGGTCCACGTCAAAGCGCCCAGGTCGCCGAAGCCTGCGCCATTGCCTATTATCGGCGACAGTCCGACTTTCCGGTTGTTGACACGCTTCTGGCTGATGACGCCCCGCAATTCAAGCTGCTCACTAAAAACATGGGCCTTTGCTGGGTTCACGATGGGCGGCATTACAAAAAACTTACGCCGATTGTCCCCGTACACCAAAACTCCCTGACCGAATTCAGGGGTCGGTATTGGGCATACTACGCCGAACTGCTCGGTTATCAACGCAGACCGTCCCCCGAAAGGAAGACCGAATTGTCGAAGGAATTTGACGCACTCTTCTCTACTACCACTGGCTACGATGCTTTGGATGACCGGATTGCCAAGACGCTGGCCAAAAAGACGGAGTTATTGCGTGTCTTGGAACTGCCGGACTTGCCGTTACACAATAATGCCGCCGAGCTTGGCGCGCGGGCGCAGGCGCGTTCCCGCGATATGAGCTATCAGACTCGGAGCGAGGCAGGGACGAAAATCAAGGATACGTTTATGAGTATCAACCAGACTGCCAAGAAATTGGGGGTGAGTTTTTACGAATATGTCCTTGACCGGGTATCGGGGGATTTTAAAATGCCATCCTTGGCGGAGACAATTTCCCAAAAGGCTCAGGCAGTGCGGGGGTGAAGCGGCAGAGCCTTGGGATTTAAAGTAGATACGTTTGTCTTCTCCCAACAGGCCAGGATTACTCCCGGCGGATCCGCCACACCACCGACCCCAGGCTGGCCAGGATGGCCAGCACCGGTAACCATAGACCCTCGCTTACACCGCGATAAAATCCCGCGCCCGAGATCATGATCAGGATGAACCAGACAGCAGCCTGAAGCGACGGAATGTCCACCCACCAGCGACGATCGCATTGCCACAGCGCCCACGCCGCCAGCATCAGCCCCAGGGAGGCTCCAGCCATGACATCCAGGGGCCAGTGGACACCCATGGCGACCCGGCTCAGTCCCACCAAACCCGCAGCACTCAATGCCAGCCAACGCCACACCCCTGACAACGCCATGGCCATCACCCCGACGGCCGCAAAGGCGCTGAGGGTATGGCCCGAGGGGAAACTACTCTGCCGCAGCGCGTGACCGATGAGATGGAACATCTCCATGGGCAGAATCGCTGGCGGCCGTGGGGTATGAAAGAGCCACTTGAGCAGGAGCGAGAGTCCGCCACCCAGAATCGCCGCCAGGGCCAAGGCCACCAACAGGCGAGGGTGTCGCCATCTCAGCCACAAACCGAGCGGCAACACCACCTCGGCTTCGCCGAAGGCGGTAATCTGCGGCCAAAGCGGGGCAGGCCAGTGACCTAACCAACGATTGAGCGGAATGAATCCCGCGTGATAACCGCCGACCATAAAAACCACTAGCGCCGCCAGCGCCAAGCCTAGCGCCAGCAACGCCGGCAGATGCCAGGCGAGCGGGGGGTTACATCTGTTCCTAAAAACTTGTGCAAAATTCCGCGTTGAAATTTTCAAGCATTTCGCTCTCTAATTGTTGCTCATATTGCACAATTATAAACAAATATACGCTATAATCAAGCATCAGTTGCCAGCTCCGCCAGCACAGGGTAGACCGGCACCAGATGGCCGTCCATTTCATCCTAGGCGATAATCCTCCACCAGCCGGGGCCGGGGCTGGGGGGGCGTTGGCGATCAATGAGTACCATGCAAAACAAGACCTCTCTATTCATCCTGTTATCCGCTGCCGGCCTGGCCGGTTTTTTCTGGTTGAAGGACTTCATCAAGCTGAAGGGTTTCATCAAGGAACGTCTCGGCCCATGGCCGGTCAGCAAAAAAAACAAAGAAAACCAGCCGTTGCCAGTAATCACCCTGGCTACCGCCCAAATGCGGGATTTTTCGGAGGCTCTGTCGGTTACGGGCCTGGTGGCGGCGGGGCAGAGTACCTCTGTCGGCAATGGCGTGGCAGGTACCGTCGAGGCGATACATTTTGAATCCGGCCAACCGGTCAAACAGGGCGATCCTCTGGTCAGCCTGGATGCTCGTATCGAAAAGGCCTTGCTCCAGGAGTTGAAGGCTCAGGCAGCACTGGCCGAAGAGGCCTTTAAGCGTTGCGATGCCAAGACCGATGGAGATCGCAGCCGTCTGGAAACCGATGCCGCCCGAGCCCGGGTCGAGACGCAACAGGCCCGAGTTGAAAAAACATTGATCCGGGCACCTTTTGATGGCGTATTGGGGCTCCGTCAAGTGACTCTGGGACAATACCTACCGGTGGGTAGCCCGTTGGTTACCTTGTCGAATCTGGATCGCATCCAGATCGACCTGACATTACCCAAACAGCATATCGGCCAAGTTGCCGCAGGACAGGCGGTGACGGCCCGTCTCGAAGATCATCCTTGGCAGGCTTTCCCCGGACTACTTCAGGCGGTAGTGCCGGAGATTCATCGGGAGACCCGTCACTTCGCAGTCCGGGCAATTTTTGCCAATCCCGATCACGCCCTAATACCGGGCCTGACCGCCCGGATCGAGTGGTCACTCTCGACACCTGAACGGCGGGTGATGATTCCTAAAAGCGCCGTCCTCGATGGAACGGGAACGGTGTTCGTGGTTGAGGCTATCTCAAGCAACACAGCGCTTTCCGGCGCACCCCGGTCGATTGTCAAACGCCGCGAGATCCGACTTGGATCCCGGCAGAGCGATGGCGATCTTGTCGTGGTGCTGGAGGGACTGCAAGTCGGCGAACGGGTGGCGACATCGAACCTTCAATCCTTGCAG
>JBAXBQ010000144.1:0-3407 GCA_037141865.1 Comamonadaceae bacterium | reverse complement strand
CAGGGCGCCGCAGGCCCCCCCTTTATTACGAGCAGCAATTTCAAGCGCGATGGCGACGGGCAAAAAAAATCTCCCACAACGACTTTGAACAAGCGGTCTTTGTGGGAGAGTCTCTTTCGACCAAGATCGAGACCATTAAAGTGTGCCACGCCTTATTACAAAACCCAAAGTTTTTATCGCTTCTTTTGCAAATTGACACTGACCTTGCGACACAAACTCGCTCTGACGGGTGTCCATGTGGTGGAAACTTGCATAGAGCAGACTACCCGCGCAAACCCAAGGGCTGTCCCAAAGAGGTGCGTCACGCGTTCGATTCAAGGCTGAGTTTTTGCTGTGGCGTGTGCCGCAAACGCGCCACCTGCGCATCGGTACGATTTCTTGGTCGCCGCGTTTACTTGGGGCTTGTAGTCCTGCTGGCAAGCGTCAGACGCTGGCAGATCAGTGCGTCAGCCGCCCAAGTGGTGCAGATGCTGGAGGTGCCACAGCGCACGGTCGCGCGTTGGCGCAGTTGGTGGCTGCAGATATTTCCGGCAACGCCCATGTGGGTGGCCGATTGCGCACGCTTCATGCCCCCGGTTTGCAGCGAACACCTCCCGCACAGCCTGATCGAGCGATTTGAGGGCAGCACCGCCAGTTCTTTGTTGCATTTGCTGGTCTTTCTGCGCCCCTTGAGCGTGCGCCACTGATCACGCTATGTGCTGGGTGCACGCGCCGCGCAGAGGATGCCAATAGGCAAGACGGCCTGATCTTTTTAGCCTTCACTGCAGAAGCGATACCGCCGGTATTGCAATTTTTGGAGTGTGATTTGTTACCCATCAAGGATCCCGCCGAGCGTGACGCCTTCGCCCGTCTGCGCTTCTCTATCATCGGCCCGCTACTGGCCGCGCCACCCAAGCCCGGAGAACTGCAAAGTGAACTGGCAAGGTTGGGCGAACGCGTTTGGCGCCATCCATCTTCTGGGCTGGATATCACGTTCGCCGCCTCCACCATGGAGCGCTGGTATTACGCTGCTAGGCGTGCCAACGATCCCGTAGCGGCACTCAAGAGCCGCCTTCGCAGCGACATCAACTGCTTCCCCAGTCTCAGTCAGCCGATCATTGACACACTGGTCCAGCAATACCGAGAACATCCGGGCTGGACTATGCAACTGCACTTTGACAACCTGTGCGCCGCATTTAAAGACCGCACCGATACGGTGGCCTCCTATCCGACTGTGCGTCGCTACCTCATGGCCCACGGCATGTTCCGTCAAGCCCAACCCAAACGGGTCACGGCCGGGCTACTTGCCGCGCGCGACCGGCTTGAGCGCCTGGAGGTGCGCAGCTTTGAAGTCGATCATGTCAGCGCCCTATGGCATCTGGACTTCCACCACGGTTCGCGCAAGGTGCTTACCCGTCAGGGCACCTGGGTGACGCCCATGCTGATGGGTGTGCTGGATGACCGTTCCCGCCTGGTGTGCCATCTGCAGTGGTATCTGGACGAGACCGCCTACAGCCTGATTCACGCCTTGTGCCAGGCCCTCATGAAGCGCGGTCTGCCGCGTGCGTTGATGAGCGACAACGGGGCCGCCATGCTGGCCGAAGAAACGACGGCCGGCTTGGCCAGGCTGGGTATTGTTCATCAAACAACGCTTCCCTATAGCCCGTACCAGAACGCCAAGCAGGAGTCCTTCTGGGGTCGTGTCGAGGGGCGTCTGATGCCCATGCTCGAAGGCCAGGCAGACCTCACGCTCGATGATCTGAACTTGGCCACCCAGGCCTGGGTGGAACAGGAATACCACCGTAGCGTGCACTCCGAGATCAAGGCCACGCCCCTGGAGCGCTATCTGGCAGGCCCCAGCGTGGCGCGCCCTTGTCCATCGAGCGACACCCTGGGCAATGCCTTCCGTGTGGAGGTCGTGCGCCGCCAGCGCCGCTCAGACGGTACCGTCAGTCTGGGCGGGATGCGCTTTGAAGTCCCCAGCCGTTACCGCCATTTGCAACAAGTCCATCTGCACTACGCCCGCTGGGATCTGTCCCATGTGGACATGGTCGAGAGTCGAACGGGGGCCATTCTTTGCCAGGTCTTGCCACTGGACAAATCCGCCAACGCCAATGGACAGCGGCGCAAACTGAGCCCGGCCGCGCGCGATCTCACGCCCTTGGTGCCCAAGGGGCTGCCGGCCTTGATGACCCAACTGCTGGCCGAGTACGCCGCCACCGGCGTCCCACCGGCCTATCTACCAAGTTCTGAAGAAGTCACGCAATGAACCACAAACTGCTGGCCCTTTATGGGCTCAAATTCAACCCCTTCTCCCCGGAGCTCCCCGTAGACGCCATCTATGTTCCCCCGAAGATCGAGAGCTTTTGCTGGCGTATTGAACACGCACAGATTCGTGAAGGTGGGTTTGTCTTGGTTCACGGTGACCCAGGCAGCGGCAAGAGTGTGGCGCTGCGTTTGCTTGCCGAGCGGCTACGCAAGTTGCCTGACGTCACGGTGGGCGCCATCAACCACCCACAAAGCAACCTGACAGACTTTTACCGTGAGCTTGGCGACATCTTTAGTGTGCCCCTGCGACCTAGCAACCGCTGGGGTGGCTTCAAGGCCTTGCGCGAGCGCTGGCTCAACCACATGGAATCGAGCCGCTGCCGCACGGTGCTGCTTGTCGACGAGGCGCAGGAGATGACTAACCAAGTACTCTCCGAACTGCGTCTGATGAACTGCTCGCGGTTTGATTCACAGCCCTTGCTGTGCATTGTGCTGGCGGGCGACGCACGGTTACTTGAGAAGCTGCGCCAGGAAGATCTGATCCCGCTGGGAAGCCGTATTCGCACCCGACTGGCCACCGAGTTTGCCAGTCGCGACGAGTTGTTGGCTTGTCTGGATCACTTGTTGGCTCAGGCCGGCAATGCCAGTCTGATGACCCAATCCCTGCGCAACACCTTGTGCGATCACGCCGCCGGAAACTACCGCATCTTGACGACCATGGCAGCCGAACTGCTGGCCGCCGCCGCCCAGAAAGATTTGTCGGTGCTCGACGAGAAACTCTACCTCGATGTCTTTGCACCGCCTGCGAAGGCGACCCAGCGCCGCTCGGTGGGAGCACGCTCATGACGCACAAACACCAGTATCCCTGCCCAATGTGTGACTGCGACAAAACCCGCACGCTGTCGGATGAATCTGCGGTGGAAATCTATGAGTTCCTGGAAGCCATCTCAGCCAACTTCCAGAGTCGCTACTGGCACCGGATTGCACGCCATTACGCCATGATCGCCAAGCGCAATATCAACGAACAGCAACCATGGCGGCGCAAGGACAATCCGTTCTAACCCAACGTACATCCTCAAAACCCGACGGCGCCTGTAGAAATACCGGCGCCGTTTGCACTGGTGCTACCGCCAGCACGGCCATCGCGTCCATCACCGATC
>JBAXBQ010000143.1:0-3520 GCA_037141865.1 Comamonadaceae bacterium | reverse complement strand
CGTAAAAGCTACGCCAGCGCAGCTTAATGGGTTGATCTAGATCAGTGGCGTGCTTAAAAAGGGCGACTAGCATTTGTCCCTGGAGACTGCCATGTTCGACCAACCCATCAGAAATATCATGGAGCACAAGAAATTTCTTGTTGCTTCGCCACACACAACTGTCAGCGCGGCCGCCATGCTGATGGCAGAAAAAAACGTAGGTGCCGTCATGGTCGTCAGGAACGATCTTCTGGTCGGCATTTTTTCCGAGCGTGACGCAGTATTTCGCGTCATTGCAAAAGGGCTCGATGCAAAAACCACAGTGTTGATCGATGTGATGACTGCCGCGCCGAAGACCCTGGAGCCGGGCAAATCATACGGACACGCGCTGCTGCTGATGCAGGAGAACGGCTTTCGCCATGTGCCTGTGGTTGAGAACGGTCGGCCGATCGGCATTATCTCGTCACGCAATGCAATGGATCCGGATCTGGAAGAGTTCGTTTTTGAAGCACGACGGCGCGAACACTTTCGTTAAGAAGGGTCTGAACGGTCATCGGGCGTGCCAAGCTTCAACAGCATGGCGTCGCCGTAACTGAAAAATCGGTATTGTTCGGCGATCGCGTGACGGTACAGCGCCATCACGTGCTCGTGACCGGCAAAGGCGCTCACCAGCATCATCAGGCTCGATTTGGGCAGGTGAAAGTTGGTTACCAGCAAGTCCACCAGTTTGAAGTCGAATCCCGGCGTGATGAAAATTCGCGTATCACCCGACGTTTGACCGCTTTGCGCCCAGGACTCCAATGTGCGCACGGTGGTGGTGCCCACCGCTATCAGACGGCCACCGCGCGCACGGCAATCGGCAATCGCCTGTTGCGTGGAATTGGGCACCTCATACCACTCGCTATGCATCTGGTGGTCAGCCAGGTTTTCGGCTTTCACCGGCTGGAACGTGCCAGCCCCGACATGCAGCGTGACGTGGGCAAATTGCACTCCCATGGCGTCAATGGCACCGAGCAGCGCCTCATCAAAATGCAAAGCGGCAGTGGGGGCCGCCACCGCGCCAGGATTTTTTGCGAACACGGTCTGATAGCGCGCCGCATCTTCTGCCGAATCGGTGTGCTTGATGTAGGGAGGCAGTGGAACGTGGCCGTGACGTTCCAGCAGGGTATGCGGGTCCGCCCCCAGGTCATTGGAGAGCACAAAGCGGAACAGCGCACCGTCAGCATCGGGCCAGCGACCCAACAAGGTGGCGCGCAGATGGTCGTGCGTGCCGGGCGCGCCCAGCAACGCCACGGTGGTGCCCACTTCAGGCTTTTTACTGACGCGCATGTGCGCCGCCACCTGGTTACCGTCCAGTACCCGCTCAACCAGCAGTTCGAGTTTTCCGCCGGTGGGTTTTTCGCCAAACAGGCGCGCCTTGATGACTTTGGTGTCGTTGAAAACCAGCAGATCACCCGGGCGTAGAAGCGACGGCAGATCCCGAAAAATCCGGTCCACTGGGGTGGCATGGGTGCCGTCCAGCAAGCGCGAACTGCTGCGCTGGGGAGCGGGATGCTGGGCGATCAGCGCTTCGGGTAAGTCAAAGTCGAAGTCGCTCAGGGCGAAAGTGCGTGTGACGCCAGGTGACAATGTGGGCATGATGCTTGAGGGTCGAACAAACCCGTACCAAGTGGTAAAGACAGGGCAGAATTGTCCCATGTCCGAAAAAGCTGACTTTCTCATCATTGGCGGCGGCATTGCCGGTGCTTCGGTGGCCTACTGGCTGGCACCGCACGGGCGTGTGATCCTGCTGGAGCGCGAATCCCAGCCGGGCTACCACGCTACCGGGCGCTCGGCAGCGCTGTTCATGCAAAGCTACGGCACGCCTCAAGTGCGCGCACTGACCAGGGCCAGCCGCGCCTTTTTGCAGGCGCCGCCGCTTGGTTTTAGCCAACAACCCCTGCTGTCTCCGCGCGGTGCCATGATGGTGGCAAGCCACGGGCAGGAGGCGCTGCTGGCCGAGCATTGGGACGTTTTGCGTGCCATTTCACCGGGTGCCCAATTACTATCCGGCGCGCAAGCCTGTGAATTGATACCGCTATTGCGGCCCGACAAGGTGCTGGGCGCCACCTTGGAGCCGGATGCTGACGATATGGACGTGCACGCCATTCACCAGGGCTACCTGCGCGGACTGCGCCACACCGGCGGTGCAGTGGTGTGCAGCGCCGAAGTAACTGCACTCAAACGCGTGGGTGGCAGGTGGCAGGTTCAGGCGGGTGGAGTCGGTTACGAGGCGCCGGTCGTGCTCAACGCCGCCGGCGCCTGGGCCGACGTCGTGGCAACACTGGCCGGCGTGCGAGTGATCGGACTGCAACCGCGACGGCGTTCCGCCTTTATCTTCGCTCCACCGGCCGGTGTGACCTGCGCGCACTGGCCGATCGCTATCGGTATCGGCGAAGACTGGTACTTCAAACCCGATGCCGGCATGCTGCTGGGCTCACCCGCCAATGCCGACCTGGTCGTGCCGCAGGACGTCCAACCGGAGGAGCTGGACATCGCACTGGCCATCGATCGCATTGAAGCGATGACCAGCCTCACCATCCGCCGCCCGACACGCACCTGGGCCGGACTGCGCTCCTTCGTGGCCGACGGTGATCTGGTGGGTGGTTTTGACCCCGAGGTGTCCGGCTTCTTCTGGGTGGCGGCGCAAGGTGGCTATGGCATCCAGACCTCGGCCGCCATGGGCGAAGCCTGCACCGCGCTGGTGCGCGGCTTGCCGCTGCCCGAGCGCATCGCGGCCTACGGGCTGACCGCCCACATGCTCAGTCCGGCGCGGTTGAGGGGTAAACCCGCCTAGGCTTACAATTCGGAACTAATACTTTCGATTTGTAAGATGATTCCACGTCAAGCTGAACCCACCCTACGACGCCTTGCGAAAGGCTTCCCTGTGCTGGTACTTACCGGACCCCGCCAGTCTGGCAAGACCACGTTGGCGCAGTTCATGTTTGGCGCCAAACCTTACGTCTCGCTGGAAAATCCGCAAGAACGCGAGTTCGCCCAAACTGACCCGCAGCGCTTTCTGGCGCGTTTCACCGAGGGGGCGATTCTCGATGAGGTGCAACGCTGCCCTGAGTTGCTGTCGTGGTTGCAACAACTCGTGGACGAACGTCGGCAGATGGGCGACTTCATCCTTACCGGATCAGCTCAGTTTGACTTGATGGCGGGCATTACGCAGAGCTTGGCCGGTCGGGTCGGTCGGGTGGAACTGCTGCCCTTGTCTGCCGTCGAACTTGGCACTGAGCGCCTGCCCGACGCACTGGACGCGCTACTGCTCAAGGGTGGCTACCCGGCACTTTATGACCGCACACTCGCACCTGGCGACTGGTTTCCGAACTATGTGGCGACTTATCTTGAGCGGGATGTACGCCAACTGCTGGCTGTGCATGACCTGAACCAGTTTCACCGTTTTGTACGCATGTGCGCCGCGCGCTCAGGTCAGTTGTTCAACCTGGCGGCGCTGGGTGCCGATTGCGGTATTTCGGCGGTGACGGCGCGCAAGTGG
>JBAXBQ010000142.1:0-3754 GCA_037141865.1 Comamonadaceae bacterium | reverse complement strand
GAGATTGTCAAAGGCTTGCGCGGTATCAGCGTGGATACAGCCCTGCGCCTGGGTGGAGCCTGTCAAAAGCAAGACAGCCGCAGTACTGCAAAATCCAGCGTTTGCTACAAGATTTGATTGAGTTTGCGAACTGGGTTGATGGGCAGCTGTGAACCGACCAAACCCTAAAAGACAAGCCCGGCGCAAAACCGGGCACGCGATGTATTTTGGCAACAAACGCCTCTTTTTGCCTGTTATTGGGTTAGCCCCAATCGCGCTTAGCAAATAGTTACCTTAAAGTCATGCCACGGAAACAGAAACGGGCTAGGAATGCCTTCTAACCAGTTGCCAATTCTGGCGCGAATTTTGCGTCGCTCTGATTTCTAATTAATTAAAGAGGTACCCATGGAAAACAGAAAACATAGCAAAGCGCTGCTGCGCGGCGCTGCAGTGTTTAACCGTACAAAGCTATGCACGGGTTTGGTGATCGCTTTTGGCGGCCTTGCCATTGCGCCGGGGGCTGTGTTTGCGCAGGACAGCACGACTTTGCAGCGTGTCGAAATTACTGGCTCGTCAATCAAGCGCTTTGTAGATACTGACACTGCTTTGCCGATTTCGATCATCAGCGCCGATGAATTGCGCCAGACGGGCATCAACAGCACCGAAGGGGCCCTGGCCAAGGTGGTTTCCAGCCAGTCGATGCAAGGCAGTTCGCAGTCTGTCGGGTCGGGTACCGCTGGCGCCGCATATGCCAACATGCGTGGTCTCGGCAGCAACAAAACCCTGGTTTTGCTGAACGGTCGCCGCGTTGCAGCTTTTGCGTTCAGTTCTTCCTCGGTGGACTTGAACTCGATCCCGTTTGCGGCCGTTGATCGTATTGAGGTCTTGCGCGATGGTGCCTCGGCAATCTACGGTACCGATGCCATCGGCGGCGTGATCAATTTCATCACCAAGAAAAACTACCAGGGCATCGACGCCACGGTCAATTATTCCAGGCCACAGAAAGACGGCGGCAAGAAACAGGGCTTTGCGCTCAGTGCTGGCGTTGGCGATCTGGACAAAGACGGTTACAACATCTGGTTCGCTGCGGACAAGCAGAAAAATGACAAGATTGCAGCCACTCAGCGTGACTTTGGTGCCACCGGCGTGATCGAAAGTAAGGGTCTTCTGTTGACCTCGGGTACCACCTTTCCCGGCAACTTCACCCAGGGCACCCTGGCCGGTAACCCGACGTTTGCTGCCGGTTGCAAGCCACCGTTTTCGCTGTCGATACCGGCTCTTTCCTCCAAGAACTGCCGATTCGACTACACCGCCCTGATCGATCTCGTCCCCGAGACTGAAGTCACGACTGCCTTGCTCAAAGGTACCGTCAAGTTAGGCTCGAACCTGCTAACGCTTGAGCATATGCAGACTACCAACCGGAACCTAACGCACGTTGCGCCGGATCCAATGACCGGCCTGTCCATGCCCCCGACCAGTCCGTTCTATCCTTCGACCTTCCCAGGTATTGATGTAACCAAGAACATTTCAGTGGGGTGGCGCATGATCCCGGCAGGTCCGCGCACAGGGGACAGCAACGTCGACGCTAATCGCACCGTGCTCTCGATCGAAGGATCCTCGGGCAACATTGACTACCGTGCTGGTTTGTTCAATGCGGAAAGCACCGGGGCTCAGGCAATCGTCAGCGGTTACCTCAACAAGACCCTTATCAGGTCCGGCATAGCCGCTGGCAAGCTGAATCCGTTCGGCGAAGCCGATGCCACAGCGCTGGGGCTCATTGGTGCGGCCCAAATGACTGGCACCTATTCCAATGCCAAGGGTACCACCACGGGCGTCGACGGCAATATAACAACCCAATTCGGCAGCCTCGCGGGTGGCCCCATCAGTGTGTCGTTCGGTGGCGAGATGCGCAAGGAAAAATACACCAACAACACCATCGACGACATTGTCAACAACGTGCCCTCGCTTGGCGCTTCGCCTTACCACGTGACGGGTGACCGTGATGTTTATGCTCTGAGCGCTGAAGTGCTGCTCCCGGTCATGAAAGACTTGGAAGTCACCTTGGCGGCACGCTATGACAAGTATTCGGACTTTGGTTCCACCTTCAATCCCAAGGTGGCATTCCGCTGGACGCCGGTACAAAAGGTCAATGTGCGCGGCTCGTACAACACCGGATTCCGTGCGCCATCGCTGGATGAGATCTGGGGTCCTCAGTCCGTGACCTACACCGCTGACGCCTATGACGATCCTTTGCTGTGCCCCAATGGTGTCGTGGCCGCCAACGGCATTGAGTCACGCGACTGCGGCCAGCAAGCTCAGATTCTGGCCGGTGGCAACCCTGCCCTTAAGCCTGAAAAATCAAAGACCTTTACCTTTGGTGTGGCCTTTGAGCCCGTCAAGAACTTTACGGCGTCAGTGGACTACTGGAACGTCCGCATGACCGATTCGATCAGCGGCTTCCCCGAGCAAGCGATTTTTGCGGATCCGTCCAAGTACGCGACGCGTTACATGCGTTGCAGTCAACTGTCTGCTGACGTGCAATCCAACTTGGATCGCTGCGCCAACGAATGGGCGAACAGCAATGCGTTGGGCTATGTCATTGGTTTGACCGACAACCTCGGTGATGTCAGGACCGATGGTTTCGATTTCGCCGCCGGCTACGGCTTTACCTCAGGTGCGAGCCGCTTCAACTTGAACTGGGAAGCAACCTACGTTCGTAGTTACGAGTATCAACACACTTCGGGTGATGCCTTCATCCAGAACGTTGGTAAGTATTCGGACTCCAGCCCCGTGCTGCGCTGGGTACATAACTTCGGCGCGAACTGGAAAACAGGTGATTTCCTGACGACGGTTAACGTCGGCTACAAGTCGGGCTACACAGACCAAAACGCGGTTGATCCCCAGTACGTCAATGAGGTTAAATCCTACACCGTGACGGACGTTGCCGTGACCTGGAGTGGAATCAAGCACACCAAGCTCACGTTCGGTGTGAAGAACCTGTTTGACGTCGCACCACCGTTTTCGAACCAAGGCACGACCTTTCAGAAGGGTTATGACCCACGCCTGACCGATGCTGCTGGGCGTACTCTGCTGGTTCGCGCAAATGTATCGTTCTGATTAGATTGAAATCCAAGCACTGAAAACGCGGGCTCTGGCCCGCGTTTTTTTGTCTGATATGAATCAAGGTGAGGAAACGACGAATCCATTCCGACCGGCGAGCGCGTGGCTGGCGCCCTTCGAATCGCCACACGGCGCAGCAGCGCCTTCAGCGACCGATACTCCCGCCGCAACAGAAGCAGGGTCTGCAAAGAGGCTACTAAAGAATTTCGCACTCTGTGCACGCATGAAATTTGGTTATGACCCGGTTAGGCGTGATCCGGATGCGGTCGTAAATGGTAGGCACCTCCAATAGCGACGGTTGGACCGCCTGCTCCACGTTGAGACGGTCAAATTCCAGACTGGAGTTGGACGGCGTGCGAACTTCAATGGCCAGCGTGCCAGCGTGCCATTGTCCGATTCAGGCAGAAAACCGGAACAGCCAAATTTGATGTGCAAACCAAGCGCCACCGCCAGATTGAAGGCGGCAAAACCTAGAAATTAGGGAAACCAAAGATTGGATGAAGATGTGTTGAAGAGTCAGACAAAGTACTTGAAATGCACGACAATTATTCGGCAGAATGCGGTAGTCGCCGTTATCGGGAGGAAGACGAGACCGCCATCAAGTCTGGCCAGTGACGGTATTGCATTGCATCGATTTTCCAGGTGAACCTCCTGA
>JBAXBQ010000141.1:0-3841 GCA_037141865.1 Comamonadaceae bacterium | reverse complement strand
TACCTGCCGTGCTGTTGGTGATGCTGACTTCCCCGCCGCCCGCCGGGGCAAGACCCGGCTGCACCGATCACGAAACGCAAAATGCGCTAAGGTAGCGCCATGAATATTTCTTTTTTGCGCCTGGGCACCCGCTCTTTGTGGCGTGATCTGCGCTCAGGCGAACTCAAGCTGCTCATTGTGGCGGTGACGCTGGCGGTGGCGGCATTGACGGCGGTGGGTTTTTTTGCGGATCGCCTCAAAGGTGGTTTGCAGCGCGACGCGCGCCAGTTGTTGGGTGGCGATGCTGTCATTTCCAGTGACAACCCGACGCCTGAAGCGTTTCTTGAGAAGGCGCGCGCGTTGGGTCTGGAAGTGGTTCAAACGCTGGGCTTTCCGACCATGGTTCGTGCCACCGATGCTAAGGGTGGCACCGCGAAGCTGGTGGCGCTGAAGGTGGTGGAGCCGGGTTACCCCTTGCGCGGCAATCTCAAAATAGCAAGCCAGCCGGGCGCGTCCGAGGGCATCACGCGAGCCATTCCCGCCGCCGGAGAGGCCTGGGTCGAAGCGTCCTTGCTGGACGCCATCGGCGTTCAGATGGCCGATGAATTACTGCTGGGTGATGCCAGTGTGCACATTGCAAAAATTATTGTCAACGAGCCGGATCGCGGCGCCGGTTTCATGAATTTCGCGCCACGCGTCATGATCAACCGCGCCGATGTGGAGGCTACCAAATTGATACAACCGGCCAGTCGTTTGACCTACCGCATGGCGCTGGCCGGTGACGACAGACGCATCCAGTCTTTTGTCACTTGGGCGTTGCAAGAGGTTAAAAGTCCGAACGTGCGCGGTGTGCGGGTCGAGTCGCTGCAAGGCGGTCGCCCGGAACTGGGGCAAACGCTGGAACGGGCCGAAAAGTTTCTCAACCTGATTGCCTTGCTGGCCGCACTGCTGAGTGCCGTGGCAGTGGCGCTGGCGGCGCGTGGCTTTGCGGCCAACCATCTGGACGACTGCGCCATGCTGCGCGTGCTGGGCTTGAGCCAGCGCACCATTGCGTGTGCTTATACTTTTGAGTTCACGGTGATTGGCTTGCTGGCCAGTGGCCTGGGCGTGGTTTTTGGCTACGCCGTGCACTATGTTTTTGTGCTGCTGCTGGCGGGTTTGGTAGATGCGGCACTACCGGCAGCCGGACTCTGGCCGGTCATTTTTGGCATGGGTATGGGCCTGACACTGCTGCTGGCTTTTGGTTTGCCGCCGGTGTTGCAATTGGCCCAGGTGCCGCCACTGCGCGTGATACGCCGCGATGTCGGTAATCTCAAACCGGCCTCCATCGGTGTGCTAGCGTTGGGCGTGGCCGGTTTTGCCACCCTGTTGCTGGCCGCCAGCAGCGACATCACACTCGGCTTGATCGCGGTCGGTGGTTTTGCCGCAGCAGCCGTCGTGTTTGCGGCCTTGAGCTGGCTGGCCGTCAAGCTGCTGCGTCGCAGTGTGGTTGAAAGCACGGCGCCACGCTGGCTGGTGCTGGCAACCCGGCAAATTTCGGCACGCCCGGCGTTTGCGGTGGTGCAGGTCAGCGCGCTGGCCGTCGGTTTGCTGGCGCTCATTTTGCTGGTGCTGCTGCGTACCGACCTGATCAGCAGCTGGCGCAAAGCGACGCCGGTGGATGCGCCCAACCGCTTTGTCATCAACGTCATGCCGGAGCAGGGCGATGCTTTCAAACTGGCTTTGCGCGAGGGTGGTGTCAGCAAGTTTGACTGGTACCCGATGATCCGCGGGCGGCTGGTTGCGGTCAACGGCAAAACCGTCACGCCGGACGATTATGTGGACGAGCGCGCCAAACGCCTGGTGGACCGCGAATTCAACCTCTCCAACAGCGCCAAACAGCCATCGCAAAATGAAGTGGTGGCCGGCCAATGGACCGAGGAGGAGCAGGGCGCCATCAGCGTCGAGGAGGGCATTGCCAAAACACTGGGTCTGCATATTGGCGACACGCTGCGCTTTGATGTGGGTGGTGTCCAGACCGACTCCGCAATAAGCTCCCTGCGCAAAGTGGACTGGGGCTCGATGCGGGCCAATTTCTTTGCCATGTACCCGGTGAGCATCCTGCCCAACGTGCCCACCACCTACATGAGTGCCTTCAAGGCGCCCGCCACGGCCGGCTTTGACAATGCGCTGGTGCGCAGCTTTCCCAATATCACGAGTGTCGATATGACCAGCACCATTGTGCAGGTTCAGCGTGTGCTGGACCAGGTTATTGGCGCGGTGGAGTTTTTGTTTGGCTTCACACTGGTGGCGGGATTGGTGGTCTTGTTTGCCGCCGTCACGGCGACCCGCGAGGAGCGCGCCAGAGAGTTTGCCATCATGCGCGCCATCGGCGCCAAAAACACCTTGCTGCGCCAGGTGCAGCGCGCCGAGCTGATGGGAGTCGGTTTGCTGGCCGGCTTTTTGGCGTCCAGCGTGGCCACCATTGTGGGCTGGGCGCTGGCCAGGTACGTGTTTGATTTCCAGTGGAGTGTCTCGACGTGGGTGCTGCTGTTGGGCTCACTCAGCGGTGCGCTGCTGGCGCTGGCGGCGGGTTGGTGGGGCCTGCGCGAAGTGTTGCGCCGCCCGGTTGTGGAGACACTGCGCCGCAGCGCGCAGTAGACTCGAGCAGCTTCTGGCAAGGCACATGCTAAGCTGCTAGCCTGGACAGCACGACCGTGTGGTTTGCGTCCAACTTAACAAAACAGGAGTCCCCCATGTCCGGCCTTTTACCGCAAGTCGATCCCGATGGTTTGCTCGAATTTTCTGTCGTCTATACCGATCGTTCGCTCAATCACATGTCGAAGAATTTCCAGGGCGTGATGAAGGACATTTCGGGCATTCTGAAGACGGTGTATCACGCCAAGTCGGTGGCACTGGTGCCGGGCAGCGGCACCTTTGGCATGGAGGCGGTGGCGCGCCAGTTTGCCGCCGACAAGAAGGTTCTGATCATCCGCAACGGCTGGTTCAGCTTTCGCTGGACGCAGATTTTGGACATGGGCCGCATCGCCGCTGAATCGACGGTGCTCAAGGCGCGGCGTGTCGGTACTGCCAAGCAGGCACCCTGGGTGCCGCCGCCCATTGACGAAGTGGTGGCAGCCATTCGCGAGAAGAAGCCCGACCTGGTTTTTGCACCGCACGTCGAAACCGCCAGCGGCATGATGCTGCCCGACGATTACCTGCGCGCCGTGGCCGCCGCCGTGCACGAGGTCGGCGGCCTGTTTGTGCTGGACTGCATTGCCTCCGGGGCCATGTGGGTGAATATGCTGGACACCGGTGTCGACGTGCTGATCAGCGCGCCGCAAAAAGGCTGGAGCAGCTCACCGTGCTGCGCCATGGTGATGCTCAGTGAACGCGCACGCGCCGCCATCGATGCAACTACCAGCAGCAGCTTTGCCTGCGACTTGAAGAAGTGGCTGCAGATCATGGAAACCTATGAAAACGGTGGTCATGCCTACCACGCTACGTTGCCGACCGATGCGCTGACGCGTTTGTGCGAGGTGATGAAAGAAACGCAGGCCTACGGCTTTGACAAGGTGCGCGCCGAGCAGATGGATTTGGGCGCCAAGGTACGCGCGCTGTTCGAAAGCCGCGGCATCGCCAGCGTGGCCGCAGAAGGCTTCAAGGCACCGGGCGTGGTGGTGAGCTATACGCAAGACCCAGAGATCCAGTCCAGCCGCAAGTTCCTGGCCCAGGGCCTGCAAACGGCTGCTGGTGTGCCGCTGCAATGTGATGAACCGGCCGACTTCATGAGCTTTCGCGTTGGCCTGTTTGGCCTGGACAAGTGGCACAACGTGGACCGAAGCGTCGCTCAGTTGGCGGGCGCGCTGGACCAAATTTTGTA
>JBAXBQ010000140.1:0-3977 GCA_037141865.1 Comamonadaceae bacterium | reverse complement strand
GCAGGTGGCCGAGATGTACCAGGAAGAAGTAGAGTACGAGGTCAGCCGCCTGAGCGCCTCGGTGGAGCCGATCCTGCTGGCCGTCATGGGCGTGTTGGTTGGCATCCTGATGCTGGGCATCTTCATGCCGATGTGGGACATGACCAAACTGGCGCACCAGTAACTTTGGCCGCGGCGCTACTGTATTTGCGGTGCCGCGCAAGTCGCCTGAACTTGGCGAAGTTGCCTAGATTTAGTTTGGCAAAACTTCAGCAGCAAGTTGTTTTAATTGATCCTCGGTCATTGGTTCAGGAGCAGCCAGCGCCCAGAGGTCGAACGCAGCTTCACGCCGTTTCCCGGTCGCCGCCGCAAAGCCTGCCTCTTTAAGCGAAGCGATCATGGTGGTCAGAGTAAAACCACCACGGTGCGCCATGTAGAGCTTGCCACCACCCATATATCCGCGGTGACCATAAACCATGTCAAAAGGGGTTATGGGGCCAGCTGCTGACTCATAAGCTGTATTCAGAAGTTGATCCTCGACAATCAACCGAGCCACCGTTTGCAGATCAGGAACCGTTGCAACCAGGATTCCATCGGATTTCAACACACGCTTCATTTCTGCCAAGGCAATCGGCAACTCATGCGCATAAATGTGCTCAAGCATGTGCGATGAATAAACAGCAGCAACCGACCCTGACGGAACCGCCGACATATCCAGCGCCGTGCCGAGGATATCGGGATGCGCATCCGGATCGATGTCAAGACGTATTTCCTGCCATCCTTTTTGGAAATATGTCGGCAGACTCCGGATATCAGCCGGACCACAGCCAACGTGAAGCACAGTCCTGCGGGTTATCTGGGCGCTAGGCACAATTTCAGAGCCCAGCCTTTCACCACGGCACCAGGCCTGCCACATGCGCCGGTACATGAGTTCGAGGTCTTGAGTGAACTGTTGCGCATCACACAGTGGGCTACGCCGCATTTTTGGCCGGATAGCGCGGCGCAAGGCCGTGATGCGAGGTCGGTCGTGGGCCAGCGCCAGGGCGCCCGCAACATAGGATTCAACGTCATCGAACAGCAGTTCTTCGAGCCCGATATTACTCAGCATGGACGTCGACTGGCGCGACACCACCGAGTTTCCAACCAGCGCCAGCACCGGAACGCCCATCCACAGCGATTCCAGGGTGGTCATGCCACCATTGAACGGAAACGGGTCGAGCGCAATATCCACTTCTGCGTATTCCTGCAGCATCTGCGGGTGTCCGGACGCGGGTCTGAGAATCAGGCGTTGCGGCGGCAGCCCGTAAGACTCAAATTTATCCCTGATGCGTTGTGCCATTTCGGGTTCACTGAGTTCTCTTGCCTTGATCAGCAGCCTGGCATCCTCGACACCCATCACGATTCGCACCCAGGCTTGAATCACCGGGTCGGTCAATTTGGCCAACCGGTTGAAACTTCCAAAAGTAATGCTGCCCAAGGTTTCAAACGCTGGCTTGACAACCGGTGGCGCAAACTCCGGTGCCGTGTAGCAAAAACGCGAATGCGGCAAGCGTGCCGGGATTTCGGAAAACAATTGACTGGAACCTGCAGGCGTTGTGTAGGGATCCGAAATAAAGTAATCAATGCTGGACAAACCGGTCGAGTGAAAATAGCCGATCCAGGTGGCTTGAACCGGCGCCGGCTTGAGTGCAAACAAGCGCAACCGGTTGAAAGCCGAGTGACCGGAAAGATCCAGCAATATGTCTATTTGCTGCGCAATGACCAGTTCCGCCAGTTCTTCAACCGACAGCAACTCCACGTCATGCCAGCGATCACACTGGGCACGCATCATCGTCGTGACGTCGTCTGAAAAATCAAAGGTCGAGAAACAGTGAATTTCGAATTTTTGATGATCATGCTGCCGCAGCACGCTGAGCAAGAGACTTCCAACTGGATGATTACGGCAATCACCCGACACATAGCCGATCCTGAGCCGTTTTTCGGGCTCGGTTCCGACCTGGTGACTGTACTGTTTTCCGAGCAGAGGAGTCTCGTATCGCTGAGCCCATTCAAGATGCAGTTCAAACAGCGTCTGTGCTGTCAGTTCCCCAAGGTAGGTCGAATCAAAAACAATATTGGATAAAATTTCAGCTAGTTCCGGCGCCAATTCCAGCGCCTTTCTGGAATACTCCATCGCTCGCGCGACATCGCCCATGGCACCAACACAATGAGACAGCGTGACCCAGCCCAGAACGTTGTGGGGATGACGCTCCAGAAGCCGATGGCAAACGACTTCAGCCTCGGCAAACTGTTCGCTGGAGCGCAAGGCCATGGCCAAAAACACCCATAAAAATGGCGATTCGCCTTCCAGTTCAATCCGGCGCCGAATGAACGCCACCGAGTTCTTCAGTACCTCGGTATCACCTTTGACCATCGCCAGATTCAGCAAGGCCTCCTGATTGCCCGGCTCAATCTGCAACGCCTTTTGAATCGCAGACAAGGCTGGCTTTTTCTTGCCACAGGTGATCAGCACACTTGCCAGATTATTTTGGAAACCCGCGCTCTCTGGATAGTGATCTGTGGCTTGTCTGGCCACTTGCTCAGCCTCGACCAATCTGTCGCATTTGATCAGCGCAGCAATCCGATTGCCCAAAGCCTCGTAAAACAGCGGCGAGCGCTCAAGCACGCTTTCAAAATAGCTCAGCGCAGTGACCGGGTCACCCCTCAACAGATGCAACTCGCCGATATTTGAAAGCGCATACAGGTTTGCCGGATCAATTTCCAACGCCCGATCGTAGCAACGGCGCGCTTCTTCAAGCTGCGCAAGTTGCCGATGGGCAACGCCCTGAGCGCACCAAGCAGCCGCATTTGCCGGATCTATCCGAACCGCTTCCAGGCACACCTTAAGGCCCTCCTGAAAAGCGCCGCGCGCACTCAGTGCCTTGGCCATTCGCAGGAGCGCCATGACACTGCCCTTGCCACCATTTTCGGCTGCATAGCGGTAGCAGGTTTCTGCCATCCGATCGAACCCTCTGGAATCCAGCCAGCGTCCGAGCCACCACCAAAACACTGAGATCCATTTTTTCATGTCAAACCTGAACCGGAGAAATTAACCAGCTTTGTGCGAACTGAAGATCATGGCCAGCAACAGCTTTGAAACCGCTTCAGGTGGATAACCCGCTTGCAGAAGTTGCTGCTGTAGTTTCATCACCACCCGGGCCCAGCCAATCACCCACAGGCCGTGCTTGCGCCTGACTTCAGCGGCGTCTTTGTAGTACTGATGAAGCCGCTGCTCGACATTCTTGTTTGACATGTTTTTGATGGTTTTCGCAGTTCCCCTGCCTTCCGCCAGCGGGAATTCCTGCTGGAATTTGACATACAAAACACCAGCCAGATCGTCAATTTTGCTCATCATTAATTTTCGCTTCCGTTATTGCCGTTGTACGCTGTATAGCATGAATTCCATGCGGTCATGAACGGGGTCCGCAGCGAATCCACGGCGTCTGCAGGTCAATGCCAGCGCAGGCCGCCATCACTGCACCACTTCGCTCCAGCGCGTTCGCTTCCCCAACACCTGGCCCAGATTTTTGATGCTGTCCGGGTCAACCCCGCTCAGACAGGCAAAGCCGGACGACCAATCGTCATAGTCGATGATGCCGGTCAGGCTGTAGCGCCCGACCGCATGCACGCCGTCGCGCAGCAAAAACGGGCAGACGCCGCCGCAAATGCCGGCGTTGTTGAGCGGAATGTCCGGCGGGCGCGACACGATGAAGGAGTTGGCCCACAGACTGGGCACCGACAGCACGGCGGCCCGCACCATGATCGTGCTGTTGGCGGGCGTTGCCACCGTCTGGCTCGGGCTGACGGTATAGGTGCCGACCCCGCCGGAGCCAGTGCCGAACGCCGTGATGGTGGTATGGGGTTGAACATTGCCGCCGAACAGCGCGTCGCCCACCCTCAAATCGGTGGCCAGCGTGGTGGCGGTTCCGCTTCCGCCGCCCGATCCGGCGCCGGTGGCG
>JBAXBQ010000139.1:0-3986 GCA_037141865.1 Comamonadaceae bacterium | reverse complement strand
CCGGGTCCGCAGGTGATGACCAGCAACCCGGAACTGTTCTGGGGTTTGATCGCTTCCATGTGGATTGGCAACGCCATGCTGATTGTGCTGAACCTGCCGCTCATCGGCATGTGGATCAAACTGCTGACGGTACCGTACCGCTGGCTGTTCCCGGCCATTGTGCTGTTCTGCGCCATTGGGGTCTACACCACCAACAACAGCACTTTTGACATCTGGCTGGTGGCCGGCTTTGGCTTCATTGGCTATGCCTTCAACAAGCTCGGCATGGAGCCGTCGCCGATGATGCTGGGCTTTATTCTGGGTCCCATGATGGAAGAAAACCTGCGCCGTGCCTTGCTCTTGTCGCGCGGTGACTGGAGTGTGTTTGTCACGCGCGGGCTGTCGGCCGGCCTGCTGGCGGCAGCGGCGGTGATGCTCGTTATCGTCTTGCTGCCTTCCATCAAGGCGAAACGCGAAGAGGCGTTTGTGGAGGATTGAGTTGCGGCAGCGATGCCATAGCGGCACTCACGGGTGCCGCTTTGTCAGCCCTGGATGTCGGGTTCGACCAGTGTGCAAAGTTGTGCCAGAGATTCTTGCCAGCCGAGATAGCACATCTCGACCGGAATCACTTCAGGCAATCCCTCTTGCACGACGTTGATCGCCGTGCCGCATGACACTTTTGTCAGCACTACCTTCACCTGAATTTCTCCGGGCAAGTTCGGGTCATCGAACCTGTCTGTGTAGCGAATGCGCTGGTCAGGCACAAGCTCCAGATACTCGCCGCCGAAAGTGTGATCGGTCCCGCTGCCGAAATTCGTGAAAGACATCCTGAAAGTTCCCCCGACCCAGGCGTCCATGTGGTGAACCTTGCAGGTGAAACCGTAAGGCGGTAGCCACTTTGCCATGGCGTCGGCGTTCAGAAACGCCCTGTAGACACGCTCGGGCGTTGCGCGGATCACCCGATGCAATTGCACGGTACCTGTCGGCATAGTCAATTCTCCGGTCACTGAGATTTTTAGCGAAACACCATGGTACGACTTTGCCTGAGTCCGTGCTGCCGACCCGTCCTTCGAACCAAGCCAAACCCATCTGCGGCACAATTCCCGCAAGGAACACCCATGCAACTCAATCAACACCTGCAACAGCATCCGCTGCGTGCCGCCTTGCACAACGAAGTTCACGCCCGTCCGCCGCAGACCCTGGTGGCACCGCTGGCGATCTCGCACGTGGTGATGGTCTGCGACGCGGCTCAGCGTGACGCCAGTCGGGAGCACATAGCGACCTTGCTGCGCGGCCGTCATCTGCCGCTACCCGATCCACAGTCCAGCCATATCCGCATGGACCTGGGCGCTTTCCACATCCGCTGGGAGTTGCACACCGAATTTGTCACCTGGACATTCATGTGCTCCTTGTCGACGGAGCGGTTTGCAGATAGCGAGCCGGACCGCGCCCTGAGCGTGGTGCCGCAAGACTGGGTTGGCGCACTGCCAGGGCAGTGCTTGTCAAGCCTGCACCTTTGGGTCCTGTCAAGCCATGCGGTGGGCACTGCGGCGCTGGTCAAGCACTTGTTGCTGGAAGACACGCTGGTGGCCTCCAGCGTGGCGGGTGGGGCGGCCGAGGTCTACACCGACTTTGCCATGCATGCGGATGGTTTTTCGCGCATGGTGTTGCTGGCCGGTGCCATGTCGCCGCGCCGATTGGGGCGCCTGGTGCATCGCTTGCTGGAGATCGAGACTTACCGCATGGCTGCCTTGCTTGGCTTGCCGGTGGCGCGCGAAGCCACCAGCATACTGTCGAGTGCCGAACTGGAACTGGCCGAACTGGCCAGCGCCATTCGCAGCGCCACCGCCGAGGATGAACCGATGTTGCTGGACCGGCTTACCAAGCTGGCCGGGCAGGTGGAGAGCCAGCACGCCACCACCCATTCAAGATTTTCAGCCAGCGTAGCGTATTTCGAGTTGGTCGACAAACGCATCAGCGACATCAACGAAGCCGCCTTGCCGGGCATGCAGACGATTGGCGAATTCATGGATCGCCGCCTGACGCCGGCGCGCAGCACCTGTGAGTGGGCCACCCGGCGCCAGGACGCGCTGTCGCAACGGGTTTCACGCATCAGCAACCTGCTGCGCACACGGGTCGAGATTGAACAGCAGCAAAGCAGTCAGGCACTGCTGGCCACCATGAATAACCGGCAAGATCTTCAGCTTAAATTGCAGTCCGCAGTTGAGGGCTTGTCGGTGGCTGCCATCACTTATTACATAGTCGGCCTCGTCAGTTATCTGGCCAAAGGTGCGCACGCTCTGGGCTGGCCCTGGAGTGCGGAAAGCACGGCTGCGGTGGCCATTCCGGTGGTCGCGCTGGCAGTTTGGCAGTCCATGCGTCGTTTGCACAACAAGGTTTTCAAGGCTTGATATGGACTTCAACTTCAGCAACCCGTACGGCTCTACCCGCATTCCTGTATTTGCACGCAATGCGGTTGCCACTTCGCACCCGTTGGCGGCGCAGGCTGGCTTGCAAATGCTGTACCAGGGCGGCAATGCGGTGGACGCTGCTGTCGCTGCCGCGGCGGCGATGACGGTTTGTGAGCCGGTCAGCAACGGCCTGGGCAGTGATGCGTTTTGCATTCTGTGGGACGGCACGGCGCTGCATGGTTTGAACGCCTCCGGGCGGGCACCGCAAGCCTGGACGCCAGACTACTTTAGCAACCGTTACGGCGCCAGTGCAACCCCGCCCAAGCGCGGTATCGATTCAGTCACGGTGCCGGGTGCGGTGAGCGCCTGGGTGGCGATGAGTGAGCGCTTTGGCAAGTTGGCGTTTGCCGATCTGATGGCGCCAGCCATTGACCTGGCTGAGCGGGGTTACCTGGTGACGCCGGTGGCGCAGCAGAAATGGGCGGCAGCGCAACACGAGCTTGCGGCCTTGCCCGGTTTCGCCCCGGCTTTCCTGCCGCGCGGACGCGCACCCGCGGTCGGTGAGCTGTTTCAATTTCCGTCAGCGGCGCGCGCTTTGCGAGCCATTGCTGCGACCCAAGGCCAAGCCTTCTACACCGGTGAAATTGGGCAGGCCATGGACAAATTTGTGAAGCAATTAGGCGGTGCCCTGAGCTTGCGTGATCTTGCCAGTCACCGTGCGGATTGGGTGCAACCAATCGCCCAAAACTACCGGGGCTACAGCCTGCATGAAATCCCACCCAACGGCCAAGGCATTGCGGCCCTGATGGCGCTGGGCATTGTGGATCAGTTTGATGTGGCTGCCATGGCCTTGGACGGCGTTGATTCGCAGCATCTGCAGATCGAGGCCATGAAACTGGCCTTTGCCGATGTCTATCGCTTTGTCGCCGAGCCCTCCAGCATGGAGGTCACGGTTGAACAAATGTTGGACCCGGCTTACCTGGCTTCCCGCGCCAGACTGATTGACATGAAGCGAGCGCAGGACTTCAAGGCTGGCAGTCCCAGCGATCCGCACCGAGCGGGCGGCACCATTTACCTGACGGCGGCCGACCAGTCCGGCATGATGGTCAGCTTCATCCAGAGCAACTACCTGGGTTTCGGCTCGGGTTGCGTCGAACCGACCTTCGGCATCAGCTTGCAAAACCGGGGACACGGCTTTAGTCTGAATCCGCACAGTGCAAACCTCGTGGCGCCGGGCAAGCGGCCATTTCACACCATCATTCCGGCCTTTCTCACCAAGGACGGCCAGCCGGTCATGAGCTTTGGCGTGATGGGCGCCAACATGCAGCCGCAAGGTCACCTGCAAACACTGGTGCGTATGCTGGACTACGGTCAAAGCCCGCAGGCGGCGTGCGACGCACCGCGTTGGCGTTTCAACACCGGGCTTGAGATCAGTGTCGAGGCGGCGATGAACGCGGCTACGGTGCAGGGTCTGGCCCAACGCGGTCACCACACGGCAGTGATCGATAACCCTTACCAGGACTTTGGCGCCGGCCAGTTCATCTGGCGCGCCGGTGACCCGAAAGTCGAAGGCTACGTGGCCGCCAGCGATGCGCG
>JBAXBQ010000138.1:0-4111 GCA_037141865.1 Comamonadaceae bacterium | reverse complement strand
TGACGGTATTGCATTGCATCGATTTTCCAGGTGAACCTCCTGATTGGGGCCAACATGACCTTTCGTAAATCTCGCCGAGCACTTTCACTGATATCCGCCGCAATCTCTTTGCTGGCTCTGGTCAGCTGCGGCGGTGGCTCCAGTGGTGCTCCTGGGAGTACAGCCTGTGATGTCGACTCGCAGAAAAGCTGGTTGCGCAACTATATGCAGGACTGGTACTTTTGGTCTGGCGCATCGCCCAATCCGGAACCCACCGGCTTCACCACGGTACAGAGTTATTTTGATGCGCTGCGATTCCAGGGAACACAGGGCGCAGGCGCGGTGCCAGCCGACCGCTGGAGCTATATCTCGGACGCCGCCAGCTTCAACCAGTTCTTCGGCGAAGGCAAGACCCTGGGTTACGGCGTGTTCGTCAACGGCCTGGAACTGCAACTGCCATTGAAGGTGCGCTTTATCGAGGCGCAATCCCCGGCAGCTACGCAAGGATTGGTGCGTGGCGATGTGATTGAGTCCATCAACGGCCGTACTGCCGCCGAGCTGATCGCAGCCAACGACTTCAGCGCTCTGAACCCGGCCCTGGCAGGCGACACTCTGACGCTACAGATCAGCAACAGCGCCGGGGTGCGAACGCTGACCCTTATCGCCGCCACCTACTCGTTGACACCGGTACCGGTGTCTACTGTGCTGACACTGGCCAATGGAACCAAGGCCGGCTACCTGGTGCTGAAGGATTTCATCACACAAGCCGAAGCGCCGCTGGTCGCAGCGTTCAACAGTTTTCGCTCTGCCGGCGCCACCGAATTGATTCTGGATCTGCGCTACAACGGTGGGGGTCGGATTTCAACCTCCAACGTACTGGCCTCACTGGTGGCTGGAAGTAGCCACAACGGCCAAGTGTTCAGCAGTCTGAACTACAACGCCAACCATTCCTCCAGCAATGCAAGCTATACGCTTGCCAGTTCTGCGACCGGGTTTGCGCGCGTTGTGGTCATCACCGGCTCTCGCACCTGCTCTGCCAGCGAGTTGATCGTCAACGGGCTCAAGCCTTACGTACAGGTCGTCACCGTGGGCGCACAAACCTGCGGCAAGCCGTTTGGCTTCAACCCGACGACGTCTTGCAGCAGCACTTTCAGCGCAGTCAACTTCGAGGCGTTCAACGCCTTGGGTGACGGACGCTACTACAACGGCATTGCCGCCACGTGCGCGGCCGCCGATACTTTCAGTGGACAACTGGGTGACCCAACAGAAGCCTTGACTAGTGCGGCAACAAGTTACCTGCAAACCGGAAGCTGCCCCACTGTGGCTGCGGCAGCGCGCGCGAAGTCATTGCCGGCTTCAAGTCGCGCTACAACTGCTTTACCTGAACCCGGAGAACGCCGCGGCATGTGGGTGGATTGAGTTCCGCGCAGGGGCCGGTTCTGCGCTTGGAGTTGGGCGTTGGGCGATGTATTTTGGCAACGAATCAGTGATTTTGTGCGTTGCTTGAGTTACGCGATCAAGGACTGAAAATTCTGCTGCGACTTTACGGGGCTCAAAGCCCGCCGCCACAGCCGGATTTCAAATAGTCACTGATGATGGTCAGTTGCTTGGTCATGGTTTGACGCGTCCATGCGGGGCCATGCGCATAGTCCTTCAAAACATGGTACTCAACCGGCTTGCCCGAGGATTTGGCGCGTTCTACAAACAGGTCTGACTGAATCAGTGGAACCGTTTGGTCCCGATCGCCGTGGTAGACCATGATGGGGATCTTGATTTTGTCGGCTTGCGTCAGCGGGTTCAGCCCGCGAATCGTTGACTCCTGAGCCTCTTTGAAGAAAGGGTTTGTGTAGAGCCTCGATGAAATTCTCTCGATGTCAGATACCCCGGCGCCGGCAATGGCGCACTTGTAAAGGTCGTTCGGCCGTATCGCTGCTGCAAAAGCCGCATAGCCGCCGTACGAAAATCCAAACATCGCCATCCTGCGCGGGTCAGCCAGCTTTTCGCTGACCAGCCAGCGCGCACCATCGTCCTTGTCGTCCTGCATTTTCTGACCCCACTCGCGGTCGCCGGCAAGCCACAAGGTGCGGCCCCAGCCAGCAGAGCCGCGAAACTGCGGTTGCAGTACTACCCGACATTGCGTCACCAGTAAAGGCACCCAGCCTGAACCATCGAAATCCATCGTGTCGCGTCCCCACGGGCCGCCATGTGGATGCACCACAGCCGAAAAAGGCCCTGGACCACACAGCTTTTCGTTCGGAACCGTTAAGTAGGCGGGAATGTTCAGCCCGTCACGCGCCGGGTAGTAGACAAAGCGCGCTGTTCCCAACGCAGCCCGGTCGATGGCGGGATACTCTTTAGCCAGCAGTTGCAATTTTTGTTTGTGCAGCAGGTAATGCTCGGTCGGGTAGGAGAGGCCGCTAACCCGGAACAAGTAGGTCGGGGTTTCCCCAGGAATTCGTTGCACCAAGCGTACCGATACACCGTCAAAGGTGCGCACATCGGCTTGGCTTGAGCCCGAAACGGCCAGCAGTTTCTGACTGGATTCTTTGATACCAATCGCCTGCGCCACACCCCGAATCACCGCGTCAATTTCCAGGTTCTCCCAGTGAACATCCCGACCCGAAAGCCCTTCGTAGACATAACCATCAAAACCATCCGGCCCTGGCGCTCCTTCATCGCTTGCCAAGTTGCGCACACCAATGGCATCGAAAAATTTGTGCTCAAACAGCTTGGAAACCGTTTTCTTCGTCGAAATGTCGTACTCGTCGATGCTCGAGAACTCTTGACCAACATTGCTCCGGATGATAGCGATATTGGGCTTTGCGCCGGGCGCTATGACATCCACCACATCACGGGCTTTGACATAACTGCGGAAGTGCTCCTCCCAATCGCCGTTGGTCGCGCGAAAATCGATCGCGATAAACGCACCACGCCCATCGGTGCCTGCACGCGCCTTCGCCCAAGGAACGCCTGCCGCATTGACCCAGACATTGCTATCGGATTCGCCCAGCCGCATTAACCGGGTCGCAGCGCCTGTTCGCACGTTGTAGCGGAACACGTCCCGGGTTTCGCCTCGGGAGTCACTTTCCAGCACGATGTTGTCCGGGTCGCCCTGCATGCGGTTCAGGACCGAAGGGTTGGAGAGGGCTGCCTGGAGTTTGGCACCTCCTGACCGGGCGATCTCTGCTGATGCCATCGGCTCAATCCAATTCTTCCCCTCCAGATCCGTGAACAGCAGCTTATTGATGAATGTGTTCACGAAATCATCGCCACGGAGGTCGTAGGGCTGCATCAGAACCACCTCAAGCAAATCATTCTTCAAGAACCTTGCACTTCGGATCTGCATGTTCTTGGCACCGATGACGGTGGGCTTGGCCGACAGATCGGCCAGTTTCCAGACCACGATGCTGCGCGTGTCACCCGCGCTTTCAATGGCAATCATGTGCTTACCATCGGGTGCAATTTGAAATCCCGTCATGGCAGGAAACTGCGCGAGCTGGGCCAGGGTAGGAACCCGAATGGCAGCAGCAGGCGAGGCTGTTTGCGCCAAAGTCTGACCTGAAAATAAGCACGAAAGTGCCAGCCAGATTCCGACGCGACTCAATGATGAAGCTACTTTTTCCACGATCAATCCTTAAACGAAAAAGCCCTGCCAATTCAATTGGCAGGGCTCTAGGTGACGTTGATTAGAACGTCTTCGACACGTTCACATAAAAGCGACGGCCCGTGTAGTCATAACCGCTGTACAGCGGGGCATTACCGACCCGGTTGTAGCCAGCCTGAGCAGAAATTACCGGGGGCTTCACGTCGGTCAGGTTACGAACACCAAACGTCGCGCTCCACTTGCCAACCGTGTCCTTGTATTGGATCGAAGCCGAATGCAGGAAGTAGCTGGGGGTGTCCAGCTTGTACGAGCTGGTTGCAGGATCTTCCTCATAGTACGCGTAGCTCGACGTCTTGCCGACCCACTCCAGCCCGTAATAGTAGTTCCAACCCTTAACGGTGTAGTTGACGTCCAGGGCACCCGACCAGCGAGGTTGCCCAATCGTGCCATTGGTGTCGTCCAGTGCGTCATCGGCAAACAACTTGTTAGACTGCTCTTTATACTCCGTAAGCGACAGGTTCAGGCGCA
>JBAXBQ010000137.1:0-4135 GCA_037141865.1 Comamonadaceae bacterium | reverse complement strand
GTGCCCATTCCTGACGACCAATATTTTGAGGACCTGACGTTCGCAGCAACGGTCAGGGAAGCCAAAGCGGTCCTTCGGATTGCAGAAACTTCTTCCTTATCGTGGCTGGCACTTGAGCCGCGAGCCTGTGTAAAAACTCAGGTTCTTCGTCGATTTCACTGTGATTTTTTGCTTGCTGCGGGCCAATCCAGTTTTCAAAACTATCAAACACAGTATGAAGGACACCGCTTTGTATGAGCAACTTCTTGGACTGAAGTATCCTTGGCCAGTCAGATGAGTGAACCTTTTTTTGGCAGACCAGCGTGAGGTGGTCGAAGTGGTGTTGAAGAAGGGCTAGGTGTGGGCGGACCCCACAGATGGGTTGCCAACAAGCCTTGTGCATCGCTCGACACGGTGATGTTGTGAAAGTTTCGATGCTGCTCGATGCTGTTTGTCTGCAGTGCGACAATGAATTAATGTGTTTGAAATTCCCACCCGCCCATCCATAAGATGAGTGACATTCGAGCGCTGCTTCTGACCGACGTCGTCGACAGCACCAGGCTAACGGAGGCGCTGGGCAACACCGCAATGGCCTTGCTTTGGGCCGCGCACGATCGCCTCGCCCGCGATCTTCTCCCAGTCTGGAGCGGTCGTGAAATCGACAAGAGCGACGGTATGCTGCTGCTGTTCGAGGCGGTCGCCGACGCCGCGGCCTATGCCTTGGCCTATCACCGGGCGCTTGCCACGCTGAATCCACCGCTGAAGGCGCGCGCCGGACTGCATGTCGGGCCGGTCGTCTTGCGCCAGAACAGTGCGCCGGACGTGGCGCAGGGCGCCAAGCCGCTAGAGGTAGATGGCGTAGCCAAACCAACCGCCGCGCGCGTGATGTTGCTGGCGCAGGGCGGGCAGACGCTGCTCACCGCAGCGGCCCGTGACGCGCTGGGAACCATCGCCCTGCGCGTGCAGTCCCACGGACACTGGCGCATGCAAGGACTTGCGGAGCCGATCGAGTTGTTCGAGGTCGGCGAAGCCGACGCGCCGTTCGTGTCGCCACCCGACGCGGCCAAGGTCTACCGCGTGGTCCGCGAGGGAGACGTGTGGCTGCCGGTACGCAATATCCGACACAACTTGCCGGTTGAGCGAGATGCCTTTATCGGTCGTCGCGAGACACTGTTCGAACTGGCGCGTCGACTTGAAGCCGGCGCGCGTCTGGTATCGGTGCTGGGCATCGGCGGCACCGGCAAGACGCGTCTGGTCACGCGCTTCGCCTGGAGTTGGCTCGGAGAATTCCCCGGCGGCGTCTGGTTCTGCGATTTGTCGCAAGCCAGCAGCGTGGACGGCATCGTATTTGCCGTTGCGCAGGGGCTCGACGTGCCGCTGGGCAAGGACGACCCGGTGACTCAACTCGGACACGCCATCGCCGGGCGCGGGCAGTGTCTCGTGATTCTCGATAACTTCGAGCAAGTCGCGCGCTATGCAGAAGAAACACTGGGACGGTGGCTGAACCGTGCGGGCAATGCAAAGTTCCTGGTTACGACGCGCGAAGTGCTGGGACTGAAGGGTGAAGAGGTCGTCGCCGTGGCGCCGCTGCAGACTGCGGATGCGGTAGCGCTGTTCCTGCGACGAGCCGAAGCCGCAAAGCCGGATTTCCAACCGAACACCGAGGACTCGTCGGCTATCGACCGGCTGGTGGGGGTGCTCGACGGCCTGCCGCTGGCGATAGAACTGGCGGCGGCGCGGGTGCGGGTGATGCCCCCGAAGGTCCTGCTCGCGCGCATGAACGAGCGATTCAAGTTGCTAACATCAGCGGGCGGGCGCCGGGATCGCCAGGCGACGCTGCGCGCGGTGTTCGATTGGTCCTGGGACTTGCTGTCATTGCCAGAGAAAGCCGCGCTGGCTCAACTGTCGGTGTTCGAGGGTGGCTTCAAGCTCGACTCGGTGGAGGCGGTGCTGGACCTGTCCGCCTATAACGACGCGCCACTGCTCATGGACGCGCTGCAGTTGCTGGTGCAGAAGTCCTTTGTCAGGCAAGCGACCGAGGCTCGGTTCGATCTCCTGGTGAGCGTGAGAGAGTATGCCTCCGAGCACCTGCGCACCGGCGGACGGTATCAGGGAAGCGGCCCAGCGGCGCTGGCCGCGGCCGAGGTACGTCACGGCGCGTACTTTGCCGGTCTGGACGAACAGGTCGCAACCGCCAATCAAGGTGCTGAGCTCAACAATTTCGCCGTTGCTTGTCGCCGGGCTGCCACCCGAGGGGATATGGTTGTGGCGGCGAACACGCTGGAGCGGGCCTGGGCGGGTCTGAGATTTCGCGGGCCCTTCAGGGTCGGGGTCGAACTCGCCTTGCTGGTGCGGGACGCTGCCGGGCTTAGAGGGAAAACAATTGCACTGGTGGAATGGATCGCCGGCAGCGCTCTGGGGGCGTGTGGCAAAGAACATGAGGCTTACCCGCACTTCGAAGCATCCTTGGTCAGCGCGTGCGCCGCAGCGGACCGGCTCGGCGAGTGCCGCGCACTTACCAGTCTCGGCAGCGGAGACAAAATTGCTGGCCGTGCGGAATCGGCCAGGGTTCGCTTTGACACCGCTCTGGTCGTGGCCCGTGAAATGGGGGATCTGGCGTTGCAGAGTAGCGCCTGCAAAGGCCTCGGTAATCTGGAATACGCCCTCGGCCGCATGCGCGAGGCTCACGTGCATTTCGAGGCGTCACTGTCGTTGGCGCGGGAGGCAGATGACCGCAGCATTGAGGGCGACGTGCTCGGCAACCTCGCTACGTTGTACGAGGAGGAAGGCAACATTAACCAATTCCGGTCGTATGGCGAAGCTGCACTTGCCCTGGCACGGCAGCTGGGGTACCGGCGCTTGGAGGGCGTCACACTGTGCAACCTGGGCTGCGGAAATCAGGTGCAGGGAAGGTTAGAGGAGGCTCTTGCACAACTCGATGCAGCGCTGGCCGTGGCGCGAGACTTGGGGCATGCGGGTTTGGAGTGCATCGTATTGTGCAATCTCGGCATAGTTTTCGAGAGCATGGCCCGGTTCGACGAGGCGCTGCGTCACTTCGAAGCGGCGCTCGTGATGGCCCGCGAATTGCGCGATCGGCGAGCGGAAGGCCAGATTCTGAGCTACCTGGGCCTGCGCCACGCCCGCGAGGCCCGCTTCGACGAAGCGCGCAGTTGCCTGACCCTTGGCGAAGACTTGCTGCGCGCAGTTTCCGATCGGCTGTACCTCGGTATTCTGTTGTGCAGCCGGGCCGAAACCGAACATCTTGCGGGAGATTCTGATTTCGCGAGTGCCATTCTTATGGACGCCCAACTCATCGCCGTTGAGGTCGGAGCGGGGCCGGACTCAGAACTGGGTCTCGCGCTCACCCGAGTCCGTGAACTTTGAGCGAGGTCTGATTTAGAGGACGGGCGAGTTGCAAAATTAAATGCTGCCCGGTTTTGCAAAACCCCAACGCATCAATATTCAAACGGCTCCCGATTTCTCAGTAACCGTTCGAATATTGGTAGGGCGTGGCAGATTCGACCTGCCGACCAACGGATTAGAAGTCCAGTGGCTTGTGGTAATTGGCGAGACTGCGTCATAAGTCGTTATCAGACCCGCCGTAATGCAAAGATCGGCAATCAGTCACCAACCGGTTAAGGCGATGATATTCACTGCACCGAGCTCATTTGGTGTTGAGATTTGGCATGGAAGGAAATGCTTCAGCGTGATCTGGGATTCAAATCAACTAAAGGACTTCGAAATCATCAACTTTAAGCGCGGGCCATGGATACCACTTGTGATTTCATTTGCAGAGCAATTGAATGGTAACGAAAAGTGACCGAAAGTGGCACGGCGAACCCTGGGTTTGGCTTCGTCGCTCTGACTCCCGATATCAAGTCCATGCTCGTTGGACAACCGATTTATATGGCAACGTCGAGGGCGAGCTTTTAATTCGGCTGCATCAACACCGGCAGGTCTTCATGCAAAGTGACTCTCGACGATGTAGTGTCAATTTGACGACTTCGCGGTAGTGCCAACACACTACATCAAGTCCCTCCAACTTAAGTCGACGAGAATTTGTCAGCTCAAAGAGAGTTTCCTCTCAAGCCAATACTGGTGTTTTCAAACACAGACTGCCGGGGACCGGCCGGTCGCCAGGACCTGCAGTGTGCCC
>JBAXBQ010000136.1:0-4173 GCA_037141865.1 Comamonadaceae bacterium | reverse complement strand
CTGTTGCTGTTTCGCGACCCGTCGGTGGACGGCTTGAAGACCGGGCACACCGACGCTGCCGGTTATTGCCTCATTGCCACTGCCAAGCGTGACTTTTCGAGTCTGGGGACGCCCGGCGCAGCTGCCGGCTCGTCGGGTGCAACCGGAAGTCGCCGTCTACTGTCCATTGTTTTGGGCGCCACAAGTGAGAACTCGCGTGCCAATGAGTCGCAGAAACTGTTGAACTGGGGCTACACCGCGTTTGAAGCCGTCAAGCTGTTCGATGCTAACCAGATAGTGGTTTCCCCGGCAGTCTGGAAAGGCAAGAGCGCAACCGTCAAACTGGGTCGTCAGCAGGCCATCGTGGTCGCCGTCCCTGCCGGAACTGCGAGCAAGCTCAAAACACAGGTGGTCCGCTCCGATCCTCTGGTGGCTCCCTTTGCAAAAGGGCAACAGGTGGCAACCCTCAGGATTTCCTCTGGGGAGCAGGACTTGATTGAGGTCCCATTGATCGCCTTAGATGCAGTCGAGCAAGCTGGTGTGTTGGGCCGCGCCTGGGATGCCGTGCGGTTGTGGATTAAATAAGAATGAACTTGTAAAAGTAAGTACACGCTGACGAGCCATCTTTTCAACGAAGATGAAAGTTGATTGCCGGAAACCTATTGACCTGCTATAGTCGAAGGCTTTTCGGAATTTCCGAAGGGATCCACGTTTTCGAAGTATTCGAGTTTTAGTTACCAAACGTTTAGGGACGTTTTTCAATGCCAACCATTAATCAGCTAGTACGTCAGGGACGCGAGGTCGAAACGATCAAGTCCAAAAGCCCTGCGATGCAGAACTCACCCCAGCGTCGCGGTGTGTGCACCCGTGTCTACACCACAACGCCCAAAAAACCAAACTCCGCCCTGCGCAAAGTCGCCAAAGTGCGTCTGACCAACGGGTTCGAAGTTATTTCCTATATCGGCGGCGAAGGCCACAACCTGCAGGAGCACTCAGTGGTGCTGGTGCGCGGTGGCCGCGTCAAGGATCTGCCGGGTGTGCGTTATCACATCGTGCGCGGTTCGCTCGATTTGCAAGGCGTGAAAGACCGCAAGCAATCGCGCTCCAAGTACGGTGCCAAGAAGCCAAAGGCCAAATAAGCCCAAGCTTGATCAGAAAAGGTGTTGTTTCCCGCGTGGCGCGGTGATTCAACGTAGTGACCCGCTGTTGGGTCGAGTAAGTGAAAACCAGTATGGTTTTCGCGGCATCTGATGAAGATGTCAACTGAAGCAAAGAGGTGAAAAAATGCCACGTCGTCGCGAAGTCCCTAAACGTGAAATCCTGCCGGACCCTAAATTCGGCAACGTAGAACTGTCCAAATTCATGAACGTCATCATGGAAGGCGGCAAAAAAGCGGTTGCTGAGCGCATCATTTACGGTGCGCTTGAGCAGATCGAGAAAAAGAACCCTGGCAAAGACCCGGTGGAGGCCTTCAACATGGCCATTAATAACGTCAAGCCGATGGTCGAGGTCAAGTCCCGCCGTGTCGGGGGCGCCAACTACCAGGTGCCTGTGGAAGTGCGTCCGGTTCGCCGCTTGGCCCTGTCCATGCGCTGGATCAAGGAAGCCGCCCGCAAGCGGGGCGAAAAATCCATGGCCCTGCGTCTTGCCAATGAGTTGATGGAAGCGACCGAAGGTCGTGGCGGCGCCATGAAGAAGCGTGACGAAGTTCACCGTATGGCAGAGGCCAACAAGGCCTTTTCCCACTTCCGTTTCTAAGAGGCGGCTACTGCGCGGCCTTCACACGTCGATGCAGTCCCTTGTCGTGCTTGTAGCACTGCCTGCCGGACTGCGCCTAGTCTGAAAACCGCTCGCTACGCCGTCTGGGGTCACAAATCCTAAGAACGGCGTTTTGAAGAAATCAAGGACAACCAAGGATCCATCATGGCTCGCCATACCCCCATTGAGCGCTATCGCAATATCGGCATCTCGGCACACATTGACGCCGGTAAGACTACCGCGACTGAACGTATTCTTTTTTATACAGGTGTGAACCACAAAATTGGTGAAGTGCACGATGGTGCGGCCACGATGGACTGGATGGAGCAGGAGCAAGAGCGTGGTATCACGATCACGTCGGCCGCGACTACCTGCTTTTGGAAGGGCATGGAAAACAACTTCGCGGAACATAGAATTAACATCATTGACACCCCCGGCCACGTGGACTTCACCATCGAGGTGGAGCGTTCCATGCGCGTGCTGGACGGTGCCTGCATGGTGTACTGCGCTGTCGGCGGCGTGCAACCCCAATCCGAGACCGTTTGGCGTCAAGCCAACAAATACAAAGTACCGCGCTTGGCTTTTGTGAACAAGATGGACCGGACCGGCGCCAACTTCTTCAAGGTCTATGACCAGATGAAGCTGCGTCTCAAGGCCAACCCAGTCCCAATTGTGATACCGATTGGCGCGGAAGAAAACTTTGTAGGGGTCGTTGATCTGGTCAAGATGAAAGCCATTATCTGGGACGAAGCGTCTCAGGGCATGAAGTTTGAATACAAGGAAATTCCGGCTGAGCTGCTGTCGTTGGCCAAAGAATGGCGCGAGAAGATGGTGGAGGCTGCGGCCGAATCGTCCGAAGAGCTCATGAACAAGTACCTTGAAGAAGGTGATTTGACGCAGGATGAAATCATGCTTGGTATTCGCACGCGCACCATCGCGAGCGAAATTCAACCCATGCTGTGTGGCACGGCGTTCAAGAACAAGGGTGTGCAGCGCATGCTGGACGCCGTCATTGAGTTCATGCCTTCGCCGGTTGATATTCCTCCTGTGAAGGGTACCGATGAAGACGAGGTGCACGTCACCCGCAGGGCCGACGACGGCGAGAAGTTCTCTGCGCTGGCATTCAAACTGATGACCGATCCTTTTGTCGGACAGTTGACTTTTGTCCGCGTCTACTCTGGCGTACTGACCAAGGGCGACACGGTGTACAACCCGATCCGTGGCAAGAAAGAACGTATCGGGCGTATCGTGCAGATGCACGCCAACAAACGTGAAGAAGTGAGCGAGATTGTCGCCGGTGATATCGCTGCATGTATCGGTTTGAAAGATGTCACCACAGGTGAAACGCTGTGTGACCCCGGCGCCATCATCATGCTCGAACGCATGGTGTTCCCGGAGCCCGTGATTACACAGGCAGTGGAGCCCAAGACCAAGGTTGACCAGGAAAAAATGGGTATCGCCTTGCAGCGTTTGGCGCAGGAGGATCCATCCTTTCGCGTTAAGACGGATGAAGAGTCAGGCCAGACCCTGATCGCGGGCATGGGTGAGTTGCATCTTGAAATCATTGTTGACCGCATGAAGCGTGAATTCGGCGTTGAAGCCAACGTCGGCAAGCCGCAAGTGGCCTATCGTGAAACCATTCGCAAGACCGTGGAAGACGCTGAAGGCAAGTTTGTGCGCCAGTCCGGCGGCAAGGGGCAGTACGGTCACGTTGTGCTGAAGATTGAACCGAATGAACCGGGCAAGGGCATTCAATTTATTGACGCCATCAAGGGTGGTGTGGTTCCTCGCGAATATATTCCGGCGGTGGAAAAGGGCATCAACGAGGCGGTAACCTCCGGCGTGCTGGCTGGCTACCCGGTCGTGGACGTCAAGGTAACCCTGCATTTTGGTTCCTACCACGACGTCGACTCGAACGAAAACGCATTCAAAATGGCGGCTATTTTTGGCTTCAAGGAGGGTTGTCGAAAAGCCGGCCCGGTGATCCTGGAGCCCATGATGGCGGTGGAAGTGGAAACACCGGAAGACTACGCGGGCAACGTGATGGGTGATTTGTCCTCACGTCGCGGCATGGTGCAAGGCATGGAAGACATGGTTGGTGGCGGTAAAGCCATCAAGGCGGAGGTTCCGCTGTCGGAAATGTTCGGCTACTCAACGACACTTCGTTCCATGTCACAAGGTCGGGCCACTTACACGATGGAATTCAAGCATTACACCGAAGCGCCGCGTAATGTCTCCGAAGCCATCATGGCGGCCAGGGCCAAATAGTTTCTGATTGATTTGTCTGCGATTTCGCACCCCGAGCTGCCCGTGGCAAGGGATACCGTGACGAAATGCAAACATTAAACCAATTCACGGGCATTGCTCTTTTAAGGAATTGAAAAATGGGAAAAGAAAAATTTGCACGCACCAAGCCGCACGTCAACGTCGGCACCA
>JBAXBQ010000135.1:0-4510 GCA_037141865.1 Comamonadaceae bacterium | reverse complement strand
GGCCAGATCAGCCTGGTAAACGCGGTTGAGTTCCTCGGCACTGGCATGGATGTGGACCAACTTCTGCTTGGTCCGCGGCGCTTCGAACAAGCTGTAGCCGCCGCTGGTCATCTCGCCCAGCCGCGCACCGATGGCAATCACCAGATCGCTGTTCTTGATGCGTGCCGCCAGCCGCGGGTTGATGCCGATGCCGACATCACCGGCATACAGCGGGTGATGGTTGTCAAACGTGTCCTGAAAACGAAACGCATTGCCCACCGGTAGCTTCCAGTTCTCGGCAAAGCGCTGCAAAGCCTGCGCTGCCTGAACCGTCCAGCCGCCGCCGCCGGCAATGACGATCGGGCGCTCGGATTTCAGCAGCATCTCACGCAGGTTGCGCAACGACCCAGGGTCACTCCAGGCCTCAACTGCGTTGACGCGTGGCAAGGCGATTGGCAACAGCCCGCTAGTCGCGTGCGGCACTAAGGCCTGCGTCAGCATGTCCTCCGGCAACACCAATACCACCGGGCCGGGGCGTCCATTCATGGCGGTGGCAAATGCACGGGCCACGTATTCTGGAATGCGTCGCGCATCGTCAATGCGTTCCACACGTTTTGCAAACCCCTTGGTACTGGGTCCGAAAAAGCTCAGATAGTCCACTTCCTGAAACGCTTCGCGATCCCGTATGTCGCTGGCAACATCGCCTACAAACAGCACCATCGGCGTCGAATCCTGAAATGCCGTGTGCACGCCGATGGAGGCATTGGTGGCACCGGGACCACGCGTGACAAAACAGACGCCAGGCCGCCCGGTGAGTTTGCCGTGCGCCTCCGCCATGAAAGCCGCACCGCCTTCCTGGCGATTGATCACAAACTGGATTTGGTCACGGTAACGGTGAAACCCATCCAGCACCGCCAGATAGCTTTCGCCGGGTACGCCAAAGGCATGGGTAACACCTTGCTCAACAAGACATTGAACCAGTAAGTGGCCGCCGATTTGGGAAATTTGAACATCAGTCATGTTCAGCATTGTGCCGACAAAGTGAACGGCAGAAGTCAGGCCGTCACATTGATCGACGTAAATTGCAAATGATGCATGAACCCGAGCAGAATCAAAAGCGTTGCGGCGAATGCGGGGTTGACTGGAATTCCCGCTCAGCTACCAATTCCGCGGCCAGGAGAACCACGTTCAGATGACCGCACCTCCCGGACCGACGGTGACAGTCAACGAACGGGGCGAGCCGCGGAAATAAGTGAGAGTCAGCGAACCCAGTCTTCGCTAACTTTCCAAAGCTCGGTGGCAAGGGGTCGGTCCTGCGCCACTCTACTCGGAGCTTTCACGCGGCACTGGTCATAGTAAAGACCAGTTTCTGCGCCCGCACTGGAAGAGTTGGCACAGTAGAGCGTGGTCGCGGCACCTTTTTCCGGCGAGATCATGAAGAGTTTGATGAGCGAACGCAGCGGCCAGGGGACCGTGCGCCAGACGTCGGACGCGACCACGCCCGGGTGCAGCGAATAGGTGGTGACACCGGTGCCCTGAAGTCTGCGGCCAAGTTCGTCGCTGAACAAGACATTGGCCAGTTTGGAGACGCCATATTCCGCCAGACCCGAGGCCGTCTTGCTTGGCTCGCGAACAGCCTTCCAATCAATCCCTGGCGCCCGGTAGTGAGCCCGGCTGGCCAACGTCACAATGCGCGCCGGTGCCGAACTTTTGATGCAGTCCAGCAGCAACTCCGTCAATAAAAAATGCCCCAGGTGATTGACACCGAAGGCAAGCTCAAAACCATCTTTGGTCAGTCCTTTGGCGCCAGCGATGCCGGCGTTGTTGATCAGCAAATGCAGCGGCAAACCTCTGGACAGAAAGGCCTCGGCGCATTGACGGATGGACTTGAAGTCGTCCAGATCAAGTGGCAACCATTCAGCTTTTGCCTGCGGCGCAACAGCATGGATCTCATCGAGCATCGGCTGCGTGCGCTGCAACGACCGGCAAGCGACAAAGACATGCATGCCCTGGCGGGCAAGCTCAAGCGCTGTGACGCGTCCAATACCCGTGTTGGCGCCGGTGATCAGCGCAACGCGCTGGTGCTGAAGTTGGCCTTCGATTTCAGTCATACAGAGTGCCCTTTTAAAACCCTATTGCCTTGACGTCCGGTGCCCTACCCCCAGCGCGGCGCCCACGCTGAGCAGCAGCACCGTTGCGGCACCCAGCAGAGTCGCGCCATACCAGCCGTGGTCCATGAAGGCGCCAAACAAAATGGGAGACACGGCAAAGCCCACGTCCAGACCCGAATACACCATGCCGTAGACCCGGCCGGTGGCACCTTTGGGGGTCGCCTTCTTGATCATCATGTCACGCGAAGGTCCACCGATGCCAATTGCAAAACCGGTGCCGGCCAGCACCACCATGGTCGGCGTGGCACCTAGCAGACCGGTGCCACACAGCGCCAGCAAAACCGCTGCCACTGCCATGGCGATGGCCACCACGCGGTCGCTGTTGGTGGTGCGCGCCGCCACAAAGCCGCCCACCAGCATGCCCAACGCACCGCATAGCATGTAAGCCGTCAACGTTAAGGTGGCGGCCTCAAAACTGATGCCGTGCATGGCCTTGAGAATGGACACCGAAAAACTTTGCACCACCGCCAGCGTCATGGTGGACAGGAAAAAGAAGCCAAAACACCACCACACCACCGGCAACTTCATGAAGGCCATGCTGTGTTCTGCAGCGGTATCGGGGTGCTGGGTCACGGTGTGTGTACTCAATTTGTCTCGCTGCGCCATCAGCAACAGCAAGATGCACACGTACATTGCCGCCGCTGCCAAATAGGCAAAGCGCCAGTTGTACAAGCTGCTGATGGTGGCAAAGAACACCGGCGCGACGGCCCAGCCCAGATTGCCCGTCAAGCCATGCGCACTGAAGGCATAACCCAACCGCGCGCCAGAGACGCGCTGGTTCAAAATAGTAAAGTCAACCGGATGAAAAGTGGCGTTGCCCAAGCCGGCCAGCGCGGCCACCGCCAGCAAGCCGGTGTAACCGGTGACCATCGAGGCGGCGCTGCAAGCCAGCACAAAAATGCCCAGTGCCACAAACAAAAGTGGGCGCGCACCCAGGCGATCAACCACAAAACCGGCACTGGCCTGCCCCAACCCCGAGACGACGAAAAAAGTGCTCATCAACAGGCCCAGCTCGGAGTAACTCAAGCCGAATTCTTTCATGAACACCGGAAACATCAGTGGCAACAAGAGGTGAGCAAAATGCGAACTGGCATGAGCCAGCCCCACCAGGCCGATGATGGTGGCATCTTGCTTGAGAGCGACTGGAATGGGCGAATGCAGTGTGGCGCTGGTCATGGTGCTATGGTAAGGCAGACAACGAGTTGAATCACTGGGCCATCAGCAGGGACAATAGGCCAAGTGAAAATCATCAACACACCGACCGCCGTACTTGCCGCCTTGGGCGCAGCCGCCCTGTTCGGGGCCAGCACACCTTTTGCCAAACAGTTTGTCGGCGATATGTCAGCCATGCTGCTGGCGGGCCTGCTGTACCTGGGCAGTGGCGTTGGTTTGACCGGCTTACGCCTGCTGCGCGACCGCGGCTGGCGCAGGCCAGGGCTTGCAGGCGCAGAGTGGCCTTGGCTGTTGGGCGCAATCGCCTTTGGCGGCATTGCCGGGCCGACTTTGCTAATGTTGGGCCTGGCGCGCATGAGCGCCGCTTCTGCCTCGCTGCTGCTCAATCTGGAGAGTGTATTGACGGCGCTGCTGGCCTGGATCGTGTTCAAGGAAAACACCGACCGACGCGTGGCCATGGGCATGTTGCTGATCGTGCTGGGTGGGTTGGTGCTGTCCTGGCCCGGTGCACAGACCAGCGCCGCTGATGGCGGGCTGGGAGCGGCATTGATTGCGCTCGCCTGCATGTGCTGGGCGCTGGACAACAACCTGACGCGTCACGTTTCCAACTCGGACGCCCTGTTCATTGCCGGCCTGAAAGGATGGGTTGCTGCAATGGCAAACATCGGGTTGGCTCTGATGATGGGCCAGACTCTGCCGCCCTGGGCCGTAGCCGGACCGGTTCTGCTGACCGGTTTCTTGGGCTACGGCGTCAGTCTGACGCTGTTCGTTGTGGCACTGCGCGGCTTGGGCTCGGCACGCACCGGCGCTTACTTCGGTGCCGCGCCGTTCATGGGCGCTGCCATCGCCATCAGCGTTTTCCATGAAAGCACGTCCCCCTGGTTCTGGGGCGCTGGCCTGTTAATGGCCTGGGGGCTCTGGTTGCACCTGACGGAGCGCCACGAGCACCCACACTGGCACGGCGACCTGCAACACAGCCATGCGCATTTTCCGGACGTGGAACATCGACACGAACACCGGTAGCCAGTCCATTTACAAAAGATACTGCAGGGACATGCCGATGGCGAGCACTTGAGGGGTCGGTTTTGTGGCTCTTTGCCGACTGTGACAGACTGCGGCGATGGGGCAAAGGTGCAGCGTCAAGAGACGTTCGCGACTGTCAGCTTTCCGATTGCACAGTTTGACTC
>JBAXBQ010000134.1:0-4512 GCA_037141865.1 Comamonadaceae bacterium | reverse complement strand
CATGACGACATTTTTGACGAGAAAGTCATCCACGTTGCGCTGGAGAAAGGCTGCACCACCTGCCATACGCAACTCGATGCCAGCAAGCGGCCCCACAAGAGCAACGGTCCCCAACCGCGCGGACTGAAGGCCAAAGTGACCGAGCTCTGCCTGTCGTGCCACGAGAAGGAAGGGGTCAAGAAAACTTCCAACCATAAGGCACTGGAGAAGAACTGCACGGTCTGCCACGACCCGCATTCAACCAGCCAGAAAAAGCTGTTGAAGTCGGCCATTCCGGAGCTTTGCTTTGGCTGCCATGAGAAGAAGAACTTTGCTGGTCAGATCGCCCACTCGGCGGTCAAGGGCGCCAAGTGCGCCTCATGCCACCTGCCGCACGCGTCCGACAACGCGGTGCTGCTGAAAAAGACACCGGCTGACACCTGCCTGGATTGTCATGACGACATCAAGGAAGCACCGCACGTGATAGCCGGTTTTTCGGGCAAAGGCCATCCGCTGGGCGACGAGGCGCACACCACTCCGGTGGAAAACCCCTTGCGCGCCGGCCGACCCTTCTTCTGCGGCAGCTGCCACGACCCGCACAAGGGCGACTTCCCCAAGTTACTGCGTCAGGACCCCAAACTGGGCATGTTGGTTTGCCAGACCTGCCACCAGAAGTGACGGTTTGGCGGTAGTGCCTATTTTTGGTGACACACCAGGCACAGCGCGCTGCCTGCCAGGCCAACCTTGACCAGACCCCGGCTGCTGTCACCAGCGTTGAAGCGGTTGTGCACGTCGTGGCACGAAGTGCACTCCACTCGGCCGTCGGCCAGCATCATCATGGAAATGCTGCCGGCCCTGGTTCTGTTGCGGCCGACCTGATCGGTCACCAGCGCCACCGGACTCGACTGGGGGTCGGCCAGCGAGCCGTCGGAGGCGGCCAAAGCTGTGTCATAGCTGCCGCCAATCGGATGATCCCGGGTCGCGAATTGGGTTTGGGAATTGGCGCTACTCAACCGGCGCGTCGCCAGCAGACTATTGCTTCCTTTGGAGCCGCTGTAGTTGAGAATCGCCAGTGTGCCGTCATGACATGACAGACAGAGTTTGGAATAGGTGCCAGGCTGTCCCACCGGTGTCACCGCGCTGGCCAAGTTGTAGAGTGAGTATGAGTGCTGCGCCAGTTTCGGGTTCCACTGGGGTGCGAGTTCGCTGGATTCATGCGGCGCGTGACACGCGATGCAAGCCTGTTGTTGCGCCACAGAACCAGCCTTCGAAAAGTCGTGCGCTGTGCCGGCAATACCACTGCCAGCGGCTTGCATTTGCCCGCGTGCACCGCCCGCTCCCAGTGACAGAAAAACACCAAGCATGAGAGCCCCGGTTAGTTTGGTCATGGTTGCCGGTTGGAAATGATGTTTCATGTTTTGCTTCACAGTTCAAATTGGCGATAGCGCTTCAATCAGTCGCAGTGTGAGAGACAGACAGATGCCAGTCATATTCACCTTGCCCCGGCGCTGGCGTGGGTGGGTGAGGTGTGGGGTTTGCAACCTGCCACCGATCCTTCCAGATTGCGTAATGTGCCGGTCCTGACCAGATCAACGAGACGTTTCATTTTTCTGGTGACATCAGTAACCAGCTCTTGTCAACATGTGTTTCGAGCTCATCTTTACGGCAAATTTACAAGGACCTCCAGTAGTCAAGTATTTTTATTATTTAGAGTTACTTTTGTTGCACTCTGTCACCTTTATTTATTGCGGTTTTGAAGCAATTTGTGCTTGCCGCTGGACAAGATGATCTCTTGCGCGCGTGTGAGCCGGCATCGGACTCCAACGACGACGCCATTGGCCTGCAGTACCATCGCCTGCATGGCGAAAGAAAAAACTGTTTATGTGTGCTCGGACTGTGGCGGCGTCAGCCCAAAATGGCTGGGCAAATGCCCCAGTTGCCAGGCCTGGAACACACTGATTGAGTCGGTGCCCGAGAGCACGGCGCCGGCCAAAAACCGATTTGCCTCGCTGGTCAAAGCAGCGCAGGCCATGACGCTGGGCGACATCGATGCGGTTGACATGGCGCGCACTCCCACCGGGCAAGAGGAACTGGACCGCGTGCTGGGCGGCGGCATGGTGGAGGGCGGCGTCGTGCTGATCGGCGGCGACCCCGGCATTGGCAAGTCCACCTTGCTGCTGCAGGCGCTCGATTCGCTGCAGCGCAGCGGCCAAAACACCTTGTATGTGACCGGCGAAGAAAGTGGCGCGCAAGTGGCGCTGCGCTCGCGTCGCCTTGGGCTGAACAACAGCCAGGTCAAGGTGCTGGCCGAGATTCAATTGGAAAAGATTCTGGCCACGCTGGCCGCTACCCAGCCCGACATTGCGGTCATCGATTCGATTCAAACCGTCTACTCCGATCAGCTCACTTCAGCACCCGGCTCGGTGGCGCAGGTGCGTGAATGTGCGGCCCATTTGACGCGCTATGCCAAAGCCAGCGGTGTGGGCATTGTGCTGGTCGGCCACGTCACCAAAGACGGCGCACTGGCCGGGCCGCGCGTGCTGGAGCACATGGTGGACACGGTGCTGTATTTTGAAGGCGACACGCACAGCAGCTTCCGGTTGGTGCGCGCCATCAAGAACCGCTTTGGCGCCGTCAACGAGATTGGTGTCTTTGCCATGACCGAAAAAGGTCTGAAAGGGGTCTCCAACCCGAGCGCCATTTTCTTAAGCCAGCACGCCCAACCGGTGCCCGGCAGTTGCGTCATGGTCACGCTGGAAGGCACGCGCCCCATGCTGGTCGAGATTCAAGCGTTGGTGGACAGCGGCGGGCCCTCACCCAGACGCCTTTCGGTGGGGCTGGACAAAGACCGCCTGGCGATGTTGCTGGCGGTGCTGCACCGCCACGCCGGGGTGGCCTGCATGGATCAGGACGTGTTTGTGAATGCCGTCGGCGGCGTGCGCATCAGCGAACCGGCCGCCGATCTGGCGGTGTTGCTGGCCATCACCTCCAGCTTGCGCGGCAAGCCATTGCCAAAAGGGTTCTTTGCCTTTGGCGAGATCGGACTGGCCGGTGAAGTGCGTCCGGCACCGCGCGGTCAGGAGCGCTTGAAGGAGGCCGCCAAGCTGGGCTTTAGCGTGGCGCTGGTGCCCAAAGCCAATGCGCCCAAAAAACCCATTGAAGGCCTGACCATTCACGCAGTGGAACGCGTTGAGCAGGCGATGGAAGTGGTGCGCGGTCTGCAATAGTCAATTGGCTTGCAGGCCGGCGACTTCGACGCCATCGCGCACAAAGTTATCGCTGCCGCCATAGACCACCATCTTGCGCTGCACACGTTCGCCCAGCAAGCGGCTAACCTGGTGGATGCTCCTCGCGAATTGGCTGTGATAGGTCTGAGCGGACTTGATTTCAACCAGACCCAAGCGCCCTGCATCCAGGCCGTTCTCAACCACCAAATCCACTTCCACACCATTGCTGTCACGCCAATAGTGCAGCCGGGCACGCTCACCACTGTTCTCGAAATGCTTGGCAAACTCGGTCACCACCAGGTTTTCAAACAGATGACCGCGCAAGGGGTGACTGTCGATCTGTGCCGGGTCGTTAATGCCCATCAACCAGGCGGCCAGACCGGTATCGTAAAAATAGAGTTTCGGCGCTTTTATCAGACGTTTGCCCAGGTTCTCAAACCACGGTGGCAACAAAAACACCACATACCCCATTTCCAGCAAGTTGATCCAAGAGGCAATGGTGTGCTGTGAAACGCCCACATCGTTGGCCAGACTGTTGTAGTTGAGCACTTGGCCGACGCGCCCGGCGCACAGGCGAACCATGCGTCGAAATTCACTCAGGTTACGCAGCGCCACCAGCTCGCGCAAATCACGCTGAATATAAGTTTCAAAATAGTCATTGAAGAAATCAGCAGGTCGAATCGCTTGGGCATGGATGGAAGGATAGCCACCTGCATGCAGCAAACGCGTCGTGCCATGAGGCAAACCGGCGGCGTGAATTTCATGAATTGACAGGGGCAGCAGACGCAACACCGCAGTGCGCCCGGCGAGCGACTGGCGCACCGATTCCATCAACTCAAACTGCTGGGAGCCGGTGAGGATGAATTTGCGGGCGTCGATGGCTGCGCCTTGTCCTTGTGATTGCCCAAAACGCCACTCATCCACCAGCACCTGAACAAAGGACAAAATATCGGGCACGCGTTGTATTTCATCAAGAATGGCACCGTCTGGGAATTGCGCTAAAAAACCGCGCGGGTCGGCTTGCGCAAATTCACGCGTCGCGGCATCCTCCAGGTTGGCATAAGGTAGCCCGGCGAACGCCTGTCGGCACAGCGTTGTTTTACCGGACTGGCGCGGACCGGTTAGCGTGACAACCGGGTAGGGCAGGGCCCTGCGCTGGAGTGTGGCCAGGAGCTGGCGTTCAATACGCATGAAAGGCGAAGGCAAGTGTATGTAAATTTGAACTCATACTTCATTTTTACATAAACGATAGCTATTGGCAATATCTCTGAGTCAGGCAAAAGTGCGATGCCAACCAAGTGTTGGC
>JBAXBQ010000133.1:0-4559 GCA_037141865.1 Comamonadaceae bacterium | reverse complement strand
CGGCAGTTCTTGCAGCTTGGAAGAGTGCCATGCAATCAGGCTCAAAGCCTCCAAACGCTGTTCTTCAACCCGCTGCTCAATCGTCGATATTCACATTCAAGGTGACAGCCAGCTGCGTGCTGTTAGCTATCGGTCAAACTGAAAGTTTGCAAAGGAGCGCTGTGTATTTCGATGCTGTAGCTACCCCTATGATTGCCATCCATGCTTTGCCAGTCGCAAAGCCGACTTAAAAGTCAGGCTGCCAGACTGCAGTCACTGGTGAGCATGAACTTTGTGCCCTTACCGGTCAGCCGTAAAAGTCAGGACCGGCCGTTCACCAGCTCCACGAAAATTGAAAAGACATTCGACGGCATCGTCGATCTTTCGCTGCTGGATTTCAGGTGTGCAGCGGATGCTTGTTTTCAAATCTGAATTCGGATCGACCGCTTGCCAGCAGTCAAAGCGCCGGCGCATCCATTGCAATCCGCGGAGCCTGACTGTCTGCGTGGTCGTGCGACCTTAACATCGCGCCCTGTCAAACTATCATTGGCCCGATACACCCATGGCATTGGCTTGCCATACCGTGACACAGGTTTGTGGCAAACTGTGATCTATCAAGCATTTACCATGATCGGAGGTTACCTTGAGCACTAGCCTGGAAGTTCTGGAGGCCGAAGTTCTTCAATTGGCCCCAGCCGATCGGTCACGCTTGTTCGAGCGTCTGATTGCGAGCATTGACACAGATAGCGCAGTCGAGCAAGCCTGGGAACTGGAGGCCGATCGAAGGGAGTTCGAATTTGAATCCGGTCTGGTAGTCGCGGTACCCGGCCAACAAGCCGTCGCACAGCTTCGAGCCAGACTTAAACAATGAGCTATTCGCTCCACCCAGGGGCGCAAAGCGATGTTGCGGATGCACTGGATTTTTACCTCGAACAAGCCGGTGCAGCGGTAGCAGGGCGCTTTCTCGACGAGTTCGAACGCGTTGTTGCACTTTTGATACGCCATCCTGCCTTCGGTACACCAACTACTCGTGGACGAAGAAGCTATCCCTTGAAACTTTTTCCTTACTCCGTTGTCTATCGCCCCCTGGAAAACGATATTCGAATTTTGATAGTGCGTCACCAACACAGGAGACCTGGCTACGCTGGCGGCAGACGCTAACGTCAAGGCGCTCCTCAGTGAGGCTGCTGTGTGACAGTGGCGCAAGCCGGATCAGGCTTGCAGTTCCTGACTGGTCAAAAATTCCATTTTTGGTCTGGCCGCGCAGGGTGCTTTTTGAAAGTGATTTACCGCATACTTTGTCCATTGTGCCAACCCGTGCACGTTGACAACAATCTTGGAAGGACCCAATGACGAGCACCAAGTCCAATTCACATCCCTTGTCGCAACCTGTTCCAACGAGACCACGTCCAACTGACGAAGAGTGTATTCTTGTGCTGCAAGGTGGCGGCGCTCTAGGCGCCTACCAGGCGGGCGTGTTCGAGGCGCTCTGCGCGAGTTGCGCTGAGCCGACGACGTGGGTGGCGGGCATCTCGATCGGCGCCATCAACGCCGCACTGATTGCCGGCAACCCGGCCCAACGACGCGTTGCACGTTTGCGCGAGTTTTGGGATCTCGTGAGCTCGTCGGTAGCACTGTCTGGCGCCGCACAGGCAGGCGCAGTTCGCCAAACACTGAACGAAGCCAGCGCGACGCAGGTCATGTTCTTCGGAGTGCCTGGGTTCTTTGCTCCGCGCTTCCCACCAGCGCCTTTTCAACCACGTGGCACGCTCGATGCCATCAGCTACTACGACACCGCGCCACTGCTTCAAACGCTGGAGCGATTGGTCGACTTCGACATGATCAACTCAGGACACGTTCGACTGTCGGTGGGTGCGGTGAATGTGCGCACCGGCAACTTTGCCTACTTCGACTCGGACAAACAACGCATCGACGCGCGTCACATTATGGCCAGCGGCGCTCTACCACCGGGCTTCGCTCCGGTAGAGATCGACGGCGAATATTATTGGGACGGTGGCCTGGTTTCCAACACGCCGCTGCAGTACGTTCTGGATCAGCCGGGCAAGCGCCACCGGGTTGTGTTTCAGGTGGACCTGTTTGCCGCCGAGGGCGAATTGCCGTCCACGCTGGCTGAAGTGACCGAGCGCGAGAAGGACATTCGTTTTTCCAGCCGGACTCGACTGAACACCACCAACGAGCTGGATCGGCAGGTGGTGGCAAAGGCCGCACAGCGTTTACTTGCAAAGCTGCCACCTGAGCTGCGCGACGACCCCGACGTGCGTGCGCTCACGCACATGCGAAATTCTCATGGCGTCGACGTGGTGCACCTGATTTATCGCAGCAAGCACTACGAGAGCCAATCCAAGGACTATGAGTTCTCTCGTGTCTCCGTGCTGGAGCACTGGCAGTCGGGGCTGGCCGACATGTCCCACACCTTGCACGACCCGCGCTGGGTAAACCATCAACCGCTCTCCCATGGCGTACACGTGTTTGACCTGACATCTGACAGTCCAACTTCAACGAAAAGCACTTTATGAACATCGCCGATGTAAAACGCAACGCTTTCGCGATGCCGCGCTTCGCCCCGATAGAACGCAATGTTCTCGCCGTATTCTCGAATCCGAATGAAAGCATAACGAAAGTTTGCACTGAGTTTCTCGTCCAGAAAGTTCAAAGAGATGAGGGGGCCACGGCCGCACATGGACCTTTGCCCCAAGTGACCGCGCCCGCTCAGAAGATGGCGTCGGCCATTGGCATCAATAGATGGGAGCCACAGATACTGTAAGGGCACTTCTTCCATCTGAAGAGATGAAATCAAAGCATCGGGTACATACTTCGCAGAATAGATGATTGCGCAGTACGGACTCGTGTCGCAACACCAAGCTCAGTGGTATGTGACGGCAATAGGGGCACTTTTCTCTTAAGGCTCCAGCCGACACCACATCCGTAGTTATAAGTCCACCCATCACTTCGACTCCGTCGACGACAAGCAGAGGTGAAAGTTCGAGCAGCGAAAAAGTTGCCGAGCCACCCAGCCTTCGCTCGACCTCCGGCGTCTTCACCCGTTGTCCTGGGCCCGGCTTGCGGTTGGAGTTTGGCGCACGAGAGGCGACGCCCTTCCCCATGCTGACCATCATGCTACCCGTTGCTGTGAACGATGATTCGATTTGTCCCGTGCCGCGGTCAAGGGCTTCTTTGCATTCTGCTGCGCAGCCTGCGCCTTTGCGCGGCGGTCCGCAAAGTTGATGACGTTGACCGCTACCCTGCGATCTGCCATTGTCGGATTCCATTGCGGTTGGGTCTCGGCGCTTTGCCCAACAAGCTGCTGCAAGGAGTGGCTCCCCAATTCAAGTATTTGCTGCTGAGCACGCGACGCCATCCCAACAGAGTCCACCATTGACTGCATCAAGCGTTGGAACTGTGACTGAATGACGGTTGGAACCTGTTGGAACCAGTAAGTTGTACCCCCGGGTGCAAAAGCGGGCACGATGCTCGCCATAGCCTCAGCGAAAGCTGCCCCGCCGGTTGCGAACTGGAGTGCCACCATTTCTTTTGCGGTGGTGGTCAAGACTTGATTAACTGCGCCCGCAGACTCCATCATCGGCTTCAATGTGTTGAGACCATTGGGTTGCGATTCGGCATTGGTATTTTGGTTCATGACGGTTACCTTTATAAGGCCGTCTCCGGAGAACAAGCAAGATTTGCGTCGTGTTGCCAGGAAGAGTCGGCTGCAATCCCACAGCTGGCCGTGACTGCGCAATCAGCCCGCCTTCCCATCGCGTCACATCACGCGTCACCGCCTCATCACCCTGCGAAGACTAACCTTATCCTTTGTTAGTTCAACAAGAAGTGCCTCGCAACACCGAAACTGTTGCCAGCGTTGCGAGTGGCCATGGTCACACAGACCTGTTGGAGATCTTGTTTCGAGAGGGGGTGGCAGAGTTCCTACTTCTTTGTATGCCCAGACGAATTCAAAGCAGCTTTACAGCTACTTTACAAACACTATACTCTTCCAATTCACATACATCAAGCATGCATGGATGGTGAAATTCATGAACGTTGGCACATCAAGTCGACCTGGAAAGAGATCAAGGAAAACTTGGGCCTACGCGTCTCGCGAATCTACACAGAGCCAGATGGCTTTCGCCCTCTTAACAACGATTGGTGGTAGCGAAAATGCATCCGTCCAACAGACCGACGGGGAATTCGCTCGTTATAACTTTTGGCTCTTAAAGGCTTTGGTTGCCCGTTAATGCCTTGGATTTTGAATTTGCCATGAATGCCTCTATGCGTGCGGACAACAGCAAAGCTGCCTCGCGGGCGGTACCCGCGTCCTTGGTTCGCAAACTGCGCCTGATTTCCGCCTTTTTGACGATATCTCGCCATGATAGCGGGACGATCAGCCGGAAATAGTAGACGCCGCAGCGGTCTTGAATAAGGCGGGGGGTTTTGATGCTCACAGGCAACTCCTAGGAAGGAGCTGGATGAGGGAAGTGGATGATGGCTAAGCAGGAATCGGCTGGGAAGCCGCATTCTGCTTAGGTTTCAAAAGATGGGGTGGCTGATGGGGCTCGAACCCA
>JBAXBQ010000132.1:0-4717 GCA_037141865.1 Comamonadaceae bacterium | reverse complement strand
CATTCGCCGTTCAGTTGGCGGTCGCGGTGTACTGGGCGGTCAAGCTGCATGGCGTCGTTCTGACTTGACTCCAGTGGGCTTGGATGACCACACCCGGGAGCGATTGGTACCAGAATTCCAACGGCATCTTCCGGCTAGATACTGTGTTGGCAATGAATCCAGCCGGACAGTCGCTGGCTAGACAATGCAACATTTCACAACCGGCTCAACCCCATGACAACAATGTTCAATTTCTTGCTGCGCGAGCCGAGAGAGTCGCCAGCGGCGGCTGTACGGCAGTCCAGCATCCTTCTTTTACGAGAGGTCGAACCCGGCGACACAGATTCTCCGCAGTTGTCGAAGAAGCCTGACTACCCGCCTGGAACCGCGATCGCACTCGTCGCAAATTGGTCGCAGCGCGCGGCGTCAATTGGGTGTCCTGCGGTTCGAAAGCGCGCTGCCGCTGCGGAAAACTTCGAATGGACCGCCACAGCGTCTTCACCACGGGCCAGACCGATGTGCCCGCGCACCTCATCGTGGGCGGCATGCCAGGCCGGCAGGCGCATAACCACATTGGCCAGATAGGACGTCTGGGACGCATAGTCCTCGGCCAGATCGAGACGCCCGGCCCGAGCGGCTGCAATTGCCGCCGGCACGGTGAGGGTGATGCGGCATCCGGGGCAGGTCTCCAGCGGACCATTCACTGCGGCCCGAGCCTCTTCGAGTGCGCGCAGCGCTGCGGCCGGACTGTCTGCAAGTTGCAGATAGGTGCCGTAAATGCGATCGAGCAGATGAAACCCGACGTCCGTCTGGCGTGCAACATCCAACGCTTCGTCGAGCAGCGCCCGGGCGTCATCAGGGCGACCCCGCTGCATCGCCACTTCCGAGAGTCGCTGCAGTGAGAAGGCCTCTCCGGTGGAGCCGCCAATGGCGCGGTGCAGTCTTGCGCCCTGTGTGAGGTGCTCTTCGGCCGCAGCGAGGTCGCCCGAAAGCAGCTCTGCCTCTCCGCGAATTGTTATGCCAAATGCATATCCCCGTGCGGCACCGATGCGCTTCGCTTCGTCGGCCAGTGACTGGGCGAATTCAATGACTTCCGAATACGGTCGGGCACCGTAGAGAAAGCGTTGCGCAATGCAAAGCTGTCCGTCAAACACGCGCATGGCGAGGTGCGGCACATGGGCCGTTTCCTGTAGGTCAGCCCAGATGCTGCGGTGCAGTTCGCCGCGTGCGTGGGCCGCAGCCGCCTGCGCCCAAGAGGCCACCACGATGGTGGCTGTATCGCCGGAATCGAGCGCAAGACGCCGCGCCTCAGCCGATTTTTGCGTACCCATGGCGGCGTCGGCGGCACCGAGGGCGGCAGCGCCACTGTAAGTCAGCGCCTCGCACAGTCGGCCCTCCACGCTGGTCGGGCGCAAGCCTTCGAGCGCCCGCAAAGCGCCCTTGGCATCTCCCTGCTTGATCTGCGCCAGAGCACCCTTGGCACGCAGGTTCTGGGCACTGGGTTCACCCGCCGCATCGGCCGCCAGCCGGTAAGCCGCCACTGCGGCCGGATGGCCCATCGCGTCCAGCGCTTCTGCGCGCAGTCGCAGGGCTTCGGCATGGGCCGGCTGGAAGCCGAGCAGCGGCTCCAAATGATGCAATGCATCGCTGAAAGCCGCCAGCCGGACCGCATCGGCCGCGGCAGCGAGTAGCCAGGGAACCGATTCGCGCAGGCTGCCGCCGTCGATCCAGTGCTGCGCAATCAGCGCCGGGGCGGCATCCAGCTCTGCCAGGCGCTGCGCCGCCTGGCGATGAATTTTCAAACGCCGGTGGGGTGCAATCTGTTCAACCAGGGCCTGGCGCACAAGAGCATGCCGAAACCGGTACTGGGTGCCGACCAGCACCAGCACTCCCGCCGCCAGTGCCGCGTCGAGCACTGCGTAGGCACGTGTTTCGGCGTCCGGCAGAACGGCCGCCGCGGTCTGGGCGTCAAAGGCGTCACCCGCCAGCGCCATCCACTTGAGCGCGTCAAGCGTGGCCTCGGGCACGTCACAGAGCCTGGCCGCGATGGCCCCGGCCGCAGTGCGGTGCAAGTGCTGGTCACACCCGCTGCCCGCACCGCGCGCCAGCTCAATGGCCGCAAAAGGACTCCCCTGCGCATCGCTTGTGATCCGGGCAACGGTTTCTTCGGGTAGGCCTGTTGGAACGCACTGATGGATGAGCCGGCGAATTTCCTCATCGGCCAAAGGCTCAAGATCCAGCGTTCGCACCACGTTGCTGCCCGCCAGACGCAACAGGCCGCGAGCCAACTCCGACACCGGCGCTGGCTCACGCATGGCCAACAACACGCACACTGGCGACCCGGCGCTGGCGAGGTGCATGAGGACGTCCGCATCAGCGTCTTCAATCAGGTGCGCATCGTCCACCTGCACGAGAATGTTGTCATCATGTGACATGGCCAGCAATAGCCGGCGAAACGCGCCGATGACCTGATGACGGCTGAGGGGTCCCGGCAAGGTCGAAGCAGGGCCGGCAAGCTGGGTAAGCAAGGCCAGCACGGCGCGCGCTGGGGTACCCACCCGATCCACTGCACTACGATCTGCCAGCAAAATGCGCTCAACGAGAGCTGAAATCACAGCATAAGCCCGGCCGTGTTGAGCGGCGTCTGCACGCACCACGCTCCAGCCGCGCCCGCCGGCCTGAAATTCGAGTTCACGGCATAGCGCAGTCTTGCCAATGCCCGCTGTCCCGCGCAGCACAATGGCGCCGGGTCGATCGGTGGCGCTCATTCCCAACCACGCCTGAGCTTGCGCCAGCAACATCGCGCGTCCAATGAAAGCCGCCCTGACAGGTTGAAGACCGGCGATGCATCGTTGGTACAGCGCTTCGGTGCGCGCATTGGGCAGAACGCCGAAATCCCGCTGAAGTGCCTCACGAAGATGCGCATACCAGCGTATCGCCGCGGCGCGGTTGCCGGCTGCAAGCTCCGCGGTCATCAACTCCCAGTGCGCAGGTTCATCACCGGGTTCCACCTGTGCCAGTCGCGCCCACTGGGAGCTGGCGCGCAGCAAGTCGGTGAAGCATGCGTGCAGCCGTTCGCGTGCCGGTTCGGCCCAAGCTTCATAGCGCGCACTGGGCAACAAATCACCGGCATACATGTCGGCGACTTCTTTGCACGTCTGTGGGTCGCGCAAGGCGAGTGCACAGCGCGCCTGCCGCTCAAAGTCTTCCGAGTCAACGGTCACTGGACCGTCGGGCCACAGCCTTAGCTCGCCGCCCTGCATCAATACACCGTCGTGCCGACCCAACGCCTGGCGCGCGTGATGGGCCGCCTTGCGCAAGTTGGCGGCACCCGCTTCGGGTGCAAGTTCAGGCCAGAGCGCGTCAATGGCTTGCTCGCGGGTCAGTCGATGGCGTGGCGCCAGACTCAGCAACTGCACTAGTTGGGCTGCCCGCAAACTGGGCCAGCGCTGTGCCGGTACTTCAGCGTGGTCGACTAGTACTGCGAAGCGACCCAGCAGTTGCACATCAAGTCGCGTGGTGGGGTTCGGGTCGGTTGTGGTGTGGTGGGTGTCCATAGGAGTCGCAGTGTGCTACCACCCCGGCATTCGCGCAACCGCATGTGCAACCAGGAACGTTTCAGGAACACCGCATCGCGATGCTCTCCCCCAGCAGGCGGATTTACCGCCTGCACATTGAAAAAGGACTACCCATGACGACGCGCCAACTCTCACTGCCTGACTGTGGATCAGCCATGCTGACCCTGGCGGAACCCCTGACCTTTGATGTGATCGGCCAGCTTGAACGCGGGTTGGACACCCTTCTCTACAAGTTGCGTCGGGAACTTCGCGTAGACCAACTTGACCCGGGCGATCTCGAATTCGAATCCTGGGCCTCCAACATTTACTCAACCACTTCACCAAGGAAATTTCATGACTGATTCACTTTACCAGCGGCTCGGCGGCGCTGAGCGCATTGCAGCAGTTGTCGACGATGCGCTCGATCGCCATGCGGTCAATCCGCTGCTGGCGCCGCGCTTTCGCGGCAAGGACCTGCCACGTCTGAAGGTGCTGGGCACCCAGTTCTTTTGTGCAGGCTCCGGCGGTCCCCAGGCGTACGAGGGTCGTGACATGCGAACCACGCATGCCGGGATGAATGTCAACGAACAGGAGTTGATTGCAGCCATTGACGACTTTGTCGCGGCGTTGCAGGCCCAGGCGGTCGGCCAGACAGAGGTCAACGAGGTGGTGGCGATTCTCTATTCGTTCAAGGGCGATGTCCTGCGGACCTGAACCGGCTCGGAGCGGTGTCGATGGCGTCCCCCGAGGGGCTATAGGACACCGGGTCGTCACTGACCGCTTTGCGTCGACTGCCGTCGTAGTGTGTTAATGGGGTTGGGTACTCTCACCCCATCCGACGCAACCCCTTGACGATGGTGGCTAGGTTTGGCAATGAGCACCGTATTCGCGGTGATTGATGCTCTTGCTTTTTGTCGTACGATCATTTCAGCGACTGGTCTTCGGCTTGCAACTGGTTGGGGGTGAATGAAGTTAAACATCTGCTCGGGCAGTTGCGGGCTGTCATATCTTCTTCAAGGGCACCAACGCATTCTTTTCGGTTTGAGTCAATGTTGGCTAAAGGGCGCGCAACTACCATTCGAAAAAATGGACCGCAAGTGTTATGAAACCATCCATATCATTGGAGCTGTCAGTGCTAACCTAAAGGAGAACTCGCCCCATGTCACCGACACTGCTAGCCT
>JBAXBQ010000131.1:0-4878 GCA_037141865.1 Comamonadaceae bacterium | reverse complement strand
GTGCCCAAAGGAGTTCTTGTCCGGCGGGTGCAATGCCCGCTTTGACGCCCTTTCAGGGCATAGCCAGTTTCTTTTGCTTGGTTCTTGATGTAACTGGCTTGTAACCACTTGCCAATTTCATAAAATTGTCACTCAATTTTGATTCGTGACAACCTGAAAACCGCCTCTTGCAAAGTCGCCTTTTGAAAGCGAATGAAATGGCTCGTGAGCCCCGCAAACCCGTTCGTTTTTGCAAGTCACTTTTATTTTCCGGAGAACATCCCATGAGCACAGCCCCGTCGCAAGAAGGTCAGAGCCTGAATACACCCGATTACGTCAAGAATGCGAAGTTGATCGCCTGGGTGGCCAAGATGGCCGCACTGACCAAGCCGGACAGCATTTATTGGTGCGATGGATCTGACGAAGAGTTTGCCAGCTTGTGTCAGCAATTGGTGGCATGCGGCACCTTTAAAAAGCTCAACCCGGTCAAGCGCCCCAACAGTTTTCTGGCTTGCTCTGACCCCAGCGACGTGGCGCGTGTCGAGGACCGAACCTACATCTGCGCTGAAGAAAAAGAAAGCGCTGGTCCAACCAACAACTGGATGGCCCCGGCCGAGATGCGTTGCTTGTTGCAGCACGGACAGAGTGACGGCAGCAAAGCTTTGTTTGATGGCTGCATGAAGGGGCGCACCCTGTACGTGGTGCCGTTTTCCATGGGGCCACTGGGCTCACATATTTCACACATCGGCGTCGAACTGACCGACAGTGCCTATGTTGCAGTCAATCAGAAAATCATGACGCGCATGGGCAAAGCGGTTTTCGATGTGCTGGGCGAAAACGGTGAATTTGTGCCTTGCATGCACACGGTCGGTGCTCCCCTGGAGCCGGGTCAGGCGGACGTCAAGTGGCCTTGCAACAAAACCAAATACATTGTTCATTACCCGCAAACGCATGAAATCTGGAGTTACGGTTCTGGTTACGGCGGCAATGCCTTGCTGGGAAAAAAGTGCTTCGCGCTGCGAATTGCTTCGACCATGGGCCGCGACCAGGGTTGGCTGGCTGAGCACATGCTGATTCTGGGCGTGACCTCTCCAAGCGGGAGCAAATACCACCTGGCGGGCGCTTTCCCAAGTGCCTGCGGCAAAACCAATTTCTCCATGCTGGTGCCACCGGCCGGTTTTGAGGGTTGGAGCGTCACCACCATCGGTGACGACATCGCCTGGATCAAGCCTCATGCAGACGGCAGGATGTACGCCATCAACCCGGAAGCCGGTTACTTTGGCGTGGCGCCGGGCACCAACCTGATGACCAACCCGAACTGCATGGCAAGCTTGCATCACGACGTTATTTTTACCAACGTGGCACTCACTGATGATGGCGACGTCTGGTGGGAAGGCATGGAAAAAGACTCTGGCAGCCTGCCAGCGCATTTGATTGATTGGCAGGGCAAGGACTGGACACCCGAGATCGCCAGCCAAACCGGTGCCAAGGCGGCGCATCCAAATTCCCGCTTCACGGTGGCTGCCACCAACAACCCGGCGCTTGATCCGGCGTGGGATGACCCTGAGGGGGTGGCGATTGATGCCTTTATCTTTGGTGGTCGTCGCTCTACCACCGTGCCGCTGGTGACTGAGGCGCGCGACTGGCGACAAGGCGTTTACATGGCTGCCACCATGGGCTCAGAAACCACTGCAGCCGCAGCTGGCCAGATGGGTGTAGTGCGGCGCGACCCGTTCGCCATGCTGCCGTTTTGCGGCTACAACATGAGCGACTATTTCCAGCATTGGCTGGATATCGGGCACGCGCTGGAGGCTGCAGGCCATGCGTTGCCACGCATCTTCTGCGTGAATTGGTTTCGCAAGGGTCTGGACGGCAAATTTGTCTGGCCCGGCTACGGAGACAATATGCGCGTGCTCAAGTGGATGATTGACCGCATTGAGGGGCAGGCACTGGGCACAGAAAACGTCTTCGGCGTAAGCCCTGTTTATCCGGAAATCAACTGGACCGGCCTTGATTTCAGCCAGCAGCAGTTTGATACTGTCACCAGCGTTGAGTCATCCGCATGGGTCGATGAGCTCAAGCTTCACACCGAGTTGTTCCAGCAGCTAGCTTATCACCTTCCCAAAGAGCTCGAAGAGACAAAGATGCAGATTGAAATGCGCCTGGCCGCATAGCAAGAAGAACTAAAAAGCCACCTCTCGATGGCGTTCAGTTAAAGTGTTGAATAGGCAGCGTAGAAATTTGAACTTTAGGCTGGAAGCCGGTCTACACGACAGTCCGGTATCTGGTGGTCCAGCCCATCGCCCTTTAGAAGCCGTTCATGGCATTCGGCATAAGTGCCCTTTGCGGTCGGTCGTGATTATCAAGACCGGTCATTCGATGCCGTCAATCGCGAGAGATAACGTGCTTGGCAAAGTTGTTCAAGATAGCCTGCCAGCCTTGACGCTGCTGCTCAACCGGGTGTTCAGATTCAGCATCGAACGTGACTCGCACAGTGACATTTTTTGGACCTGTCACGAATTCGACAGTACCAGTCCTGCCCCCAAACGTGTATTCAATCAACTCGTTAGGCACGACCCTGGTGTACTCTCCGGCAAAGTCGAAGCCGAAGCTGCCGTCTTTGGCTTCCATGCGAGAAGTGAACGACCCGCCTTCACGCAAATCGACAGTCGATTTGGTTGTGTGCCAATCATCTGAGGCAGCGTTCCACTTCATGATGTCCTCAGGAATCGTGTAGGCATTCCAGACTTCGGCGACAGGTGCCTGGATGACAGTTTCAACTGTGACCTTCATGGCGTTGCTCACGACAGTTAACCTGCGGTAGGTGTTGGTTTTGGTGGCGACGGTTGTTGTTCTGTTCTGTCTAGCGTCGGATCAAGGCATGCCCAACTCGGTGCGCTGGCAGCCCAGATATTGAGACTTGGCTTAATCGAGGAAGGATCGTCCAGATTGCCAGTCCGAACAACCCTGAACGCCGGGCGTGCCGACGACTTGGCAAAAAGGTGCGTACCGCAGTTGGGACAAAACTGGCGGATCACTTCATTGCCGCTATCTGCTGTTTTCGTATGCTCGGACAGGGTTCCTGAAATCGTCAACCCGTCAGCCGCGACCAGCATATTGACGGTTCCATTGGCGGCGAGATGCTGGCAATCGCTGCACCAGCACACGCGTGTTACCAGTGGTTCTGTGGCAAGCTTAAAGCTCACCGCGCCGCAAAGGCAGCGCCCGGTTCTTTCGGTCATTTGTCACTCCTCGATTGTGTTGACTGGATCTGACGCTGCATTGTGCCTTTCTGCCAATGCCCGCATTTCCTGCGATGTCATGTCATGTCATGTGCTAATCCGCTGATCGCACTTGAGATGACACCCTAGGGAATCAATAACTCGGGCTACTCGCCGGCCCGGCTCAGTGCAGTTGCCAGAAAACCAAATGAGCGTCTGCAGAAAGTTCTAAACTATGAAACACGCACTGATCGATTCAACCAACTTGTTGCATCGACCGGTTGAATCCAAGGCCCAGAACGGTCATTGATCGGTAGGCAAAGTGGCACCTAGCGTCCATCGCGTTTCATCTCCAGCCGCTGTCGACCCGCCCTTCCCCTTGCCTTCCACTGCGACAGTTGTTGCTGCCGCTCCAGAACGCTCATGGTGTCCCTGCGACTCTCGCGTAGCATCTTGTGGTAATTCTTCAGGCGGTCCGGGTTTACTTGTTCGCGCACTGCACAGCCGGGTTCGTCCTGGTGGCAACAGTCACGGAAACGACAAGTCGAGGCAAGGGTGCTGACATCTTCAAACAGGGAACTCAGGGTTTGGGCATCCACATCGGGCCGCAGTGTCCTCACACCTGGAGTGTCAATGACACAGGCACCAGATGGCAGCAGGTGCAATGAGCGTGCAGTGGTTGTGTGTTTGCCGCGACTGTCATGCTCGCGCACTGCACCCGTGTCTTGCGTTGAAGAGCACAGCAGGCTGTTGGTGAGCGTACTCTTGCCGGCACCAGAAGAACCCAGCAGCACCAGGGTTTGGCCTAGGGACAAGTAGGCGTTCAGAGCCTTCGAGGTCTCCACACTACGGGCATCGACTGCCACCACATCCACATGGTTTCCGACGCGCTGGCGTACTTCCTGGATTCGACGCTCAACCCGATCTGGTTGGGTCATCTGAACCAGGTCCGCCTTGGTCAGCACGACCACGGGCAATACGCCGCTGCTACCCACTAGAGCCAGGTAACGCTCCAATCGTTGCAGGTTGAAATCCAGATCCAGGCCCATCACCAAAAGAGCGGTGTCTACGTTGCTTACCACAGTGTGACGGCTGCCGTCGGCATCACGCCGGACAATCTGGCTGACCGGCTGAGCCCGGAATGTCACCCACAACTGTTGGTGCTCATCTCGCTGGCAGAGGACCCAGTCCCCCACAGCAATGGCACTGCCCTCCTCCAATAGGGATCGGGTTAGGCGGGCGGTACAGCGTGCTGAAAGTTGCTGCACACCATCGTGAACTTCAACGGTCTCGCGATGGACGACAGCGGTTCGCATCAACTGTGCTGGTGATGCGTGTGGACTCGGATCCATCGGCGCATCTGCTGTGGCCAGGGTCTGTGCCAGACGGGAGGTAAGTCCCAAAGGACGCAATGTGTCAAACGAAAATTCAATCATGTCTTGCTATGTCTTTGTAGTGAACTGCGACAAGGGCGTGACGAAACACTGCACCCCGGCGCAAACAAACGAACGGAAAGGACGGGCTAGCGACCCGACAAACAGAGAGAAGACAGGAACCCTGTACAACAGGGTGAGAATCCGGCGACTATTTCAAGGAAAACAGTAGTGGAAAGATCCGGTAACTCAGCTCTCAGGCAGCCAGCGTGAAGGGAGTGGATGTGCGATCAATCATGGCGGTA
>JBAXBQ010000130.1:0-4942 GCA_037141865.1 Comamonadaceae bacterium | reverse complement strand
GCCGAGCGACGAAGCCACCGCCCGCAGCGCCGCCGAGAAGCAGGCCCGCACCAGTTGCCAGCAGATCGCGACGCAGCGTGCGCACCGCAGCAGCAAACTCAAATCATTGGGTGAAGGCAAGGCGCCCTGGCTGTATCTGATTGTGGCGACCGGCAACATCCATGAAGACGTGACGCAGGCGCGTGCCGCCGCTGAACAAGGCGCCGACATCATCGCCGTCATTCGCTCCACTGGCCAGAGTCTGCTGGACTATGTGCCCTTCGGTGCCACCACCGAAGGCTTCGGTGGCACCTATGCGACGCAGGAAAACTTTCGCCTGATGCGCGCCGCGCTGGACGAGGTTGGCGAGCGGATTGGCCGCTACATCCGCCTGACCAACTACTGCTCGGGCCTGTGCATGCCCGAGATCGCCGCGATGGGCGCCATGGAGCGCCTGGACATGATGCTCAACGACTCGATGTACGGCATCATCTTTCGCGACATCAACATGAAGCGCACCTTCATCGACCAATTCTTCTCGCGCATGGTCAACGCTTATGCCGGCATCATCATCAACACCGGCGAAGACAACTACCTCACCACGGCAGACGCTTATGAGGCTGCGCACACGGTGCTGGCCTCTCAGCTGATCAACGAACAGTTTGCCTACCTGTCGGGTCTGCAGCCGGATCAGATGGGCCTGGGCCACGCGTTCGAGATTCACCCCGAAATGGAAAACGGTTTCCTGTGGGAGCTGGCCCACGCGCAACTGGCGCGCCAGGTGTTTCCGGATGCCACGCTCAAGTACATGCCGCCAACCAAGCACATGACCGGCAACATCTTCAAAGGCCACGTGCAGGACGCGCTGTTCAACATCGTCAGCACCGTCACGCAGCAAAACATCCACCTGCTGGGCATGATGACCGAGGCCATCCATACGCCGTTTATCCAGGACCGCTTCCTCGCTATCCAGAACGCCAAGTACGTCTTCAGCACCATGAAAGACCTGCACTCCGAAATCGAATTCAAGAGCGGTGGCCTGATCGAGCAGCGGGCGCAGAACGTCCTGACCGAGACCGAACAAATGCTGGCCAACATCGAAAAAATCGGGCTGGCCGCGGCGATCGGAAAGGGCATGTTTGCCGAGATCTCGCGCACACCGACCGGCGGCAAGGGGCTGGACGGCGTGATTAAAAAAGCCGACAACTACTACAACCCGTTCCCGCAGTTGATGATGGGAGGCCAAAATGATGACTGACAACAAGTTACCGCAACAGTGGGTCAAACCCTACGGCGACACGTTGAATGACGGGCGCGTGCAAGTCTCCTTCACGCTGCCCGTGGCGCTGGATGAAACTGCCAAGGAGGGCGCCAAGCGCCTGGCGGCGATGATGGGGCTGGATGAACCGGCTGTCGTCCACAGCGAAGACATGGGACAGGGTTTCAGCTTTTTTGTGGTCTATGGACAATGCAAGTACCAGGTTGATCTGGCCAGCCTGCAGGTCGCCAAACCGGACTACGAGGTGCTCGACAAGGAAGCCATCGACGCGCTGATCCTGCAGGAGATGGGTCGCCCCATGGTGGTCATCGGCGCCACAATTGAGACCGACGCCCACACGGTGGGCATCGACGCCATCATGAACATGAAGGGCTTCAATGGTCACAAGGGGCTGGAGAGTTACCACCAGATTCGGGCCATCAACCTGGGCGCCCAGGTCGACTCGGAAGATCTGGTGACCCGTGCCATCGAGGAGAAAGCCGATGTCATTCTGGTGTCGCAAGTGGTGACGCAAAAGAACATCCACCTCGACAATCTGACCAAGCTGTCTGATCTGCTGGAAGCCGAGGGACTGCGCGACAAAGTCATCCTGATTGTCGGCGGACCGCGCATCAGTCATGAGCTGGCGAAGGAACTGGGTTATGACGCAGGCTTTGGCAGCAAGACCTACGCCGAAGATGTGGCATCTTTTGCCATCCATGAATGGAAGAGCAGAAATGGATAACTTCACCAGCCTGATCCGCCTGCGCATCAGCGCGCACGACGCCCATTACGCCGGCCATCTGGTCGATGGCGCCAAAATGCTGCACCTGTTTGGCGACGTGGCCACCGAGTTGTTGATTCGCAGCGACGGTGACGAAGGTCTGTTCGTCGCCTACGACAACATAGAGTTTCTGGCGCCGGTCTATGCCGGTGATTACATCGAGGCCAGTGGCCGCATCGTAGCCATGGGCAAAACCTCGCGCAAAATGGTGTTCGAAGCACGAAAAGTCATCATGTCGGCTGGCATTGCGGGGCAAGCCTCGGCGGCTGACGTGCTCGCTGCGCCCATCGTGGTCTGCAAAGCGTCAGGTACCTGCGTGGTACCGGCCCACTGCCAGCGCATCAAGCGCTAAACAATAATGTCATTGCGCCGTCACGGCGGGTCTGACCCGCAATCCATGAATCCCGGATCGAGTCCGGGATCCCAAATTTGATATCAGCTCATTGAATATGCAAAAACTCATCATCACCGCCGCGTTGACCGGCGCCGAAGTTACCCGCGAGCAGCAGCCCGCGCTGCCGATCAGCCCTGAAGAAATTGCCATTGCGGCCGAGGAATGCGTCAAGGCTGGCGCATCCATTGTTCACCTGCACGCCCGCAACGCCGATGGCAGCGCGACGCAGGACAAGGAAACCTACCGCGGAATCATCAGCGCCATTCGGCAACGCTGCGATGTCATTATTCAGGTCTCTACCGGCGGCGCTGTTGGCATGACGCCGACCGAGCGCCTGGCACCGGTGACGCTGGCCCCCGAAATGGCAACGCTGTCCATGGGCACGGTGAACTTCGGCGACGACATCTTCATGAATCACCCCGCCGACATGGAAGTGTTTCTGAGCGCGATGCAGGAACACGGCGTCAAGCCGGAACTCGAAATCTTCGACACCGGCATGATCACCAGCGCCCACCGGTGGTTGAAAAAAGGCTTGCTGCAAGGCCCGCAGCATTTCGACTTTGTGCTGGGCATTCCGGGCGGCATGGCCGGCACACCGCAAGCCTTGCTGTACATGATTGAACAGCTACCGGCAGACGCCAGCTGGACGGTGGCCGGCATCGGCAGTGCTCAGTTGTCGCTGGGTACCATGGCGATTTTGCTGGGCGGCCATGTGCGCGTCGGTTTCGAGGACAATATTTTTTACCGCAAGGGCGAATTGGCCAGCAGCAACGCCCAGTTGGTGGCACGCATTGCCCGCATCAGCCAGGAATTGAATCGCCCGGTGGCCACCGCCGATGAGGCGCGCGTCATGCTGGGGCTCGGATCTCGCTAGCAATTTGAACTGCATGATGGCTTGCAATTTTTGCGTTTCCAGGTAGTCTGACCGCAATGAAAGCCCATGACGAAGACCAGCCCATCGGTGTCTTTGACTCCGGCGTGGGAGGACTCTCGGTTCTTCACGCGATCCACCGTGAGCTTCCTGATGAGAACCTGCTTTATGCGGCAGACTCCGGCAACGCCCCCTACGGAGACAGAGACCTTGATTTCATCAAAAGCCGCGCCCTGTTGATGACCCGGTTTCTATTGGCACAAGGAGCCAAGACAATCGTCGTCGCCTGCAACACCGCTACGGTCGTCGCTGTGAGCGAACTCCGCTCATGGTGTCCGGTTCCTGTGGTCGCCATGGAACCCGCTATAAAGCCAGCTTCGCAAATGACCAAGTCCGGCATCGTTGGCGTGCTTGCCACCCGTCAGACGCTTGCAAGCGCCAGTGTGGCAAGACTGTGCGAGGCGCACGGTGACAGCGCCAAATTTCTCCTGCAGGCATGCCCTGGTTTGGTAGAGAAAGTTGAACGTGCTGAGTTAACCAGCGAGGCAACGCGCGCGCTCTTAGATAGCTATCTATCGCCTTTGCTTGCCGCCGGAGCGGATACGCTGGTACTTGGATGCACCCACTATCCATTCCTTATTCCACTCATTCAAGAGATAGCGGGGCCGGAAGTTTTGATCATCGATCCGGCAGTGGCAGTGGCCAAGGAAGTGGCGCGGCGTCTAGTACCCAATCGCAATTCCATGTCACGGATCAGGCCCGTGACAACGCGATTTTTCTCAAGCTCGCCGCTGGATGAAGCGCAAGCCGCCATGTCAGCATTGTGGGGCGAACAGGTCACGGTTCATGCTATCGGGTAGACAGATTTGGGTCACGCTGATAAGTTCTAAAAAGCCCCGAGGCTGTCAGCGCCCGGGGCTCCTGATGCGCGTGCTTCTGGCTAGTTAAAGGAATAGCGCGCCTGCAGATTAAGGCGGCTCATATCTCCCACTTCACCAGAGTAAGTTGTGCGTTTGCCTTGAATCAGCTCAGCACCCAAATCCACGTTCTTGATCGGGGTGTAGAAGAAGTTCAGGTGCAATTGCTTCAGGCTCTTGTTGCCTCCAGTGGCAATCGCATAGGGGTCGGTGGCGTCGAACTGCGATTCCACCGATCCGTAGGCCAGCGTGGCGCGCAGTTGCGGGCTAAAGGTATTGGTCAAGCCCAGAACATAGCCGCGGGATTTGTCCAGCAGCATGGCGCCGGTGCTCGTGTCAGGGTAATTGGCACCGTACATGATGGCGTTGTCTGCATCCCCATCCACTTCGGCGTATTGACCCATCACGGTCATGCTGTCGGTCAGCTTGTAAGAGCCACCCACACCAAAGCCGGTCCCGCTCTTGCTCAAAGACCCGCTGCGCTGCTCATGCGAAATGAAGCGTACGTTGAAGGCCGCACCCCAGTCGTAGCTTTTGCTGGCAAACAGCACCAGATTCGGACGCTGTGCACCGTCGGACGGGTTTTCCAGCGCCGCCTTGAAGCTGGCCCCGGTAGGCGTGTTATAGGTGTAGCGAATCTGAACCGGGCGCGAGAACGGCATGCCAATGGGGCCGTTGAAGTCGACCGTTTCGGGGCCGTCGTCCAGATCCATAAACGTGGACCAGGTCTTGCCGATCA
>JBAXBQ010000129.1:0-4960 GCA_037141865.1 Comamonadaceae bacterium | reverse complement strand
CAGACGTCAAGCAAGGCTTTAGGATGCATAAGGAAAGATTGTCCCATGACTGACTCAGCGAGGCCTCAGCAGACCAACTGGTTGTAGGACAAGGGCTGTATTTGCAAGTTTTCACCTCAGGACTGCAAAAAATACATGTGAAGCCTGCACAATCTGCTGCAGCAACGAGCTCGCCGCACTTAAAACAATGATGACCCCACAACAATTCAAATCCCCCGGGTCCGGCCGGCTTTGTACTTTTGCCGGCGCATGCGCCACTGCGCTGTGTATCTTCATTGGCGCTTGTTCATCCTGGTCGCCTGGCACCCAGAAAGTACCAGATGTTGTGTTACCCACGGCCTGGTCCACCACACTGTCCGGCGACGGCGCCGTGAGCACAGTGGCGCCAACTTCACTGGTGCAGTGGTGGCAACGATTCAACGACCCGCTACTGACCACACTGGTCACAAATGCCTTGCACGCCAACACGACGGTCCGGTCCGCTCAGGCAGCGCTACAGCAATCGCGTGCTCTGCGCGACGCCCAGAGCGCGGGCCTGCTACCCGGCGTGTCGGCCTCTGGCTCGGCACAGCGCGGCCGTTCAGGTGGTAATGACGCCAGCAACAGTTTCAAAGCGGGACTGGACGCCAGTTGGGAGCCGGATGTGTTTGGCGGAAAACACAGTGCGCTGAACGCGGCCGAGGCCGATGCACAGGCGGCGCAAGCGTCTCTGTCAGACATTCAGGTTTCAGTGGCCGCAGAAGTGGCCCTGGCCTACATCCAGTTGCGCGGCCAGCAGGCGCAACTGATGATTGCCCGCAACAACCTGCAAAGCCAACTGGAGACCCAGCAGATCACCGACTGGCGTGCCCAGGCCGGCTTGATCACTTCGCTGGAAGTGGAACAGGCTCGCACTGCCAGCGAACAAACCAGCGCCCAGATTCCGACTCTGCAAGCCAGCATCGAGAAGACCAGTCACAGCCTGGCCGTCTTGACTGGTCAAGCGCCGGCCTCACTGAAAGCACTGTTGAAAGAACCGATTGCCATCCCGCAAGCGGCTGAAAATCTGGCGCTTGACATCCCGGCGCAAACCCTGCGCCAACGCCCGGATGTGCGCGCCGCGGAACTGCGTGTGCAGTCGGCCCTGCAGCACGTTTCTGCGGCAGACGCGGCGCGTTATCCAGGGCTTTCCATCAGCGGCTCTATCGGCCTGAACGCACTGACACTAGGCGCTGTGACCAACGGTGCGTCACTAGCCAGTGCTTTGCTGGGCAGTGTTTCCGTTCCACTGTTTGATGGCGGTGCTGCCCGGGCGCAGGTGCGGGCGCAGGAGGCGGCGCTCGAGCAAGCCCGCTCCAGTTATCAATCGGTGGTGCTGACCGCTTTGAAAGATGTGGAGGACGCTCTGGTCTCACTGGCCGGAGATCGCACGCGCCTGACTCACCTGAAAGGCGCTGCCGCTGCTGCCGACAATGCCGCCCTGCTGGCACAGAACCGATTCAGCAGTGGCCTGATTGACTTCCAGACTGTGCTGCAAACCCAGCGCACGCTGCTGACCACCCAGGACAGTGTGGCCAGTGCTACTGCCGACATCAGCACCGACCACGTGCGCCTGTACAAGGCATTGGGCGGCGGCTGGAATTGACTGCACCCCAAATTTTCAGAACTTATCATGACTTCCCAAGCCAACACCAGCGAACCCCTCACAAACTCCGAACTGCAAACCATACTGGATGAGGCGCCACCGCAGGTGTGGTGGCGTCGCCCCATTCTGTGGATAGCTGTTGGGCTGGTCATATTGGTTGGCGTAGGACTTTATTACTGGCAAGTGAGCGCCAAAAGCAATGCTGCCCCGGTCTATGTCACCGAGGCGGTGAACCGCGGCAATCTGACACTCACCGTGGCCGCCAACGGCACATTGCAGCCGACCCGTTCCGTCAGCATTGGCAGTGAGCTGTCGGGCACGGTGCTGCGCGTATTGGTGGATGTCAATGACAAGGTGAGGAAAGGTCAGGTGCTGGTGGAACTTGATACCGCCAAACTCAACGATCAGGTGGCGCGCTCGCGCGCCGCACTCAGCTCCGCCAATGCCAAAGTAACACTGACCATGGCCACTGTCAAAGAAGTGCAGGGTAACCTCGCACGACTGGAAGAAGTTGCACGTTTGTCCGGTGGCAAGGTGCCGTCCAAGGCAGAATTGGACACCGGTCAGGCCAGCCTGGAACGCGCCCAGGCAGACGAGCTGAGCGCTCGCGCCAATGTGACGGACGCGCAGGCAGCGTTGTCGACCGATCAAACCAATCTCTCCAAGGCCTCCATTCGCTCTCCCACTGATGGTGTGGTGTTGACACGAACGGTGGACCCGGGTAACGCCGTCGCTGCGTCCTTGCAGGCGGTCACGCTGTTTACCCTGGCTGAAGACTTGAGCCAACTCAGGCTGCAGGTCAATGTGGACGAGGCTGACGTGGGTTCGGTCAAAGTGGGCCAAAAGGCCAGCTTTACGGTCAGCGCTTATCCGTCGCGCAAGTACCCGGCAACCATTACCCGGGTTGCCTATGGTTCTACCACCACCGACAACGTGGTGACCTATGTGACCTACCTCGAAGTCGACAATACCGACCTCAGCCTGCGCCCCGGCATGACCGCCTCTGCCACAATTACATCGACCGAACGGCGTGCTGTGCTATTAGTGCCCAACACAGCCCTGCGCTTTACGCCTTCCCAGGCGGGTACCAGCGCAGCCGCGGCCAGTGCCGGTGGCGGTGGCGGCATCATGTCCAGTTTGATGCCGCGCATGCCACGCGGTGGCGCTCGAAAAATAGCTGGCGGCAGCGGCACTTCCAGACAGGTCTGGGTGCTGCAGGATGGCACGGCAAAAGCAGTGGCTGTGACGCCGGGCATCAGCGATGGCCGCATGACCGAAATCACGGCGGGTGAACTGCAGGCCGGGATGCTGGTCATTACCGATCAACGCGCTAGCGGAACTGCGCCGTAATGGAGACCCCTCTGATCGAACTCAAGCGTGTGACCAAAGTGTATGGTCAAGGGGCCACCGCCTTGAGCGCGCTCAAAGGGGTGGACCTGACCATTCGGGCCGGCGACTTTGTTGCCATCATGGGACCCAGTGGCTCGGGCAAGTCCACTGCGATGAACACCTTGGGCTGTCTGGACACCCCCACCACCGGTGAATATCTATTCAAAGGTGTGCACGTTGAGGCGCTGTCGCGCGACCAACGCGCGCGTTTGCGCCGCCGCTTTCTGGGCTTTGTTTTTCAGGGCTTCAACTTGCTGGCGCGTACTTCAGCCCAGGAGAACGTCGAATTGCCACTGCTCTATCGGGGCGAATCAGCGGCAGCCCGCCACACGGCAGCTGCCAAAGCGCTCGCTTCCGTGGGCTTGGCCGGCTGGGAGCATCACACACCGGCCGAGCTATCGGGCGGACAACAGCAGCGCGTGGCGATTGCGCGCGCCATTGTCACCGAACCAGCCGTGCTGCTGGCGGATGAGCCGACCGGTAATCTGGACACGCAGCGCAGCCGCGAGATCATGGACCTGTTGTGGGGTCTGAATGTGGCCCACGGCATCACCGTGTTGATGGTCACCCATGAAGCCGATATGGCGGCTTACGCCAAACGCATCGTGCGCTTTGTCGACGGCGTGGTGGAGAGCGATAAACCCAACCCCAGTCCAGCGGGTCTGCGCAAGTCGGCCGCGCTTCCCGAAGTACAAGCAACTCAGATGCAAGGCGGCGCCTGATGCTGCTCAACACCTTGCTACTGGCCTTGCGTTCCATTCGGCGCAACTTGCTGCGCTCATTTCTGACGATTCTGGGCATCGTGATTGGTGTCAGTGCCGTCATCACCATGGTGACGCTGGGCAACGGCGCCACGCTGGCGGTGCAGAACCAGATTTCGAGCCTGGGTACCAACCTGCTGCAAGTGCGCCCCGGCCAGCGCATGGGCGGCGGCAGCGGTGGCGCACCGTCTTTCAAGGAGAGTGACGCCGACGCCATTGCCAGCCAGATTGGCGGCATTGCAGCGGTGGCGCCCGAGGCGCGCACCGGCGCCACGCTGGTCGCCTACGGCCGCAACTGGGCCAGCAGCATTATCGGCAGCAGCAACGCCTGGCTGGTCACAGGCAACTGGAAGCTGGCCGACGGACGCGAGTTTTCAGACGACGAATTGCGCGCCGGTGCGGCGGTGTGCCTGATTGGCGAAACCGTGCGACGCGAACTCTTTGGTGCCAGGGCGGTCGTCGGCGAACAACTGCGTGTCAAGCAAATCTCGTGCGAAGTGGTGGGCGTGCTGGCATCCAAGGGTCAGGGCAGTTTCGGCAATGATCAGGACGATGTGGTGCTGCTGCCGATCAAGACGCTGCAGCGCCGCATCACCGGCAATACCCGCGTCAACAACGTGCTGGTTTCGATGATGGACGGCAGTGACGCTAACCGTGTCAAGGCCAGCATGACCCAATTGTTGCGCGAGCGCCGCAAACTGGCTGACGATGACGAAGACAACTTCAATGTGCTCGACACCAAACAACTCGCCGACACTTTGTCGGGCACCACCAAGGTGCTGACCACGCTGCTGGGCGCGGTGGCAGCCGTGAGCTTGCTGGTGGGCGGCATCGGCATTATGAACATCATGCTGGTGAGCGTGACCGAACGCACCCGTGAAATTGGTTTGCGACTGGCCATCGGTGCGCTGGAGCGCGAGGTGCTGCTGCAGTTCTTGATCGAAGCCGTGGTGCTGGCGGCACTGGGCGGCGTGGTGGGTATCGTACTGGCTACTGGCGCGTCCATCGCGCTGGCCGGTGTGATGGATGTTCCTTACGTGTTCAATCCCTCAGTCAATCTGCTGTCGTTCGTGTTCTCGGCAGGGATTGGTGTGCTGTTTGGCTACTTTCCAGCACGCCGGGCCGCCCGCATGGACCCGATTGAAGCGCTCCGGCACGAATAACTATTCTTGTAGCAATTCAGCGA
>JBAXBQ010000128.1:0-5062 GCA_037141865.1 Comamonadaceae bacterium | reverse complement strand
TAAAGACCGTTACGATCTTTTTAGTCATCCAAAGGAATATTCATTCAGCGATGGAGGGGAACTGACTTGCCGTGCATGGAATCAGGACATTGCCCCAATCGACGCACTCTCTATTTATGTATTTCGCCTGCTTACTCATATAACCAAGCCAACCACGGTTCCGATATGGTTGAACATCTACCTGATTACCGCTGAGCGGTGCATGTCGCCACGCATCTCTCACTTTCGCCTCTATCACCTCAAATCTGTCCTGTGGAATGCCAATGGCGCAGTGGTAGTGAACCTTGGCACCATCGAAGAGACCTTCGATAACTGGGACCATCAGCAACTTGTTGCCATGCCTTGCCGTTGTATTTCCGAACAGCGATTTATTCAGTCTATTCGCAAAGCAATGAATGCTCTTCTTTTGCAATTCGAGCAATTCAATCTTTGTCATCATTTGTGAATTGCTGAATTTGTTGCTGATATGGCGAATTCGCTGTGGATTGAATGTCAATGTTATGGCATGGGTAAATTGAGGTTCATATTGCATCAGCCATTCATAGTGTGAATTGTTGAATTTCTCAATTCGATGCTGATTTTGTGAATGCAATTGTTCCGATAGAGTGCTCATCAACTATTTATGCCATATCAAATAATACCGATAAATAACCAATGGTAATAGGCGAAATATCGGTAGGAATGAATGGACAATGGGAATAAAGTTGATGCACTCAGTAACAAATGGAGTATGAAATGAGTGTATTAAATGGTTTGAAGTTGGTATCGGCAAAGCGTCCCGCAGCGCTTTCGGCAATTCAATTTCGTCGTAACAAATTGAGCGTCAAATTGAATGATCAAATTCAACTTGCTAAAGCATTGAAAGACGGAACGACATACGCCCCCATGCGGACGCGTAATATCAAGAATGGCGAAACTGGCGAAGTGCGACAAATTGAAATCGCAAAGAAGGTTCGTCCGTGGTTCTTCACCGCAGACAACGGCAAAGTCGTTGTGCAGTTGCGCTACGGATCGAAGGTGATCGATATCGCCAAAGGCAAGAACTCAATCGAGGTCAACGACGGGTCGCACTTGATCAGCGTCTTGGAAACTTTGAAGGTGGCTGTCGAGACTGGTGAACTTGATGCTCAGGTTTCTGGTGCCGCAGAAGCCGTCAAGGCAAGATTCGCGAAATGATCGGACTGATAAATAACTGATGATCATCAGTGAATTTGTCAGCAATCTTCCTCTCTTCGTCGCCACGGTCCGAGCGAAAACGGCAAGCTCGGCGTGGGTGCTTAAAACGGCGATTCACGCTGAGGGCATCGCGCAAGCCCGACAACTACTGACAGCGATCGGCCAAGGTAATTGTCGTCAACCAGCAGGGCCCTTTGCAGCCAACTTTGGTGATGTCAAACTGACAATTGAAAACTCTGAACGGATGTTCCATCTAGATTCAGAATCGTGCCTAAAACTGTTCAAACGGTCCTAGCTAATTATGCGCTTGCTAAGAAGATCCTTGGCTGCACCCGCAACGCCTGGGTCTGCGTGCGTAAGCAATGTCTTTAAGAGTTTCTCTGGCGTGTTGTAACTGCTAGCGAGGCTTCTAGCAACTGAGGGATCGGCGTGTGTGACTAGAAGTTCATCAAGCTTTTCTGTGCCAGCCCCCTTAAAGTCTTGGATGTTATTCGCGATTGTTTCGGCGATTTCTGTGTCGAGACCAAGCAACTTCTCAATTTGTTCGAGCGTGGCCATTTCCTTGAATCTTGCGTTCCAAACTAATCTGCGAAGAACGTTAATCGACTTGTCAGCGTACAACGCTTTGACAACAGACTCAGGCAAACAATGATTCCAAGCAACCGCCGCACGCACCTTGCTCGCAGGATGGCGAGCGGCCAATCCAAACATGTCTGCGTTGTCTTCGATGTCGTGAGCGTTGTAGACAATAGCCTCAACTTGGTCAAAAGACAAAAGCTTGCTCAAAACTTCGTTGTCGTTTTCAGTCACAACAAGTCTAAATTCCAATTTTCCTGACATAACTGGGTATTCCGGTCGATCGTGACCACTGATTCCGGTTTATCGTGACCGGCGATTCTGGTAGATCGTGACCGCTCATTCCGGTCGATCGTGACCGGGCATTCTGGTTTATCGTGACCGCCGATTCCGGTTTACCGTGACCGGCTGGTGGCGACCCAGATTGGCCCCTTCACGGTGCCCATGCGGGCACAGGCCACAGCTCCATTCGAATCGACAAGCAGCGTGAGGAGCTGCGCATATTTGTCCCAACCCGAACAGGCTAGTCTCAGCACCTTTTGCTGGAGCCGACTTGCCCGATACCCGAAGGATCACTATGCGTCAGATCAAAGACGTCCTGCGTCTCAAACTCGAACTCCGCCACTCCCACCAGCACATTGCAGCCGCGCTTGGCATCTCCAAGGGGGTAGTTGCCAAGTACATCAAACTTGCCGGTGACAGGGGCCTGTACTGGCCCCAGATCGAGCCGATGAGTGAGACGGAATTGCACAACCGTTTGCTGGGCTCGCCCCAGCGCGCCAGTAGCTTTGTCGCCCCCGACTTCGCCCAAATGCATCAGGAGCTACGCCGCAAGGGCATGACGCTAATGCTGCTGTGGCAGGAGCACAGCGAGAGCCACCCGGACGAGACCATCCACAGCTATTCGCAGTTCTGTGAGAACTACCGCCGATTCGCCAAAACCCTCAAGCGCTCCATGCGCCAGATCCACCGCGCTGGCGAGAAGCTCTTCATCGATTACGCCGGCCCCACGGTGGCCCTGGCAGACGGCAACCGAGCCCACATCTTTGTCGCGGCAATGGGAGCATCTGGCTACACATTTGCCTATGCCACAGCACGCGAGACCATGGCCGACTGGCTGGGTGCGACGGCACAGGCACTGCGGTTTTATGGCGGTTGTGTTGAGCTCATCGTGCCTGACAACCCCAAAGCCCTGATCGCCAATGCGGACCGCTACGAACCCAGAGCCAACGACACGGTGCTGGATTTCGCGCGCCACTACAACACCTCGGTGTTGCCAGCGCGTCCACGTCGGCCGCAGGATAAAGCCAAGGCCGAATCGGCCGTACAGGTCGTTGAGCGCTGGATCCTGATGCGTCTTCGCCACCACCGGTTTGAGACGGTCGATGAGGTCAACGAAGCCATTGTTCCGCTGCTACAGCAGCTCAACAACAAGGCGTTCCAGAAGCTCCCCGGAAGCCGGGCCAGTGTCTTTGCCGAGATCGATGCACCGGCCCTGCGGACCCTGCCAATGCAGGCCTGGGAGCTGGCCGAATTCAAAACGGTAAAGGCACACATCGACTCTCACATCGAATTTGATGAGCACTACTACAGCGTGCCTCACCCACTGATCGGGCAGTCGATGGAGGTACGCGCCACACAGCGCTGCGTAGAGGTTTTGCATCGCGGGCAGCGTGTTGCCAGCCATGCGCGCAGTGCCCACAAAGGCAAGTTCACCACCTTGGCCGAGCACCTGCCCGAGGCCTACCGGGCACACATGCAATGGAGTCCTGAGCGGCTGATCCATTGGGGCCTGGACATTGGCGAAGCGACCGCCAGCCTGGTCAAGCGGATGTTGGCGGCGCGCCAACATCCGGAGCATGGCTACCGGGCCTGTCTGGCGCTGCTGTCGCTGGCCAAGCGCTTTGGCAAGCCAAGACTGGAGGCGGCATGTCTGATCGCCCTGGAGTTGGGTACCACCAAGGCCAGCCATGTGCGCGACATTCTGGCCAACGGGCGTGACCTGGTGAAGCCCAGCACAACGCCGGAGTGGGTCAGTCCGGCGCACGCCAATGTGCGCGGTGCAGCCTACTACCAATGATGGCAGTGCACCCGAGCGCGTGCGCACACAGCAACGACAACAAAAACCCAAACCCAAACACCAAGGAATACAACATGATGATGAACACGACACTGGAGCAATTGCGCGAACTCAAACTCGCTGGTATGGCCACTGGCCTACAGGAGCAACTCACCCAGTCGGGTATGACGGCCATGAGCTTTGAGGAGAGGTTCAGCCTGCTGGTGGACCGGGAGGTCCACTGGCGCAGTGACAAACGCCGGGCGCGCTTGCTCAAAGAGGCCAAACTGAAGTTCCCCCAAGCATGCATTGAAGATATTGACACCCGCGCCGGGCGCGGCCTGGATCGCAGCGCGGTGATGAGCCTGGCACTGGGCAACTGGATCAAGAATGGCCACAGCGTGCTCATCAACGGGCTGACTGGTACGGGCAAGACCTGGTTGGCCTGTGCCTTGGCACAGTACGCCTGTAGGCGCGGACACACAGCGCTGTACCAGCGGGTGCCACGCCTGGGTGAGGATCTGCGCATTCGCCACGGCAACGGGACGTTTGGCAAGTGGCTGGTTGCCCTGGCCAAGACAGACGTGCTGGTGCTTGACGATTGGGCAATGGCGGGCATCGATAGCCAGACACGGGCCGATCTCATGGAAATCATCGATGACCGGGCTGCCAATAAGGCCACCATCATTACCAGTCAATTACCAATTGAACACTGGCATGCATGGATCGGAGACCCCACTATCGCCGACGCGATACTGGATCGGATTATGCAAAAGCATCATCGGTTCAACCTCACCGGCGAATCGTTGCGGCCCAATTCAAAAGCAACAGATTAGGCCAAGGGCGGGCCCTTCAGCAGACGCCCCAATGGACACAGCAACAAAGAACTTCGTGAGGCTTGCATGTTCTCTCGCCCGCCGTGGATAACTGATCTGCCCACAGGCCGGGCCTGTGGACATCCGGTGGTGCCCACCGGTGCATCAGTTGTCCACCGCTCCCCGGCATACGCCTTCGGCCTGACGCGCTCACGCTTGCCCGGTGCAGCGTCCTGCCCCGCCCCTACGGGCTCCGCCCGGTGGCCCCACCCCCAGACCATTTGACTTCACTTGTGGGGGTCAAAACCAGCCCAAACGAGGTTGATTTGAACGCGTGCGCAACTCCCACAATACAATCGGCGCAGCGCAACTCTTGCACGCTGCGCAACCGGTCACGATCTACCGGAATGGGCGGTCACGATCGCCGGAATACGCA
>JBAXBQ010000127.1:0-5081 GCA_037141865.1 Comamonadaceae bacterium | reverse complement strand
CCGATATTCAGAATAATCAGCTCCATCAGGCCGCGTGCGTTCATGAGCGTGCCGACGGCAAGCGCTTCGCGATGGCTCTCGCCATGCCAGCGCGCGGCGCCGTAGCAGGCGACACCTTTGCCGACAGTGGCGGCCAGCAGCACCAGGCCGGTGAGCAGCCACAGGTAAGGGGTGTTGACCAGGCCAATCTTGGTGTTCAGGCCCGAATAGACGAAGAACACCGGCAGTAAAAAAGCCGTCGTCAGCGGATAGATGATGCGGTGCAATTCGGCCGCGAACTTGCCCCGCGGCATGGCAATACCCATGACGAAAGCGCCGAACACGGCGTAAATCTGGATGAAGTCGGTGAACCAGGCGCCCAGCATGACCAGCATCAGCACAAAGATCAGCATGCCCTGACTCATCTCGCCCGCCAGCTCCACGACCTTGCCCAGCGGCAGCAGTAAACGCCGAACACCGAGCCAGGCAAAAAGCCCAAACAGCACGCCGCCACCAATGGCGTAGAAAGCGATGGCCGGACTGCTCTGGAAACTGGCCAGCACCACGGCCAGCACGCACCAGGCCACGGCATCGTCGATGGAACCCGCTGCCAGCGCCAGCGTACCGAGCGACGTTCTGGACAAGCCTTGTTCAAAAATAATACGCGCCAGCATCGGAAAGGCGGTGATGGACATGGCTGCGCCCATGAACAGGACGGCTTGCAGGGCGGTGGTCTTGACGGCAAACAGGCTGGCATCGCCAACCAGGAAGTAGGCCAGCGCCGCGCCCAGTGCAAACGGCACCACGATGCCCGCTACCGACACCGAAGCGGCGCTGCGCACGCGCGAACGGATCAAGTCAACATCGAACTCGACACCGATCAAAAACATGTACAGCACCAGCCCCACCTGGCTGACCGCAAACAGAATGGGCTTGGAGTCGGCTGGAAAAAGATAGGCGCTCACACCGGGAAGTGTCCAGCCCATCAGAGACGGCCCCATCACGACACCGGCAATCATCTCGCTGACCACCTGCGATTGGCCCAGCGACTTGAAAACCACGCCCACGATGCGGCAGACCCCCAGGATGAAAGCCATTTGCAGAAAAAAAAGAACCGAGAGATCGAAGGTGCTCATGCAGAAGTATGTAGCCAGAACATGGTGGAGAATGTCTAGGGTATCCCATGATGGCATACCCGTAAAAATAAATTAACAATGAATCCATTCGGACGGCGCGAAGGCCGATGCGATTCAAACCCGCTTCCCGGCCCGCTTTGGTGCCGGAGCAAAAACATCAGGAAACAACATGTTGAAACTTTCCAAATTGGCCGCCTGCGTGGCTTTGCTGCTGGCAGCAACGACGGCCATGGCCGGTGAAGTCGAAGTCCTGCATTACTGGACTTCGGGTGGTGAGGCCAAGTCGGTTGCCGAACTGAAAAAAATCATGCAGGCAAAAGGCCATGTCTGGAAAGACTTTGCCGTGGCCGGTGGCGGTGGCGACAACGCGGCCACGGTGCTCAAGAGCCGTGTGGTGTCGAGCAACCCACCCTCAGCCGCGCAGGTCAAGGGTCCGGCCATTCAGGAGTGGGCTTCCGAGGGCGTACTGGCCAATCTGGACAGCGTCGCCAAAGCAGAAAAGTGGGACAGTCTGCTGCCCAAGGTGGTGGCCGATGTCATGAAGTACAAAGGCAATTACGTTGCCGCCCCGGTCAACGTGCACCGTGTCAACTGGATGTGGGCCAACGCGGCGGTGCTGAAAAAAGCCGGTGTTGCGACCATGCCAAAAACTTGGGATGAGTTTTTTGTGGCCGCCGACAAGGTGAAAAAAATTGGCCTGATTGCGGTGGCGCACGGCGGTCAGAACTGGCAGGACTTCACCACCTTTGAATCGGTGGTGTTGGGTGTCGGAGGTGCCAAGTTCTACAACGACGCCCTGGTCAAACTCGATCAAAAAGCGCTCTCCAGCGACACCATGAAGAAGTCACTGGAAACGTTGCGCAAGGTCAAGGGCTACACCGACGCTGCCGCTGCCGGGCGCGACTGGAATCTGGCCACCGCCATGGTGATGCAGGAAAAAGCGGCGTTTCAGTTCATGGGTGACTGGGCCAAGGGCGAGTTCCTGGCCGCTGGCAAGGTGCCGGGCAAAGATTTCCTGTGCGCCGCGGCGCCCGGCAGCGCCAACGCCTTCACTTTCAACGTCGACTCGTTTGCCATGTTCAAGCTGAAAGACCCGGCCGCGCAAAAGGCCCAGGGCGATCTGGCAGCGTCCATCATGGGCACTGAATTTCAGGAGGTTTTCAACCTCAACAAGGGCTCGATCCCGGTGCGCCTGAATATGAACATGGCCAAGTTTGACGACTGCGCCAAGCTCTCCAGCAAGGACTTTGTCGAGACCGCCAAAACCAACAGCCTGTTGCCCTCGGTCGCCCACAGCATGGCTGTCAAGCCTGCCGCGGAAGGTGCCCTCAAGGACGCGGTCAGCCAGTTCTGGAACGACGACAAAATCTCGGTCGCTGACGGCATGAAGAACATCGCCAAGGCTGCAACAACGAAGTAAAACGGGGGGGTCGCGAGAGCCTGTTGCAGTTGCTTTTGAAGACATCTTTAGCACTTACCCGCAGCAGGGTTGGGGTGCGTGCCACCGCTCATGTCCCCCGCCCTACGGGCTCCTCCTTTACTTCGCTATGGCACGCACCCCAACCCTGGTGCTTGAGACATTGGCTTGCTTGTCAGAAGCCCAAACCGTTTCGGGACTTGATGGGGCGGATGTTTCGCGAAGTGAGGTCAAGGAGGAGACCGAAAGCGGTAGGCTTTCGGTCGGGGGACACGAACGTAGCGGAATGTCCGCCCCGTCAGGTTCTGAAGCAGTGCAGGCGTTCCAACAAGGGTTCCCCAGGTTCTAAACCAAAGGCAAAGTGTTTATGAAATCCTTTGAAAACGTGTTGCCCAAGTTGGTGATCGCGCCGGCCTTTGTGCTGGGTTTCGCCTTCATCTACGGCTTTATGGTCTGGAACGGCGTGCTGTCGGTGACCGGTTCGCGCATGCTGCCCAACTACGACGAGTTCGTCGGTCTGGCGCAATATGAGCAGCTGTTTGGCATGGACCGCTGGTGGGTGGCGCTGAAAAACCTGGGTATTTTCAGCCTGCTGTACGTCGGTGGTGCCATGTCGCTGGGCATGTTGCTGGCCATTTTTTTGGACCAGAAGGTGCGCCTGGAGGGCGCCTTGCGCACCATTTATTTGTACCCCATGGCGCTGTCCTTTATCGTCACCGGTACGGCGTGGAAATGGATTTTGAATCCCAGTCTCGGCCTGGAAAAGCTGATGCACGATTGGGGTTGGGCGAGTTTTCATTTTGACTGGCTGGTGCAAAGTGACACCGCCATTTATTGCGTCGTGATCGCTGGGATCTGGCAGTCGGCCGGTTTCGCCATGGCGCTGTTTCTGGCCGGCCTGCGCGGCATCGACGACAGCATCATCAAGGCCGCACAGATCGACGGCGCTTCGCTGCCGCGTATTTACTGGCGCATCATTTTGCCGATTCTGCGACCGGTAGTGTTCTCCACCATTCTGGTGCTGTCGCACCTGTCGATCAAGAGTTTTGATTTGGTGATGGCGCTGACCGCTGGCGGCCCCGGCTTTGCCACCGACGTGCCCGCCACCTTCATGTACGTCATGAGCTTCACGCGCGGCCAGATCGGTCTTGGTGCTGCCAGTGCCACCATGATGCTGGCTACGGTGGCAGCCATTGTGGTGCCATATTTGTACAGTGAACTCAGGGCCAAACCGCATGACCGCTAAATACTTTTCCCGATTCTTGTTGTACGGCGTGCTGGTGCTGACCGCCTTGTTCTTTCTGGCGCCGCTGTATGTCATGCTGGCCACGTCCTTGAAGGACGCCGAGCAGATTCGCTCCGGCAATCTTTTGAGTCTGCCCAACTCTGTCAATTTTGAATCCTGGCAGCTGGCTTGGTCAACGGCGTGCACCGGAGTCGATTGCCGTGGCCTGCAACCCTACTTCTGGAATTCGGTGCGCATGGCGCTGCCGGCGGTGCTGATTTCTACCGCCTGGGGCGCGGTCAACGGCTATGTGCTGAGCATGTGGAAATTCAGGGGTAGCGAGCTGTTGTTCGGGTTCATCCTGTTCGGTGTCTTCATGCCGTTTCAGGTGGTTCTGCTGCCGATGAGCCAGGTGCTGGGTTATCTGGGGCTGGCCAGTTCCATCACCGGTCTGGTACTGGTACATTGCCTGGCCGGCATGGCCGGTACCACGCTGTTCTTTCGCAATTACTACACCGCCATCCCGAAGGAACTGGTGAATGCGGCGCGCATGGATGGCGCCGGCTTCTGGCGCATTTTCTGGCGCATCGTGGTGCCGATGTCGACGCCCATTTTGATGGTGACGCTGATCTGGCAGTTCACCAATATCTGGAACGACTTTTTGTTCGGTGTCGCCTTCAGCGGCGCCGACAGCAAGCCCATTACCGTTGGCTTGAACAACATGGCCAACACCTCCAGCAGCGTCAAGAGCTACAACGTGGACATGGCCGCCGCCGTCATTGCCGGGCTGCCGACCATGCTGGTGTACGTGCTGGCCGGTCAATATTTCGTCAAAGGGCTCACAGCCGGCGCTGTGAAGGGATAAATAAACCATGGCAGCATCACTTCACATCGCAGGCATCCGCAAAGTTTATGGCAAGGGCGACAAAGCCGTTGAGGTGCTCAAGCGCATCGAAATCGACGTCGCGCCGGGTGAGTTCCTGATTCTGGTGGGCCCGTCCGGTTGTGGCAAATCGACCCTGCTCAACATCATCGCCGGTCTGGAAGAACCGAGCGAGGGTGAACTGCGTATTTCTGGCAAGAATGTGATTGGCGTGGCGCCGGCGCAGCGCGACATTGCCATGGTGTTCCAGAGCTACGCCCTGTACCCGACCATGAGCGTGGCCGACAACATCGGCTTTGCGCTGGAGATGCGCAAGGTGCCCAAGGAGGCCCGAACCAGGCGCATCCGTGAGGTGGCCACCATGCTGCAAATCGAGCACCTGCTGGATCGTCGCCCGTCGCAGCTCTCCGGTGGCCAACGCCAGCGCGTCGCCATGGGGCG
>JBAXBQ010000126.1:0-5369 GCA_037141865.1 Comamonadaceae bacterium | reverse complement strand
CCATTGGCTTTGACAACAGTGGCAGCGTCGCCTTCCAGTGAGTACCCGAATGCGTAGTCGGCAGTCAGGAAGTACCAGCTTTTGTTACCCGCCTTGACCAGTGCCGTACCGGCGACTTTGGCCAATGCCACGGTGTCGTAGGCATAGTGAATGGTGTAAGGAGTGCAGTCATCGTTGGTCAGGCGGGCCGAGCCGGCACCGATCGAGATGAACGGACGTTTCTTCTCTACTGCCACCTTGCTCATGGCCAGTGCAGTTCCGGAGTTGGTGCCGCCAATCAGCAGCGACAGACCCTCTTTGTCCATCCATTCGCGCGCCTTGGAACTGGCGACGTCGGCCTTGTTCTGGTGGTCGGCAGTTAGCACTTCAATCGGACGTCCCAGCACCTTGCCGCCGAAATCCTGCGCCGCCCATTTGACCATTTCACCGCCAGCCGGTCCGTCGATGTCGGCATACAGACTGGACATGTCGGTGATGAAACCGATCTTCACGGGGCCGGTGTTTTGCGCCGAGGCGCAAACGCCAAAGCCAATAGCCAAAGCGGCGACGATTGCATTGAGTTTCATGAGGTCTCCTGGTAAGTTTCGGGTTCAAAAAAAGGCGGCAAAAATCGGATGATCAGCGGGCAGCGGAATCGGGTCAAACACCCAGGTATTCCTGCAACATGCCCATATTCTGGGTCAATTGGTCTTGTGCAAATTGTTTCACAATAACCCCGTGCTCCATGATGTAAAAACGGTCGGCCAGCGGCGCGGCAAAGCGAAAGTTTTGCTCTACCAGCACGATGGTATAGCCTTTCGCCTTGAGCGTGAGAATCATCTCGGCGAGTTTTTGCACAATCACCGGAGCCAGCCCTTCCGATATTTCATCGAGCAGCAGCAGGCGCGCGCCGGTGCGCAAAATTCGCGCCACCGCCAGCATCTGCTGCTCACCGCCCGACAGACGGGTGCCGGGGCTGCTGGCACGCTCTTTCAGATTGGGGAACATGGTGTAAATCTCTTCCACACTCATGCCTCCAGCTGCAATGGTGGGCGGCAGCATCAGGTTTTCTTCGGCTGTCAGGCTGGCAAAAATACCGCGCTCTTCGGGGCAGTAACCGATGCCCAGGCGGGCCACCTTGTGTGGCGCCAGTTTGATGGTCTCCACGCCGTTGATTTTGATAGAGCCTTTGCGCGTGCCGGTCAGGCCGACAATGGCGCGCATGGTGGTGGTGCGCCCGGCGCCGTTGCGCCCCAGCAAGGTCACCACCTCGCCCTGGTGCACGGTCAGGTTGACCCCATGCAGGATGTGCGACTCGCCATACCATGCGTGCAAGTCTTCGATGCGCAGCAACTCATCATTCATCAATGAGTTCCTTGCAGGGTGGTATTGTCGCTGCCCATATAGGCTTCTATCACCAGCGGGTTGTTTGCCACCTCGACATACGGACCATCGGCAATGATGGCGCCGCGCTGCAGCACCGTAATACGGTCGGCGATTTTGGATACCACATTCATGTTGTGTTCGACCATCAGAATGGTGCGCCCGACAGAGACCTTCTTGATCAACTGGGTGACGCGGTCCACGTCTTCGTGGCCCATGCCTTGGGTCGGCTCGTCCAGCAGCATCAGTTCCGGCTCCAGCGCCAGTGTGGTGGCCAGTTCCAGCGCCCGCTTGCGGCCGTAGGGCAGGTTGACGGTGAGCTCGTCAGCGAAGTCCTGCAGATCGACTTCGGCCAGCAATTGGCGGGCGCGCCCATGCAGGTGGGTTAGCGTGCTTTCTGCTTTCCAGAAGTGAAACGAAGTGCCCAGCTTGCGTTGCAGCGCAGCACGCACGTTTTCCAGCACCGTCATGTGCGGAAACACCGCCGAGATCTGGAACGACCGCACGATGCCGCGGCGCGCCGTTTGCGCGGGCTTTTCATGCGTGATGTCAATGCCGTTGAACGCTATGCTGCCGGCAGTCGGGTGCAGGAATTTGGTCAGCAAATTGAAGAAGGTGGTTTTGCCAGCGCCGTTGGGGCCAATCAGTGCGTGGATATGGCCGCGCTGCACCCGAAGGTCGACCTTGTTGACGGCTACGAACCCCTTGAATTCCTTCGTCAAACCGCGTGTCTCGAGAATTAACTCAGCTGACAAATTTGCTCTCCGACTGCTTGGGTTGAGTTGATGGGCGTACCGGCCTGCAACAAGAAAATGGATGCTAACGAGTTGCGCTGTGAGGCGTTAGCGGGTTAGAACTTAGGTAGTTATACCTGCCAAACAGCAAGCGCGGGTTGATGAGTTCAGTTATTTGTTTCATATATCACAACAATACGGAATATTTATACTAATTAAATTTCACATGAAATATTAGTCCACATTATGTCAAATTTCAACCACATATTTCTCAGCAATGTTTTTACCATGAGCTATCTTATTTTTGGAGCAGTCTATGTGCGGCATTGTAGGTGCGGTGTCTCTCCGCAACATCGTTCCCATCCTGGTGCAAGGTCTGGCCAGGCTGGAGTACCGTGGCTACGACTCCTGTGGGGTAGCGGTGGTTGCCAACGGTTTGCAGCGCGCTCGCAGCACGTCCCGGGTGGCGGAACTGGCCGAGCAAGTGGCCGCCACCGGGCTTGCAGGAACAACCGGAATCGCCCACACGCGCTGGGCCACGCACGGCGCCCCGGTAGTGCACAACGCGCATCCTCATTTCAGTCACGGCACCGGAGCGGACGTGGCCAGCCGTCCTGGTCGGGTAGCGCTGGTTCACAACGGCATCATTGAAAACCACGATGAATTGCGGACCAAACTGCAGGCCAAGGGCTATGTTTTTCAGAGTCAAACCGACACTGAAGTCATCGCTCATCTGGTCGACAGCCTGTACGACGGCGATCTGTTTGAAGCGGTCAAGGCATCGCTCAAGTTCTTGCAAGGAGCCTATGCCATTGCCGTGTTTTGCAAAGACGAGCCACATCGGCTGATTGGCGCACGCGCCGGTTCGCCCTTGATTCTGGGCGTTGGCAAAGATGGCCAAGAGCATTTTCTGGCCAGCGACGCGATGGCCCTGGCCGGTGTGACCGACCAGATCGTGTACCTGGACGAGGGGGATGTGGTGGATATTCAGCTCGGCAAATACTGGCTGATCGACAAGGACTACAAACCCCTGACGGCCAAGCAACGACCGGTAAAAAAAGTGCTGGCGCACAGCGGCGCCGCCGAGTTGGGGCCATATCGCCACTACATGCAAAAAGAGATTTTTGAGCAACCCCGCGCCATCGCCGATACGCTGGAAGGCGTGGACGCAATCGTGCCGGAATTGTTCGATCTGGAGATGAACCACGCGCCAGGTTTGAACGCCGCGCGTGTGTTCAAAGATATTGATTCGGTGCTGATCCTGGCCTGCGGCACCAGTTACTACAGTGGTTGCACGGCCAAATACTGGTTGGAGAGCATTGCCAAAATTCCAACGCAAGTGGAAGTGGCCAGTGAATACCGTTATCGCGATTCAGTGCCTAACCCCAAAACCCTGGTGGTCACGATCACGCAATCGGGCGAAACAGCGGATACCTTGGCCGCTTTGCGCCATGCGCAGAGCCTGGGCATGACGCATACCCTGACGGTTTGTAATGTGGCCAGCAGCGCCATGGTTCGTGAATGCCAGCTAGCCTACATCACGCGTGCCGGTATCGAGATTGGCGTTGCCTCGACCAAGGCCTTTACGGCCCAGTTGGCGGGACTTTTTCTGTTGACGCTGGCACTGGCGCAGGCCAAGGGACGGCTTAGCGGCGCCGAAGAAGCGCGCCACCTCAAGGCCATGCGCCATTTGCCCGCTGCCTTGCAGGCGGTGCTGGCGCTGGAGCCGCAAGTGATTGCCTGGGCGGAAGACTTTGCCAAAAGGGACAACGCGCTTTTTCTGGGCCGTGGTCTGCATTACCCGATAGCGCTCGAAGGTGCGCTCAAGCTCAAGGAAATAAGCTACATCCATGCCGAGGCTTATCCGGCCGGTGAGCTCAAGCACGGCCCACTTGCCCTGGTGACCAGCGCCATGCCGGTGGTTACCGTGGCGCCCAACGACGCGCTACTGGAAAAACTCAAAAGCAATATGCACGAAGTGCGTGCCCGCGGCGGCGTACTTTATGTGCTGGCCGATGCCGACACCAAAATTGAGAGTGGGGAAGGTTTGCACGTTATTCGCATGCCCGAGCATTACGGCGAGTTGTCACCACTTTTGCATGTGGTGCCGTTGCAATTACTGGCTTATCACACGGCGTGTGCCAGAGGGACTGATATCGACAAGCCCCGAAATCTGGCAAAGAGTGTGACGGTGGAGTAATCTCGGTTTTACCTTTGGTATTCCGTACAAATAAAGTCGTAAACAGGTCATTAAAGTCGTAAACACGTCTCTAGGATTCATGCGGGTTTGCGGGACGTTGGATTTTGGAGACGGATTTCTAAAGTCGTAAACACGGTGTTCAATCCGCCGACGTTGGTGGTTGCTCAGAATATGGTTGCTAACTCGCCCCCAGCATTTGCAAGGGTTAGCGTCGTTCGATCTCAGCGATGAATAACTGCATGCACTCGGTGTTGACGTGCGGCAGCACAAGCGAGTCGAAACGTCCGTTCAGTGGCGAGACCTCCCATAGACGTAGGTGTACTGATGGGTGATCATGGCCTTGACTATTGGGCGCATGGGCCGGCGCGCCCAGCAGAAGCGCGTATTGCTGATGCGACCAAAGCGGACCTCGTCCTGGAACATCAGGCGCAGCGGGCGCTGTGCGTCGAAGCTCGCTAGGATTTCGCCCAGCGCGCCGGGGAGTTTTTTTTCCAGTCCGCACGTGCCTGTGGGTTGCCTCGGGGGTGCTGGGTGTCTGGGGCCAGTTTGCGCCAACCCTGACGCGCCAGCATGCGGTACACACTGGAGAGCGCCAGTGTCTTGCCCAGTTTGGCCTCAATGGCGGGCTTGATCTGAGGAATGACGACCACGCCACCGCTGGCAGCGCGCGTGAGCACTTCGTCCAGAATTTTTCCCTCACGTTGCAAGTCAGCGTTGGCTCGGTTGCGCAACTGGCGCTTGCTGCGCGGTGACGTCATCAACCCAGAAGCCACTTTGCCAAAGCGTGTGCGCATGATGCACGTGGCGCCGCTGGAGCGGCCGATGGCCTGCGCCGTCTGCTCAATGCTCAGCCCCAACTCCAGGGGCAAAAGCACCGATTGCGCCAAGCGCAATTCATCGGCGGTGCGCGCCGTCTTCAACAGCTTGCGTGCTGCCTCGATGTGTTCTGATCCACTTGCAGGTCTGGCCATGATCGCTCCTTGAAACCATGGCTCCATTACTACCGTTTCTAATGCAAATTGAAATGAGATCTAAGTCCGCAATGGGAATGACATCGGACTTCAGTTGAAATC
>JBAXBQ010000125.1:0-5373 GCA_037141865.1 Comamonadaceae bacterium | reverse complement strand
GGCATCAACAAACACCTCAATAAATTCACCTGGCGCAAACAGGCTGCGGGCCATCTCACGCTCGGCCCGGAATGGCGAAATGAAGGACACCAGCACCAGTAGCCCAGCGTCGACCATGAGTTTGGCGACCTCGGCCACGCGCCGGATGTTCTCCACCCTGTCGACTTGCGTGAATCCCAGGTCGCGGTTCAGTCCATGGCGCAGGTTGTCGCCGTCCAGTAGGTAGGTGTGCCGACCTTGTGCGTGCAAGCGCTTTTCCAGCAGGTTGGCGATGGTCGATTTGCCCGAACCCGACAGGCCGGTGAACCAGACGCAGCGTGGCATCTGCTGCAAACTCGCGGCACGCGCGCTGCGGTCCACCGTCAAGGCCTGCCAGTGGATGTTGGAAGCGCGGCGCAGAGCAAACACAATCATGCCGGCCGCCACCGTTTCAAAACTCAGCTTGTCGATCAGGACAAAGCCGCCCAGCGTGCGATTGCTGGCATAAGGCTCGAACACGACCGGCTGCGCCAGCGACAGGTTGACCAACGCAATCTCATTCATGTCCAGCGTTTTTGCCGCCAGATGATTGCCGCTGTCGATGGCTTCACGGTACTTGATGGCGCTCACGCTGGCCGAGACCTCCTGGGTATGCAGCTTGAGCAAGTAAGAGCGTCCGGGCAACAGTGGCTGCTCGCCCATCCACAGCAGGCGGGCCTCGAACTGGTCCGCCACTTCGGGTGCGTCGTCGGCTGCCACCAGCACGTCGCCACGCCCTATTGCGACTTCATCGGTCAGCGTCAAGGTGATGGAATCCCCCATTGCCGCGTGATCGCGCTCACCCCGCCAAACCACGATCGCCTTGACCCGCGTCGTCACGCCTGCGGGCAACACCTTGACCCGGTCGCCGGTTCGCACCTGACCTTGCGCGACACGCCCGCAAAAGCCACGAAACTCTGCGTTCGGGCGATTGACCCACTGCACCGGCATCCGGAACGCTGCCTTGTGCGAAGCAACGTCAACCTCGATCTGATTCAGATAGCCCATCAACGTCGGACCGCCGTACCAGGGCGTGTCGGTGCTGGGCGCAAGCACGTTGTCACCTTCCAGCGCCGAAAGCGGTATCGCCTGAATGGACTCAAATCCCAATTCGCCAGCAAATGCACGGTAGTCGGCGTCGATGCGCTCGAACACGGCTTGCTCGAAAGACACCAGGTCCATCTTGTTGATGGCCAGCACTACATGGCGGATGCCCATCATGGCCACGATGCGTGAATGGCGCCGCGTTTGCGTCAGCACGCCCTTGCGCGCGTCAACCAGGATCACCGCAAGTTGTGCGGTCGAGGCGCCGGTTGCCATGTTGCGCGTGTACTGCTCATGGCCGGGTGTGTCGGCCACGACGAATTTGCGCTGCGCCGTGGCAAAGAAACGGTAGGCGACGTCAATCGTGATGCCCTGCTCGCGCTCGGCCTGCAAGCCATCCACCAGCAGCGCCAGGTCGGTGCGATCGCCCTGCGTACCGAACTTTTTCGAGTCACTGCCGAGCGCCTGCATCTGGTCGTCGAAGATACAGTTGGCCTCAAACAATAAACGACCGATCAGCGTTGACTTGCCATCGTCCACGCCGCCGCAAGTGATGAAGCGCAGCATCGCCTTGTCGCTTGGAACGGCCATCAGAAGTAACCTTCCTGCTTTTTCTTCTCCATCGAGCCCGGCTGGTCCGAGTCGATCAGGCGACCCTGGCGCTCAGAGCTACGTGCGGCAAAGGTCTCGGCGATGATGTCGTCCAGTGTTGCGGCCGTGCTTTCGATGGCACCGCTCAAGGGGTAGCAGCCCAGCGTGCGAAAGCGCACCAGGCGCATCTGCGGCGTCTCTCCGGGTTCAAGCGGCAAGCGCTCATCGTCCTGCATGATCAAGTTGCCAGCGCGCTGCACCACCGGACGCAGCTTGGCAAAGTAGAGTGGCACGATGGCGATATTTTCTTGCGCGACGTACTGCCAGACATCCAACTCGGTCCAGTTCGAGATCGGAAAGACCCGGATGCTCTGGCCCGCATGGACGTGTGTGTTGTACAGATTCCAGAGTTCGGGCCGTTGCGCTTTCGGGTCCCAGCGATGCCCCTCGCTTCGGAAGGAAAAGACGCGCTCCTTGGCGCGGGATTTTTCTTCATCGCGCCGCGCACCACCCAGCACCACATCAAAGCCATGGGCGTCGAGCGCCTGCCTCAAAGCCTGGGTTTTCATGACGTCGGTGTAGTAGCTCGAGCCGTGGCTGAACGGGTTGACACCGGCATCCAGTCCTTCCCTGTTGGTGTGGACGATCAGTTTCAGGCCGGCCTCGGCCACCACACGATCGCGGTGCGCCACCATCTCACGAAACTTCCAGGACGTGTCTACGTGCAATAAAGGGAACGGCGGCGGCGCCGGATAAAAGGCCTTGCGCGCCAAATGCAGCATGACCGATGAATCCTTGCCGGTGGAGTACATCATCACCGGCTTGCGCGAGCCCGAGACCGCCTCGCGCAGGATCTCGATGCTCTCGGATTCGAGGGCGTGCAGTCCGTGGTTAACAGCCGTCATGGTCAGCGCTAGGGGATGGCACTACTTGGCCTTGGGCGCCGGGTAAAACCATTCGTAATACCAGCCGCAGGCCTTCTTGATCAGCTCCTGCACCCGCAGCGGAATCTCATGTACTTTGGGTGGTGCAATTTTGGCCTGCTGGCGGTGCAGGTACTTGTGCCGGAAGTGGCTGTCGCTCTCGTGCGGACGCACCGTCAACTTCCTCGGGTCGATCTTGTGCGCTGAGACGCCCAGCCACTTGTAAACAGCGGTCATGGTGTCGGCGGGCCGCGCCATCAGGTCCTCAAAGCGGACGAAGAAGATGCGGTCCTTCACCACCTGCGGCAAGTCTTGCACCGATTGAATCGACGACAGCGGCGCACCAATCGCCTTGTCCTTGGCAAACAACTGGTCGGCGCGACCGAGGCGGTCAAAGTCTGCCAGGTGGTCGATGAAATCGAGCAGGATGGTCTTCTGGTGCTGCGCCTCGATTGAGCCGTAAATCTGCCCCAACTCGCGGACCGTCACCAGAAACTTTGCATCCGGGTCCAACTGCAGAACGAACTCGACGCAGTGCAGCCAGGCGCGGTTCTTGTCCACAACCACGGGCTTGCCGCAGTCGGCATACCAGCCGCGCAGAAAACCCTGCATGGCAGATTTAAGATGGCCGTAGGTGGTATCAAACTGCACGTCGAGTTGTGACAGCATGAACTGGTCGTCGCTGATGGTGCGCCGTGTCATCAGCAGCGAGTTGCACAGCGGCGAGCTGTGCCCCTCACAATGAATCTCGGGATGCTCGGCCAGCAACTGGCACAGCAGCGTGGAGCCGGAGCGCGGCAGACCAGCCACGCCGACGAAATGTGAAGCCATCCTGATTCTCTTTTCTTGATCGATTCAGATGCCTGCGAGTGTAAACATAGCGGCCAGCTCGGCGCGTCTGATCTTGCCGGTCTGGGTGCGTGGCAGTGTGGCGGCGATGAAATACCGGGCTGGCGCCAGCGGCCCCAGTTTGGCGCTCGAAAGATAGGCATGCGTCACCCGATGGGTGACCATGCTCGCACCTCTTGCCAGAGCTGCCATCGCCGAGCGAAAGCCGACGATGAAATTTAGATCCATCGAGATGATGCGCGACAAAGGTGTTGCCCCGGCGTCGGTGGTCTGATTGCGCAAGGCGGTCACCCCATGCGTCAGCAGCATCCCCTTGGGATTGCCCGAAGTGCCTGATGAAATATCGATGCGCAGCGGCGTATCGGCTTCAACCGGACAAATGACCTCGTCGCCAGTGATGTCCGCCTCGAATGAAACCCCACCAAAGCCAATGAGCCCAAACCCTTCCAAAGCAAATTCGTTGCGACCCGACACCACGCAAGTTGCGCCAAAACGCTGCGCCGCCAGCAAGCGGCGTTCCGGCGGAATGGCCGGATGCAGCGGCAGCGATACCGCGCCCACCTGCGCCGGCGCCAGAAGGGTCATCAGGTGCAAGTGGTGTTGCAACATGCTCACGCCCACCACCTGCCCCAACAGTACGCCCTGGCCACGAAAGTGTTTAGCCAGAATGCTGACGCAGCGTTTCAACTCAGCGTAGCCAATGACCTGCTGATCGGCGATGATGGCGGCTGCCTCCGGTTGCAGCTGCGCCTGCTCGTAAACCACTGCAGCGACATTGGTGTTCAGCATTGAGTTGCCGCTGGTGCACACGATCCAGACTCGCGCTCCGAAATCACGACGATCGAACGCTTGCCGCCAAACGTCACCACCACCTCCATCGGCAAGGCGCCCTGGGGCACGGCCGAGGAGACAAAGGTGTTGCTCTCCGGCACAAACTTCAGCCACGCTGGCAAGGCATCGCCGCCAATGGTCTTGACTTGAATGACATCGCCGACCGGTACATCTTGCGTAATTTGTTCCGGAAGCTGGAAGCTGAAGTCGCTGGCACCCGTTGCGATTTCCCTGGGCACCATCACCGAGACCACTCCGGTTGGGTCCAGCGACACCGTTACGCCGCGACTGCCCGTGTTGCCACCTGTACCTTGTCCGCCCCCAGTGTCTGCAAATGGCGTCGTGTCAGGCGCCGGCGGCGTTGTGCTCGTGACAGTAATGACTGGAGGCGCCGGCATGATGATCAGTTGGCCGTCCACATAGCTCACCCGATAATTCTTCGGGTCTAGCCCCGAGAGCGTGATGACATAGCTGCCTGCCGACGCCGCGCCGCGCGCACTGCCGCCATAGATGAGCGTGCCGCCCAGCACGACCGGGGTTTGACCATTGACCAGGCCCACATAGGTAGCACCCTTGCCCCCGGTGTAGGGAGTTGCATCGTAGGTCTTGCTGTCATCAAGTGCTGTCACCGTGAGCGAGGCCTTGTTGACGGTCAGCTTGCCATCGACATAGGCGATGCTGTAGTTGCCCGAACTCAAACCGTTGGGGGTGATAAGGTAGCTGCCGGCATCCTTGGCACCCTGGCTGGTGCCTGCGTAGCCCAATGTGCCGCTCAGCACCGCGCTGGTCTCGCCGTTGACCAGACCGCTGTAGCTCACACCGTTTCCACCGGTGTACGCCAGGCCATCGTAGGTCTTGCTGGCGGCGCTCGCAGTGACGGTGGCTGCGGCTTTGCCGATCACCAGATTGCCGTTGACAAACGTAAGGGTGTAGTTGGCATCGGTGCCAGTTGGAGCAACGGCGTAACTTCCCGCGTTGGTGCCCGAGCCACTGGCGCTAACGCCGCGCAGCACGGTTGCCGCTTCGTTGTTCACGAGACCCGTGGCGGTGAAGCCGCTCACGCTTTGAGCCAAGCCGGTGTAGACCTTGCTGGTGTCGCTGTTGCCTGTCACCGTGG
>JBAXBQ010000124.1:0-5436 GCA_037141865.1 Comamonadaceae bacterium | reverse complement strand
GTGACGATGGTTTGTGTCGATGATGCGCCGTCGTTGTAAGGACGCGGCAGGCTCCCGTCCTGGTTGTCCATGGTCGTTGTGCCGTCCAGTTTATGGACATCGGCATCTGTGCCGTTCCAGAAACCGTCGGTCGATAAAATGGTGTAGTTCTGCTGACAGGCATACTGAACCGGGTCGGTTACCGTGGCGCCATTCAGACTTGTGATTTTGCCGGCATAAAGGCGACCCACATTGGCCAGAGCTTCGCGCAATGGCGTGCTTTGGTTGGCATTGCTGCGGTAGAGCTTGCTGTACCAATTTGATTTTTGCGTGCTGTCGAAATCGGCAATGTTCAAAAAGGCCGGCTTAGCATTGTTGTCGATCGACATGAAGCCAATTCGAAAATGGCTGTTCAGCGTCTTGAACGCCTGACCGGCTGCCGTCTTCATCATCAGCATGCGGGTGTGGTAGTAGCTGTACCAGTTGGCAAAATTGACTCGCTCATCCCTGCCACCGGGACCCGAAGTTGCGCTGACGCTTATCGGGGTAAACAAAGTATTGACGGCATGAGTGCCGTCAACCTTGGTCGTCGAACCGATGGAGCTGATGCATTCATTGTAAAAAATGCCACTTTTGTTGTAGTAGTCCTTCTGCTTTTGGCTGATCTGTGTACCGGAGTAAAGGTAGTAGTAACTTCCAGTCAAGTTGGTCGAACCAGAACCCGTGTTGTAGCCGTCATCCCAGGCGTTGGCAAAACTCGAATTTGCAAAGGGGACGCCCAGCGCGTCGACGGGTGACGTGTAGGTGATGGTAGGGTCGTAATACACGCCGTTGCATTGGCTGCTGTGGAAGCCATATTGCCACCGAAAATCGTTGGCAGCATCGGGCATGTAGTCCCAGTCCATGCTGCCCGAATCATCAAGCACAAACATCACGTTCGGTTTGACTTCGGTGGTGGCACTGGTGCTGGTAAAAATGGGTGACGGTGCAACATCGGTGGTGGTCGCCCCGGCATTGTTCCAAGCGCCCAGTCCCGTCACTAAACAAATCGATATCCAATGCGCCCCTAGCGCCTGAAAACTACGACTGCATGAATTTTGATTTTTCACAATATCCTCCGCAATTTCTTGCAAATCAGTGAATTGCTTCCTGCTCGCTTTGTGTTTTGCATCACCTGCCCATCACATCGACACGATCGATTGAACATAACTGACGGTATTGCGCGGGCCGGTCACTCGCACGGTTATCCGGTAAAAGACTGCGGTACTGAACTGAATGGTTTCTTCGCCCGCGCCTTCGTTGTTTCCGGAGGAGCCGCTGGTGCCCGGCGAAACGGCGCAAAACGCGCCGTTTCGGTTGCCTGTGGCATTGCACAGACGCTGAATCGTGAAACTGACCGTATTGCCCGAGGCGTCCGGCGCACCGGGTGGCGCAGCACACACGCCACCTGCCATCGGCAACAGACACACGCCGTTGTTGGCGAGGTCGGCCCAGAGACCTTCGCCCACGCGGTAGGCTGCGTTGTTGGCGGTTGACGCTGTGTAGCCCACTGTAGGGAGGTGGGCGTCCAGGAAGGTCCCGCCGTTTTGAGACTCCAACCATGCGATAGCGGTCTCGACGCCAGTGTCAGCAGAATGGGTCGCAGCCTGTTGAAATGCCATATTCCCGGCAATCAGGTTGGACGTATCCATTGAACGCATCAAGGCCAGGCCGCCCAGCGTCATCGCAATCAAGATGATCAAGGCCATCATCATGACCATGCCGTCTTGGGCGCGACGCGCCGCGACTTGAAGCGAGCGGTAACGGCAGGTGGCTAGCATCCCGACACCATCCAGGTCATGTTGCGCAACGGTACGACGGTCTGAAATACCTTGTAGCGGTAGTTTTGCCAATTCGGGTTAGCTGAAAGGACGATGGGCGCATCAAGCGTGGCGCCATTGGGCAAATAGGTGCCGGCCCAGGCCGGTGCCACCGTCGTGGCGGCTGCGCTCGGTTGTGCGCTACGAGCCACCAACACCAGTCGAACAGCAGAAGTTCTTGCCCACAGGCAAGCGGTCGTGGGCGTTGTCTGGTCATAAGCATCCACAGCAACGTACGGCGCCGTCGTGTTGCGTCCGTACTGGGCTTTCAAGCTGACGATGTTGTTGGCAACCGGCACCCAGACTGAAGCGGAGGCGTTGTTTGCCGTGCTGCCACAATCGTCGAAAATGTAATTGCACATGGTCAAATTGCCGTTTCGAATGGCGTAGGCGATGATCTTGGGCGCTTGTCCCAGGTTGAACAAGGTATTTCCCTGGCTCATGGCGGCGCCCGACTTCAGCGTCACGACCGAGCCGGCAAGCGATGCAATCTGGTTGAGTGCAAGGTTGCAGCTAACGCCATGCGTCGGCGGCGCCTCAAGCACCCAGTCATTGGCAGCGAACGAAGAGGATGTCTGCACGAGATTTCCCGTCGCCGTGAGAATGTCGCCTTGGGGCGTTCCGTTGCTGTTGCCATAAACGACCAACAAGGTGTCGGTATTTGCATCCTGACCGGTTATGCTGACATGGTTAACCGTCACGGGCGCCATCGAGGTGAGCGTCACGGCCGGCGGACCCGCACTCAATGTCATGTTGCAGCCAAGAACCTTGGTATCGGCAAAGCCGTAGCCACTCACGCGCAGGTCTCGCTGCACGGCATATAGCGCCACCACACCCTCATTCATGGCGTCACCACCGCTGGTGGTACTGCGCCTGTTCTGTTCGGACAAAGAGAACACCTGCATCATGATGATGACGCCAAACAGGCCAATGACCATGGCGACCATGAGTTCAACCAGGCTGAAGCCTCGGTGGCGTTGACGAGTGATAGGCGCAGTGGTGAGCATGTCAGCCTCCGATTTGCGCAACGGCAACATAGTTGTGCCGGGTCGTCTCGTTGGGCGACTGCCAGAAGATGGTGACAGTCACCAAACTGCTGGGTAGAGCGGTTGCCGCAAATGCAGGGCACGGGGCGGCCATGCCGGCCGTGCAGATAACGACGGTTGGCAGATTGGCTTTCGCACCAGGGAGGGTTCTGAGCACCGTTCCAACTGCAGGCGCTGACGTCGAGCCCCCGGTGGTTCCGGCCCAGGCCCACGACTGGTAGGCCGCGCCAGCGGGATCGGAGAAGGCGGTTTGCAGTGTTGCCTGCGTGCGGTCGCTGACCCACATTTTTCCAATCAGCTCGTTGGCTAGCAATGCGGCTTCGCTGCGATATTTGGCATCGCTGGACGCATTGACGGCGGAGGCCTGCAGACCAACGATGCCAAGGATGCCAACGGAGAAGATGAGAATGGCGATCAGGACTTCGATCAGCATGGAGCCGGTTTGCCGGTTTGCGATTTGAGGGTGCTTGAACATGGTCATCACCTTAGCAACCACGTGGATCGGTATTGGCAATCGCCGGGTCGCACATGCGCGCCTGGCCGCCGGGGGAAATAACAACTTTCAGGCAGTGCATGGGTCCTGTAGCAGCGCAGGCACCACCGGTGGGATTGCTGATATCGATTGTGATGGCGCCGGCAGGAACCGGCGTTACCCGCCCGGTGCCGTTGAACACAATGGTTGATTGCCCGGCTGCCACAACCGCATTGCGCGAGCCTTCGGCTGCCGGGTGTCGCTGGATCAGTCGCGGTGCAGGATTATTCGCACTATCACTGGTGGCAAAGGCTTCATTGATAGGCGCGTTGGCACATAGCCCGGTGGGGTCGTCAAAACTGATGACCCAATTGGCGTCGGTTGCGGAGATCGCACAGCCGGCATCGACCGTTGTGGTCAGCTGAAATCGAATCAAGGTGTTGCGACGAACCGCCTCTGTTCGTGTGAGCGCAATCCCGTTTTGAATCGCCTCCGCAGCATTTCGAATCTGGGAATTCTGAATCCAGACGCTAAAGCTCGGTACGGCAAGAGCTGCCAGAATGGCGATGATCGCCATCACGACTGCCAGTTCCACCATCGTGACACCGCGCTGCATGGGTTTGATAGCTGATTGCCAAGGCTTGGCGCAATGCGAGTTTCGGCCTCCCGCCAGATCGGGAGAGCCGCTCTCATGGAATCGGGCAGTTAGCATGAACCGCTTTTTTGTGTGACCCAGCAGTTGGTACTCGCAGTCCACCCGGTCGGTACCGCAGTGGTTGCCTTGGAGTTGCTCTGATCTATGGTGTATGAAAAACCGGCCATCGTCGCTTTGCCCACCGCTTGCAAGGTGTAGATGGTTGCAGTGGCCGCTTGGGCGCAGGAAAAGTCGAAGTTCTTGCTGGTCGTGGTGTCTGCGGTGCACAGCGGAGCCGCTACATAGGTACGGTTGTCCTGAAAATATTGTTCCATCTGCACTCGCTTGGTAGCAAGATTGGAGGTGGCATCGGGGATTTTTCCACGGATCACATATTCTTGATAGGAGGGCAATGCAATCATCGAAAGTATGCCTATGACCGCAACCACTATCATCAACTCAATCAAGGTAAAACCTGTGATTGTTTTACTATGTCTACACAATTTCTTCCTCCCTTGCTTGTTCCTTGCATAGTAACCATATTAAATTCATGGTTTTTTTATTTGGACAAGCGGTCGGTTATGTCACATGAACGGTAAATCACGTTGACTTTCGTCGAAATCTAACGAAGCAGATAGGTCCATGGCGGCAGTTTCAAATGTGAAAGGTGTAGGCGCGGCTCTTCTGGTTTCGTGCCTGTTGCATGCTGCGCTTGCTCTCGCCCTCTTTCATGGAGGCGGCAGCAGCTTAAAGGATCATGTGCTGCACCACGGTCGTCACGACGGAACGCAAGCTCCTATCTATGCCACTTTGGTCATCACGATTGATTCGAGCGGGAAAGCTGTGTTGGCGCCCAAAGACATCGAGCAGAAGCTGACCAACGCGCCTAGACCCAAGGCCAACGCGGCATCAGACTCGTCCCGAGGGCCTGCCGCACGGCCCGGATGGTTGCCAATTCTGGTGCCCGCTTACTATGCAGCTGAACAACTGACGAAGCATCCAAAAGCAACGAGCTATGTTGAGCTGGACGCCCCCGAGATAAGGTCGATCGCTGCCTCTGGAACTATCATCCTGAAATTGTGGATCAATGAAGTCGGCGCCGTGGATTCGGTAGATATTGAGAAGTCTGAAGTGCCACCACCTGTCTCGGATTCGGCAATTGCTGCATTCAAGCGACTGCTCTTTACGCCAGGCGAGATTGACGGAAGACGCGTCGCCAGCATGATGAGAATCGAGATTACTTACGACGACACCCGGTTGGCGTCACCATAATGCAGGCATATTGTTCGGGATCGGCAGTAGGTCAGTCTGAAATTGCTCCGCCAAAGTCTTCATTCAATCGACTTAGAAATGGAACCACCTGACAGCTGTCAGTCGTGATCGCGAACTTCGTGCCCCAAGGAGTCGGTGAGCAAAGTCAGGACCGGCCGTTCGCGGCCCTGGTCC
>JBAXBQ010000123.1:0-5506 GCA_037141865.1 Comamonadaceae bacterium | reverse complement strand
CAACTTGCGCGCGGGCAGTCGGTGGTGCAAATCTCGGACACCCTGAAGTTGTCAGGCTCGACGGTCGGAACCCACCTCTACAACATCAAACAAAAGCTCGGCCTGAGCAACCAGGCCGAGATCACCCTGCTGGCGCTACGCCACGGGCTGATTCACCTCGCAGCGTAGCGCCGCTTTCGCCCAATCACTCCTTGGTCATTGCAGCGCCCCAGCGTGCCGAGATCAGGCCAAACACGGTGCCGGCAATCAGGGACAGCGAAATCACCACGAGGGAGTTTTTCAGGCTGGCCGAGAGCAGCACGTCAAGTTTGAGCACGTCAGGGGTTTGCAGCAAAAAGGCAAAGCTGGCGGCAAAACCGAAGACCGTCGCTGGAATGGTTGACAGCGCTGGAACATTGGCTGCCAGCACCACCGCCACCACACCGACGCCGACAACAATAGCAGCCCAAAGCGGCAAGCCCAGCGCGCCGGCCATCGGAACCGCCAGAATGACGACCGCCACCAGCCAGGCCACCAGCGCGCCAAAGATGCCACAGACAATCACTTTTTGCATCGCTGCCATGTCGGCACCGAGTGCAAAGAATGCGCCCCAGGCGACGAAGGCCGCCCAAATCAGATATACGCCGCTGAGTGGCCCGAGCGCGAGAAAGGTCGCAATAGCACCCAATACCGAGATGCTGACGGCCAGTGCGTTCAAATTTTTCATCGTAGTCTCCATCCATTGTTGAGTTAAGGATCAATTCACTTTCAGGAACGACGCTGGCTGCTGATCCGCATGTATCAGACCGGGTAAACCCTCAAAACTTGACACCTGATTCTTCTAAAAGGGAACATCAGTGACAAATTCTTGAACACTTGCTTCAGCCAGTACCGCTCCGGGTATTGCAAGCGCAAGTTGCGTGCCACTCATGTCGGACCTGCATCGGCACGTTTCGTGCATCTCTTTTCACAACTGTCACACATTGGTTCAGGCAGATGCCACAGCTTGCGCTTGCACATTGCAGCAGCGCTTATCAAAAAGGAACGATGAGAACGGATTTACTCAACAAGGCCATTTGCATCCTGGCGTTCGCTGCAGCAGGCAATTTCAATGCAGGTGCACAGCAGACGCAGACCTTGCCAAGTGTTGAAGTTATCGCCAGCATGCCGTTGCCCGGCATGGGTCAGTCGCGCAACGAGATTGCCGCGCCTGTGCAAAGTGCCAGTAGCCGCGACATCGAACGCAGTGGTGCGCTCGAGCTCGGCGACTTCATGAACCGTAGGCTTGGCAGCGTCCACGTCAACGAGATGCAGGGCAACCCCTTTCAGATGGATGTGAACTACCGCGGCTACACTGCCTCGCCGCTGCTGGGGACACCGCAGGGCTTGTCGGTCTACATGGATGGCGTACGCATGAATCAGCCGTTTGGCGACGTCGTGAGTTGGGACCTGATTCCGCGTTCGGCGATCTCCTGCCTCACTTTGATGCCAGGCTCCAATCCTCTGTTTGGCCTCAACACTCTGGGCGGCGCCCTGTCGGTGCAGACGAAGAATGGCAGCAGTGATGCGGGTACCTCGCTACGTGGAACTGCGGGCAGTCATGCTCGGCGCAGCGCCGAGTTTGAGCATGGCAGCTCCAACAAGCAGGGGCTGAACTGGTATTTCAACGCCAACCTGTTCCGGGAGGAGGGGTGGCGCAAGGATTCGCCTTCGGACGTGCGTCAGGTCTTCGGCAAGCTGGGCTGGCGAAGCGGTGAAACCGATCTCAAACTGACGCTTTCACATGCCGACAATCAATTGAGCGGTAACGGTTTGCAGGAGCAGGGATTGCTGGCGCGTGACCGCACCAGTGTCTACACCAGGCCAGATGTGACGCAGAACCGCTCGACGCTGCTCAGTCTGGCCGCGAACCACGCCTTCAACGACGACTTGCTTTTCTCCGGCAATGCGTATTACCGCGATATCAACACCTCGACTTACAACGGCGACATCAATGAGGGCTCGCTCGACCAGTCGGTCTATCAGCCCAGCGCCGCCGATCAAGCAGCGCTGGCTTTGGCAGGCTACAGCGGCTATCCGGTCAAAGGGGCTACAGCATCGAACACGCCATTTCCCTTGTGGCGTTGCATTGCGCAGGCGCTGCAAAATGATGAGCCCGCTGAAAAGTGCAATGGTTTGATCAACCGCACGCAGACCGCGCAGCAGAACTACGGTCTGTCAGGGCAGATTGCGGCGCTGGGTGAACTCGGTGGCAAGCGCAACCGCTTTGTGGCGGGCGCGGCGGTTGACGCCAGCCGTGTCAGTTTTCGGCAGTCGTCGCAGCTTGGCTATCTGAATCCGGATCGCAGCATCAGCACTGTCAATGCCTTTGGTGATGGCGTCAGCGGTGGCACAGTGGATGGGGAACCCTACGACACGCGGGTTGATCTGGCGGGCCGCATCCAGACCTGGAGTGTCTATGCCAGCGACACGCTGTCGGTTCAGAATAACCTGCACCTGACCCTCTCAGGCCGCTACAACCGCACCGGCATTGAGAACCGCGACCAGATTCATGGCGCCGGCGACGGCGCCTCGCTCAGTGGCGATCATCGCTTTTCACGCTTCAATCCAGCTATCGGTCTCACCTTCAGCCCGAACCGGACACTCAACGCCTATGCTGGCTACAGCCAGAGCAGTCGCGCGCCGACCGCCATCGAACTGGGTTGTGCCAATCCGGACCAGCCGTGCAAGCTGCCCAATGCCATGGCCGGTGATCCGCCGCTCAGACAGGTGGTCACACAGACGCTGGAGGTTGGTCTGCGCGGTACCGCGAGCGGCAATATGCAGTGGAATGCGGGCATCTTCAGCGCTGAAAATCATGACGACGTCCTTTTTGTGGCCGACAACCAGGCCGGCTTTGGTTACTTCAAGAACTATGGCAAAACCCGGCGTCAGGGGCTCGAACTCGGCCTTGGTGCGAAGCTTGGCAAGTTGAATTTTGGCGCGCAATACACTTGGCTGGATGCGACCTACCAGAGCGCCGAAACGGTCAACGGCACAGGCAACAGTAGCAACGAGGCGGCAATGGCCGGCACCCCTGGGCTGGAGGGCACCATCAGCATTCGACCCGGCGACAAGATACTACTGATCCCACGTCAATCGGTCAAACTGTTTGCTGATTACGCAGTTTCACCGACCTTCATGCTGAGTGTCAGCATGCTGGCGCTTAGCAGTGCTTTTGCACGCGGCAACGAGAACAACGCGCACCAACCCGATGGGATGAGTTACCTTGGGCAGGGTCAAAGCGCCGGTTACGCAACCTTCAACCTGAGTGCAAGATACAGCATGCCACCGCAGTGGCAACTGACGGCGCAAGTCAATAATATCTTCGATACGAGCTACAACACGGCTGCTCAGCTTGGCCCGACCGGCTTCGATGCCAGCGGGAATTTTGTTGCAAGACCATTGGGTGGAACAAGCGCTGCCGGCTATCCCCTGGTGCAATCGACTTTCTACGCCCCTGGCGCGCCGCGCTCCATCTGGATCAGCCTGCGCTATACGCTCGACAAACCAACGCGCTAAAGAATCACGCCTGCCGCTTGAGCTTGCGGTAAATCGTGTTGCGACTGATATTGAGTTGCTTCGAGGCCAAGGATACATTGCCGGCACAGGCGGCGAGTACGCGCATGATGGTCGTGATTTCAACCTGCTCCAGGCTGTTTGCCGGCGCTGCCTTCGATGCTGTCAAATTGGCCAGATCCCAAGTGTTGATGAACTCCCCGGCGGCAAGCGGCCGAGTCGGCAGTGCCGACCGCTTGGGACCATCAACCGCGCCAGTCCTCGCCAAAGTCGGAGGACTGAGCGCTGCAAGTTCTTCCTTGAAATCGTCAGCGAGATGCGCTGTGGTGATTTCACGGTCGCTCATGGCGATGACGGCGGCCGTCTTCAGAACGTTGTTAAGTTGGCGCAGGTTGCCAGGCCAGGAATAGCGCAAAAAGGAGGCCATCAATGAGGGTTGAATGCTCAGCGCGCGATTCGGTGACAACTCCTGCAAGATCCTCTGGCACAGTCCTGCCAGGTCAGTTCGATCGCGCAAGGGAGGCAGCTTGACCGAAATGCCGTTGATTCGGTAGTACAGATCGTCGCGAAATACCCTTTGATCCATCAGTTCGCGCAGGTTGCGATGCGTCGCACAAATCAGGTTGATGTCGATATCGGTAGAACGGTGGCCGCCCAGCGCAACAACTTTGCGCTCTTGCAATACCCGCAGCAGTCGTGCTTGCAATGGCAAGGGCATGTCACCAATTTCATCAAGAAATAGTGTTCCGCCATTGGCTTGAGATAGCTTTCCCAGATCTCCCTTGCGCTTGGCGCCGGTGAATGCACCCTCTTCATAACCAAACAGTTCGGACTCGATCAACTGTTCCGGAATCGAGGCGCAGTTGATCGCAACAAAGGGCTGATTCCGGCGTCCACTGAATTGATGAATGGCGTTGGCCAGAAGTTCTTTGCCCGTGCCGGTCTCGCCGACGATCAGAATTGAAATATCCTTGTCGATGACCTGGCGAACTTTCTGCGCTACTGCGCGCACCTGCGCATCGCCGGCGTCGAGTTCATCAAGCTGGTAGCTTGCTTTTTTTACTGCCGGTGCGCCCTTCCCAAGGAGTAGTGACGATGCTGCTGCAGCCCGTGAAGGATGTACCTGGGTGATCGAGGCATTGATCGTCTTCGAGAAGCCGGCAGCCTCGTTCCAGCTGACACGAATAAAAACAGCTTTCCCGCTACTCGGGTGCAACTGCATTGGTGTCATCGTGGTGTAGCGCAACTTGTCCATGAGCTCTGCGAAGCCCAAACCAAAGAGTAGGCGCAGACCCTTGACGCGTAAAGTGGATGCGCTGATGTCCAGGATTCTCAGTGCCTCCCGGTTGGCGCCCAGGATTTGCCCGTCCTCGCCAAAAGCAATGATGCCCTCTTCAGACGTGCCGATCAGTTCAGCGACGCCATGGAAGTGCAACTGTGGCGTCTGCCGAAATTTATCCCGGAACCAGTTGTTCTCAATGGTTCGAGCACACATGGCCACCAGCCCCGCAGTGTGCGGGTGAAAAGAGCGCTTGTCACCCGAGGCGTCCAACACGCCAATGACATTGCTTGAATGATCGAGAATGGGTGAGGCCGCACAGCTGAGTAAATGATTCGATTGAAAGAAATGTTCCCCGCCTTGCACCAGGATGTCCGACTCCAGGATCAGGGCCGTGCCTACCGCATTGGTTCCCTTGGACGATTCCGACCAACTCACACCCGGGCGCAACGCAACCTGGTCTGCCTGTTCAATGAAAGTGCTCTGGCATTGGGTGCGCAGAATAGTTCCGGTACCGTCGGCCAAGACAATCATGCTGCCAAAATTGGCGACGGATCTGCCGAGCATGGTCAGCACCGAGGTGGCCTGTGTGATCAGGCGCGCGTTGCGTTCCAGCGCCATCTGAAAATCGGCTGGCACCAAAGCCGCATAGTCGCACGACTCATGAGCCTTCAGCCCCTGATACGCGCA
>JBAXBQ010000122.1:0-5692 GCA_037141865.1 Comamonadaceae bacterium | reverse complement strand
GCAGGTGATGTGGTGGGAACTGAGAGATTCGAACTCTCGACCTACGGATTAAGAGTCCGCTGCTCTACCAGCTGAGCTAAGTTCCCATTCGGAGAAATGTTGGTGAAGTGTGCAACCGCGAGGGTCGTTTTTCACCAGCGGTGGATTCTAGCAGCACTGGGGCGTGGTTCTGCTCGTTGGGACTGGTTGGGTTGCCAATGTATGGGTGGGTTTGGATGTTGGGATGGGCAGCCTTTGGTTTGTCCTCCGGTATTGGCGAAACTCTGGTCAAACCAAAATCGGCACTTGGGCAAATTCGCATCGGCGGTAACAACCTAGCCACAATGAAAAAGGGCCGAGCTCGTCACGAACCCTGGCCCTTTGATGCGCTTCCTCAAATATGGGAAACACCAAGACGGTAAACCGTCGGTCAATGGTGAGCGTAAGTGTGGTCCTTGGTCATCTACAGGGCTCCTTCACCGAGTTTGGATCTCGGTCGCAAGGAAATTCTGCTCCCGATTTCTTGACCAGTCAATTACTGGCATCAGCACCAAGGACTTCACCCTCAACGCAGGACAACAGTGCTAAAGTCGTTCGTTGATCTCCCTCCTTCACAGTGAAAAATTTCCCCATCCATCCCAAGAACCCAGAGCGCATCTGCTGGGGATGTGACACTTACCCCAGCGAAATCCCGAGCATCAGCTTCTTGCTATGGGGCAGGCCAAAAAAGTCGAGAACTGCGTCGGGATAGTGTGTCAATGATGCTTGCAGGCACCCGCATTCAACCAACAACGTTGGCACAGACCATGCATCGCTATCACTACGTCGACGCAAGCGGAGACTCGGGCTAAAGAAAAAAATCGACTTTTCGGGCCCAACGGGGATTGATCTGGGGCAATTGGGTGATCTCGTTGCGCAAAGCCTGCACATCAAGAAAGGTTGGTGATTGGGGTCCCAGCGCCTCTTGCAGCAAAGGCAGAGCGTGGTTGAGCAGTGCCAGCGCCTGGTCTTCGTGATGCGTGACACACAGGGCACGTGCCTGATGCACAGATATCAGCAGCGTTAGTGGATGGTCCGCACCCGACAACCGGGCGTATTCGGCAGTCGCCTCCTGCATCAGGGACAAAGCTGTGTTGTACTGGCCAAGTGCCTGCGCGGCCAACCCCTGATACAGGCGCAGGCGGCCAAAAATGCTGCGGTCAGCGCGGTCTCCCGCTTCAAAGCGCGATTGAACACGCTGCAAAAGCGCCTGGGCTGCTTCGGGCTGACCTGCGTGCAACAGGGACTCGGCCGGCACCAGCAAGGCCCACAATTTGACGTACTGCGGCTGCTTCACCTCAGGCCCGGAATCGCCGAGTGCCCTCATGCGTGCCCATAATTCTGGGCGCTCATTTTGCTTCCCATTGAGTGCCAGCACACGACTCAGCAACAGCAAAGCCTCGGCCTGCCTCAGAGGCGATTCATCGGCACCCATTTGGACAAACAAGGACGGCAGCAGGCCCAATGCACGTTCCCGATAACCCTGCACCAGTAGTACTCTTGTCTGCCGGCTTCTCACTGTGGTGCAGGTTTCGCTGTCAGGGTTGAGTTCCTTTTCGCATTGCTTGGCGGCAGTTTCAAAGTGCTCTGCGGCCGAGCCAAATTGACCAGCGGTATTCTCAAGACCGGCTCGGCTCATCTGAATTGCGATGTGGTCCCACGCTTGCAAACCCTTGATGCTGGCCGCGCCCGCCAGCAACTTGTCGAGCCGTTGGATGGCGACCTGCGGTGTACCCGCCTGTGCTTCAATTTCGGCTAGTAATCTGATTGTCGGCACAGTGCGCAGGTCTTCCTCTCCATAGGCCTGGTTGGCATGCGCCAAAGCGGATGCCAGCAACACCCGAGCCTTGGGCAGGTTGCCGTCGCTGAAAGCAATGGAGCCCTGAACCGATTCATACTGCGCCATGAATTCGGCGTCGCCCGCGTATTGGGGGTAGCGCACCACCGCCTGCATCAACAAATCTTGCGCGCGCCCGTTGTCGCCCATGGTCTGAACTGTATCGGCTTGCTGTGCCAGTGCGATGGCGGCTTCCCGCCTTTGACCCAATTGCATGAATCGCTTTACCGCTTCACTCAGGGTTTGATCGGCTTTGGCATAGTCCGCCAAGTTGGCCTGCGCATCGGCCAGTCCACGCAAAAGTTCGGCTTGCAGGAGTGGCTGTGAGTTCAGGGTGGTGACAATCGTTTTCTGCCCTTGATCCAACAATTGCCTGGCGGTAATTTCGGCACCATGCGACAGGTCCGGGTCCGCTTGACGAAACATGTCGATCAGAAAGTCGCGTGCCGCCAATGCCCTTGCCGATTCGTCGCGGGCCTGCAAGCCAAGGATGACCGCAGTTGCCGTAATGGCCAGGAGCGAGACGATGGAAGCCGTGCCCAGCGCCACTCCCCAGCGATGGCGTTGCACAAATTTGTGCAGTCGGTACGCTGTATTCGCAGCCTTAGCCTGAACCGGTTCGCCCCTTAGGAATCGCTCGAAGTCTTCGGCGAAGGCCTGGGCGCTACCGTAACGCTCGGCCGCATGCTTCTTCAGCGCCTTTTGCAGGAGGGTCTCGATGTCGCCTTTGAGTGAGACCTGCAGGTGGCGCGGGCTGTCGCCGCGGGCCTGAGAGTGCTCGGCGCTGATCACGGTCCTGCCGGCGCGGGTGGGCTCGCCATTAAGAACGGCCTCCTCAATCGCTGCATTGGAGCCGCGTTGCAACCGGTAGGGCAAGCTGCCCGTCAACAACTCGTGCAGGACCACACCGAGTGAATAGACGTCGCTGGTGGTGCCCAGAGGCTGACCCAGAATTTGTTCGGGCGAGGCGTACTGCAGGCTCATCGCACGCCCGCCAAGCTGCGTCAGCTCTGTTTCCAGCGCCTGGCCATCGGTCATCAGCTTGGCGATGCCAAAGTCCAACAGCCGAACCTCGCCCGCGGTGGTGACCAGGATGTTGGTAGGCTTGAGGTCGCGGTGCAAAACGAGCTGACCGTGCGCGTATTCGACCGCTGCGAACACCTGCCGAAACAGCTCGATGCGAGCCCTGATACCGAGTTTGCGTGCATCACACCAAGTGGTCAGCGCTTCGCCCTCGACGTATTCAAGCGCCAGATAAGGTTGTCCTTCAGGCGTCAAACCGGCGTCGTAGAGCCGGGCAATGTTGGGGTGCACGAGGCTGCCCAGAATGTCGCGTTCGCGGGCGAAGCGTTCGGCCAACTGGCGCTTGCGCAAGGCGCTGTGCGGCAGCTTGAGTGCGACCTGGCGTTTGAGCGCGCCATCAATGCGCTCGGCCAACCAGACCTCACCCATGCCGCCACGTCCCAGTTCGCGCAGCAGGCGGTAGGGACCAACCGTATCGTCCGCTTTGAAGTCCGACGAGATCGTGGCCGCACCCGGCGCGGTAAATTCGGGTCCTCGCTGGAGGATATCGCTGGTCTGAACCGACGCCTTTCTCGACAGCAGTTCCCGCAACGCGGGAACCAGGTCGGCGTTATTTACACTAATGTTCGAGAACCACGCGGCGAGTTGTTCATCCTCCAGTTCCAGCGCCTCGTCCATCAATGGCGACAGGCGGGCTAGGGTGGGTACGTCGAGTTTCACGACCCGCAACTCCCCATTCTCAGAAGGGTCACATCACGATGGCAGGGGTCGACGTTGCAACCAGGTTTGCCCGATTCTGTCGGCCCAAGTGCCACTGCAGGAACAAGTTCAGGCCGACGGACGTTGCGTTGAGCGCGTACAGCCAGAATACCGGGGCAAGCGCTGCCGCCCCGGTGCTGAGTACTATCTTCGCGGCCGCACCAGCGAGGTAACCAAAAAATATGATGAGCGTGAAACTCAGCCCTTTGCCTTCGGCCCGGCCGGTACGCATCATCCGCAGGTTGGCCACCGGCCAAGCCAGCCCGAAACAGGTCAGCATCACGCCTTCGAGCAGGACCGGGGCGGTTACCACTTCGCTTAGAAAGGCAGGAACCATTTGCGTTGCTCCAGGTTGGGTGGGGCACCGCGGCTTGAGGGATTCGCGCTGCCAACGACAGGCTATGGCCTCCTGTCATTAGGTAGAACGCAGTCCCCTGGGGAATCCGGCCACCCCCTGACCCAATCTCGAGAAATCGTTGCCGTGCCAAGGCATCAACCCAGTTCGACGGTCAGGAACAGCCTGGCCTTTTCCCAATTTCTGCGCACGGTGCGCTCCGATACGCCCATCGCATCGGCAATTTCAGGCTCCGTTAGACCACCAAAGTAGCGCATTTCCACGACCTGCGCCAAACTTGCGTCGGCTTGCGCCAGTACCTGCAGGGCTTCATGCACCCTCAGGACATCATCCTCGGCGTTTGTGAGCTTCTCCGACATGGCTGTATCCAGAACCAGATGTTCGGCACCCGCGCCACGCTTCTCTGTCCCTCGCGCACGCGCCAAATCGACGATCACCGTGCGCATGACGGTGGCGGCATAGGCGAAGAAATGTTTTCGATCCTCAACCTGGAAATTGTCCACGCTAATGAACTTCAGGTAGGACTCATGCACCAGTGAAGTGGGGTCAAGAAGGGTGAAATGCTGGCTCTGGCGCAAGCGCGATCTCGCCATGCGGCGCAAGTCGTCGTATAGCAGACTGAAAGCCTGCTCCGCTGACTTCTTATCGCCTTGCCGAGCAGCCACTAGCAATTGTGTGAGTTCTGCCACCAATGACTCCTTGGGGTGAGGCCCATTTGCCAACAAGCGCGCCGCGATGTTGCATCAAGAGATTCCGAGTTCACCATTATGGTGTTTACTGCGTTCCCGTCGAATTTGGCGCGGAAGTGTCCCGCCACGTCTGAATCGATATCGAGCAGGCTGTCTATTCTCATGGCTTTCGTAGGCGCCTGAAAATATTTCAACTATTTATTCCCTGGCTGTCCGGCCTTCGCCCAATAAAGCGTTTCTAAGTACGAATGACGGAATTTTCCGTTGTCCATTCAGGAGATCGCCCTGCTGCACACCAACCCGAAGAGTCTTCGCATCAGCGGTCACTAAACCCTCAATCCCAAAGGAACGCATCATGAAAGCCATCCTGCACGCCGCGCACCAAGTAGTCCAACCTGCACAAGCGACCCTATCAAAGACCACCTTCGTCGCGTTTGTTCCTGGCATTGCTATCGCCTCCATATTGGTTTTGGCGACGCTCCATTTCTTTGCCGACTCAGAGGGAGACAGCATTGCCCGGCGCTGCGACGCATCGGCGCTCGCTTCGGTCGGTCCTTCTCCGTTAGACACGATTGCAGGCCGTCAGCGGCAGTGGCGCCAGGACCGAAAGCTTGCGTTTGAACGTTGCGTCGATGAGTCCTTTCTGACTCAGCGCGCTCCTGCTCCTTGACTTTACGCCTCGCTTCGATAACAGTTTGTCAAGTTTTGTTGAGTGACAGGTTGGGCATTCCGGGGTCGTGTCAGAACGCACCAATGCTTCGAACGCGTTTCCACAGTCACCACAGGCGTATTCGTAAATTGGCATTTCTTCTCCGTGTCGTTGCCGAATTATCCGTCCCCACCAGCACCGGGCCACAAACTTGGACTACTTACTTCGTGTTGCTAGCTAGAGTATAAAAAAGCGCCCTGTCGTTTGACAGGGCGCTCGTTGCGGGGTGACTCAGAGTTCAGGCTGTTTGGTAGTTTGGGGTGACTCTCAGGAGCGCCGGAACTTCAATCTTGGCCAAGGTA
>JBAXBQ010000121.1:0-5821 GCA_037141865.1 Comamonadaceae bacterium | reverse complement strand
ACGTGGTCCCGCGCATTTCGCCAGACGGAGCGGAAGCCATTCTGAAGACCGGGCGCTATGTGCGCTCCAGCCCGGTGAACGACCGGGTCCATCAGTCGCATGCATATTGGGAGGCTTTTGACGTCGATGACGACGGCCTCATGGGCTACATGCGCCAGCAAGATGCACAGGGCGAATTGGTGGAATTGCGCGGCGACGACGGACTGCCGCTGGACCCGCCGGTGATGGTGCCGCGCCTGCCCGAAGATGCAGGCCCGTTCTACAAGCTCTACCCGGAAGGGCACATCGTCAACTTTGACGGGCAACGCATTCCGGACCCGCATTTTCTGTCGGACAACCTTTACGACTTCAACCGTAATTTTGCGCACGAATGGAAGCCGCAGCACGATCAGGAAGGCGCGGGGCACTTTCCCGGCAGCGCACCCGAAACCCGCGCCGTCATGGAATTTGCCATCGCGCATCCGCATATTTTTACCTGGCTTAACCTGCACACTTTTGGTGGCGTACTGATCCGTCCGCTGGGCGACAAGGCCGACAACAAAATGGATCAGACCGACCTGGCCATGTACCGGCAGGTCGAGGCCTGGATGACGGAGCACACCGGCTACGCCACAGTGAGCGGGTTTCATGAATTCTTGTACGAACCCGACAAGCCTTTGCACGGCGATCTCAGCGACTGGGCCTACCACCAGCGAGGCTGCCTGGCGTACGTGGTGGAGTTGTGGGACCTGTTCGCCCAAATCGACATTGCCCGCAAGAAGCCGTTTGTCGACCACTATGCAAAATTGGAGCGCAAGGACTTTTTGGCGCTGTGGAAAATGGACCGTGAAGTCAACCAGGGGCGCATCTTCAAGACCTGGCGCAAGACCCGGCACCCGCAACTGGGAGAGGTCGAGGTGGGTGGATTTGATGGACGGGTGGGCATCAGCAACCCACCGTACGAAAAACTGGCTGAAACCTGTGCAGCGCAGAGCGCAGCTTTCTTGCGCGTTGCGGCGCTGGTGCCACGGGTCAGCATGGAAGTTGTAAAGACAGAAAATTTAGGCGATTCCCACACCCGGGTGGAACTGCGGGTGATCAACAGCGGCTACCTGGGCACCTATGGTTTGTCGTCGGCCAAGAGTTTGCCGCATGTGGAGCGGCTGCGCCTCAGCGTCGAAGGCGACAACTTCAAGATCGTGGCGCCTGGCGAGGCGGTAATCGATATCGGTCACCTCGATGGCTGGGGCACCGGTTTGCATCACGGCATCAGCATCTTCATGCCTTGGACGCGTGGCAATGTGCATGAAAAGAATGTGACCTTGGTCGTGCAAGGCAGTGGCCACTTGCGCCTGAAAGTGGGCAGTTGCCGCGTGGGCTGGCAAACCAAGGTTGTAGCCATCGATTGATTTGCACTTGTCCGCGCTCCTACCATCGCAGGCCGGGTCAGAATTCAGCATTCATCGTTAGGAAGATACGCCATGCAGGACGCCCGAGCCAGAGCAGACGTTCCGGTAGCAATGACCTGGAACCTTAACGACCTATTTCCCGACCCTGCGGATTGGGAGGCCGAACTTGAAGCCCTGGACGCGGCACGGTCCGATGTGAAACCATACCAGGGGCGGCTGGGGGACAGCGCGGCGACCCTGTTGGCGTGCCTGAACACGGTGGAGGTGCTGCAACTGCGCTTCGTGCGCGTTTCCACCTTTGCCTACCTGCGCAACGCGCAAGACGGGACCAAGCCGCAACACCAGGCCGCCATGGCACGCTCCGCCCTCACACCTCGTCGGTCCAGTAGTCGAGGTCGTGACCCGCACGCGTCATGTGACGCAATCCACCGCCGAAAGCGCCGATCTTCTTCGAATCGGGGTACTCGCATATTTCCGCTGGCAACATGGTGCTGACGGACAGATAGGTAAGTTCGTCGTCGGAGTCGTTGATGATTTGGTGCGCCGTTTCCGGGCCACCCGTCGGGCAGCAGATCACGTCACCCGCGCGGATCGCCCGTGTCTCGTTGCCGTAGCGCAGCGTGCCTTTGCCCTTCACGATAAAAAACATCTCCTCTTCCCCGCGATGACTGTGGAAGGGGCACGAGCACTTTCCGGGGGGGACGACATCATAGGAATAGCCCAGTTCCTTTGCTCCGAGGAGCGGGCCGATACGTACAGCTTGGCACTCAAACTTGTCGCCTTTCGCGAAATGCTCGAGTTTCAATTGGTCTATGTTGGTAACTCTTGAGTCGATCACGTTCATCACGTCTATTTCTCCGTACAAAACTACACAGCGGATATCGATCGAGCATATTTTTGCAGACAGACCTAAGCTAGCAACTGCTGCGCTGGAGCCGGCCACAAGAAGATGCAAAGATCGCAGGCCGAGCGACAGCTTACTCCTTGCCGTCAGGTTCGGTGGATGTCTGCTCTGCCCTGGCACCACGGTCAGCAATGGGCACGTTGTTCTTGTTCGCCAGTGACCGCAGCCTTGCAACCTGACTTTTAAGTCGGCTTTGCGACTGGCCATGCATGGATGGCAATCAAAGGGGTCGACCAGGTGCAGAAGTAGTTTTTCGCTCTCCGATTCGGTCATTAGGATGCTGAAAAAACCGACAGCGGTCGTTCGACAACGAAAGTCAATTTTTCCGAATGGTCGTCGGCAGTGCAGCGCAGCACGAACACCACCTGCTGTCACGGCGCTCGCATAATTGCACTATGAAAGTCATCTTCAAGCCTATTTATTTGAGCTGTGTTCTCGGAGTGGGAAGTGGTGTTGCCTGGGGCGCTACGGTGCAACACTTGGAGCTAAAAGCTGACGGACACACTTGGACCTACCACCTGCACGTCCCACCTCAAGCGAGCGCAAGTGGTGCACCGCTGGTCCTGGTTTTTCATGGTGCAGGCGGCAATGGAAAAGACTACCTCACCAAAAATGGTTGGGCCGCCCTAAGTGAACAGGAAGGGTTTGTGGTTGTGGCACCCGACGGCCTACCGGCCCTGCCACGTATGCCTGCCAACTTTCGCATCAACCCACGCCTTTGGAACAGTGGTCAACTCAATGCCAAGTCCCCCCGCGCCAAGATCAACGACATGGCCTTTGTGAACGCGCTGCTGGACGATGTTGCCCAGCGCACTTCCGTTGACAAAAATCGCATCTACGCCACCGGGCATTCAAATGGTGCTGGAATGACGTTCAAGATCGGAGCCGAACTATCCAGCCTTTTTGCCGGTATCGCGACCGTAATGGGATTGAACAGCAGTGAAGGTGCACACCCAACGAAAGCTTTGCCAACCTTGATGCTAATCGGAACGCGCGATCCGCTCAACCCGATCGAGGGCGGCGAGCGCCAGCTCCCGTGGGGCAAAAGTACGGTGCCGCAGGTGTCACAGGGCATACAGGCTTGGTCGCAGAGTCTGAATTGCACAACCCCAGCTGTCCAAGAGCGCGACGATGACCAGGTCACCATAGAGCGTTTCACCCATTGCCGCGATGGTGCCACTTACACAATTTGGTACCTCAAAGGTCAGGGCCATGCTTGGCCCGGCGGGCAAGAGTCCGGCCTGCCTGAATCGGTGATGGGTCCCAACGTCACCCGAGTTAACGCCACGGCTTTGATTTGGCAATTTTTCTCAAGCCTTCCCCACTAAGACGAACCGGTTCCTCCCTTGTACCTTGGCTTGCTAAAGCTCCTAAACTGCTCGTAACGGAATGCAGCAGTGCCGCGGTTGCAGTCATTGAGTTTTTGGCCGTGGCGGTCTTGTAAAGACACTCAGACGACATTCGATTTTCGCAACCACCTCCTCCATTGGTCATAAGATTGGTTATGCAAACCGAGCCGGACTGGGATCTGGCAGAGCAACCCGCTCCAGACTACAAGGTCGATCAGCGCGTCAGCTATTGAAGTGGGTACCGGAGTTTGTCTGCGTAACTGTCCAGCACCTTGGCAACCTTGAGCAAGCGCCGATCACTGAAGCGTTTACCCGCCACCTGAATGTTCACGGGAAGACCGGATGGGCCCAAGCCGATGGGCATGGAAACCACCGGGGTGTTGGTAGTTGAGAAGATGGTCGTGTACGACTGGGTTGCAACGTAGTAATGGACGTCAGCACCGTCTACTTGCAGCGGCGTGTTGTAAATCTTGTAATCACCAAACAATTTGCTGTGCGCATGGTGCTTGAACGCGGTGGTCGCGCTGACGGGGCACAGCCACACATCGTATTCCGAGAGAAAGTTATCCATCTTGGTGATGTAGTGGCTTTGCAGTTCAAATGCCTGCATCAGTTTGTGCACTGAAGTCGGGCCCACAATTTTTCTTTGCATCGGAATGTTCTTCAATGTGTTTTTCGAGAATAAGTGCCCAATGGAGCGCTTCAAATTCGACATGTCGTAATTACCTTGCGCCCCTACGAAACTACCCCAGGTTTCCCAGATTTCGTTGTAATCCATGCCTTGCGGTTCAATCTTGTGGACGGTTGCACCTGCTTGGGCCAGTTTGTTCACAAAGGCGTGCAGTTTGTCCTTGATCTCTTTGCTGACTGGAACCCCACCCAAGCTATCGGTCCAGGCAATTTTGAGCTTGGTGATGTCGACGTTTTCACCCAGTTCAGCCAGCAGCGGGGCGACATTTCTGTCATGGGATGTCGGTTGTGTGAGTACGTCCAAGGCCAACGCCAGATCATCCATCGAACGTGCCAGCGGCCCCGCGACGGCCAGCGTACGATAGCCATTGGTCTGCCCGGGGAGCGGGACAATGTGTCCTTCAAACGACACAACGCCATGCGTCGGTTTCAATCCATAGACGCCGCAAAAACTTGCGGGAAGACGGATCGAACCTGCGAGGTCACTGCCCAGGGAAAGGGCGGTCATGCCGATTGCCAGAGCAGTGGCGCATCCACCACTGGAGCCAGCAGGCGTGCGCTGAACGTCCCACGGATTGTTGGTCTTGCCAAAGATGGGGTTGTCCGTTTGCATGTCCATGGCCAGGGTGGGCGTATTGGTCCTGCCAATGATGATGGCGCCCGCCTCTTTGAGGAGCTTGACCGCCACCGCGTCGGTATCGGGGATGTGGTCCTTAAGCGGGAGGTAACCCGCAGTTGTGCGCGAGCCCTTTACGCGATAGGTGTCTTTGATCGTGATCGGAACCCCATGCAGTGGGCCGCATGGTTTGCCATCGCGCATGGCTTGATCTGCCTGGTCTGCTTGCGTTAGCGCTTCAGCCTCGTTGGTCGTAACAATGGCGTTGTAATTGGGGTTCTGTTTACTTATTTGCGCGAAAAAAGCCTCGACAGTTTGCCGAGAGGTGATTTCACCAACACGAAGCAATGCAGCGAGTTCGCTGGCTGAAAGAAAATTGAGGGATGGTTTCATGAATTCTCCATTGACACAGGATGGGGTTCAGGTTGAACTGAGACGTAGTGTTACTGGCGGTGGTACGGTTTCGACCCACCACCTGCGCCAGAAATCAGATCGGGAGATAGCGAGGTGAGCAGCTCATATATACCAACAGAAGTTCCTAAGCAGTGAATTGTGAAGTGAAGTGACACGCTTTACAATTGCATATATTCAGATTCCTGATATGCAAATACGCATACCTCAGTTGACGCGCTTCCAATTGTTTTGCTCTAGGGCGCCGACACACTGCACTTCCTGAAACCTGTCGTTCGTGATCTCGGGTAGGTGCTAAAAAAGTAACACGGGCGGTGTATGTCCGCTTACCAAAATTTCAATTGGAAATGTACGTCCGGTCTCACTTTCGACCACAGACCGTTATGGGAACGTTGGAGCCAGTCACCTGATTTCAACTGAAGTCCGATGTCATTCCCATTGCGGACTTAGATCTCATTTCAAT
>JBAXBQ010000120.1:0-5949 GCA_037141865.1 Comamonadaceae bacterium | reverse complement strand
GGTAGCGGTGCACGACGCTGGTGCCGGGGATGGTGTCGCCTTCTTCGCCCAACTGGTCCAGCGAGGTGGCAAAACCCGGTTTGGTTTCTTCGTGGTGCGACGGCATGTACTGCATGCGGATCGGGCAATTCGGGTCATCGCGGTCCATCAGTTTCGCCATGTACGGGGTGATGGAGACAGCAAACTTGTTGTAGACGGTTTCGTTGACGTCCTCGATCTTGTTCAGCACGCCGTTCAACTCCCAATGGTGCGTGTAACGACGGGCAAACTGCTTTTGCCACGATTCCGATTCCGGGTCGTAAGCGTCCAACTCCTCGCGGGTCAGCAGTTTCTTTGGCTGGTTGAAGTCGACTCTTTGCAGCATTTGATTTCTCCAAATGGGTGGGATTGGCGCCAAGTTTAGAGATGAGTGCTGCCAGTGGAAACAGGCAAATTGCTTGTTCCTGGGTGTCAATTTGAGTCATAATGCTCGCCTTTAGTACAAATTGCCGGATTAACCCATGTCTGTCACTCTGGACCCCCGTGATCGCCAGCTCCTTGAGCTTCTCAAAGTTAATGCCCGCCTGCCGGTGGTGCGTCTGGCAAAAGCACTGGGCTGTTCGCGCAGCACGGTTCAGCTGCGCCTGAAGGCACTGGAAGATGGGGGTGTGATTACCGGCTATACGGTGGGCGTGACACGCGCCCAGCCATCACTTGGCATCCGCGCAATGGTGCTAATCTCGATGGAGTCAAAAAACGAGCCCGAGGTGGTGCGGGCATTGGCCAAACGGCACGAAATAACCAAGCTCTATTCGGTCAGCGGCCGCTACGATCTGTGCGCCATGCTGTCGACCGAATCAACGCACGAACTCGACGCCGTCATCGACCGGATTCGAGCTGTTAAAGGCGTGGTCGATACCTTCTCGACCATCCTGTTGTCGACCAAGCTGGAGCGGCCGGAGTAAGCAGGAACAATCACGGAGTTGATACAAAGCAACCGTCATACGTGAATAAATAACTGCAAACGGGCACTCAATTGGTGAGTAATTCATCAAATAAACGGTAACCATAGCGATCTGTATCAATTGCCTGGAGATTGCCGTGCGCTTACCCTTTTCTTATCGCCCCGAAGCTGAAGTTGTCGCCGCTCACCTCGGGTCTCTGGGTCGTGCCCTGGATTGGGCTGCTGCTGCCCGGGTTGCCACGCCCTGGGTGCACGCCGTGCGGAGTAACCCGCCACCGTTTTGGGCACTTGAGAGCCTGCTGCAGGAATACCCCATTTCCAGCGCCGAGGGGCTGGCCTTGATGCGCCTGGCGGAAGCGCTGCTGCGCGTGCCCGATGCCGAGACCGCCATCGCCCTCACCGCCGACCAGCTCGGTCGAGCCGACTTTCACAGCGCCGGCGACAAGACCATGGCGCGCCTGTCCAGCACGGCGATTGCGATGAGCAAGAAGTTTCTGCCTGACAGCGAGGCGCCGACCGGTATCTTTGCCAAGTTGGGGGCCCGTTCGGTGGTGGCCGCCACACTGCGCGCTGTGCAGCTGCTGGGGCGTCAGTTTGTGCTCGGCCAGACCATCGCCGAGGCGATGCATGAAGCCGCCTCAGCCAAAAGAAAAATCGGAAATCTGCGCGTTTCGCCGCCGGGCCGCCCCAAGGCGGAACAACCCCCTGGGGGGGCAGCGCAGGACGCGCAGCGCCAAGCGTGGGGGCTTAGGTTCAGCTACGACATGCTGGGCGAGGGGGCGCGCACCGATGCCGACGCGCTGGCGTATTTGACGAGCTACCAGAACGCCATTGAGTCTATTGCTGCAAGTACCGACAAGACCGGGGCTTGCGAGCCCAACGACGGCATCTCCATCAAGCTCAGTGCGCTGCATCCTCGCTATGAAGATGCGCAAATGGAGCGCGTGCTGGCCGAGCTGGTGCCGCGTGTCTGGGGTCTGTGCCAGCAGGCGGCGCGTGCCAACATCAATCTCACCATCGACTCCGAAGAAGTAGACCGTCTGGAGTTGTCGCTGGAAGTGTTCGAGGCGCTTGTCAAGCAGGTGGCGCAGCATTTCCCGCAGTGGACCGGCTTTGGTCTGGCACTGCAGACCTACCAGACCCGTTCGCTGGAGCTGATCGAGCACGTTACCGCCCTGGCTCGCCAGTACAAGATTCGCCTGATGTGCCGTCTGGTCAAGGGTGCGTATTGGGACGCCGAGATCAAGCGTGCGCAAGAAATGGGCTTGCCGGCCTACCCGGTGTTCACCCACAAGCACCATACCGATATTTCTTACCTGGCCTGTGCCCGCGCGCTGCTGGCCGCGCCAGATGCGATCTACCCGCAATTTGCCACCCACAACGCCGGCACCATCGCCGCCATCGTGCAAATGGGTGCCAAGAGCGGCGCGCCTTTCGAGTTGCAGCGTCTGCACGGCATGGCCGAGGGCGTTTACCGCGAGGTCTTGAAAAACCCGCTGATTGCCTGTCGCGTCTACGCCCCGGTGGGCGCCCATAAAGACCTGCTGGCTTACCTGGTGCGCCGCCTGCTGGAAAACGGCGCCAACTCGTCCTTTGTGCATCAGCTGGCCGATGAATCGGTGGACACGCACGAGCTGCTGATCTCGCCGCTGCGTCTGGAGCCAGAGTCGTCTTTACCACTGCCCCTGGCGCTGTTTGGCGCGGTGCGCAAAAACAGCGCCGGGTTGGATTTGACAGTTGAGCCGATGCGCGCGCCGTTGCTGGCGGCCTACCAGTCGGTGCAAGTGCCGGTGGTGCCTTTGTTCGACACCAAGTTGGTCCTTGGCGCAATGGAAAAGAGCCGAGATAGCTTTAAACAGTGGAGCAAGACCGAGGTCACTGAGCGCACCGCCATCCTGCAGCGAGCCGCTGATGCGCTTGAAAACCAGTTACCCAGGTTTAGTGCCCTGCTGGTCAAGGAGGCTTTCAAGACCTGGGGCGATGCGGTTTCCGAGGTACGCGAAGCGGTTGACTTCCTGCGCTATTACGCCAATGAAACGCAGCGCATCATGGCGCCCATCGCCATGCCAGGGCCGACCGGCGAGAGCAACGAGTTGCGCCTGATCGCACGTGGTCCCTGGGTTTGCATCAGCCCGTGGAACTTTCCGCTGGCAATTTTTGCCGGGCAAGTGGCAGCCGCCCTGGCCACTGGCAACACGGTGCTGGCCAAACCGGCCGAACAAACCCCCGGCGTGGCGCTGGAGATGGTGAAGTTGCTGATCGAGGCCGGTGTGCCGGAGGGTGCGTTGCAACTGCTGCACGGTCCCGGCGAAACGGTGGGCGCGGCCTTGGTGGCGGCACCCGGTGTGGCCGGTGTCGTGTTCACCGGCTCAACCTCGGTCGCCAAAATCATCCACCGTGCGCTGGCCGCCAAAGACGGCCCCATCGTGCCGCTGATTGCCGAAACTGGTGGCATCAACGCCATGGTGGTAGATAGCACCGCCCTGCCCGAGCAGGTGAGCGACGCTGTTATGCAGTCGGCCTTCCGGAGTGCCGGTCAGCGCTGCTCGGCCCTGCGCCTGCTGTGCGTGCAGGCCGAGATTGCCGACCACGTCATCGAGATGATTCAAGGTGCCGCCAAAGAGCTGGTAACAGGCGATCCGTCCGATTTGGCGACCGATGTCGGCCCGGTGATTGACGCAGAAGCTTTCGACGGCATCCAGCAACACCTGCAGCGCTTGCACCGTGAGGCCAAGCCATTGCTGAAGCCGGATGACGCGTCATTGCGAGCGCAGCGCGGCAATCCGATTGCTAATCTGATATCGCCGCAAGCCTTCGAGGTCCAAAAAATCGCCGACATGAAGCAGGAAATCTTCGGCCCGGTGCTGCACATCGTGCGCTGGTCGGGCGACCCCCAGGCGGTGATCGAGCAGATCAACGCCCTGGGTTACGGCTTGACCATCGGCATCCAGACACGCATCGATTCAAGAGCCCAAGCCCTGGCGCGCGCGGCCCATGTCGGCAACGTTTACATCAACCGCAACCAGATTGGCGCCGTGGTGGGCGTGCAACCGTTCGGTGGCGAAGGCCTCTCCGGCACCGGCCCCAAAGCCGGTGGCCCGCATTACCTCTATCGCTTTTGCGCCGAGCAGACCATCACCGTCAACACCACCGCGGCTGGCGGCAATGCGGCGTTGCTGGCGGGGTGAGTGCTTGCGCAAGCAACAGAGTGAACAGCTTGACCCTGCCGATGGATCACTGTCCCAGGTACTTGAAGAAAGCGGCGTTGAGTTTGGCCTCGGCCTCAATCAAACTGGCGTTGCGCCCGGTCAGCCAGACTTTGTCGCGCTCCAGCGATTCACGCGCCAGAGCCAGCATGCGTTTGACTTCCTCGGGTTGTGGGCCGCCAATACCGACCCGGCTGCGCACCATATCTTCGGGTGACAGCGTGGCGCGGAACACCGGTTCGCTCAACGGGAATGTGGTGCTGGTCAAACCGTCTTGCTTTACCGCCTCGGCATACAGTTCCACCGCTCTGGCATAAGGGAACTGGTTCGGACGCAGATCATTTTTGCGCGCATCTGTGACCACCAGACTGGCAAAGTGATGCCCAATGCGAAACGGCACCTGGTGCAGACGCTGCAGCGTTTCTGCCAATTCCATGGAAGTGGTCCAATCGCCGTTGAGTTCATCCAATGAGCGATTGGGATCCACCCGCAGGGCCTTGAGCACGCCGACGAACTGGGTCAGCATCTCGACTGCTGCAACATAGGTGCCGGGCACCAACTCTTTGTAATCGGTCATGCCCGGCGTAACGTTGTGAGCGTGCAGGCTGGCCCACTGGGACAGCGCCACCACATCTGTGGCCTTGGTACGGGCGCCCATGATCAGACCCGGGTTCTGCTTTTGCGGCATTGCGCTGCTGGTGTAGGTCTGGCTGGTGTCGAGCAATATCCAGGGTTTGCTCTGGTGGTACTGGGTGTGCAGGTCCTGCATCATGGCGCCAACCCGTATCGCCGTAGAAGCCACGATATTGGCCGCCTCGATCGGAACGTCGTAGGAAATTACCTGGCCCGCATCGTAGGAATTGAGCACCAGCCCATCAAAACCCAATAATTCGGCCAAGCGGTTGCGATTCAATGGCCAGCTTGAATTGGCCAGTACGGCGGTGCCCATCGGGCTCAGATTCAGGCGCGCGTAAAGCTCCCTGAGGCGTTGACTGTCGCGGGCAAACGAATCGGCAAACGCCAGCAGATAGTGGGCGTAGCTGACCGGTTGCGCTTGCACACCGTTGGTGTAGGCTGGAACAAAGGTCTCGGTGTTCTTGCCGGCAAAATCGAGCAGAGCCAGCCGCGATTGCAGCAAAGCCTCGGCGGTGTCGAGCACAGCACTGCGTAGCTGCGCAACCCGGTAAGTTGCCAGCATGTCCTGGCGGCTGCGACCAGAATGAATCAGGGTCGCTTCGGGTCCGGATTTTTCAGAAATTATTTTTTCAATCTGCAGCACATCCTTGGGACGCTTGCCGCCGGACTCATCGGCCTGTCGGATCGAATACATCACGCCTTCGGCAATCGGCCTGGCCAGGCGCGCCGGAATGATGCCCTCTTCGAGCAACATGGCCGTGGATGCCATGTTGATGCGGCCCAGCCAATAAAACTGATCTTGCACCTTGGCCCGTGCGCTGGTCGCGTCCTTGGTGACGCTACCGCGAAGTCGATCAGCTTCGGCCTGGCATTGGGCGGTGGTCTGGCAGGCGGTATCGCGGATGTCTGCCGCTCGGCCGTGGAACGAAGTCAATACAAGTGCCGATAAAGCCAGAAGTTTCAGGTCGTAAACTTTCATGTCGTCCTCAAGTCATGCTGTTGCTGTGAGGTTTGTAATAAACCTGAATCAAATTCTAGCTACAGCTTAATTTCCAGCCGCAGCTGCAGGCTGCGCCAGGAGGGCGTGGTGGTGGTCTGGCTCGCTGGACAACGCTACGGCCGTCGCTGAAGTTCACAGGCGCACCGGAAATCACACTCATGGAC
>JBAXBQ010000119.1:0-6064 GCA_037141865.1 Comamonadaceae bacterium | reverse complement strand
ACTTTGTGGATGCGCTGGATGCGCTGCCAAAGATTGCACGCACGCCCGACAAGCCCGCATCGCAGTTCCTGGCGTTGATCGGGCGGCTGTACGCGGTGGAGTCGCACGCGCAGGACAACAGCCTGAGCGCAGCCGAGCGGCTGCGTTACCGCCAGGCGCACAGCGTGGCCGTGTTAGGCCACATCCAGACCTTGCTGCTGGCGCACCTGCACTCCGTGGTGCCGGGTAGTGCTCTGGGCAAGGCGCTGCACTACCTGAGCGCTCAGTGGCCCAAGCTCTCGCGTTATGTGCAGGACGGCAGCTACCCCATCGACAACAATCCTTGCGAAAATTCCATCCGCCCGTTTGTAGTGGGAAGACGCAACTGGTTGTTCTCGGACACGGTGGCCGGCGCCAACGCCAGCGCAAACCTGTACTCGCTGCTGCAGACCTGCAAGGTCAACGCGATCAACTCGTATCGCTATCTGCAAGCCCTGCTCGTGGCGCTGCCGCTCGCACAGACCGCCGACGACTACGAGGCACTGTTGCCGTGGAACATCGCGCTGCAGTCCGAATAGGATCGAGCGGCCCAGCCGCCCACGCCAATCACATCTGAGCACGCCGCGCAAGGGACGGGGTTAATAGATCGCTTACGAACAATGTGCCCTTACCGGTCAGAAAGGGTTTGAGGAAGCAGGCATTGAACTCGGTGCATGGAGATTAGGAAACGGACCTTCGCAGTTGGAGGTTAGTTTCTGCCGACTGTGCGGCACTTGTGAAGTCATTCTCCGCTCCCTACCAAGTAGGGGCAATCGTACTTTTGATGCAGATTGGTGCGATTCAGGGCAAAAATTCCAATTCCGAGCGGCACATATGATTGCCACTCGATTTGAAAAACATGAACATTGCAATGCGTTGATTCGAATAGAGATTTTACAACTGACCGTGTCAATTCGCACCAAAAGTACGAATACCCCAATTTCAAAACGACAGACTAATTTGACACAAAAGATTCCTTTTAAGGCTGCGACTTGAATTCGACCAACAGAGGGCGGCGCTTGTAGGCCATAAGGACGCCCTCGTCGCCGCGTTGTACAAAGGTACTTTCGGCGGTCAGAAAAGTCAAATGATTGACGCGCGCACTTGCCCAAGTTAATGCAAAATTCTCCGGCAATGTAGGCCTGTCCACGATCAGGTTCAGCGCTTCGTCGGCGACTCCTTCGCTGATGGACAGTCGCTCAAAGGTTCGCAAAAAACCTTCAGTGGCATCGACCAGATGGGCAGGGCAACGGCGCATCACTTCAAGCCAGGTCACCACGCTGATGGAGCGATGTGCGTGGCCATCTAAGGCCATTTGCGCTTGCTTGTTTCCCTGAAGGTAGTCAAGTAAAACGCCGGTATCGATCAGAACGCCTTGCATAGTGGTTATTCGTTTTCGGAATCAGTTTTGCGGGCGTGATTGCCGGGCTTTGACGCAGCCCATAAGCCAAACGCATCGACGTTAACGTTTTGGTGGCTGCGCACAAAGACTTTTAGTGCCTGCCGGGTCGCTTCAGCTCGGGAAATGCCCAACATTTTGCACAAAGCATCGACCTGTGCCAGCAGCGCGTCAGGGATGTCAACAATGGTACGGGACATGATGCATGGGCGCGTCTTACCGCACCAAAAAGTCAGGCTGCTGGAACTTCATTTCCAGAAAGCGCCCATTGGCCAAAAGCGCCTGTGCATCGGCACCTGCCACATTGGTCACGATCTCTAGCATCTTGGTGTCCAGTAACGCAAGTTGCTCATCGAGCAGTTGGCGCGCGGTCTTGCCACCTGCCAAAGCGTGGGTGGTGCGAAAGGCTGGCGGCAAGGCGACGTAGTTGGCCAGGGTTTCGGGCAGATAACGTAGTATGGTTTCCTTAACCGTGAATAGGTCCCCATTGTGGCTATTACCACCGATCAAGCGGGGCAGCACCTCTTGTACCGAGGTCTTAATGCTATCCAGGTGCCGATTCATGTCACCCGTCAGGTGCGTGCGCACGCTGACCAACAATTGGTCGAGGTGCTCCATGGTTTGTTCCAGAGTGAGCGAATCTTCAATTCGCCGCTCGACTTCAGGCGCTTGCATCAGACTGTGTCCGCCAAGCCAGCCCGCTGCGTACAAACCGGCTGTGATAAATAACCAGCCAGGCCCGATCACATGCAGAAATAGAAGCGCAGGACCCAGCAAGGCCAGAGCGCAGCCCGCAAGATTAGCGTTGCCATAGAGGAACAAGAGGGCTCGAAGGCGCCACGAGAGAGACGCACGCGACTCACTAGATACGGCAAGAACCTGGCTCATTGATAGCCCCGAATTTCTTTGAAAAGACTGGACAGCCGGACCTTGCGTCCATCAAATACACGCCCGCCGGTGAACTGGGCAAGGGCGGTCATATCGGCTGGGCTGGCCTCGCCAAACAGTATTGGAAATACCGGCACAGGCGCTTTTCCCGCCAGGCGTTGCCTGAAGCCGTCGAGACTGGGCTCAACGTTGTTCTCGCCGTCAGTCAGTAGCACGATGCTCACCACCCGGTTAGGGTCTTTCGCCTGTTCCCGGGCAGCCAATTCCTGGGCTCTAAGCAATGCGGCAAAAATCGCAGTGCCGCCATCGGCACTAAGGCCATTGGCAAAGGAAATGACGTTGGCACGTGCCTGCGCCAAAGGGGTCGTCTCAAAATCCACGGCAACCGGAACACGCACCGCATTGGAGAACTGAATAAGGTACACATGTTCGCGCGCCTGAAAGCGCGCATAACGGGCGCTGGCAGTTGATGCATCAGCACCGGACAGCACTTTGAGGGCATCAGTCATAGCAGTAATGCGTGCACCCGCCATCGAGCCACTGGTATCCAGCACAAAAATGGAGGTGGCCGGACGGCGCCACTCGCCTTGGTAGCTTTCCAGAACTGCATCAATCACATCCAGGCTATTGGGAAAGCTCAGTTCGGCAACCGGGGCCGTGCTCAGACCCACACCCAAGGGCGCATCTGGCACTGCAGGGCGCAGGAACGCCTGCATGGTCACCGCCCTTTGCATGTCTGGTGCTTTGATGGCAGAAACAAGTTTGTTGTAATCGTCACGCTTGCCAGCATTGAGAAGCATCAGCGGATAGTCTGCCGAGATCACACCGTCTTGCGGATACACCAGCGTTAGCTTGTCTGCATCTGCCAGTTTTTCATTGGTGCGCAGCAGAACCGCTTCGTAGTTCACCATGGCATCGAGCGTCGATACCGCTTTAGTAAAAGCCTCAGCCAGCCAGCCGGAACTGCCTGCAGTCAGCTTTTGGCCACTCAAAAACCCCTGAATGACTTTGCCATCCACTTCCTTGACGGTCAAGTCCTCGGTTTTGCCGGCCACAGCCGATGCCACTGCGAACAACGTGCTCATGCCTGTGTTGGAACTTGTGGGGTTGGTCATGGCATAGCGCAACCGCCCCTGCTTCGCGACTTTGGCGATGTCTGCCCAGGATGGATTCTTCTTGTCCCAGCCCAACTCCTTGAGTTTGGCCGCCTTCACACCCAATGCCACGCGGGAATAAAACAGCTTCTCGCGCGCCACGGGCTTGGTCGTAAGCGCCAATGCAGGGTAGGCCCCATTGGGTGGCAACATCGCATCAAAGGAATCTCCAGAGTTGATGCGCTCCACGATGTCCAAGGTACCTGCGTAACTCATCCGCAAGTCAACGCCGGCCGTGGCTGCCGCTTCCTTGAGTTTGGGCTCGATTTCTTTCAACTCCGAACCGGCAAGTACCGTGAATGTGTGGACCCCTGTTTGCGGCGCATCGGGCGTGTCCACAGGTTTTTTACCACAGGCACCCAATGCCAATGCCATTAGCCCGATCAGGGCCGAGGTTGCCAGTCGCTGCGTCACAGCTTCACCTCGTCTGCGGCGACACTGATTTGTTGCCCTTCTTGCCGACGCACGCGATCCAGATAGGTCTTGGACTTGCCAACTTCCTGTGACAGAGTGTTGACTGTGGTCTGCATGGACTCCAGCGCTTTGGATTTGAAGTCAGCAATGGTGTCCATGGTTTGGTAAATATTTTGAAATGCCTTCTGGAGTTGGGCAATGTCGATGGTGCTGCTGGCGGCCTGTTGATGAACGACCGCGCTTTGGTCGCGCAGCATCTCACTGGTACTGGCGATCAAATTTCCGGTGGTAGTGTTAAGGGCGCTGATCTGGTCCAACACCAACTTTTGATTGGCCAGCGCCTGCGCCACGATCACCGCTGTGCGCAGGGCGCTCACAGTGGTAGTAGTGGCGCGGTCAACACCTTTCATCAGCTCCAGATTGTTTTTGCGAATCATGTCGAGCGCCAGGTAACCCTGGATATTCACACTCATTTGGGTGAGCAAATCAGTCACCTTCTGGCGTGTGTAAAACAGCATCTCCTCACGCACCACGCGAGCCTTTTCGGGGTCGCTAGCCTCCAGCGATCGCGCCTTGCTGTCGAGTTCTGTATCGAGCTTTTTGCCGATGTGCACATACTTTTCCAGTTTTTCCATCAAGCCCCAGAGGTTGACCTTCTCCTGATCGATGGCGGCGTTGTCTCGCAGCAGTTCGTCCTTGCCCCGCTTCAAAGCTTCGATGATGGCGTTCAGGTGCGACTGTGAGGACTGGTACTTGTCAAAATAGTCAGCCATCTTGTTGCCCAAGGGAATGAAGCCAAGAATCTTGCGTACCGAGAACAGATCACCTTGTCGCGATGGATCGAGCTCTTCAATTTGCCGGCGCAAGTCAATCAAACCCTTGCCAATTTCCGCACCCTTGTCGAATAGGCCGTTATTCAACGACTTGACCGGGCGATCCAGCATGCGGTTGGACACAGAGGCCGAGGCCTCAATGTCTTTGTTGCCCATGGAGTGGATGCGTTCCACCGCTTCCTTGAATTTCGGGTCCTGACTGTCGTGTGCAGTGATGTCATCAATAAACTGCGCCACCTGGGCGTCCAGTTGGGCAACGTCTTCGGATTTGAGGCGAACCTTGCCACTAGCCGACTCAATTGGAACAACGGCTACAGGCAACGGTACTTGCAGGTTAAAAACGTCTGGCGGCGTCAATTCGCCCAGGGCCGCGGTTGTGGTTTGTGTGGTCACAGTGCTGGAACCGAGGTTGGATGATGCATTCATAGTGATGGCCTTTACTTAAAGCGTGCTTCAATGTTTAGGATCATCCGCTCCAGCCATTCATGGCTAGGCGGCTCGATAACGTCAATCAGGATCTCAGGAACGGTGATGCCACGTTTGGCCCACACTTCTGGTCCCTTGGTATCGCCGCCGGTGCGAAAGCCGTATTCATGTGCCAGCTCACGCAGCTTGGTGTCGTTTTCCAAGGCGCTACCCAGTCGCTCACCCGCTTTGGTGTAAGGCACCAAAACATGTTTGGAAAATACCGTGGGCTTTGGGTAGAGCAGCACCATGTCGCTCTTGAGCTTGTCCGGGTGCTTCAAAAAAAACTCCACCATTTGCGATTCGTAGGCCATCAGCAAAGGGGCTTTGCCCATACCCAAGGCCAAATAGTCCTCAAAGGGGCCGGCAGACGATTGCTCTTGGAACCCTTGGCGCAAAAACAAAGGGGCGACTGCGCCCATCACTCGATCTACATCTTCCTGACTTTGCACGATGGCCTGGTTGTTGGCCACATAGCTTGCAAGGGCGAGGTACATGGCCGCGCTGTTGGAAGTTCGCACATCTGTCGACGCTACCAGCACGGCTTTGCCAGTCGAAAATGCCTGACTGTTCTTGAGATCACGCCAGCGCGTGCCTTGTTCAACCAGTTTCATTAACATTGGCATGTCCACGATGTAGTAGACGTCACCTTGGCGTTCGGCGATGCTGTTGGCCACCAAAATATCGGCAATGGGGCGCCAACTGGCCAGCACCATCGGCGTGTAGAAAGGATTGAATACCGTGCTGGCCTTTGCCGTGGCGCGCAACTGCGCCGCTGCTGGCGCACCGGATGGAAAGCCAAAATCGTACTTGCTGGCATCAAAACGGTTGGCAATGGATCGAGAGCCGGCCTTTTCGACCACTACGGAGATTCCCTGCTTCTCCAACGCCTG
>JBAXBQ010000118.1:0-6075 GCA_037141865.1 Comamonadaceae bacterium | reverse complement strand
CGTGTAGCTTGAAACAGTGGCTTATGCGTGGCACAGGGACTCATGACATGTCAAACACCATCAAAGGAGACACTTTGCAAAATGACGGTATTTTTGACGGTACTTCTTAAAACCAAATGCCAAAAACATAGCATCCATAATATCTGCAGCTCAGTATGTGATCCCCGCCAGCCACCAATTATTGAAGTCACACCGTCTCACAAGATCCCAAAAACCGCTCTGCCTATAGCTGACTTAGCGTGGGCGTTCTGACACCGACTTTTGTGGTGTTGTTGCATGCATTCCTGGGAATAAGTATACTGGATATAAATACAGTACTTCACCCCACAAAGGAAGCGCCATGGAAACCAACGAATGGATTGCCCGCTGCTCGGCCCGTCTGCACGCCCAGTGGCCCCGGCTGCATAGAGAACAACGTGACGAAGTGGCGTCCGACCTGCTGGCGGACCCGAAATGGCAGCAGATGGAGCCCGAAACCGCGGTGGTTGCGTGGCTGGCGCAAGGCATTCCGGTGCGGGACCGCAGCGATGCATGCCCAAATCAGTGAAGCCAGTGAATCCTGCCTGGCGGGTCTTGATTCGCCGCAGGCTTTGCGAGTCGGCGCTATTCATACCCCGGTGGCTGCCGGCCATGTCTTGCCCGACTTGGATGCCCTGTGGCGCGGTACCGAGTTCGGCTCGGTCGTCACAACCACTGTTTCATCCGGCTGGGCGGCACTCGACCAGGAACTGCCAGGTGGCGGTTGGCCTTGCCATTCACTCTCCGAAGTACTGAGTCCCCAACCCTCGGTGCTGGAGTGGCGTCTTATCGGTCCTGCCCTGCGCCAGGTGGTGGCCCAGGGTGGTCAGGTGGTCGTGGTCGGACCACCCAAGCAACCCCATCTTCCGGGCCTCGCGCATGAAGGACTGGACCAGCGTCACCTGGTCTGGATCCAGGCCGAGGCACCGGCCGAGCGCCTGTGGGTTACCGAGCAACTGATCAAGTCCAATGCCGCCGGTGCTGTCCTCGCCTGGCTGCCGCAAGCACGCCAGGAGCAGATCCGGCGCCTGCAAATCAGCGCTCAATCGTGTGACGGTCTGGTCTTTCTGTTCCGCCCTGAAGCTGCCCGCCAGGAAGCCTCGGCCGCGCCCCTGCGGCTGCACGCGACCTACGGTCTGGACTGGGAATTGCAGGTCCATGTATTCAAGCGCCGCGGCCCGGTGCATGTCGGCGTGGCAGTGTTGCCCTCGATACCGGGTGGCCTGACATCGGTACTGACGCCGCGGCTGCTGCGACCCAGCCAACTGCTGCAGCCCCGGTCTGCCACTCCCCGTGAGAACCTCCATGCTGTGGGCAGCCCTGCTCCCCGACCGCTGCCCCGACTGCACGCCGTCCACTGAGGCGCTGGCCGGACTGGCGACCTGGTGCCTTCAATTCACCCCCCATGTCGCCATCCTTGAAGCCAGTGCCTTGGTCATGGAGCTGGACAGCAGTGCGCGCCTGTTCGGCGGCAAACGCCAGTTGGTGCAACGGGTGCAGGGTGAAAGCGTGGAGCTGGGTGTGCAACTCCTCAGCTGGGCGCCGACCAGCCTGGCGGCGCTGGCGCTGGCACGCTGCGGCATTCGCAACGGCTTCGCCAAGCCCATAGATCAACTGCTGGATGCGTTGCCGCTGGCCTCCTTGAGCGCAGTGCAGTCCCATGCCCCCACGCTGGCGCGACTGGGTTGTCAGACGCTGGGGCAGGTGCGGGCCTTGCCGCGCGGGGGTATAAGCCGGCGCTTTGACAAAGAATTGCTGGAAGCAATGGACCGGGCTTATGGTCTGCGCCCGGACAGTTATAGATGGGTCCTGTTGCCCGAGACGTTTCACAGCAAGCTCGAACTGATGGCACGTATCGAACATGCGCCAGCCATCCTGTTTGGCGCGCGCCGGCTCCTGCTGCAAATGTGCGGCTGGCTGGCTGCTCGCCGCTGTGGTGTCACCACCTTCACGCTTCGCTGGTGCCACGATGCCATGCGCTCCCGCACTGTGGGCGATGGCGGGGAACTGACCCTGCGCACGGCCCAAGTCACGCGCAACATCGAACACCTGAGCCGCCTGCTGGCCGAGCATCTGGCCAAGGTCCGGTTGCTGGCGCCGGTCGGTGAGCTGGAACTGATCGCCGTCGAGGTCCAGGCACTGCAGGAGCACAGTTTTTCCCTGCTGCCCGATCCCAAACAGACCGGCGAATCGCTGACCCTGGTGCTGGAGCGCATTGCGGCACGGCTCGGGCCACAGCGCGTGCTGCGCCCGGTGCTACAGGAAGACCACCGCCTGGAGTGGCAAGTGCATTGGCAAGACGCCAGCCAGCCAGCGCCACGCAACAACGTCCTGCCGCTGGACTTGGCGCAGCCCAGCTTCACCCTGTCGCAGCCGCTGCGCCTGGCGGTCAAAGGCGATCAACCACAGTACCAGGGTTTGCTGCATCTGCTGTCGGGTCCGCACCGGGTTGAAGGTGGCTGGTGGGACCGGGTATCCCCTGCCACCACCAGTCGGACTGTGGTGCGTGACTACTGGGTGGCCTTGAGCGCGCACGCTGGCGTGTTGTGGATTTACCAGACGCGCCTGGCGCAGGACCGCAGCTCCTGGTTCCTGCACGGCGTCTTTGCCTGAGAGGTCCTCCATGGCAGCCCCGTCCAACCTGGCGGCCTATGCAGAGCTTTGGTGCCTGAGCAACTTCTCGTTTTTGAGGGGCGCCAGCCAGCCGCAGGAGTTGGTCCTGCGCGCCAGCCAACTGGGCTACAGCGCACTGGCACTGTGTGATGAATGCTCCATGGCCGGCATGGTCCGTGCCCATGTCGCCGCCAAAGACGTAGGTCTACCCTTGCTGGTGGGCAGCCAGTTTCAGGTCGCCTGCGACGCCCCTTTTACCTTCATCGTGCTGGCCTGCAATCTGGAGGGCTATGGCAACCTGTGTCAGTTCATCACGCGCTTGCGACGTTCCTGCGAGAAAGGTTCCTACCACCTGACCCTGACCGACATGGATCCCGCCGAGCTGAAGGATTGCGTGGTACTGGCGGCGCCCGACCGGTCTTCCAACCTGGCGCAGATCGAGCGTGTGGCGCGCTGGCTGCTGAGCAGTTTTATGGGTCGCTGCTGGCTGGCAGTGCAACTGCTGCGCGAACTGGGTGACGAGATGTGGCTGTACCGGCTGCGCCAGGTCAGCAGCCTTACGGCGGTGCCGTTGGTTGCGGCCGGTGATGTGCACATGCATGTGCGCTCGCGCAAACCCTTGCAGGATGTGATGACCGCCACCCGCGTCGGCATGCCGCTGATCGACTGCGGCTATGCGTTGCAGCCCAATGCCGAGCGCCACTTGCGCAGCCGCTTGCGTCTGGTACAGACTTACCCGGCGGATCTGCTGGCCGAGACCCTGCAGGTGGCAGCGCGCTGCCACTTCAGCCTGGATGAACTGCGCTACCAGTACCCGGATGAAGTGGTGCCCGCTGGCGAAACACCCGACTCCTACCTGCGGCGCATCACCTACGAGGGCGCCGGACGGCGTTGGAGTCAGGGCATAAATGCCAAAGTGCAATCACAGATCGAGCATGAACTCGAACTCATTGCCGATCTGCACTATGAGCACTATTTTCTGACGGTGTACGACATCGTGCGCTTTGCCCGCTCCCGCCACATCCTGTGCCAGGGCCGTGGCTCGGCCGCCAACAGCGTGGTCTGCTATTGCCTGGGTGTGACCGAGGTGGACCCGGCGCGCATGAGCGTGTTGTTTGAGCGCTTCATCAGCCGCGAACGCAATGAGCCGCCCGACATCGATATCGACTTCGAACATGAACGCCGGGAAGAGGTGATCCAGTACCTTTACGCCAAGTACGGGCGTGACCGTGCTGCATTGACCGCCACTGTGATCAGCTACCGGCCCAAGTCGGCCATCCGCGATGTCGGCAAGGCGCTGGGATTTCCATTGGAAATAGTCGATGCGATTGCCAAAGGACATCACTGGTGGGATGGACGCGAGATTCGACCGGAGCGGTTGCTGGAAGTGGGTTTGTCGGTGGACGACCTGGCGGTGCAGCAGTTGCTCAAACTCACGGCGCAGATCCTGGGTTTTCCACGGCATTTGTCGCAGCACACTGGCGGCTTTGTGCTGACACGCGGTCCGCTGTCGCGCCTGGTGCCGATCGAGAACGCCTCCATGCCGGATCGCACCGTGATCGAATGGGACAAAGACGACCTGGACGCGCTGGGCCTGCTCAAGGTCGATTGCCTGGCGCTGGGCATGCTGACCGCCATCCGCAAAGCGCTGGCTTTCATCGGTGGGCGCAAGGGTTATGTCTTTGAGATGCAGGATATTCCAGCGGAAGACCCAGCCACTTACGACATGGTGTGCCGGGCCGACACAGTGGGCGTGTTCCAGATCGAGAGCCGGGCCCAGATGAGCATGCTGCCGCGGCTTCAACCGCGCTGCTTCTACGATTTGGTGATCGAGGTGGCCATCGTGCGCCCGGGTCCCATTCAGGGCGGCATGGTGCATCCGTACCTGAACCGCCGCCAAGGCAAGGAGCCGGTGAGCTATCCCAGTGAGGCTTTGCGCGAGGCGCTGGGGCGCACCCTGGGCATCCCGGTGTTTCAGGAACAGGTGATGCAGATCTCGATCCTGGCCGCTGGCTTCACACCCGGGGAAGCCGATGGTTTGCGCCGCTCCATGGCGGCCTGGAAGCGCAAGGGCGGGCTGGAACACTATTTCGACCGAATTGTGAACGGCATGACTGAGCGCGGTTATGAACGTGCTTTTGCGCTGAGTATCTTTGAGCAGATCAAGGGCTTTAGCGAATACGGCTTTCCTGAGAGCCACGCCGCGTCCTTTGCCTTGCTGGTCTACGCCAGCTGCTGGATCAAACGCCATCACCCGGCCGAGTTCCTGGCCGCCATGCTCAATTCCCAACCGCTGGGTTTTTATTCACCGTCGCAGCTGGTGCAGGATGCCCGACACCACGAAGTCGAAGTGCGTCCCGCTGATGTCATGTACAGCGAAGTCGATTGCACGCTGGAGGGGCTGCCGCATCCGCCGGCCGTGCGACTGGGGTTGCGCCTGATTGACCAGCTCCGAACAGACTCGGCCCATCGCATCGTGGCAGCCCGCTTGCAGGCGCCGTTTGACAGTGCCGAAGATCTGGCACTGCGCGCAAACCTGGAACTGCATGAGATGAAGCTGCTGGCGGCGGCTGATGCCTTGATGAGTCTGTCCGGGCACCGCCGACAACAGGTCTGGGACGCGGCCGCCTTGCGCAAGGCACCATTGCTGCTGCGTGAAGCACCAGTGAATGAGGACCTTTTGGAGTTGCCGCCAGCACCTGAAGGGGAAGAAGTGATCTGGGACTATGCGGCGATGGGTTTGACGCTGCGCAGCCATCCGCTGGCGCTGCTGCGACCCTTGCTGGTCAAGCGTCGCCTGATGTCGGCCCAGGAACTGCGCGATCTTCCGGATGGGCGCCTGGTGCGCTACTGCGGCATCGTGACACTGCGCCAGCAACCGGAAACCGCCAAGGGCACCACCTTCATCAGTCTGGAGGACGAAACGGGTGTCGTGCAAGTAATCTGCTGGAAGAAGGTGCGTGAGACGCAGCGCACGGCGCTCCTCGGTTCACGGTTGCTGGCAGTCTATGGACGCTGGCAGCGCGAGGGCGAGGTCCGCAATCTGATTGCTCTGAAGCTCATTGATATGACGCCGCTATTGGGGCGCCTGGGGACACAAAGCCGCGACTTTCACTAATTATCGGTATTCAAAATGGATGTCCTAAAACCCACACTTTCCTCCACACGTCTTAGTGTGACGCCGCGAGAAAGCGTAGGAAAGCTAGAGACAGGTGTAGACAAAGTTTGCATAATTGAATGCAAGTCACACTATTCGCTTCCCTCTGTAAATCAGAGAGTTGACGAAAAAAACCACCGAATGTGGTGGTTTATCAATGACTTAAATGGCGGAGTGGACGGGACTTGTCCCTGCCATCGTTTTACCGTTGCTGCCACTGGCGCTCCATTGGCGCTGGTGTGGCTGTATTCACGCATCGTGGTGTACCCCACCTCCACCTCCACCTC
>JBAXBQ010000117.1:0-6126 GCA_037141865.1 Comamonadaceae bacterium | reverse complement strand
CATCGACATCGAAGTAGTCTCGCAAGACTTGTTCCTGACGTTGCAGACTTAGCTTTTGCCAGGTGACTGCGGCGGCTTCCGTGAACGCGCCGCCAAAACCTTCCAGGATTTGAAACGGTTTGTCCGCATGAACCCAGACCTCGGCGCAACCGGACGCCTTGATTTCCAGTTGCCAGTTGATCTGCTCGCTCAGTCTCGCAATGCCATCCCTTGCTGTCAGAAAACACCGCATCCAGAAGCTACTGTGCCCAATAGATGTTGTCCAGCGCAATCTGCGGCATACCGCTACGCGCTGCATTGCCGGTCTCACTGTAGATGTCAGCGATCGAGAAGCGTGTCAAAACATAACGCAGGTCCAGCAAGGGGTTAGCCGATTTGAAAGCACTCAAGGGGATGGTGACATCGCACCAGACTGCCGTCGTGTTGCTGCAATAGCCAAAGCTGTCGCCGCTGGATACCAGCAAGTTGGCTTCGACGGCGGTGCCCTGGTCAGTGTCGCTCGAAATACCAATCCGCAACTTGCCTTGATAACCCGTCTTGACGCTGAAATGGATGGCACCGTTGGCGAAGTTTGACATGTTCGCTGTGACTGGCGTTGGAGTGGCGGAAGATTGCCACAGCAGTCCCCAACCATAGGACCCGGACAAGGGCTTGAAATCAGACAAGCTGAGGTAATGGCTGGCAGCAAGCGTGGCACCCATGTCGCCCGCGGCCGAGTCACCAGACACGGGGTAGCCCAGTGTGAACGGTGTCCCGCCACCGAAGGCATCGGCCCTCAGTCCGACCGGCCACCCTGTGACCGCCTCTGAGTGAATGACGTACTTGGCCTGCGTTTCAGCCGCATTCAGCGTTGGCGGTTTGTAGTAAAGCGCGTCGGCTGCTGCGTAGTTGCCTGCAGCATATTTGAAGGAGCTGCTTTGTGGATGTGCAGATTGAATGGCAAAGCGTGCTTCGCGGAATCTGTTGAACAAGCCCCACTTGTCATCGGTGCCCTTCCATTGTTCGTCAAACGCCTCAAAGTAGAACACCGCCTTCGGACCTGAGCCGTCAATCCACCACGCCTGCAAGCGGTCAAAGTACACTTTCTGATTGGCCGGATGCGCCAAGAATTTGTACCAGTTGGCACCGCTGGCGTCTTCCGCCATCCAGCCGGTTTCACCAATGATGATGGGCATCGCCGTATAGCCTTTGGAATCTATAAAACTGCGCGCTGCTGCGTAGTCTTTCTTGGTCGAATCCATGGCCGCCTTCATCATCGCTACGGCGCGGTCCGGCCCGGCAGGAACGGTGGTTTGCTTCCAGTCCCAGAAAGTCGGGTTGTAGTGCGTATCGACCATGGCATAGCTGTGTACAGACGCAAAATCAATGGCGTCCAGGATGACGCGGTCGGCAGCGGCATAGTAAGCCCAGTTGTCGTCGGTGGTGACCGGCTGCGTGATCTGGCTGCGCACATAGGCAATGTGGCTGGCCAGCACGGCCGGTTTCATGGCGTGGTCGCTCCAGTTCACCAGGCTCTCGTTGCCAACGCTGACTGCCACCACGATGTCGGGATAGCTCTTGGCCAATGCCACGCCCAGCGCAATTTGTGCCTGGTTGCCGGGCTCGTTATAGCCCGCCATCCACATGCCCAGATAGACCTTGAAGTCAAGGTTGTTGGCCGGGTCACTGATGACTCGCAGGGTTCGTTCGGCCACTTTCACGTCGCTGTTGAACAGGCGGATCATTCCAAAGCCGGCCTGCTTCAACAAGTTCAGATCTTCAATCACCATGGCATCGGTGATTTCCTCGTTGGCTATGTCAGTGGCTTTGCTGGCGTCACCGACGGTAGTTGCCGTGCGGTAAGGTGAATAGTTGACCGCCTTGCGTTGCGCAAAAGCCGGGCTCAGGGCTCTTTGCCCTCCAGCTGTTAGCGTGACATCGGTGGTTGGCGTTTTGCCACCGCCGCCACAAGAGACAAGAATCAGGGCGAATGCACACGCCAGGGCGGCGCGTGCCAGTTGGGCAGGATGAATGGCCATGGTGCTGAGTTGGGTTGATTTCATGAAAGTGACCTTTTGCTGGGGGCGCATCAGAACCCGTAAACCATTCCAAGGATGAGCCAGTTGCCGCGCTGTGTTATGCGGGAATCCACATCTGAAAAGGATGCATTGCCAGGCATCGACATGGGCGACAAGCCCAATCTGGCGTAGCGCACCTGGCCGGCCTGAATGTCGTACTTGAGTCCGTTGCCGAGGTCGTATTGCAGTCCCAACACGCTGAACAAGGCCGAGTTGCCCTGGCCCCGGTCGCTTGGGTTGTCGGTGCGTGCCGTGCCCAGGTGCACCAGACCGACCGATGGCACCCACTTGCCAACGCGGTAGCGGGCACCCAGCAAGACGTCGTAGGAACTCGCGGGGTAACCCGGGTTCTGCACGCCATTGAGGGTGGCATTCCAGTCAACGTTGAACATATTGTTCCAGTACAGGGTGGTCGGGTTTTGTACCGCGCTGGCGCCGCTCCACCAGTTGCGACGCAGGCCGCCAGAGAGCTCCAGTTGCGAGTCGACCTGATAGCGTGCCATCAGCATCGCAATGCCTTGACTGGCATCTTTAAGATTGGGATTGGCATCGTCTTGCGGGAACGGCGTCAAACCCATAAACGGGTTGTGACCCCAGGCACCAGGACCACCGTTATGCGAGTTCTGAAACATGGCATCCATCACCAGCCCACCGCGGTGAAATTGCCCGTACAACTCAACAAAGCGGGGCTTGTGGATCTTGAATTCGGTGTTGCCGCGGTCATAGGTTGCCTCAAGCACCAGGTCGCCTTCCGCCACATCAAGAACGCGTGAGGTGTAGCGCACGGCCTTGGTCAACATGCCGTAACCAGCACCGCTGGAGCCCCAGTTTTCCGCCAGACCCAGATTGGTGCCATACGGGTAGTCGGCTACGCTCCAGGAGCGGGTGGTCATGTGGCCGATGCGCAGACTGCCATAGTCTTCGTGGCTGAGCGCAATGTTCTTCTCGTACCAGAAGCCGGGCACATCGACCCGACTGCCCAGACGATCATCGGTGACGTGAGCATTGTCCACAATGCCGTCGCGCCAGCGCTGGCTCACCAAAGCTGATACCTTGTAGCCACGGCCCAGGTCGTACTTGACGCCCAGGTAAGGCTGTATCTGGTAATTTACGGTGCTGACTGTCTTGTAGCTTTGACCTGGAAGTAGCGGATCGGCCCAGATTTTGTCTTTGCCTTCTGTGGAAGCGACCCATTGACATTCGACGCAACGGTTTTCGTGCTGCCCCACTGTGAGCTGGGCAAAACCGGTCAGGCTGAACATGCCGTCGGGCCCGAAATCAAGCGCCTGGCTGGCGCTTGACATCGACAGCGCGGCGACGATGAGGCCGGCTTGCAAGCTGCGTTTGCGAGAGGCACCGGCAGAACAATAGGCCCGCCGCACGGCGGCGCTGATCGAGGTGGTTTTGATGTTCATAATGATTGAGGGCTGGGATAACTTGAAAGCGCTTTCATAACGGCTTGATCATCCCGCGTTTTTTGGTATTTGAAACCCCGTGTTTTCCCTAATCCAGCGAAATCTCACGCCCTTCAATACTGGGGTAAACCCTCAAAGGGTAAACCTAGGATGCCATTTGAAAGCGCTTTCATTATGATTTGGTACTCGGATATTTGATGACTGTTGAGGAAATTACCATGAAACTAGTTCAAGGCTTTGGCCTGGCATTGTTGGTTGGGTGGGGTGCGTTGAGCGGGGCCCAGGCGCAGCCGGTCAAACTCGGCTCTGGTACCTATTTTGCGTCTCCCAAGAGTGGCGACAAGGCGCCACCGGCTGCACCGTACCGCACCGATGCGATGCTCAAACTCGCCGCACCCACCAACCAGTGGTATTCAACGCTTATCTTCAACCCCAAGCCCGAGGCCCTGTTCGCGCATCCGCTGACGGTCAAGACCACACCCGCCGGGCTGGAAGTGGCCTTGCCCGGCAAACAGGTGGTGCCCACCGAGTTTCGTGAAAACGAGATCCACTACCCGCACCGCGATGCACTGGTGATCTCGCCGGTGGCCTTCGAGCCCGGGCCGGCCAAGCTGGCCAGGGCTTCGGACTGGGCGGTCGACATCGCGATGGACCGTGGCGCCGACCAGATGCAAGTGACCGTGGCGCATGGAAGCCCGTACGCCTACATCACGTTGTCGCGTGGCGACGTGCGCATCAAGCTGCCGTCGGCCGGCGAGCGATTCGCCAATGAAGCCGATGCGCGCGTGCTTGCCTTGCGCATTGGCGGCAAGTCGTATGCCCTGTTCGGCCCCACCGGCGTGCGCTGGGAGCAGGTCTCGCCCACCGAATGGCTCGGCCGCCTTCCTGCGGGTGCGGGTTATCTGTCGACGGCGGCATTGCCGGATGACCACCTGGAGAGCCTGCAACTGTTGACCCGCCACGCTTACGCCTTCCTTCAAGACACGCACGTCGAATGGCGCTTTGATCCAGCCACCAGCAAGGTTGAGACCACCTTCACGGCCAAGACCCGCGTCATGGAAGGCGCCGACAACGGGCCACTGCTGGGGCTGTACCCGCACCAGTGGTTCAACAATGCATCGGTCGCCGACAAGCTGGGCCCGGCCTACGACAGCATCCGCGGCAAGATCCGTCTGCTGGCAGCCAGCCAGTTCAAGATTGAACGCACCTACCAGGGCGTGTTGCCACATTGGCCTGGCATCAAGGAGGGCCCAGGTGCCGCTGAAGTTAAAGACATGCTCAAGGCAGACATGCGCAAACGCCGCGAACTGATCCCGGTGCGGGAGAACAAGGACGACTGGCGCGTCAGCGCCTACTGGCAGGGCAAGGGACTGACACGCACCACCCAGCTGGCGGCGCTGGCCGAGCAGCAGGGCGACATCGATGCGCGCGATCAACTGCTGGCGCTGGTCAAGGAGCGCATGGAATGGTGGTTCAGTGGCGTCGGCCGCAGCTATTTCTACTATGACAAGAGGCTGGGGACGATGGTCACCTATCCGGACGAGTTCTTTGCCGCCGCAGAGATGAACGACCACCACTTCCACTACGGCTACTGGATCCGCGCTGCGGCTGAGATCGCACTGCGAGACCCGGCCTGGGCGGCCAAGGACAAATGGGGCGGCATGGTAGACCTGCTGGTGGCCGATATCGCCACCGCGCAGCGCGGGAGCGCCGACTTCCCGTTCCTGCGGCCGTTCGACCCGTACTCTGGCTTCTCGATGGCGTCGGGCGTCGGCCTGTACGACTTCGGTAACGGCCAGGAATCCACTTCGGAGGCCATCAACGCCTGGGCCAGCGTGATCCTTTGGGGCGAAGCCACTGGCAACCGCGAGCTGCGTGACCTCGGTATCTACCTGTACACGACCGAGATCGACGCCGTCAGCCACTACTGGTTCGACGTCCACAACCAGGTGTTCCCGCCCGAATACAAGAATGTCGAGGCCAGTTGGGTGTTCGGCGGTCGTTACGCACACAAGACCTGGTGGACCGACGAGCCGCGCCAGACCAAGGGCATCAACCTGTTGCCGGTTACCAGTTTCTCCACCTACCTCGGGCGCGACCCGGCCTACGTCAAACGCAATGTGGACGCGTTAAAGCGCGAGACCGACAACTACAACGCAATCGGCAAGTTTCCGCGCGACCCGCCGCCGAAGGATGTCTGGCAGGACGTGTTCGCCAAGTACCTGGCGCTGGCCGACCCAACGGCAGCACTGGCGCAGTGGGACCGGTTCGGAAGCGTGGAAGCAGGTGACACCCGCACACACACACTGCACTGGATGCTGAGCCTGAAAGAAATGGGTACGCCCGATTTCACGGTCACCGCCGACACCACGCTGTACGCCGTCTTCAAGCGCGCCGACGGTGGTAAAACCTATCTGGCTTACAACGCCGGCAAGGCACCGATCAACGTCAAATTCAGCGACGGCAAGAGCTTAAGTGTGGCACCGGGGGCGCTGGTGCGCATGTAATGAAGGCACACTGCGCGCCGCTGTTTTGTCTGCTGCTGAGCGCATGTGGCGGTGGTGGTGCTGGCTCTGCAAGTCCGCTGGCAGACACCGGCTCAACGGTCGTTGCGCCGGCACCTGTTGCATCAGCGCCAGCCACACCGCCACCAG
>JBAXBQ010000116.1:0-6445 GCA_037141865.1 Comamonadaceae bacterium | reverse complement strand
CCAAAGATGCCAAGCATGGTGGCCGCCGTTTTGCCATTGCCGCCGCCCACCGCGTTGCCCATGGCGCCGCCGGCGATGGCACCCATGAGAGCGCCAGCGCCCGACTTGGGCTGCTGCACTGCGACCTGTTCCGTGGTGCACACCTGACGTGGAACGCCGACTTGTTGCATGATGGGAGTGGAAGAAATTACCTGCCCCACCTCCTGCGCCAGACACAGCCCGCTCGAGGCCATCGCAGCCGATAAAAGAAGTAGTTTTTTCATGATGCTCACTTTCGAAATAAAACGCACGGATGAATCATGTCGCTTCAAATGTCGAAACTTGTTGCGCTTCAGTGAAGGTGAAGTAAAGACTGTGTCAGTGATGACAGCACCTCAGCTTTGCAGCGTCACTTCGACCAAGGCGCGGCCTAGCTGGCGCTCGACTTGAGTGATGGATATGACACCGCGAATGCGCGCCGCACCTTCTCTCGTAGCGGCTTGTACCACCAGCAAGTGGCTGCGGCCGATTTTCTTGAAGGTGGCAATCACGCGAGCCACGTTGGCAACTTTCAGTTCGTCGTAATCCAAGGCATCGATCATTGACAGTTGGGTCATCACATCGGCAACACAAAGATCCTCGCGCCGTCCATAGCGCTCGTTGACCAGCCGCGTCGGTTTTTCACCGATCAGGTCAGACGCGGTGACCAAGCCCTCCACGCAAGGGAAATCGCTGACGACAAACAGCGACCGAACGCCTTGCTGGATCATCGCCTGCTCGGCCTTGTCAAGCGCCGTCTCCGGTTCAATGGTGGCGGCTTTGACCTGAGCCAGATCGGTCATCACTTCAAGGCCGGGTGACTCCAGCGCCACAGCGCCCTTGGCCTTCGGTTGAGCTTGCGGTATACAGGTATTTTCCGGGAATCGGAAGGTCGCGAGGGCGGACTCATTCATGAGACTGTTTCCTTGGCAAAGTTTACTGAAAAATAGATTGAAGCAAGAATGTTCATTCTGCACTTCGGCGCCAGGACAATTTATCCATCTGAGTTTAAGTATCGCACCTTGCCAGTAACAATTGTGTAAATTAGCTGAATGCCCCTGATGAGCAAGAGATTGGCAGCGATTGAAGCGTCGCCGGGAATTGAAGTGACAATCATCCAAAGTCCGTCAACTTTGAAGCAGGATCGTCCATGAAAATCGCCGCCATACAGATGGTGTCAGGAACCAATGTTCGGAGCAATCTGGAAGCTGCCGGACAACTGCTGACCCAAGCTGCCGAAAGAGGCGCTGAATTGGCGGTGCTGCCGGAATATTTTTGTCTGATGGGCCTGCAGGACACCGACAAACTGAGCATCCAGGAGGTTGCAGGCGGCGGCTTGATTCAGGACTTCCTGAGTCACTCAGCGAAAGCTCTTGGTTTGTGGGTGGTCGGCGGAACTCTTCCCGTGGCGACAGCTGATGCCAATCGAGCGCGCAACACCACACTGGTTTACGACCCGAGTGGCGCTTGTGTGGCACGCTATGACAAAATTCATCTGTTTCGCTTTGGCAATGGCCAGGAAAGCTATGACGAGACAAGGACCCTGGAGCCGGGCACGCAAATTGTGGCTTTTGATCTGCCGTCCCGCGACGGGCACGTCTACCGGGTCGGACTGAGTATTTGCTATGACCTGCGTTTCCCGGAGTTGTACCGTGAGCTGCATGCCGATGTTTTGCTGGTGCCCAGCGCATTTACTTTCACAACGGGACAGGCGCATTGGGAAGTCTTGCTGCGCGCCCGGGCCATCGAAAATCTGGCTTATGTGGTCGCATCGGCGCAAGGCGGGCTGCACGAAAACAAGCGACGCACCTGGGGCCACAGCATGATTATTGACCCGTGGGGAAAAATCCTGGCTCAGCACGCCGATGGAGCATCGGTTGTCACGGCCGAGGTCGTCAGCGAGCTTATCCAGTCGACCCGGGTTCAACTACCCGCTCTGCACCACGCCGCCGTCCAGAGGCAGCGGCCCACCTGATTTATTCGGCAAGGCCCTTGGCAATTGCCTGCAACGTATCCTTACCTACGCGATCCGCCATCCTGGCGTGCACCGGGGCCATGGCTTGCTTGAGTGCCAGGCGCTCTTCTGGCGTCAACTCATAGACCGTGGTCCGGCCACTCTTTCTCACACCCACGAGCGCTTGGTCGTTTTCATCCTGGGCAATGTCGTTGCCGAAAACGGTGGCTTCTTTCATGGCCTGCTCAAGTTGACTTCGTATGTCGACGGGTAGGCCGTCCCAAAACTTTTTCTGCACGATCACAGCGTAGCCAATGTAGCCGTGGTTGGTCAGCGAAAGGTACTTCTGCACCTCATGCGTCTTTTGCGTGTAGATGTTGGAAATCGTGTTCTCGGTGCCGTCAACCACACCCGTCTGCAGCGCCTGGTAGACCTCCGAGAAGGCCATCACCTGGGGAATGCCGCCGACCGAACGCATCTGCTCTTCGAGCACCTTGGAAGACTGAATGCGGAACTTCTTGCCCTTGAAATCAGCCGGCGTCTTCAGCGGGGTATTGGCCGTGAAAGACTTGAAGCCATTGTCCCAAAACGCCAGGCCCTTGATGCCCTTGGGCTCAAGTCTAGCCATCAAACCAGCACCCACCGGGCCCTGAGTGATCTTGTGCAAATCAGCGGTGCTGTCAAAGAGAAACGGCAAGTCAAAAGCCTCGAATTCCTTCACACCCAGAGGCCCAAACTTGGACAGCGAAGGGGCAAGCATCTGCACTGCACCAATCTGCAGCGCTTCGATTTCCTCTTTGTCCTTGTACAAGGAGCTGTTGGCATAAACCTCGACCTTGACCTTGCCCCTGGTCAACTCCGCTGCTTTATTTGCAAAGTATTCCGCCGCCTTGCCCTTGGGCGTGTCAACCGCGACCACATGGCTGAACTTGATAACAATCTGGGCGTTGGCGCCCACGGCCGCACAAACGAGCAACGAGCCCAGCAGCAGTTGTGAAACCTTCATTGGCGAAATCCTTCTTTGTTATCAATCTCGAAAAGACTTTCTTGCGACGAGTTGGGTTACGCACCCTTCGCCAGTGTGAAGGCTGCCTTCTTGCACCAAGCGTGATCCTGACCACGAATGCAGCAAAGCGCAATCAGAAAAATCCCTTGCCACCTCATTCAGCGCAGGCAGCAGCGCGGCATCTTTTGGGCCACCCGTGTTGCGGCTCAGTTGTTCCGGACCATAGCCTTCCCAAAGAAATACACCGCCGGGCTTGAGCGCCAGAACGGCGCGCCCATGCAGGTCGGCACGGGCTCGCGCCGGCAAGTGCAAAAAGATGGAAACAATGGCGTCCCATTGCGCCAACCCCAGATCAAATTCGGTCACATCGGCCACTTCGGCGTTCAGGACAACACCCATTTGCGTGGCCAAACGGCGCGCCTTGTCTACACCCTGCACTGATACATCAACCGAAGTCACGTCAAAGCCCTGGCGCGCCAACCAGACGCCGTTGCGGCCCTCACCATCGGCCAGACATAGCACGCGAGCACCGACTGGCAGATGCATTACCTGTTCCACCAGAAAGTGATTGGGTTCGGTACCGTAGACAAACCCGGGCGCGCTGTAACGCTGGTCCCAGAACTGCTGGAGTTGCTGGCGCACCGTGCTCATATGCCAACCCGCTCATCTGCCGCAGCGCGCCGGTTTTGCGTCAGCGTGCGCTGCGCCAACCGCAGCACGACATCGACCCAGGGCGGTGGCGTGGACCCGGTACTCATGCAGCGTGCTCCAGCAACATGCCCACGCGTGACCATTGGGCCACGCGCCACAGCGCCTGTACCGCCGCTTGCATCTCGGTGGGCGTCGCGCCGCCGCTGAAGGCCGCCAGTCGCAGCGCCTTGGCCGTAATTTCATCGCGACTCAGCGTATTTCCGGGGTCCCCTTTGGGCTCATCGACCCGGCCTTGCAGCACGCGGCCATCGGTGGTCTGCACCGTGACCTTGCCGATCCAGCGTTGCGGGTAGGCCTTGTCAACCTCGGCATCGAACACCATTGTCACGCGGTCGTGCAGTTGTCGTGTCGTCTGGTCCTGGAAATGCCTGGCAAACTCGGTCAGTCCAGCGTGCTCAAAGCGCGCCACCAACGCCAGCACGGTACCCATGGAAAACTTGCTCTGGTGCACTGTGGAGGGATGCACGACAGGACCCAGCACGTCGATAGCGCCCTGGTGGACGTGCGTCACAACGCTTGCCAGGTCTTCGGCCTTGAGATGGTTTGCCTTCATCACCTGCAGCAGGGCATCCGCCGCCGGATGGGTGTGGCGACAGCAGGCATGGTATTTGAACGAGGTCTCGGCGATTGCCCAGCGCGTGCCCAGGCCATCAGTCAACCGAGCCGGATCGGCATCACTGGACATGCCTGCGGCCATTCCCTGCGGACCCTCGAATATCTGCGCAGCGCCAGTGAAACCGTCTTTGGCCAGGTAGGCCGCCATCAATCCTGCCGCCGCCGCGTGGGCGGTGTGCAACTGCTTGCTGTCGGCCGCAGTGCGCAGGAATTCCCACAGCCCGGCTGACTGGGTGCCCGCCGAACCAAAAGCGTGCCGCATCTGCGCGGCATCCAGGGCGAGCAAGTTACCAACAGCAGCAGCGGCAGCCAGCGTACCGGCGGTACCGGTGGTGTGAAACACCTTGTAGTGCGAGCGGCCCAAAAATTCGCCCACACGGATGCCGACCTCGTAACCCGCCACCGCGGCCGTCAACAATTGTTGGCCACTGGCGCCCAACGCCTGCGCGACGGCCAGCGCTGCCGGAAAGACCACCGTGGCCGGGTGAAAAACCGAGCCGTTGTGCACGTCGTCCTGCTCCGCCACATGCGAGGCAGCGGCGTTGGCCATGGCCGCCAGATAGGGGCTGGTATGCAAACGATGGATGATCACCTCTGAAGGGCCACGCTGCGGCCCCATGGACAAGGCAAAACGCGTCAGGCTTTCCACCGGACGCGAGCCATGGCCGGCCACCGCCGAGCCGAACCAGTCCACCAGCAGGTCTTCAGTTTTTCGGACCACCGACGCGGGAAGGGCAGCAAACCGCAGATCGGCAGCAAAGGCGGCGAGTTGGGCAGTCGGTGAGTTCATTGAAATTTCGTTTCCAGTCTATTGATCAAATCGCGCCAGCGCTACGCAGGGCGGCGATGGCGTCCGTGCCCTGACCCAACTCGCGCAGGATGGCTTCGGTATGCTGGCCCACGGCCGGGATCGGGTCCATGCGGTAGTCGAACGCGTTGCTGCGCCCGGGTGGCAACAATGCCGCAATGTCGCCTGCTGGCGAGCCCACGTTGTGCCAGCGCTGGCGCGCCTGCAACTGCGGATGCGCCCACAGGTCGGCCATTTTGTTCATGCGGGCGTTGGCAATTTGCGCTTCGTCCAGCCGCGCCAGCACCTGCGCTGTGCTGTGCTGTGCGAACGAGTCAAGAATGATGGCCTTGAGCGCCTCGCGGTGTTCGTTGCGTCGGGCGTTGCTGTCAAAGCGCGGGTCGGTTACCAGTGCTGCGTTTTGCAACACCAGCTGGCAAAACACCTTCCATTCGCGCTCATTTTGCAAACCCAGCATGACAGTGCCACCGTCTCCCGCCTGAAATGGACCATAAGGGTAGATGCTGGCGTGCGAAGCAGCGCTGCGCGGTGGTGGCGGCGCACCGTCGAACGCGTAGTACATCGGGTAGCCCATCCACTCGCCCAGCGACTCGAGCATGGAGACGTCGATGTGCGAACCCTGGCCGGTCTTGCCACGCAGCAGCAGGGCCGACAGGATGCTGGTGTAGGCATACATAGCGGCGGCAATATCGGCCATCGAGTTGCCGGCCTTGGATGGCTCTGCGGGTGTGCCCGTAACCGACAGCAGACCGGCCTCGCTCTGGATCAACAGGTCATAAGCCTTCTTGTCGCGGTAGGGGCCATCCTCGCCATATCCCGAGATGTCACACACGATCAGGCGTGGATGGTCCTGGTTGAGCGCTTCCCATGAGAGCCCCATGCGTGCCACCGCGCCGGGCGCCAGATTTTGCACCAGCACATCGGCGCTGGCCAGCAGTTGCCGCAGCACCGCCAACGCGACCGGCTGCTTGAGGTCCAGCGTCAGGCTTTCCTTGGAGCGATTGGTCCAGACGAAGTGCGAGGCCTGGCCTTTGACGCGCGTGTCGTAGGCCCTCGCAAAATCGCCCAGGCCGGGGCGCTCGACCTTGATCACGCGCGCACCCAGATCGGCCAGCTGGCGGGTGCAGAACGGTGCGGCGATGGCGTGTTCGAGGGAGACGACGGTGATGCCGTCAAGGGGTCTTGGCTTCATTGGTCTTCCTTGGTCTTGCCAGACCTGCAAGCCGGGTCTCGCCCCGGCGGTCGCCTCACTTTTCTTTGCTTCGCCAAAGAAAAGTAAGCAAAAGAAAGGCGAGCCGACGTCAGTGCCGCTGCGCGGTTCCTTGCGCTGCTC
>JBAXBQ010000115.1:0-6983 GCA_037141865.1 Comamonadaceae bacterium | reverse complement strand
CCTTCCAGGTAGTCATAACGGAAACGGTAGTCGCCGCCCACCGTCAGCCACTTGCCCAGCGACTTGCCCTCTAACTTCGTGACCTGCGCCTTCAGATCATCGAGCGCAGCGGCATCGGACTTGCCAGCAACGGCCTTGACCTGTTCTGCGGTTTGCGCGGCCTTTATCTCGTTGGCCTTGACCTGATTCTTCAAGGCTTCAAGTTCGCGCGACATTGACTCGATTTTGTTCATCAAGTCGGCATCCGCGGCGTTCGCCACAAGGGGCAGCACCATGCTGGCGATCAGGGCAACCAGCAATTTTTTCTTAAACATTTTGTCCATCAACTTCTCCTAGGTAGTTCAACATTGAAAACTTGGTTGCAGCGCTAGCTGTGCTTGCCCGGCGCGGTTTCGTCACCGAGGTCTTCCCAGCCGGTGATCATGGCTTTGACCTGCGATGTCAGCTTGTGACCGGTAGTGGCGAGATAGAGGTGCGAGATGAGAAACGCCAGCATCAGAAAGGCGCCCAGCGTGTGCGCAGTGGCGACCCATTCCAGCGGCAATTTGCTCAACCCCCAGGCCGACCAGTTGGCGTAAAAGAGGTACAACCAGCCGGTAAACCAGAGCAGCGGACTGAGCAGCGTCAGCACCGCCAGGTAGGTCAGCCGTTGCAAGGGGTTGTGCTTATTGCTCAGACTGGGACGAAACGGATGAGGTTCGTCCTTGAAGATCCCGGACGAGTAGTACTTGGCAATCGCAACGACGTTGTGCGTCGTCGGAATGTAATGGCGCCATTCGCCGGTGGTGAGATGCCAGAAAGCGGCAAAGATCCAGAGTCCCACCAGCGTCCACGCCGCAATGGTGTGAAAGCCCACTGCCTTTTCGAAACCGAAGACGGAGTAGGTACCGTGGACCTCGAAACCGGTCAGCAGCATGAAGATGATCAGTGCCGCCTGGCACCAGTGCCAGAAGCGCTCGAAGGGCTTGAAAAGATAGACGCGTGACATGAGAGTTCTCCGGTTAGCTGTTGCGTTTGCGGGCGATGACGCGGCCGAATCCGTGGCCGAGGACACCGAGCAGGGTCAATAGAGCGATGGCCCAGCCACCGATCTCGAGCCACCTTGCGTGATCTCGACTGCGCCCCGGCATATAGACACCGTCGATCTTGTCCAGACGACCGACCTTGGCGTGGCACTCAACGCAGCCCAGCGCTTTTTCTTTTGGCGCCACCATGTGATTGATCGCCCACATGCTCTCGGTCTCGATGAATTCCACCTTGCCAGAGAACTTGACACCGCCTTTAGCCATGCCCTCGGTGACGGCCTTTACCCAGTCCAGGTTCTTCCAGAATGCGGTGTCGTCATTGCCCGCCAGGTGGGTGATGACCAGCGACTTGTTGATCGGGTCATATTGCTGCTTGCCACGAAATAGCTTGATCGGCCAGATCATCGACTTGCCATCCGTGGCGCTGCCTTCAAAATGGTTGATTTGGACCGGCTTGTCACCTTTCTCAAGCTTGTCGCTGATCAGCGTGTATTTGTTGGTACCGTTGAACCAGACGTAGTCGGGTTTGACGTTCTCCGCCCACTTGAAGTCGCCCTTGATCGTCATGTAGGTGTCGTAATCGTTTTCATCGCGCAGGGTCTGAAACTTGCCGTCCTTGTCCAGCTTGCCGGCCGTGGACCAGTCCCACGACATCTTGGTCGGATTGCCTCCGCGCGCGAAGGCCGGGATATGGCAGGTCTGGCAGGCAATCTTTGCCGTGTGTTCATTCAGTCTGACTATCTGGTGCGGTGTTTGTCCGTGGCAGGCCTGGCAGGTGTCTGGGTTGGTCTTGTCAGCCTCACCGCGCATATGCGCTGGTGCCTTGTCTTTGGCGGTGGGAGCGTAGCGACTGCCCGACACCTTGTGATCATCTGTCTTGTGGCAGGTGGCGCAAGAGAAGTTCAATCCCTTGGCGTCCATGTGAACGTCCAGCGCCCTGTCGGGTGCTTCGAGCGAGCTGTCGAGATCGCCGTGCTTGACACCATCACCGCCGCCGCCCTTAAAGTGGCAGGCGCCGCAGGTGCTGCGCGTTGTGGGGCCTACTTTCTGGGCAATTTCCTTGAGGTTGATGCCCTTGATGATTTTGCCTGAGCCAGCCGGAAACTCGGTGTCCTTGGCGACCGGCAGACCGGCAAAACCGCTGGGCTTGCTGTACTTGCCGGTATGGTCATGGCAGACCAGGCAGTCGACATTTTCTTCTACGGTGAAATCAAACTTGTCGTCCTTCCAGCCATAGCCTATGTGGCAACTGTTGCAGGCCGCTTCATTCGACCTGACAGAAGTGCAGAAATTGTTGACGATGTGCTTCTTGCCCAGCACTTGCTTAGTATCTGGATTGATGTACTCCCAGTTCCAGTGCTCGGTTTTTTGCACCTGTTTGGCGGCTTCTGTGTGGCAACTCAGGCACGCCTTGGTCACCTCCGGGCCTGAAGCAAATTCCCGGTCCAGCTCTTTGAACTTGCTGTGATCTGCGGTCGATTTGAGCAACTTGACCGGTGCCGTGGTTACGGCTGCCGGAGCCGTCGCAACCAAAAAAATGGCCGCCATAGCGGCAGCCATCAGATATCGAATACGCATCACAATTTCCTTCGCTAAACAAGCCGGTACACCTGAGCGCTGAAGCAGTTTTCAGCGCTACGGGTTTATCCTATTGCGAGTTCAGAAGGTTTGTGTTGTTTTATATCAATGCATACTTACATATTTACATGTTTATAAACGAATTAGAGAAGTCTCACCAATCCCTGCAAACGCATCAGTGAGTTGGTCTACGGTTTCCCCTTGGTCTCCACCTGTGTACATACCGCCCGACAAAGGGCCGCCACCCGGTCGTCAATGATCCGGTAAAGGATTTGTACACCGTCGCGGCGCTTGCCAAGCACCCCGGCTTTGTAAAGCGTATTCAGGTGCTGTGACATATTCGGTTGGGTGGTATCGATTTTGCTGAGCATGAAGCTCACGTTTTGCTCACCATCACGCAGGCAACTGATGATTTTCAATCGCATGGGCGCAGACAAAACACTGAACAACTCTGAAGCCATATCAAATACGGCATCAGGCCTGTCCAATTCGGATCGCGGCTTTTTATCTGAAAGCTTTGTCATGGATAGTTGCTTGTTTGCATGAAGCCGGCTGGTACTTCAAAGTTTAAAGGAGACGTTATTGTGCACTCTGAAAGGCCACCCCTGCGCTCGACGTCAAAGAACAGTTAATCATCCCGCTCCCTAGTTCGAATCTTAGCCACCAGAGCCACTACAGATGGATCCAACAACGCTGCTGCCGAAGTATTGTGCATCTGCGATCGGATCAGGCGCTCCAGCGTTTCAAACTGTGGCGTCAGCGGACCAAAAAAATGTGGCTCGCTGCCTACGGCCAACAGTAGCGTGGGAAAGTCTTCCACATCCAGCGGGTCGAGCAGGTCAGCCTCGTCTTCTACATCGATCCATAGAAATTGCACCAGCGGAAAGTTCGACTGCGCCTGCAAAAAACGGCTTCGGTAATCGCGACAGACGCCACACCACTCGGCACACAGGCAGACTACGAGAACACGGGCTGGCGACGCTGGGTTTTTAAAACTCATGGACCGATGATTGCAAAAGTCATTATTTGCATTTTGCAATAAAGAAATTGGCGATCCTAGGGAATCCTCCAGGCATCCTGCTTTGACCCGTTAAAGAGTCTGAAAGTGTGTTGTCAGGCTTTACACCACTTACTGGTGTCTGCGGGGATGAAACACCAGTACTTGCGAGGCTACTTGCGACACTTCGGCGCCGCCGCTTGCTCGGTCAACCTTGGCTGTCGCATGGTCACAGCCGCTGCATTGGCAGCCAGTGGAGGCGCTTACCGCTTTTCGCAAAGTGAACGCCAGTTGCTGGGGCAACGGCAGGCGTAGCAGACCGTTGGCCAGGGCACGCCGGGCGACTTGCGGCATCAGGCTCCAGGCCGCATACACAAAGCAGCAACTTACCACAACAAAGACGGCCAGAGATTGCACGTCCATGTGGCTCAGGCCGCCAACATCAAAGTAATGCGGTAAGTTGCAAACGCGGCCAAATAAGCCAGCGCAAACAGGTACAGCCCCATGAAAAGCGGGTAGCGCCAGGAGTTGGTCTCGCGCCTTACCACGGCCAGCGTCGACAGGCATTGCGGCGCAAAAACAAACCAGGCCAGCAAAGCATAGGCGGTGGCCAAGGACCAACCCTGTGCGATCACTGGCGACAAGGCATCAGCGACCGATTTGTCAACGGCGGACAGGGAGTAAACCGTCCCCAACGCACCCACCACCACCTCGCGTGCCGCCATGCCTGGTACCAGTGCGATGGAGATTTGCCAGTTGAAGCCGATCGGCGCAAACAACCATTGCAACGCGTGGCCTAACACCCCCGCGATGCTGTACTGGATAGCGGGCCCCTGGCTCACGTCCCAGCCCGCCGGTGGCGCTGGATAGGTAGACAAGAACCATAACACCACCATCAAAGCAAAGATGATGCCTCCAACCCGACGTATGAAAATCCGGGCGCGTTCCCACAGGCCCAGGCCAAGATTGCGCAGACTGGGCACTCGGTACGGCGGCAACTCCAGCATCAGGGGCTGGTAGCCGCTTTTCATCCAGACCCGCTTGAAAACCCAGGCCACGCCCATGGCGGAAACCACGCCGACCACATACAGGCCGAACAAGGTGAGGCCACGCAGGCTCAACCAGCCAACATCACGCTGCGGCACAAAAGCGCCAATCAGCAAGGCATACACCGGCAGGCGGGCCGAGCACGTCATAAGCGGTGCCACCATGATGGTGGCCAGCCGGTCTTTCCAGTTGGCAATAGTGCGCGTCGCCATGATGCCCGGAATGGCGCAAGCAAAGCTGGATAGCAGCGGAATGAAAGCTCGACCCGAAAGACCCACTTTACCCATGATGTTGTCCAGCAGAAAAGCGGCACGTGGCAGATAGCCCGAGTCTTCCAGCAGCAAGATGAAGAAGAACAGAATCAGAATTTGCGGCAAAAAAACCAGCACTCCGCCAACACCGGCAAGAACACCGTCCACCAGCAAGCTGCGTAAGGGCCCTGCAGTCATGTGGGCGATAGTCCAGTCGCCCAGCGCCGCCATCGCGCCCTTGATAGCGTCCATGGGTAAATTCGCCCACGAAAAAACCGCCTGGAAAATCAGGAACAACACTGCTGCAAGGAGCACCAGCCCCCACACCGGATGCATGACTACGGCGTCCAGCCGGTGCTGAAAACGAGCCACGGTGGGCGCATTGGGTGCTACCAAAGTCAGTATACGACGCACTTCGCGCTGCAAATCAGTCGACGTGACCGGCACCAGATCGGCGGCGGCACGCAACTGCGTCAAACCGGGGTTCGCAAAATGCCTTTCGAGTTGCGCCAACAACTGCGCATGGCCCTCGTGCTTAACCGCAACCGTTTCCACCACCGGACAGCCCAACTCCCGTGCCAAACAGACCAAATCAAGCTTCAGCCCCTGCGTGCGCGCCACATCCGCCATGTTTAGCGCCACCAGCAATGGTTTACCGCTGCGCTTGAGCTCCAGTACCAGCCGCAGGTTCATGCGCAAATTGGTCGCGTCCACCACCGCCACAATCAGATCGGGTGCGTCTTCGCCGGCACGCCGACCCTGCAGCACCTCCAGCATCACCTGTTCGTCCGGCGTGGCCGGTGTCAAGCTGTAGGCGCCCGGCAAATCGACCACTGACACCAACTGGCCATTGCGCAGACGCGCCATACCGACCTTGCGCTCAACGGTAACGCCAGCGTAATTGGCAACTTTCTGGCGCGCACCCGTCAGCAGGTTAAACAACGCGGTTTTTCCGCAATTGGGGTTTCCTACCAGCGCAATGCTTCTGACGTCGACGATAGAACTGGCACTTGATGCGGTGGACATGAGGACTTTGAGCAGCTCAGGCTTAGATACACCGAACCTGAACGCACTGCGCTTCCAGCAAGCGAAGTGCAAACAGCGTCTCACCCACTTGCACGGCCAGTGGCTCACGCCCGCCGGGGCCGCGTCGCAGCATTCGAACCGGCTCACCGGCAATAAAACCTAACTCGCCCAGGCGGCGCAAAGTGGCAACGCTAACCTCGGCAGAACCAGACACCAAACGCTCAACCAAAGCGTGCGAGCCTTTCGGGAGTTGCGACAAAAGCATGAAATCAGCCTTGAAAAGTAACGAAAACGATCAGACAATCAAATTCTAAATGAGATTCTATCGCATTTAGAATACTTGACTAACGCTCTGGCGAAGGTAATTTCACCCGCAGCGCTAGCGCCGCAGGACACGCGGGACTGAGATTGCGCCGATTAGCCGGTCACTTTTCGCAGCAAGGCGCGGCTCACGGCGCGCGCCTTCTGGGTCAGGGTAAACCGCTGGAAGTTTGTTTTCATCGCGCCGTCGGTGAATGCGGTGTGTTTGCTGTAATCAATGTTGACTTCGACGATCGCGGGCTGACCGGTCTTCGCAACGGCGTTAGCGGCGGCGATTCTCTGGTCAAGTTCAGCGTCGCGATCAATCCTGAAATAAGCCGCCCCAACGGCTCTTGCAACGCCGTCAAGCAGTACCGGCGCCAGCACCGTGCAAGGCTTGCGGTTGTAGGGAACCTGCTGCACCTGGGCAATTTGCGACAGTTCGCCGTCGCAAAACACGTAATACACCACGCCTAGCCGGTACTGCGTAGCGGTGATAATTTCCATGCAGGTCATGCGAAAGCAGCCGTCGCCCACGATGCAATTCACCGGCACGTCGGGGCGCGCCAGTTTGGCGCCAATCGCCGCCGGAACTGAATAACCCATGGCATTGAAGTCGGTCGGGACGATGGCCGACTTGGCGCTCAGGATTGGCATCAACTCGGCGGTCAGGTAAGTGTGATTGCCGTCATCCACCACCGTCACTGCCTCGGCTGGATTGGCGGCGCGCAGTGCGTCAAAAAAGCGCGCCGGATTGAC
>JBAXBQ010000114.1:0-7219 GCA_037141865.1 Comamonadaceae bacterium | reverse complement strand
CAGCCCTTCCCCATGAAAGATGGCATCGAGGTCATGAATCCCCTCATGGCGGCAACTATGGTTGCGGGGCAGGCCTGACCTGTGTGCAGACCGCAATTACGCTCGATCCTCATGACCACTTTTGCGCTGATCGCCGGCGCCATCACCTCGACACTGCAGACGATGCTGAAAGGCCTGCTGGCCTTGTTGCTGCGCTGGGTGTACCGGATGGTCAAGACTGTGGGTTGCGGCGTGGCAGGTCGAGTGACATCCAACGTGGCGTTCGATCAGTGAGAGTTTGACAATTACCCCGGTAATGCCCTAGCATTGCAGCATGTTTCAAATTCAAACCAAACTTACCTCGCAAGGCCAAGTGTCTGTGCCTGCTGCGGTGCGCCAGTTTCTCAGTCTGACGCCTGGTTCAGTGCTGGTGTGGACGGAAGAAGACGGGCGCATTACGGTTGAACGTGCGGTTCGCCATGGCACTGATGCTGTGCATCGGGCATTGTTTGCAGACAGTGCCTCTAACAGCAGTCCAGCCAAATCACTCACCGAACTCAAGCAGGGTATTCGCCAGCACATGCAGCGCCGTCATGTTGGCCGTTGATACCAATGTGTTGGTCCGTTTGCTGGCGCGCGATGACCTAAAGCAAGCCACTGCGGCGGATCACTTTGTGGCCAAAGGCGCATGGGTGTCGCACCTTGTATTGGCTGAAACCATGTGGGTCCTGGAGTCGGTCTATGAGCGCACAGCGGCACAGCTCACAGCGGCGCTGGATTTGCTGCTGGCGCATGAAAGTCTGGTACTGCAAGACGCCGACACTGTCAGTGCAGCACTGGTACATTTCCGTGCAAAAACTGCCTTGGGGTTTTCAGACTGCCTGGTGCTGGAAATTGCACGCAAGGCGGGACATTTGCCATTGGGCACGTTTGACAAAGCATTGTCCAAGCTAACTGGAACGCACAAACTGTAGTGAAATCCGTGCCTAGCACGATCCTGCGCGAAGTTTAGGTGCGCAACCTTTAAAAATCCCGCCGCTATTCTGGTTTTTCTCTGGCTAACACTTGCAAGCGACGTATCAAGGCAGCCAACTTTTTCTGCGCAACTGCATTGATGGGCATTTCTGGCAGACGCGCCAACGCTTCGTCGGCGCTAACAATTCCATGTATCAACAAAGACAGGTTGAACGCCCTGTCCTTCTCGCGGTTTGCAACGCACTTGGCCAAGAATAGGTCAGTAGGCTCAAGGCACAAGCCAACTCTCCCGTTGGTCGTCTCAGACTGAACTCGAACCAATCGTTGTTCCCAGTTGCGGGGTAGTGTTGCGGTCGTCGAGTCAACGCCCTGTGCGTAGTAGCCATAGGTTTCGTGAAACTGCGAACCTTCGCCAATTGCCCCATCGATTTGGTCGGACAGGTATTCGGCCCCACGCGGGAACATGTCCGCTTCCATCGACATCACGCAATCTTGCGGAGGGTTGGGTACTGAACCCAAAATCGACTGGCTGCCAATCACGATGATTTCGTACTCATTCGTCACGTCGGCGGCAGCCCGAATGAGGTGTTCAAGCTCATGTAGACGCATGGCTTTGTCCTTCGGGTTCCATCGGGTACACCGTTGCTGCGCCACCGGAATCGGTCGCAGCTTTAAGAGCCTTAACCTTGGCGATGATGCCAAGCCGGGTTTCATTGGGCAGCACCGTTGCCAGCGGGGAGGCCTGGCGCAGTTGGTTGCCGCGCTCGGACTCACTCAGTGCCGTATCCCAGTCCTCCAGCGCGAGGATTTGGCGCCATTGCTCCCACAAAGGTTTTGAGTGGGGGTCTCCAACTGCGCACCACCGCGCTAATGTTGCACCCGCGCGCTGTACCAAAGAAGGGTCTTCATTGATGAGGCGCACGGCCTCTCTGTGCATCAATAGACTTTGCAGGTCCTGAAGTTGGTGTCGGCCCCTGCCAACAAGCTGATGGCTTCCCAAGCGACTTTTTGCGGAAGTTGCCCTGACGTCAACGGCACTGGTCCCGAGCAGCGCGAGGTCAGCGACCATGCCAAGTTCGGACATAACGCGCAGGTACGAGCCAATCGTAACTGAGGGGTTTCCGGACTCAATCGCATGAAGAGTCGTCCGCGAAATGCACACCCTACTGGCCAGATTAACCGCCGACATCTTGCGGCTTTGGCGCGAGCGTTTCAGCCGCTCGCCGTATTGGGTGAGCAGCTGCTGTTCTAGCGGGGAAGTGATATCGATATGTGTTGGCATAATGTTCGCCAATATAGCCAACGATAGAGTTTTTGTCCAGAATATTGGACAGTTACATTCAATATGACAGTGACGCCTGACCTTGCCAAACATCTTTCAGGTTCCGGATTCGTCGGTTGGCAGCTTTAAATGTGTACGTGTCTTGCTCAAAGTAGTCTGGCGCATCACGCAGGGTAGCCAGTCGTTCCAATGGGACACGGCAGGTGTGCGACAAGGGCGCAACCATGAGGGTGAGATCTCGCTATATCGCAAGACATCACCCTGAGTGGACGATTAATTTATAATCTATTCAAATAAAATCAATACTATCCAATAAAACAAGGACTTTACAGAGGCTTAGTTCCAGATTAAAGTTCCATAAAATTTATTCATATCACTATTCATAATAATATTCGTAATGCGTCCCAAGAATCAACAAGCGCGCGACCAGTTGCCGACGCTGCTACGCCGACATCCGGGCGCCAAGGCCTCGCAGTTGGCACAGTGGACGCAGACCAGCCAGCCAACGATCAGCCGCATTCTGGCAGCGGCCGGCGATGACGTCATCGCCATCGGCGCCGGGCCGCGTCGGCGTTATTTCCAGCGCCGTGCGCTGCGGGGTAGCCCCGGCACATTGCCGTTGTATGCCGTGGACTCTCAGGGCCAGGCTAAACAGGTTGGAACACTCCTGCTTATCGAGCCACAGGGAACGGTTCTCGATGTGGCGGCCATGGGTTGGCCGCTGGAGGCGGAATTTTCCGATGGCGTCTGGCCTGGGCTGGCCTACCCGCTGCAAGACATGAGACCGCAAGGATTTCTCGGTCGCAGCTTTGCGCGGAGCCTGGCACTGGATTTGGGCGTCTCCCCGAATCCGACCGACTGGCAAGACGACGATGTGCTCTACATCCTGGCGCAGCGAGGTGCTGACACCAGCGGCAATCTGATTCTGGGCGATGTGGCGCTGCAGCGCTGGCTGCAATCCAAGACTGCAATAGACCAAGTGATCCCGGCGCAGCAGATCGAACAGGCGTACGCGCAAAAAGCGAACCAGGCCAGCGCCCTGGGCGCAGTGGGCTCCAGCGCGGCCGGGGAGTTCCCCAAGTTCACCACGGTGCGCGAACTCGCCGGGAGTCAGACACCCCATGTCATCGTGAAATTTTCTGGGTCGGAAAACTCGGGTGCGGTTCAACGCTGGGCGGATTTGCTGGTCTGCGAACATTTGGCCATGGAAACCATCCGTGGCTGTCGGGGCATTCACAGTGCTACAAGTCGCATCCTGCGCATCGACGGCCGAACCATGCTCGAAGTCGAACGATTCGACCGGCATGGAAATTTTGGCCGAAGCGCCCTGTGCAGCCTTGAAACCCTGGATGCCGTCCTGCTGGTCAAGTCCAGCGGCGACTGGGCAATCTTGGGTGAGCTGATGCATGAGCAGGGCTGGATCAGCGATGAATCAGTGCGGCAAATGCGCCTGATATGGCTGTTTGGCAAGTTGATTGCCAACACCGACATGCACAAGGGCAATCTGAGTTTTGTGCCCGGGCTACCCATGCGCGTGGCGCCTGTTTATGACATGCTTCCCATGATGTACGCTCCGCTGGCCGGGGGCGAGTTGCCAACGCCGCCATACACCCCAGCATTGCCAACGCCGCAGGTCCGAGGACTCTGGCTGGAGGCTTGCGCCGCGGCCCTTGCCTTCTGGCTGTCCGCCAGCGTCGATGAACGCATCAGCGCCGGGTTCCGCAAGACGTGCAACGACAATCACGCCGAACTCAGGCGGCTCCAAGCCGTTGCTTGATATCACCTTACGCAGCCAGCCTTTCAATCGGCCTGATATTCGGACTTGGCTGTTGCTCAGCTTGCCACAAATCCCACTGTGTTTGCATACCAAGACAAACTCCAGGCGGCAAGTCGGCCGCCAACTGATCTCAGACACCGTGGCGGAAGTAATGAGCGCTGCTCCAGTGTTATCGGCTGTATAAAAGCACGGAACGGCCGGCTGGTCGCACGGCGTCTTGGATGAGTCCTCGCTCAGCGCACGTATCTCATGCCTGTTTCCCAGGCTGCCTGCATCTGTGCCAACAAAGCCGCTGGCACCCGGGCATCGCCCTTGGCGTCTGCAAGCGTCTGGTGCATGGACTGTGCAATGGCTTCGAGCACTCGGGCTGGCTGGCTGCCGGCACCAATTTGCACTGTGCAATGGATTGAATTACACTGCCACTAGACGCATTACAATAAATAATGATAAAAACGTTCAAGCACAAGGGACTGGACCGGTTTTTCCGAAAGAGTGATCACCGTGGTATACCTGTCCAGCACATGGCGCGCATTGAGCGCATGCTTGACCGGCTCGACGCAAGCGTGACGGCTGTGGACATGGACTTACCCGGCTACAGGTTTCATCCGCTTAAGGGTGAACTGGCTGGCGAGTTCGCGGTGTCGGTGTCCGGGAACTGGCGTATCACCTTTCGCTTCAACGGTGAAGATGCCATTGATGTGAATTTAGAAGACTACCACTGAGGAATGATTATGAAGTCGCTACGAAACGCTAAGCGCAGGCCGACGCACCCTGGCGCGATCCTGCGCGAAGATGTCCTGCCCGGGCTCGAAATCACGCAGGGTAAGCTGGCTGAACTGATGGACGTGAGTCGGTTCACGGTATCGCAGATCCTTAACGAGCATCGTGCGTTGACTCCTGACATGGCCATGCGCCTGGAGAAGCTGTTGGGAAGCGGTGCGGAAAGCTGGCTGCGCATGCAGGAAGCAGTTGATTTGTGGGACGCTCGTCAACAACCCGAACGGTTTGCAACGATCAAGCGCATGGCCATGCCTGAACGGATGGCCGTGTAGGTCAACGGACAAGCCAGGCAAAGCACTCTTCCCATGCATGCACAGCCGAGTTGGGAAAAGGTCTGCTGGAGGCTGCAATCAAGCGCCAACTTGGATTGAAATGAGGAACGCCACAATGTTTGATTACCCCGTAACCCTTACACCTGATGGCGACACCGTGTTGGTGACGTTCGCCGACGTCCCTGAGGCAATCACGATGATTGGTAGAGTCATGCGTCTCCCAAAAGGCATCCGTGCCAACAGTCGCCTAAGTTCTAAACAGAATGCAGCACTACACTAGCTTGGCGTGTCCCTCAAACGCAGCAACATGTCCTTGAGTGTGATGTACTGAACCGTTCGGAGAAGTCGGGCTTCAACAGCCGTGTAAACGGTCCGTTCTGGTGGTGTGTTTTTCGTACCTGTTTCGTGTTCCGCAACGATAATTGCGAACGCCTTTTCCACGCGGGAAGTCACTTCTTGCACAATACGTCGTGCGGCAGGTTCGGGCATCCCGAGCTGCTTCGCCGCGGCCAATACAGCACCCAAGGTCACGTCGCCAAAGGTCTGTGCGCCTGGCAGCGGGAAGGTCATCCGCACTTGATTCCATGTCGCACGCTCGTCTGCGAATGTCTTGGTGTGGTAGCTTCCTGTGCACAGCAGGTCGTAGTGAGGTGCCAACCAAATACCGTCGGGGCGAACATGGAAGGAGAGGTTTTTCAGGTGACAGTCGTCGTTCCCCACCAGGATGTTGAAAACCAGCCACCGGAACAGTCCAACGCGTGTCGCCAGTTTGTTGGTTGTCCGGTCAATGACCTGAGCGAGGGCCTCTAGCGTTGCGCCCGAGTGTTTGAACGTGCGGTCTTTATTCAGCAATTGGCAGGCATCAATGATGTGCTGCCGGCTGGCCTTTGGGGCCGTCAAGCGGTCCGTCGTGCGCAGCGATTTCTTATCGACAACCCGGTCGAACCGTTCGATCAGGTACACCGGCTCAGGCACATACCGCATATCAACAAACGGGACGTTCAAGCGAGCCGCATGCGCGAGTCGCATGGTGAAAAACTCGTTGAACACCGAGGCTGGATACGTCGAGGTGTCCGGATGGTCGGGTTTGAGGATGTACGTTGAGGTCGTGGCGCCTACAGGCTCGTAAAGCGCGGCCCCTTTGACGACCACTAGCATCTTGTGCTGTGCGCCCGCCATTGACATTCGCTTGGGTGCTCCCTTTGAAAGCGTTTGCTTGGGAAGGTCCCGGATTCGTTGACTCAAAGATTCGTTTGACAGCTCGCTCAAGGTGAACTCATTGGGCAGAGGCACACCCGGCGGGAGCAGTGTCAGCGACCCAGCGGACTCTGCTCCCAAGTACATCAGCAAAGCGAACGCGTCTTCATGGTCTTTGATACCGGCTTCCTTGGCGACGGCTGTTCTAAGCAGCTCTTCTGGTAGCAGGTTGTCGAAATACCACTGCACCGGACGCATCGTGCCACCGTCTTCGTGACGCAGTGTGCCGCGCGCAAGCGCTGGCGACAAATCAAAGCTGCGGTCCCATGCAACCCACGCCGGGTCGTAATCAAAGACCCAGAGGTTGTTGGCCTCGCTGAGTGTGCCAACGAGCGAGTCGTCAACGTAAACGTTGAGGCTGCGCATAGTCAGTCCTGGGTGCCCACCGAGCGCTCACTCGCTTCCCTTTGAAGGCGACGCAAGGCAGGCAATGCCGATTCCGGCAAGTCAACGCTAAGAGTGAGTCCCACCTCCTTCAAAAGCTGAAGAACCGTGCCAAATTGAACGGTTGGCTTTCCTTTTTCGAAATTTGCTGTGGTCTGCTTGCTCACACCAGCAGTCTGAGACAGGTCGTCAAGACGCACCTTGGCGCTCTTGCGCACGGCACGCAGCGCGAACCCAAGGTCTTCCGAAGAATGAATGATGTGCTTCATAAAATGCCTAACATAATAGTCATTATAGAAAATAAACCATGCAGTTGTATTGGCAATACCTATTATGGTAGTCATTTCATTAAAGTTTAGACTCAACAAGGCAAAAGTGACTAGTCCACCAGGCACAAATTCCTACCAATTATTTGGCAGAACGGAAATGACTAATGAAATAGTCACTAATGCTTAGGTAGTGGGAACGTCGGGAAACGATTGGTGCGCGCACCCAAAGTGTATGTGCGCGACA
>JBAXBQ010000113.1:0-7255 GCA_037141865.1 Comamonadaceae bacterium | reverse complement strand
GATTATTCGCAACAAGAGCAAAACCAGCAAATTAAACAGCCGGTCAACTATCCGGCCGCGGGTGCGGTGCCGAGCGTCAGTACCGAATCTGGCGACAACTAAGCCGCACCAGGGTCGGTTGGCACAGCTGGAAGCTCATCACTTGTGCGGCATCGAGCCAGCCATCCCGGCACCTGCTCCGCCGCGGTGCGAGCGCTTGCCCGAGTCGGGCTTGTTTGATTGCGCCCAGCTCACGAGGGCACGACAACGGCGACTAGGCACGCCAGTTTTTTCATTTGAATCATCCCAAGCGCAAGGCGATGTAGATTTTCATTCCATCGCGCAGTACCAGCAGCGCGACCGACTTGTCAGATCGTGTTGCTTCAAGACCCGCCTGGTCGATGCTGGTCACCGGCTTGGCATTGATCGCAGCAACATGTCACCCGGTTGCACTCGTGATCATTATGGTCGTGGCGCTCGCCGCTGAGTATGCCATGGCGCTGGTGGGAAACCGGCTGGCGAAATGGCGTCCCGCACCGTTGCCGGAGCTTCATTGATGTTGCGGGTGATCAGAAAATTCCGAGGCGTTGCCAGGCACTGAAGCGCAGTCGCGTCACAGTTGAAAAGCGACCCACCGCACCAGGCCCTCGATAAATTCACGAGCCAGACCGGGCGGGTGCGGACGGTAGCTTGTGGCGCTGTTTTGTTGCAGCGCAATCCACCGGGCAAAACTCTGCACCACCGATGGTTCGTAAAACGCGACCATCAGCTCATAGTTTAAAAACAGGCTTCTCTCATCCAGATTGGCCGATCCGACCAAAGCCAGTTCATCGTCAATCAACACCGCCTTGGCGTGAATCATGCTGGGTGCCAGCCATATTCTGGCGCCCGCTGCAGCGAGTTCGCGCAAGGCAGCGTGGCGGGCGATGTCGGCCAGGCGATGGTTCGATCTCCGCGGCAACAGCAAGTCCACCGCAATGCCGCGCCGGGCTGCCAGCGTTAGCGCCATCAGCAGCGTCGCGTCCGGTACGAAGTACGGAGTCACCGCCAGAATGCGCGAGTGTGACGTAAAGCAGGCTGATACCAGCAAGGTGTAGAGGGTGTCATCGGCCTGGTCCGGGCCGCTGGCAATCAGTCTCGCGCCGCCAGCGCCGGTAGTAATTGCTGGCACGGCCGGGCGCGGCCTCTTTGCCGTCACCCCTTTCGTTGCAAACATCCAATCCTGCTCGAAACGCTGGCCGGCTTGCTGCGCCAGTGCACCGCGCAAGTCACAACTCAAGTCAATCCAGGCCGGCTTTTTTCGTAGCGAACTCGGGTTGCCCACAAAATATTCGGCGGCCAGATTGCGCCCGCCGGTCCACATCCAGGTGCCGTCAACAATCACCAGCTTGCGGTGATTGCGTAAGTTGGTGCGGCCGCGCAAGGGCGATCGAAAAGGCGAGACAAACAAAGCTACTTGAACTCCCGCATCGGTGAGTCGCTTCAAATTCGGGTGGCCACCGATATAAAAACCAATGCCGTCAATGAGTAGACGAATGCGAACCCCTTGCCCAGCGCGTTGCGCCAACAAAGTTGCAATTTCATCGCCCAGCATGTCTCGTCCAAAGAGAAAAGTACAAACGTCAAGCGTTTTGGTAGCGCCGGAAATCATGTTGCGCAAGGATTGCAGCGCTTGACCGCCGTCCTGGTGGATCGTGAGCTGCTCAAAGGAAGCTGCCGCCGGCAGTCCTAATGCCTGCGCAAGCTGTTCGGACTTGAATGCCGGATCGCAAGTGTCGGGCACCGGGTCGGGCTGTGAAGGGGCAATCACAGACCGACGCGACGCAACGACGATTTTCCGGCTACCAAAGATGAGGTAGAGCGGCAATGTGATGTGCGGCATTAACACCAGGGCAATAACCCAGGCGATGGCAGCTGACGGATGGCGACGTTGTTTAAACGTGTGCGAGTTGATGGCGTAGATAGCCAAACCAAGCATCACGGCCAGGCCGTGCAGCGTGACCCAATTGAGCGCAAAAAACTGGTTTAGCAAGGCACCTTGAGGGTGGCTTGACTAATTCTTGTAGGCGTCCACCGGGACGCTGATGCTCACTTCATCGCTGACCACGGGTATGTAGCGTATCAAGCCAAAATCAGAGCGCTTCAGCGTCCCGTAGACATTGCCGGAACAGGTTTGCTTCTTGTTCATCGGATTGACGCTGCACTGAAAATTCTTGACTGTTAGCCTGATCGGCTTGGTCACACCCCGTAAGGTGAATTGACCCTCGGATGCAACCACTTTGTCGCCCTCGAAAATCAGCTTGTCCGACCTGAAATGCATGGTCGGAAACTTTTTCACGTTGAATAATTCCTCGTCCGCCAGGTGAGCCGCCCAAGCCGCCGAGCCCATATCCATCGACGCCGTCTGAATGGTGAAATCAACACTGCCGGTCTTGGCGGTCATGTCAAGTGTCAACTTGCCGCTCGTTTGGTTGAAGCGGCCACTTTGCGACGAGAAGCCAACCCGTGCAATCTCGAAGCTTGCGGCCGAAAAGCCTGGGTCGATGGTGTAGTTGTCAGCAGCAAAGGCAGACGCAACCAGCGTACCTGAAACTAATAAAGTGGCGATGTGTTTGTACATTTAGACCTCCGTGGGCAAAAGCATTTCAATACTGCTGAGTCGCGTTGACTGCGAAACCGCGCTATTTTTCACTTGGGAAGGCCTGCAAGTAGCCCGACACATCGATGATTTCCTGAGGCGACAGCAAATGGGTAATTTGCTTCATGGGAGTGCCCGGACGGCCCTCTGTTTCCTGAAACACGTGCAACTGTTTTATCAGGTAGTCCTGATGCTGATTGGCCAGCCGCGGGAAGGTCGCCATACCCTGCGCTTGAGGTCCGTGGCACGCTATGCAAGGAGCGGCCTCTTTGGCTGGCACGCCATTCTCAAAGATCACCTTGCCAGCGGTCATCTGACTTGCTTCGACCGGCGCATTGGAGGTGGGCGTCTGCTTGGCAAAGTATTCTGCCAGTCCCTTGAACTGTTCGTCAGTAAGGTAATGGCTGATGCCCCACATGTACTCAAAACCTGGTGGATCAGAGCGCTGGTGGCTTCTGAAATTTTCCAGTTGTGCAACAAGGTAGCCTGCTTGCTGCCCGGCGAGCCGCGGGAAGTTGGGCGATACCGAGTTGCCGTCGATACCGTGACAAATGGAGCAGACTTGCACCGCCGTCACCTCGGGTGGAACATTGGGGTTGGCAAGATCACGCGAGCGTTCAAGATTGGAACAGCCGCTTGCCAATGCCAGCATGGCCAGCACCGGCAACAATGAAATACCTTTCATCTTGAGTCTCCGAGTATTCAGTTTTTTGATCTGGGTTGCGACAGTGTCACGGCAGGCAAGTGTATGCATAAGGTGGCTGATTTAGTAAACAAACCAGACGTAGGCAAACAAGGTATTGTTGTCCTTGGCATTGCGCCCAAAGCCGTCGTAGTTATCGGAGGCGCCGTTGAACTTGCTGTAGGCCGTGTACTGGGCACCTATGCGGATATTTTGTCTGGGTATCCAGAACGCCTCGTAGGTGATTCCGCTGGTGGCGGGGTTGCCAGATAGGTTGCCGCCGACACGGGTTGATGAGGCGCTGCAGACAACAGTGCCCTCGCACCCTACCGGATCAAATCCTGATGTCTGGTTGAGCGTGTTGCTGGTACCGGTCTTGTTGAAGAAGGCCAGGCTACCGCCGTACTTGGCTTGGTAGACATACGACACTTTGGCCCTGAAAATGTTGGTCGTGTCTGTTGGATTGGCAGCATCTACGGGCGTTACGCCGTCCGCAAGAACGTAGGTAGCAGCAGCGCTGGCGTCGGCCACGGCAGTGGCAGAGTAAGTCTGTACCTGGCGCATGTAGGCGACCTGGGCTGTGAAAGTATGTGGGTCCAGCAGGTACTGGTACTGCGCATCGATCCCGGTGTTGCGGTAAAGACCGAGATTGTCCGGATCGGTGTCGGATCCGGTGTCGTAGACGTGCGCAATCATGCCGGAAGTGCCAACCATCAGGTTATGCGGGCCCCACTCCCGCGTGACGGCCAGGCGCCAATACGGATTGTTGTTGCCACTGAGTTTGGTAAGTTCTCCATCAGGCACCCCGGCGCTCATGAATGCCAGGCCCTGATTGGCTGTGCGGTAGGTGCCAAGTTCCGCGTAGACCGTCTTGTTCCAGAACATATAGGCACTGACGCCCGCAATATTGCCGCCAGAACCGTAGCCTGGGAAAGGTGTATTTGCATCGGCGAACTGGTGGCTACCCAGACTCGCTGCCGGAACGTATTGCATCCAGGCTGCGGCGGTATTCCAGGGATCGACGACCGACGGATTGTTGTTGAGTGATACACCAACGATCAAATCCCGGTTGGCATCGACAAAGCGGTCGGCATAGCGCAAATCAATGTTGTCAGCTGAGGTGTGTCCGGAAAAGCTGCCGTCGTCGTTAGCAACAGCAAAGTTGTCATAAGAGATCTGGGAAAACAAGCCGATGTTGTCGGTGATCTTGCCAGCAATGAAGAGACTGCCCGACGATAAAACCGCCGAGCCATCCTTCTGAAAATCGGCGGCTGGGTCATCGCTCTTGGTGGTGTCCGCCACCTTGGCGTAGTTGACCACACCCATGACGGCCAGAGGCATGGCACGCGAACCGATGGTGTAGCCGGTCATTTTGAACATCCGACCATACGGTGTGAGTTCTGGAAATTGACCGCCAGCGTGGCAGGACACGCAGTTCTGGCCAGTTTGGCGAGCAAACGATGGAACGGCCTGCGCTTGCATCGGCGCCAGAACAGCAAGCACCCCCAAGGTCGGTGTCAAAATATCCAGCAGCCTGCGTTGAATTTGTTTTGCGGTAAAAAACATTGCGCGACCTTTTCTAAAAATTCAGTTACGGTTTATACACTTTATTTCAGGGACTTAAGAATTAATTTTGTTCCAATCCGACAGGTTATTACCCGAATATGAACCTCGACACTTTTCTTGCAGCAGCCTGGTCCGAACATGGCGAAAATCCGCAGCAGGTAGCTGATCAGATGATGTCCTCGCTTCATTTGCTGACGGCGCCAACCGACATAGTTGCGTTTGCGAGGCTGTTGACCCATATCTATGGCGAGCACCTGGGTCAATGGACGATGGGCGTCGGGATGTTGAACTCGCTGCGCAGTCTGTCTGCCTATGACGGCAGTGCAGACTGCGAAGGCGCCATCAATCGCAGTGTTGCCGCCTTGCTTTATGCCGGCGGCGACAACTCGGCGTTGCTGCCGCTTGGCGATGAAGACCAGGTCTGCGCACTGGCGATGGTCGCCGCCGCGTTGGCAGGTCGCCAGGATCTGACGCGGGCTCTGCAGGCTTACTCTCGGGCGCTTGAACTCGCCGACGCCGGTCTGCCAACGGGTTCGCCTGCCGTTCGTGCTTTGGCGGTTGGCGGCAACAATCTGGCGGCAACTCTGGAGGAGCGACAAGACCGGGATGCGGCGCAAACTCAGGGCATGATTGCGGCCGCTGAGAGCGCCCTGAAATATTGGAAACTTGCCGGAACCTGGCTGGAAGAGGAGCGGGCTGAGTACCGTCTGAGTCGCAGCCTGCTTCAGGCGGGACGTGCCCAGGCGGCGGTAGATAGCGGACAACGCTGCGTCGCGCTGTGCGAGCTGAACCAGGCGCCAGCGTTTGAGCTGTTCTTCGGTTATGCGGTGCTGGCGCTGGCCCGGCGAGCTGCTGGAGCGGCTGACTTGTTCCTGGTCGCGCGTCAGCAGGCATTGAATGCGTTTGCATCGGTGCCAATCGAAGAGCGGCAGTGGTGTGAATCCGATCTTTCGGAACTCCGGGGTTAGCCCGCACTGCCGGGTTCCGCACAGGCCTGAGAGTCGACTTTAAAGCCTGCTCTGGCGACGCCAATTCGTGCGTTGCTGGTTTCGTTCGCGTGGAGCCAGAATTGCCGGTAGCGCTGTCACGCGCCTAAAATCGGCCGATGAATTTGTGCAAACGATCGCGGTGACGGGCCGCAACAAGTGAAGCTAGCCTGACATGAGCAGCCCTGCTTCGTCTGATCGACACTCGCTGCTGCGTAGTCTGTTCGACGCCGCGGTGGCGGCAGCCCAGCCAGCACTGTGCTTGCCGGCACATTTGCCACAGCGTCCCAAAGGCCGAACCATCGTCATCGGCGCCGGCAAGGCCTCGGCTGCCATGGCGCGCGCGCTGGAGGACCACTGGAAAGGGCCACTTGAAGGTCTGGTCGTCACCCGCTATGGCTATGAGGTGCCGTGCCAGCGTGTCGAGATTGTCCAGGCTGCGCACCCGGTGCCTGACGCTGCCGGGTTGCGCGCGGCCGAGCGCATCCGTGATCTCGTGAAAGATCTCACAGCAGACGATCTGGTGATCGCGTTGATCTCGGGCGGCGGCTCGTCCTTGCTGGTCGCACCCGGCATCGGTCTGACGCTGGGCGACAAGCAGCTGGTCAATTCGGCCTTGCTCAAGAGCGGCGCCAACATCGCCGAGATGAACTGCGTGCGCCGCCACCTCTCCAGCATCAAGGGCGGGCGACTTGGCGCTGCCTGCCATCCGGCGCAACTCCTTACTTTGTTAATTTCTGATGTGCCGGGTGACTCGCCGGTGGACATTGCCTCCGGCCCGACGGTGGCTGACCCGACGACCTGCGCCGACGCGCTGGCCATCGTGCAGCGCTACCGCATCGATTTGCCGCCGACAGTGCGCACTTTGCTGGAAAGTGGTGAAGGTGAGAGCGTCAAACCCGGCGACCCGCGACTTGGCGCCAGCCAGACCCGAATCATCACGGCGCCGCAGATGGCGCTGGAAGCGGCGGCCAGCGTGGCGCGCGCAGCGGGGTTGACGCCTTACATTCTGAGCGACAGTCTGGAAGGTGAAGCGCGTGACATCGGCACGGCACATGCCGGCATTGCGCGCCAGGTGGCGCTGCACGGTCAGCCGTTCAAGCCGCCCTGCGTGTTGCTTTCCGGCGGTGAGACGACAGTGACCTTGAAGGGCGATGGGCGCGGTGGGCGCAACGTTGAATTTCTGCTGTCGCTGGCCATTGCGCTGGACGGCCTGCCAGGCGTGCATGCGATGGCAGGTGACACCGACGGCGTAGACGGTGTTGAGGAAATCGCCGGTGCCGTCCTCACGCCCGACACCCTGGCGCGGGCCTGGGCCAAAGGCATCAATCCACGCGCCAGCCTGGACAACAACGATGGACACGGTTTCTTCCAGGCGATCGGAGACTCGGTCATCACCGGTCC
>JBAXBQ010000112.1:0-7438 GCA_037141865.1 Comamonadaceae bacterium | reverse complement strand
ACCTGGTACTTGTACAGCGTTTGGGCTGTCACACCCACTGGTCCATCGACGAAGGAGGCCAGATTGGCCGCCAATACCGATGTAGCTGCTGGCTTGCTGGCAAACGCGCTCCAGGTCGGCACACCAGTCCGCGGGTTGATGGTGCCGGTAGCGCGCTGCACCACATAGCCGGTCTCGTTGGTCGCCGCGTCGGTCCAGTTGAGCTTGACATTCCAACCCGTGGTAGCCGGTTTAGTCGCGGTGGCCGCCACCGTCGTTCCGACCGATGCCGCTGCCGTCAATCCGGTCGGTGCGGCGGGCGGCTGCGATAGCATAGCCGTCGTGCTGGACTTTACATCGCCAGCCTCATTCACCGCCACCACCTGATACCTATAGTCGGTGAAGGCAGCGGGCGCATCCTTGAAGCTGGTGGCGTTGGCCAAGGTATTCACACGGCCATCGACCACCGGGGAAGTCGGGGTGAGCGCGCCAAAGACCGGCACGACGGAGCTGTTGTTATTCAACGCAACACGTTCGACTCGGAAACCAATTTCGTTGGCAGTATTGCCCCTGGCACCCGTTGCCGGTGTCGGATCGGTCCAGGTGACCAGGCCGGCCGTGGTAACTGCAACACTGCCGGGCGGCGTGGTCGGCAAGCTCGGCGGCGCAGGATGGAACACCAGCGGGCGCATCAGATCGTTTTCTTCATGACCGAGGATGTGGCAATGCCAGACGTATTCCCAGTCGAAGTCATACGAGCTGTTGACGACCGGCACGGTAGCGCCAGATGCATTTTTAATGGGCAAGCCAGTAACCACGTCGTTCTGGAAGAAGGCCGATACCAGATCCGCACCGGGCCGGTTGAACGAGCTGTTGGGCGCATTGGCAGGCAGCGTTGGATCAAGGTTGCGCACGCTCTTGGGCAGACCGAAAGGCAGTGCCGGTGTCTTTGGCATGACGGCAACGATGACATCTTCCAATGGCCAATTCTTGACCGTTTCCTTCCAGCCGGTTTCGTCGGGCTGCGGCGCATAAATAAGCGCGTTGTTGAAGTGATCGACCCGCGCCACTACCTGTACGTTGAACAGGTGGAAGTGCATCGGGTGGTTGTCCACGTCGTTGTTCTTGATCCACCAGTACTGCGTCTCGCCGTCACTGATGATGTCGGTGGGCGTGTCGACGTAGCCCAGCGGCGTCGCCGCGTTGGTGGTGTTGGCTGCGCCGGTCAATGGGTCATTTTGCAATTCGGTACCGATCTGGGCGATCAGGCGACCGAAGTTCGGATCGGTGAATCCCTGGATGGTCTTGACCTTCAGCGGTACGGTCGCCCCGTTCAAGGTCATGCTGCTGGTTGACGCACTCACGGCGGTGGGCACGGTTCCCGACGCCACGATATGCGCATCGGCACTGGCGGCATAGGCTTTCGGCAGTTCGGTGGCCAATGCGCCGCCGGTGCCTAGCGGGTCATACGCAGTAACCGTCGCTCCGGCCGCGAGCGGCGCAACCACGATCTGCATCACGGTACGCGTGTTCGGGCCGTATCCCGGCAAGGTGGTCGGTGCGCCACCCGAAGTGGTCTGATCGGGATCACCGGTGTAGTAGTCGTAGCGGCTGTCGCCGCCAGGCACCGGGGCCGAGGAGTCGTTGTACAGGATCAGCGTCTTGCCCGCGTACTGCGAGAAGTCGATAACGGTATCAGCGCGCTCGGCGCCGCCCAGATAAAAGTTGGCACCGGCGTCGCGCGCCAAAGTGAACCCGGCGAGGGGGTCGTTGTAACCGTTCATCGGGCTCGGCGCATGCACCACTGGCTGCTGCAACAAACCCCCTTCATTGGCGAAACGGATGATGTTGGGGCCTGCTGTGGCGGGATCAGGCACACCACCGGGGCGCAGGTCATCAGGCGAATAAGTCTTACCTCCCGCCAGCTTGAATGTCGCCGTCCCGTCGGCAGGGACCATTTTTACTTCGGTACCTGGTCGCCCGGCTGCCGCGACTACGGCGGGCGTATCGTCGGCAACCCACAGTGACAGATTCCAGTATCGGTCGTTAGCGCCGTTCAGGAAGCGTACGCGATAGGCCTTGGGGTCGACCTTCAGCACCGGGTAGGCGATGCCGTTGACCACTGGCGTATCCATGTAGGACTCTGGCGTGGCAGATGGGCCGCCGAAGTAGGTTCCGTCCGGGAAGGCGACGTTGCCGTAGTCAGGGTCGTTGCGGGTAGGTGAGTTGGGCACACGGTAGCCCAGCGTCGCATCGTCCACCGCATAGTCCCAGCGGCCGGCCGGGTTGATGAAGGCTGGAGCGGTTGCTGCCGGAAGCAACTGGCCAGGAACGGTAACGCCAAGATTGCCACCCTTGTCCCAGATCTGGAACGGTTCATAGACGTGCGGATACCACAGGTCGCCCTTGGTACCCCAAGCCTTTTCGTCCCATTTCGAATCCTGGACAGCGATGTCGTCAGGCACGAAGCCCTTGTCCTGAACAACCAGAACTATCTGATCCAGCAAGGTGTTTGGGATGGCTTTGTTTATCGTGACAGCGTTCGCACCGCTACCTAGCGTGCCACCATAAATCAGCGCCACTTCGGCAGCGTCATAGATGACATAGCCAGCAGCTGCGCCTGAGTAAGCATTCTGCCGGGTCAAACCGAAGGTGTGGTCGTGGTACCACATCAGGCGCGAGCTCTGGTCGTTCGGCCAGAAAGTAGTCTGCGCACCGTCACCTGGATACGGCATGTCTGGCGTGTTCATGAAGCGGTCGCCATGCTGGTGCAGCGAATTTTCGCCGCTGGCGGCAATCCACTGGTGCGGCGTGCCGTCGCTGATCCACGGTGAGTCGCCGCCGTGCAAGTGGAAAGCAACGCGATTCTGCGGATACTTGTTGGTGTTGTCGGAACTCAGGCCGGCACCGGCCAGGGATTCGTCGGTCGGCAGGAACATGTCGCCGTTTCTGGCAGTGACGGTCTTGGTGGTGACGCCGCCTGACGTGGTGGTGGTGATCGTCGCCGAGCCGTTGGGCAGGAAGTTGACGAACTTGATGCGTACCGGAGTGCCCTTGGCTGTGATGACAATGGGGCCGAGGTAGTGGGCCTTGTCGTAGCCGTAAACCTGCGTGCCGTCCGGCCAGGTGATCGCCTTTCCTTTGGTTATTTTGCCGCTGGAGTCCGTGGAATCTGGGTACGTCAAGGCCACTGGCTGCCCGGGAGGTGGAGCGCCAAAACCCGCGTAGGCAGAAGCCGCAGCAACAACAGGCTTACCGCTTGCGTCATAAGCGCCTCCGTCGGCCTTGGACGGATACAACTGCACATAGCTTCGTTGCGTGGTTTCCTTGGCCAGATCGCTGTGCATGCGCTGGTCATGCTCAACGACGCCAATGACGAAATACTCGGATCCGGGATAGCTGGCGAGGTCTGGCTCGGCTATGGCGATGTATTCGCCAGTAAAGTTTTTATCGAATTTGTTGGCACCGGCAGATGTCAGGCCGGCCAGCGTATCGACGAACTTGCGCAGCGGCGGGCTGTTGGCGTAGTAGGTGCCTACCGTGCCTGCTGCACAAGTCGGAGAGGCGGCGGTTAAGGGCGTAACGCCATCCAGACAGACTTTCCCCGGACCGGCCTGAGCCCATTGCGGCGCCAGTGCCACCAGCGCCAGGCTGACGGCCAGCGCCAGGCGGGTTGGCTTGACGCCGGGGTTTATTGTTGCGCTGCTGGCGCTTGATCGGGCTCTTTTGCCAATGGATTTTTGAGCCCTGTGGCCAGTCGGCTCGCTGCAATCATTCATGTGAGTTCTCCATAAAAAAGTGCATCAACATGCAAGCCCCTGTTGTGGTTAAGGTTATCTGTTACCTAGGCTTACCTCTATTTACACTTTGAATGCTACCGGGGAGTGCCGACAGCGTCACCCCATAAATATGGGGTGGAACACGCCATGAACATGGGGTCCACCCTAGTTATCACTGGGGATATACCCTACCAAGTACAGAGGGTCAAATGGATCGGCTTCGAACCTCGCTGTGCTCAGTCGAGTTCGATTTCCACCACAGTGTTGCCCGGAGCGCTGGTGACGCGCAGGCGCGCGTTGATGGCTGTAGCTCTCTCGTGCAATGATCGCAAGCCCTGATCATGGATGGTCTCACGCGCAAAACCACAGCCGTTGTCGATGATGCGCAGTCTGGCACCGCCTGGCGCGGTAGCTCGCAACTCTATGCGCAGCAGGCTTGCCTGGGCATGCTGCAGCACATTGGAAATGGCTTCAAAAACCATGTATTGCAGGTGTCGAAGGCGCTTGTCGTCCAGTCGCTCCAACGGCGTCAGCATGTCCACATCCCACTGCAGTTCGATGCCGGACGACTTGAGGCGCGGCTCCAGTCGATAACGCAGGTTGGCCAATAAACTGGTGATGTCGCCGGCCGGCAGACTGCTGGCGTCAATCGTCAGCTTGAGCTGGTCCAGTGAATCCCGCAAAGTCCTCAATAGCGCGCCATCTGCTGCTGTTCCCGACTGCACCTGATGGATCGCCGCGGTGATATGCGAACCCACTCCGTCGTGCATGTCGCGCAGGATGCGGGCGCGCTCGGCCGTGCGCTCCTGCTCGCGAACCAGTTGCTCGGTTCGCTGGTAGCTTTGCTCGATTTCCTGTTCCTTCTGCGTGACAATCGCCGCCATGTTGGCCATCAACTCGCGAAACAGGGCACTCACCTCCCTAAAGCGCATCATGACGACGGTTCCAAGTGCCAGGCCGAAAAGCACCGAAGCGTAAGGCAAAAATGTACCGTCCGGGTAGGAGGAACTGAAGTGCCGGGCGTAGCTGTGTTGCAGGTCCACCGACAAGGCCAGTAAAACGGCAACCGCCACAATGATGTGCTGCTTGTGCCCGTTGCGCAGCGCAGCCCGCAGAAAAATGGCAGAAAAAGTCAGCACCGTGAGGTCTGAAAATGTATCCAGGACCATCAGCATGGCCGGGTATCCAAATAGCAGTGCGACGCTGGTTGTTGCGGCACCGGCGAACAGCATCAGGGTCAGCCAGCGACCCAGCCAACGCACTTCGGAACGTTCACGCCAGCCGGCCAGTTCAACGCAGAAAAGGACAATACTGCATTCCCATCCAAGTTCCGCCACCTGCGGTACCGTGCCCCACCAGGGCCAGTCAAGCGGGGTGTTCTCCATAATCAGATCACTGGCACTGATGGCTCCGCAAAACTCTGCCAAACTGGCAAACAGATACATACGGTCTCGCAGCACACGCCCCGGGGTGGTGGTGGTGTCGACCTGTGTTGCCCACAATGCCAGCGCCACCAAACCGAGGAGCAGACCGACGATGACCATGACATAGGAGGCCATCGAGGTGGAACGAAAATCGCCCAAAAAGAGTCGCTGCGTATCGTCTTCGGGACCCAGCAGCAGCGGAGACAGGCCCGCGTTGCGGCCCAGATCAGCGCGAATGTGCACGAGAAGCTTGTTCTCCTCCTGTAGCAGGCCGGGCGAAATCTGGATGTGCCGTGGTCCTTTGGCAAAGTTCGGGCCGTTGTAGCGCTGCATGTCGCCCCTGCGTTGCAACAGCGTGCCGTTGAGCCAGATTTCGTAGGCATTACCCAGTCTGGGGATGTACAGACCGTATGGCACCTGGGGCACATCTCTGAGCCGAAAGGGCAACTCGAAGCTTGCCTCACCGGCCAGACCCGGATTGTTACGGTCCCATAGGTAGGGCAGACGCACAATCTGGCGGGTCGTCGCACCGAGGGTCTTGACGGTGGTTTGTGCATCGCGAAGTTCCAGCGTCTGGGCCTGGGCTTGCGCGCCAAATAGTAGCAGCGACAGCCCCCAACCTAACCACCTCACCCACCGCAAAGCACACCATATATGAATTGTTGAATTGCGCATTCTGGAGACCGCAAAACCAAAATCCCGGTTCATGCTGTCAACCATGAACCGCCAGCAGTCCAATGCGCGTCGCCTCAAACACCGCCTCGCTCTTGGAGTGGACCGAAAGCTTGGTATAAATGTTTTTGATGTGCCCCTGCACGGTATGCACGCTTAAGCTTTGCAGCCGTGCGATTTCGGCGTAGGAAAAACCCCGGGCAATCAGTGCCAGGACGTCCATTTCACGCGGCGTCAGCAAGTTGGGCTGGTCCGGTGCAGACACTTCCACTACCGGTTTGATTTTTTTGTCACCGATGCGACGTTCAGTAAATGCTTGCGGATTGCTGTTCCCCGGTCGACTGTATTTGGCGAGCAGACCGCGCGCAATCAGGGGTGAAATCGGCGAACCTCCGGCGCGTAGTTCCAGAATCGTCTGTGCAATATCTTCCGGCGTCGAATCCTTGTGGATGTAGCCCAGGGCGCCAGCTTCAATGCTGGCTAGCACATTGCCTTCATCGCCAAACATTGAAATGACCAACGGTTCGCAACGCGGATTTCGAGCGACCGCGTGGCGAATGAGTTCCAGCCCGCTGCCATCGGGCAGGCCAAGATCGGTCAGCAACACATCGACCGCATTGGGGTTCTGATCAAGGCAGGCTCTGGCTTCGGCCACCGTGCCCACGCTGGCCAGCAACGTCAAATCTTTGCAGCGGGACACACTCTTGGCGAAGAAATCCCGCATCCCCGGATCATCTTCAACTACCAGCACGCCGGTCATTTGCATTCCTTAACAAATAGTTACAAAGGTAACAGTATCGAGTTTAGCTGTCAACGTGTCTATCCCCCAAATGGGGGAAAGAAATACCCACCTACAGCAAAGGGCATGCGGGGTCGACCCGAACGGCACCTGCAGATAAATCTTTGATGTTCCGTGTCCGGTTTGACGGGAAAACCCGTATTGCAGTATGGGACGACTGAAATAGTTGCTTGTCTCCAACCCACCGGAAGAGGTTCATGTTCGAAGATCAAGACATCACCGCAGATGCAGCACAGCATCTCTCAGTGCGCAGCACCGTCGTCTGGGCCCTCTTGGCGATCATGACCATCGCCTTCGGCTTGCTGTCAGCACCCAATCCGGCGTCGATGGCGGTCGCCACGTATGACTGATATCTCGGGGCCAGCCATGCCGTGGCATGAGGTGATTACCTGGATGTTCCTGATTGCCAATGGCGGGCGTATCGTCGCCTACTTGCCGCAAATCATGTCGGCCTGGTACTGCCCGTCCGGCGCAAAAAGCGTTTCAGTGCTGACCTGGTCGTACTTTGCCTTTGCCCACCTGACAGCACTACTTTATGCGTTGTTCGTTCTGCACGATTCGCGCTCGGTCTGGATATTTTCTGGAAATCTGGCCGTGACGGCGTGTCTCGTCGCGCTGCTTTTATGGAAGCGAATGCGCTACCGCCAATCGCTACTCGACCCGCGTCGGGAAGAGCGCACCAGCGCTCCAGAAATCGAAATACCGCCACTTTTTTCAACGTCATTAAACAGGGGAACTTCATGAAATTCATCTATCGCTTACTGGCAACACTTTTGATAGCTTCT
>JBAXBQ010000111.1:0-7553 GCA_037141865.1 Comamonadaceae bacterium | reverse complement strand
CAAGTAGCGCACTATTGCAGGCTATTGCCGCTGTCAATGCCATCTTCGGCAGGCTGGCAGCGCGGTCGATGTCATCGTGTTTTGAAGTGAAGGAAAAGAACCATGGTTTCGCAATTGCCTGATGGCGGCCTGACTTCGGCGCAGGCGGCGCAACGACTGCTTGAAGATGGCCCCAACAAGTTACCAGGCGATCAGCGACGTGGCCTGCGCGCCATCGTTGGCGAGACCCTGCAGGAGCCCATGTTCATGCTGTTGCTGGCGGCCGGTGCGTTGTACCTGGTGCTGGGTGATTTGCAGGAAGGTCTCATTTTGTTCGGCCTGGTGCTGGTGGTACTGGCGCTGACGCTGTACCAGGAGGGCAAGACCGAGCGGGCCATGGGTGCCTTGCGCGACCTCACCAGTCCGCGTGCCCTGGTGTTGCGTGACGGTCAGCCGCAGCGCATTGCCGGCAGTGAGGTGGTGTGTGGCGATATTTTGCTGTTGGCCGAGGGCGACCGTGTGGCGGCTGACGCGGTGCTGATTTCGGGCGCCGACGTGCAGGCCGACGAATCGCTGCTGACCGGTGAGGCAGTGCCAGTCAGCAAAGTGGCCACTGCGACGCTGGCAACAGCAGAAGCGACGGCCTCGGTGCGACCCGGCGGCGATGCGCAAACCTTATTGTTTTCCGGCACCCTGTTAGTCAAGGGCCAGGCCAGCGCGCGGGTCACGGCAACCGGCGCGCGCAGCGAAATCGGGCGCATTGGCAACGCGCTGGAGACTTTGACCAGTGAACGCTCTCCGCTCAAAAAGCAAACCGCCAGCCTGGTCAAAGTGCTGGCGGCGGTGGCCTTCGGCGCCAGTATTTTCATGTTCGGCGCTTACGGACTGATCCGGGGCGATTGGCTGGGCGCAGTGCTGGCCGCCATTGCGCTGGCGATGGCCTTGCTGCCGCAAGAGTTCACCGTGGTGTTGACGGTGCTGCCGGCTTTGGGTGCCTGGCGCTTGTCGAAGGAAAACGTGCTGACTCGGCGCATCGCCGCCATCGAGACGCTGGGCGCCACCTCGGTGCTGTGTGTCGACAAGACTGGCACCCTGACCGAAAACCGCATGACCGTGGCACAGCTCCATGTTCAAAACACCGCTCCCGCGACGGGTGACGGGCTAGGTCAGAGCATGGCTATTGACTACGCTGCCACGGCCGACTTGCCGGAGGCCTTTCATACGCTGGTGGAGTTTTCAATTCTGGCCAGCGTGAGCGAACCGTTTGATCCGATGGAAAAGGCGTTTCACCGGCTGGGGCAGCACTTTTTGAAGGACACCGAGCATCTGCACCGCGACTGGACGCTGGTGCAGGCATACGGACTGACGCCCGAGTTGCGCGCCATGTCGCACGTCTGGACGGCAGTGCAAGATGACGCGCATGTGGTGGCGGCCAAAGGAGCGCCGGAAGCGATCATCGATTTGTGCCATCTGGATAGCAGCGCGCAACTGCGCATTGCCGCCGCAGTGGATGCCATGGCGGCGCAGGGCTTGCGGGTGCTGGGTGTGGCGCAGGCGCGCTTTGCCGGTGAGCAGTGGCCCGCCGTCGCGCATGACTTTGAGTTCGAGTTCATCGGCTTGCTGGGCTTGGCGGACCCGCTGCGGGCTGAAATTCCAGACGCAGTGGCGCAGTGCCGCACGGCCGGTATCCGGGTTGTCATGATCACCGGCGATTACCCGGCCACTGCCAGCGCCATTGCCGCCCAGGCGCAACTGGACGTCGGTGAAGTGTTGACCGGTGACGCCATGGCGGCCTTGAGCGATGACGAGCTCCAGGCCCGCATGCAAACCACCAGCATTTGCGCCCGCGTCGCGCCCGAGCAAAAACTGCGTATCGTGCAGGCGCTCAAGGCCAATGGCGAGGTGGTGGCCATGACCGGTGACGGCGTCAATGACGCACCGGCGTTGAAGGCCGCGCATGTGGGCGTGGCGATGGGCGGACGTGGTACCGACGTGGCGCGTGAAGCCGCCTCGCTGGTGCTGCTGGACGACAACTTTGCCTCGATCGTGGGTGCCGTCGCATTGGGTCGGCGCATCTTTGACAATTTGCGCAAATCCATGTCCTACATTCTCGCCGTGCATGTGCCGATTGCCGGTGCCGCACTGCTGCCGGTGCTGCTGGGCTGGCCGGTTGTGTTGTTCCCGCTGCATATTGCGTTTCTGGAACTGGTCATCGACCCGGCTTGCTCCATGGTGTTCGAGAACGAGCCGTCCGAGTCGGATGTGATGCAGCGCGCGCCGCGTGACGTCAACACCCCGTTGTTTGCCGGCCTGACGCTGCTGCTGGCGCTGGCGCAAGGCCTGGGCGTGCTGCTGGTGGTGATGGGCGCCTATGCCTGGAGTGCCAGCTGGCTGAGTGAAACGGCGGCGCGCGCCTTTACCTTCACAACGCTGGTGAGCGCCAACCTGGCGCTGATTTTTTCCAACCGGTCACATAGTGGGTCTCTTTGGGCTTCGCTGCTGTTGCCGAATCGAACCTTGTGGATCGTCACTGGCGTGACCCTCGGGCTGTTGGGGCTGGCGCTTTACCTGCCCTGGCTGTCGCGCCTGTTCTTTTTTACGCCCTTGGCAAGCCCTGACCTGCTGACGGCCATTGCCCTGGGCTTGCTCAGTGTGGTCTGGTTTGAAGCCATCAAGCTGGTGCGGCGCCTGTCCAACGGAACTGCTGCTTTGGCGGTTTGACACTTATCTATAATGGCTCCATAATGGCTCATATATCCATTTTGGAGCCAATATGCCTAATATCTCTGTCAAAGACGTGCCCGAGGCCTGGGCCGAAGCCTTGCGTCAACGCGCGGCGCGCAATCACCGCTCGCTGCAGGGTGAGTTGATGGCCATGATTGAGGCGGCTGTTGTCAACACCGTCCCGCTAGTCCCCGTGCCAACGCCGGGCGAGCAGGATGTTGTGGTGGGCTACGGCGCAGGGGGGTATCCGATTGTTCGCAAGGGCTGGAAGACCGTCCAGCAAGTGGCGGCCGAGTTGCGGGCCTTGTACCCGGAACCGGTAACTGATGCGCCGCTGGGCGTGGACATCATCCGCGAAGACCGTGATTCACGATGAGCGGCACTGTACGCTCACTGTTTGTGGCCGAGCCTCCGGCGCAATACCTCTTGCACCCGCCATTGGTGGTCGACTGCAGCACGCTGGCTGGCATGGTTTTCAGCGAGCACTGGCGTGACCAGGCGCTACAGCGAATTGACGGGCGCAGCCTGCATGCACCCTATTTGTTGGATATTGAAATCACCAGTGTGGCCTTGAAGAAGAACCGGCGCGGCGATCCGAACCTGGCCGTGGTCGGCATGCAAACCTATGCCACCATGGACATCAAGTTGCACGCCGTCAAACCACAAGAGGTGCTGGCCCTCGCCCTGCGCTACCAGCTCAGCGCCTACGACGCGTCTTACCTGTGGCTGGCCGCCGAGCTCAAGTGCCCTTTGGCCACCTTTGACGAAAAGCTGGCCACTGCGGCGCAGACGCATCTGGCAGCCTTGCCCTGAGCTCTCAGGTACCTGGTCAGTCCTGCACCAGCACCGGCACCCGCGGCGCCAGTGCGCACATCAGTTCGTAGCCGACCGTGCCAGCGCTAAGCGCCACCTCATCGATGCCCAGCACCACGCCATTGCCAGCGCGGCCCCACAAGGTCACTTCACTGCCAAAGCCGGCGCCTGCAATGGCTGTGAGGTCAACCATGATCATGTCCATGCTGACACGCCCCAAGGTATGGCTGCGAACACCGTTCACCAGCACTGGCGTGCCGCTCGGGCAGGACCGCGGGTAGCCGTCGGCGTAGCCGCAAGCCGCGACGCCGATGCGCATGGCGCGCTGTGCCACAAAAGTCGAACCGTAGCCGACCGTGTCACCGGTCACCAATTCCTGCGTGGCGATGATCCTTGCCGAGAGCGTCATGGCGGGTTGTAAACCCCAGTCGCTGGCGCTGTGCTGGGGAAAGTCCGGTGCACTGCCATAGACGGCAATGCCGGGGCGCACCCAGTCTGAAGCGCTTGCGCTGTGACGCAGTGTGGCGGCACTGTTGCTCAGGCTGCGTTCGCCCGGCAGATCGTGCGTGGCCGTGGCAAAAATCGCCATCTGCGAGCTGACACCCGCCACCCCATCGGCGTCACTGAAATGCGTCATCAGCGAGATTTCGTCGACCTGCGGCAAGGCATTCAGGCGCGTCCAGGCAGCACGGTAGCGCTGCGGTGTAAAGCCAAGCCGGTTCATGCCGGAATTCAATTTCAGAAACACCCGCATGGGCACATGGGTCTTGTGTGCTGCGAGCATGTCAATCTGCTCGTCACAGTGCACCGTGTGCCAGAGATCCAGGCGTGAGCAAAGTTCCAAATCGCGCAATTCAAAAACGCCCTCCAGCAACAGAATCGGACCGCGCCAGCCCAGTTGGCGAACCCGCTGCGCCTCCTCCAGATCCAGCAAGGCAAAGCCATCGGCGCCGCGCAAACCCTCAAAGACCCGTTCGATGCCGTGTCCATAGGCGTTCGCCTTGACAACAGCCCAGACCTTGGCATCGGGGGCGGCCGCGCGGGCGCGCAACAGGTTGCTTCGGAGTGCCTGGGTGTGGATGGTGGCGAGTATCGGACGGGGCATAGTGCTGCGGTTGTGACGGATTAAAGACTTGATTCTGACATTGCCATGGCGTGCTATAACCCTGCATCGTTTGGAAAGACATAACAAAACCCTCGCGTCGGTGCCTCTGATGCGCAACTGCAGTCAATGAAACGCGGCTTTTTCATCATCATGTCAGCGCAGTTTTTCAGCTCGCTGGCCGACAACGCGTTATTTGTCGCAGCGGTTCAATTGCTCAGATCCAACAAAGCACCCGAGTGGCAGCAAGCCGCATTGGTGCCGATGTTTGCGCTTTTCTACGTGATTCTGGCGCCCTTTGTCGGCGCCTTCGCCGACTCCATGCCCAAGGGCAAGGTGATGTTGATCAGCAACTTCATCAAGGTGGGCGGCTGCCTGATGATGTTGTTTGGAACGCATCCCTTGATGTCGTACGCCATTGTCGGTCTGGGTGCGGCAGCCTACTCGCCGGCCAAGTACGGCATTCTGACCGAGTTGCTGCCGGCCTCGCAGCTGGTCAAGGCGAATGGCTGGATTGAAGGCCTGACCATCACCTCCATCATTCTGGGCGTTTTGCTTGGCGGTCAACTGGTGGGGCCGGTCTTGGGGCCCCTGCTTTTGAAGTTTGATCTGCCCTTGTTCGACACAGGAATAGACACACCGCCGGAAGCCGCTATCAGTGTGCTGATACTAATTTACCTGCTGGCCGCCTGGTTCAACACGCATATTCCGCAAACCGGCGTCGAAATGCGCGCCTTGCCCAAACGTCTGTCTTCTTTGCTGCCCGACTTCTGGACTTGCAATGCCCGTTTGTGGCGTGACAAGCTGGGACAGATTTCGCTCGCCGCAACCACGCTGATATGGGGGGTGGCTGGCAATTTGCGCTTCATCGTGCTGGCCTGGGCCGCCGCCGCCCTGGGCTATACCGTGACTCAGGCCTCGGCATTGCAGGGCGTGGTGGCGATTGGCATGGCGGTTGGGGCCGTGGTGGCCTCGATCCGCATGCGACTGGAAGACGGTCCACGCGTCATCACGCTGGGCATTGGCATGGGACTGCTCATCATCATGCTGATTTTTATCACCAACGTGTGGGTGGCCGCACCCTTTTTGATTTTGCTTGGTGCACTGGGTGGCTATCTGGTGGTGCCGATGAACGCGCTGCTGCAGCATCGTGGTCATAACCTGATGGGCGCCGGACGATCCATCGCGGTGCAGAACTTCAACGAGCAGGCCTGCATCCTGGCGTTGGGTGCGGCCTACAGCTTGTCCACCGGTTTGGGCCTGCCAACCTTTACCGCCATCACGATTTTTGGGTTGGTGATTGCCGGTTTCATGTGGTTCATTCGGCGCTGGCATGCACGCAATGGCGTGCGCCACCGCGCCGAGGTCGAGCACTTGCTGGACATTGCCCGCAACGACAAACTAAGCGGCTGATGTCGAACCGGGCCCTGGCGGCGGCGGCACTAACGCTCAATGCCTTTGTCTTCGGACTCTCGTGGTGGCCGTTTCGTGCGCTGCAAAATCACGGCTTGCACCCGTTGTGGGCGACCGCCATTACTTTGGGTTTTGCCCTGATCTGTTTGCTGCTGTTGCGCCCTGGCGCCTGGCGAGGCCTGGTTAAACATCCGATGCTTTGGTGGCTGCTGCTGGCATCCGGCCTGACCAATGTCGGCTTCAACTGGGCGGTGACCGTCGGCGACGTGGTGCGGGTTGTCCTGTTGTTCTACTTGATGCCGGCCTGGGTCGTCTTGCTGGCCTGGCCTTTGCTGGGTGAATTGCCCAGCAGGGGTTCTGTCTTTCGACTGCTGCTGGCACTCATCGGTGTGGTGATCGTGCTCAAAACACCGGCCTCGCCGTGGCCCGTCCCGGAGAGCATGGCCGACTGGCTGGCGCTGATGGGAGGATTCTGTTTTGCCCTGACCAACATCCTGCTGCGCAAACTTAACCAGACACCGGGCGAGTCGCGCATGCTGGCCATGTTTGCCGGCGGTGCGGTGATGGCCACCAGCGCGGCGCTGTTGGGTGTGGGTTTCGGTGTTGTCACAGCACCACCGGCACCGGACTTGGCCTGGTCGACCCTGGCCTTGTTTACCGGCCTGGCGTTGTTGGCGGGCAATCTGGCGCTGCAATATGGCGCCGCCCATTTGAGCGCCAGCGCCACGTCACTCATCATGCTGTCGGAAGTGGTATTTGCCAGCGTCTCTTCAGTGCTGCTGGGTAGTGGTGAATTGTCGCTGCGCACGCTGGCGGGGGGTGCCTTGATTTTATTAGCCTCACTGCTGGCAGTGGTGTCTTTTGACCGGCGCTAAAGTTGCGCCCAAGGATGCGAAACTGATTCCACTTTGACTTTGACGGAGAGCTCATGAACACTGTTTACGACTTTGAAGCGCTGCAAATCGATGGCAAATCGGTCCCCTTGAGCCAGTACCAGGGCAAAGCCATGTTGATCGTCAATACCGCCAGCGCTTGCGGTTTTACGCCGCAGTTTGCCGGTCTGGAGGCGTTGCACCAGACCTATGGCAAGCAAGGTCTGGTGGTGCTGGGCTTTCCGTGCAACCAGTTTGGCGCGCAGGACGCCGGCAGTAACACCGAGATCGCCGAGTTTTGCCAGCTCAACTATGGTGTCAGCTTTCCCATGATGGCCAAGATCAACGTCAACGGTGCAGAGGCGCATCCGCTGTACCAGTGGCTGGTGAAAGAGGCGCCGGGTTTGTTGGGCAGCAAGTCGATCAAATGGAATTTCACCAAGTTTCTGGTTGGCAAGGATGGCACTGTTTTAAAGCGTTATGCGCCAACCGATACGCCGGCCAGCATGACAGCCGACATTGACGCTGCGCTGGCGGCTTGATTTGCCAGTTGGTCGCTGATCCGACGAGGGCGGGGCGGACGCCGGGGGCTCACACGCCATGCAGCTTGACCGCCCAGTACACCGCGACCGCCAACTGAACGGCGAATG
>JBAXBQ010000110.1:0-7677 GCA_037141865.1 Comamonadaceae bacterium | reverse complement strand
GAATGGTGTGGCCGACGTGGTTGAGATAAAAATGAACTTCGTGCTCAATCAGCATGCATCATTGAAATTCGGCTTTCGCCGCACATGAGCCGCACATTCAGCATAGATTGCACCAAAACCACCAATGACAGCTTACGGATTGCTTTTGGATGAACTGGCGGGCTCTTGCGCAACCGAAGGTTTCGTTCGCGATGGGCAGCTCTCGGGTTACCTGGTTGGAGTTCAGGCAACGGCAGTTTGTGGTGACCATACGATAATTGTTTGTTCCATCCAGCCAGCACATGAACCACCAAGCCACCCGTTTCAAGGTACTTAGTGCCGGAATTTTCAGCCTGATTTTGGCGATAGGCGTGGCCCGCTTTGCCTACACCCCGCTGCTGCCACTCATGCAAAAACAAGCCGGCTTGGGTGTCGCCGCAGCGGGTTGGCTGGCAGCCATCAACTATGCAGGGTATTTGAGCGGTGCACTGATTGCATCGCGTATCAGTAGCCTTGTTCTCAAAGATCGGCTTTATCGCATTGGCATGGTGCTGGCAATTGTGAGCACACTGGTGATGGGTTTAAGCACGAATATGGTGGTGTGGGCGCTGTCGCGTTATGTTGCAGGGTTGACCAGCGCAGCTGCCATGTTGCTGAGCACGGGGCTCATCATGAACTGGCTTATCCGTCACAACTTTCGCAGTGAGATGGGTATTCACTTTGCCGGCATTGGGCTGGGCATTGCGGGTTGTGCTGGCGCGGTGATGCTGTTCACTCCATGGCTGGATTGGCGCGAGCAATGGTTTGCCTTTACTGCATTGGGCTGCTTACTTCTGGTGCCTGCGTTACGCTGGTTGCCAGCACCAGACACCAGTGGCCTCACTACCAGTGGCAAGAAACTGAAAGATAAGCCGCCAAGCCCGTTGTATTTGCGTGTGTTCATGGCGGCCTACTTTTGTGCCGGCTTTGGTTACGTCGTGAGCGTAACCTTTATCGTCGCCATCGTGAACCAGTTGCCAGGGCTGGATGGTTGGGGAAATCTGGTGTTTTTGGCCATTGGCATCGGGGCCGCACCGGCCTGCATCAATTGGGATTTGATAGCACGTCGCACCGGTGACTTGAATGCACTCATTCTGGCCGCCGTGCTGCAGGTTTTGGGCATATTGCTACCGGTTTTGTTGCCCGGCCTGTGGTCCGCCATGCTGGGTTCTTTGTTGTTTGGCGGAACCTTCATCGGCATGGTCAGCTTGGTGCTGAGCATGGCCGGGCGCTACTACCCCACTATGCCCGCCAAGATGATGGGCAAGATGACGCTTTCCTACGGCGTTGCGCAAATCATAGGCCCGGCTATCACCGGCATGATTGGGGCGAAGTTTGGCAGTTACAACGCCGGCCTGTATGTGGCGGCCAGTGTCATGGTGCTGGGCACCGTCCTGCTGTTCGTGCTAAAGGCGGTTGAGCGGAGCGATGCGCGGGGTTTATTAGCTGAACCCTAAATAAACCACTTCTATAGTGATCGACATCTGCTGTTTGGTCAGATTAAAGTCGTAAAAGGTGAACCAATATAGATGCGGCCTCTGGCAGGTTACCCGAATTTGCGGCATATGAAAAGGTCGTAAATGCATCGGCTGTTTTCATCGTTAACGATACCTGCCAGTTAATAAATTCGTAAGACGTTTGATAGGCGGTTGCTGGGAATGCTGGCCACCTCTACCAGTCTGACTCAAGTCACACACGAAAGTCCGCTTTCCGGTTGTCCAGTTCGGCTCCGGTCAGAAGTCGTTCGTGAGCTTCGCTTTGGTGCGGCCAGCCAGGGTTGAGGGAACCGGTCATTCAAAAAAGCGCATGGAAATCCGTAAGCTGTCATTGGTAGTTTCGATGCAATCTATGCCGAATGACCATGCGCTTCTCATCAGTCGGTTATGAAAATTCTCCATCAACGCGGACATCGTGAGTGCAGCAATGGTGTGATTGGCAAGTCATTGCCGCAATAAATGCCAACAGCTTAGCGGGCACCGCATAGTTGCAAAATGCTGCCAAACCACTATGCAGGAATTTACCCATGCCAGCTCCTGACTTCTCAAAAGGCGTTGCCTTTGTCCGCGGGCAGTACGTGCCCATTGACGAAGCCAGCATCCCCATGACCGATTGGGGCTTTCTGCGCTCTGATGCCACCTACGACGTGGTGACGGTGTGGGATGGTGCTTTCTTTCGCCTGGACGCCCATCTGGAGCGCTTCATGAGCAGTTGCCAGCGCTGGCGTCTGGACCCCGGACTCACGCCCGAGCAAATTACCGATGTGTTGTCCCAATGCATACGCCTGAGTGGGCTGCGCTCATCCTATGTGGAAATGATTTGCACCCGTGGTCAACCACCCTGGGGTTCGCGTGATCCCAGATTAGCCATCAACCAGTTCTATGCCTTTGCCGTGCCCTATGTCTGGATTGCCAACGCCCAGCAGCGCGAAAGGGGCTTGCATGTGAAGATCAGCGAGGTGCAGCGCATTCCTGCCGCCTCGGTAGACCCGAAGGCAAAAAACTACCATTGGAACGACCTGACTATGGGATTGCTCGGGGCGCTGGATGCCGGCGCTGATAGCGTGCTGCTGGTTGACGCTGCTGGGAACGTTGTCGAAGGACCGGGATTCAACGTCTTTTGCGTCAGCCACGGTGCGCTGGTGACACCCAACGAGGGAATGCTCGAAGGCGTGTCGCGTCGTACCGTCATCGAGATGGCCCAGTCACTCGGTTTTAAGCTGGAATTCCGGGCACTTCCAGCATCGGAGCTGCGTGGGGCACAAGAGGTTTTCATATCCACTTCAGCGGGTGGTGTGTTGCCGGTGACGACAGTTGATGGGTACGCTATCGGCGATGGTCATCCGGGACCGGTCACGCGCCAACTGGTCAAAACCTACTGGGACTGGCACGCCGATCCTGTCTACAGCCTGGCAATCGACTATTCACTTTGATGCGCCACCGGCCAAAGACAAACTGACTGCAACAATTCATCAACGCAAAGTCGCTCTGTCTCAAAAACCACCAGGAGAACCTCATGATGCCGAAACCGATTGAACAGTGGCACCACATCGTCAAGTCGCGCGACCTTGAAACACTAAAAAGTTTGCTGGCTGAGAACGTGGTGTTTGAGTCCCCAGTTGTCCACACCCCGCAGCTTGGCAAGGCAATTGCAACAAAATATCTACAGGCCGCACTGCGCGTACTGGGCAATAAGAGCTTTAGCTTAAACCCTCCGGGTAGATCGGAGGGTTTTATAGGATATTGAACGATTTCAATTGGGATTTTCAACTCAATTTCGTTCTCAAACTCACCACCGGTTCGGGACTGTCTACATGACAGTCAAAATCTCGCAACCCCACTTCACACCAATTTCATGTCACGGCCAATCCAAAAACTTGCGCCCAACCTTTTCAGAATTTCCACTGTTTGAGACCTTTGGGATACTTTCAAATTCTTGAAACCCTCCGGGTACCCCATCCCGTTTCAAGAATTTCCCAGCAGCCTCACCTGACCATATTCAGCAATCCACCGTCTCAAAACAATCACAGCAGACAAGGATCACTTCGTGACAAGTGCTACTTCAAGTTTCCACTGCTTGTCAGTCACTGGTCATAACCATTCCCAAACCAAATGGCAATCTCTGAAAATCCGACATCAAAATTACCGTCTCAAATAAGCCAAAACAACCCCAAAAAAACTTTCACTCCATCAAAACCGTCCGGGCGACACTGAGGGCTTTACCCGAAGTTGTCCAGAAAACAAAGCTGAACCGATTCAGCGTTTGCGATTAGGTCAAAAAAACAACTTCTGCATCCAGCACATGACTCGCCTGATTAGATGGGGTTCTGTCAAACCAGTCCGCTGTCACGATCCAGGTAGTCGCAGTCATTCAACCAGCTTCCAACCAATTCAGTCTGGATCGCACTCAGCTCGCCGTAGCGAACTCAAGAATACTATTCGCCATATCGTTCCCACCGACTGTTTGTTCAGCTGAGCAGTTATTGTCGGCAGTTCGATCAAACGCTGTCAAGTTCTTGTCGGCCAACGTCCGCCTCCGCTTCAGGCCAGAGCGCCGGGAAGTAAAAGCGCAAGGCATGCAGTGGCAAGCCGAACCGGACTTGCCCCTGAGGCGAATCGCTGCGCAGCAGACCTCGTCTCACAAGGGCGGTCAACAAATTCACAGCCGTGCGCTCGCCCAATCCGGTCATGCGCTTGAATTCCCCGCGATCGATCTCGGATCCGCTAAGGAAAAGATAGTGCAGCGGTCGCAATGCCTCCAAACGTACGCCCGACTTCAGCGTCTCTTGTTCGAAAATCAGACACGCCGCCATGCGGTTTTCCATCGTAGCCAGGTTCAGCATGGACTTCATGAATTGCACCTGATCCAGACAGACTTCCAGCACATAACCGATCCAATCGATCAGCGCCTGCTCGCTCAGGTTCCCACGGCCATCCAAGTCTCCTCGGCGCGGTTCGTCGGCCGCCGCCAGCAGAGCGTAATACCGATCAACTGAGCGCGCAAACCCTCGCAGCGGCGACCACAGTCCGCCGGTGTAGCCAAGAGCGGTCAGCATTGCATGGGTATGCAGTCGCATGACCCTTCCATTCCCATCTACAAACGGGTGAATCCAACCAAGCCGTTGATGCGAAGCCGCCATCGCCAACAAGGCCGCCTCGCCGCGGCGGACCCCACCGTAGAAGTTGCCCCAGCGCTCTATAAATGCGGGGAGACTTGCTACCGTTGGGGCGACATGCTGGCCAACACTGACGTCCTGCGTTCGAAACTGACCCGGTTCGATGGCGACCCCTTGATCGGTTTGACGATCCGTCTGGGGTAAACGCGCGAACAAAGAACGATGAATATCCTGGATCGCGTCCTTTGTATATAGGGAGATTGCACCAACCTGCCCGAGATACCGGGATTCCAGGTCCACCTCGGCATCGATGTGGGCCAATGCCAGGCGCTGCCGAGCAGCAAGTTTGGTGTCGTGTGAGAAATCTTTTCGCAGGGCCTGCTCAAGTTCGTAGGGCCGGGTGTGTTGCCCTTCGATCCGGTTGGTGTAGTAGGAGTTCATGGCCCGCAGCAGTCCGCGGATCTCCGACGCGACTGGTAAACCAGACAGAGCTGTCGCTGCCTGCGCCAAATCGTGCGCCTGGGTCAACAATGTTGCTTGGCGCGCCTCGGATGGGAGCAGTGGTTCAAATTGATCAGGTGAGCGATATAGTTCAGACATTGTTTGCGTACTCATCTATCATTCTAAGTACTTGTTCCTGAATAGTAAATCTATATTTATGCGTACTAAACTGCGTACTTAAAAGAGTGCCATTTCATCGATCGACCTGTTTGCCTTTGTTGCCCAGCGGCATGCCCTTTTGTACCGACCGACTACACAGAAACGCCTAAGTCCAAAGGGGATGCGAAACCTTCAACTGCTTTGCTAGCGCTCGCATTCGGCCCCATGCCTCAGCCTTGGCAACGCCATCTTCCTTGTTCAATTGATTCACCACTGCGCGAAGCAGGGCAAGCTCACCTTTCTCCAGTAAGTCGTGCAGGTGGAAGGCATAGTCCCCAAGATGCACATGCTCTGTCAGGGCAGCTTGCGGGAAGTTCAGTTACTAGGTTCTTGAGGCCGGTCATCGGCCATTCATGGCGGCCCGCATCGTGCCCAGTGCCAACTGCGGCAGTGGGACGAAACGGCAAACACCGATGACTCCACCGAAGAAGCACAATGGATGCTGTTAATCAGCATCCAATTTGGAGATTTCATGGCGCACGATTCCGCGGCAGACTCAACCACCACATGTAGCTCAAGCTTAATCAGCGTCGATGAGAAAAAGCGCATGCGCGAAAGGGTAGAAAAACTCAACAGCCTGCCTGTGACTGCCAGCGAGGGCAGCATAGAACTTGCCAGTGGTCGCCTGGACTACAGTGCCACGGCCGGATTCGTTCCGATTGTGATGGACGGGTCGCAGACGCACAAAGGTGAGCCAGATGCCGCGCTGTTCGTCACGAGCTACCAACTGGTCGGTGTAGATTCACCGGCGAAGAAAGCTGCACGTCCGATTCTGTTTGCGTTCAATGGCGGGCCGGGCTCGGCGTCCATTTGGCTGCATCTGGGCGCACTTGGGCCCAAGCGCGTTCGCATCAACGATGACGGCAGCATGCCAACCCCGCCTTATGCCGTGCAGGACAACCCGTACTCGTGGCTGGAGCATTTTGACCTGGTTTTTGTCGATCCACCGCACACGGGTTACTCGCTCACCGCCAGCGAAGAAGCCCGCAAAAAGATGCTGGGAGTGGATGGCGATGTGGACGCGCTGGCGGAGTGCATCCGGTTGCACCTGACACGCACGCAGCGCTGGAGTTCACCTGTATACCTGGCGGGTGAGAGCTATGGCACGACCCGCGGGGCGGCACTGGCCGACAAACTTCAGTCCCTGGGGGTGGCGCTGGCCGGCGTCATCCTGGTGTCGTGTGCCATGGATCTGCAAACCATAGCGTTTGAGGAGAAGAACGATTTACCTTTTGCCTTGTTTCTGCCCGCCTTTGCCGGCGTTGCGCAGTACCACGGAAAACTCAGGGGCAGCATCGGTCAATCTGCCACAGCCGCACGCGCGGCCGGGGAAGCGTTTGTCCATGAAGACTACTTGAAAGCCTTGCATCAGGGTTCACGACTTTCGGTCCGAGACAAAACCCGACTGGCAAAACGTATGGCCGAGTTGACGGGGCTGAGCGCTGATCTGATAGCAGACCACAACCTGCGCATCAGCGACCAGGACTTCTTCTTTGAACTGATGCGCGTCGAGGGCCGGCAGGTGGGCAGACTCGAAGCACGGGTCACGGGTCCGTTGGCTGCGCGCAAGTCGCGGCAATGGGAATTCGACCCCGGAATCGAAGCCATCGCCGCGCCCTACACCATGGCGTCCAACGCCTACATGAGCGACGTGCTGGGCGTGCACACGGACCAGAAGTACGAAATTCTGTCGATGGAAGTCAACAAGAACTGGAACTGGCTGCAGGGCGAGCGCAAGGGCAACAGCTTTACCAGCACCAGCGGCTCGCTGGCCAGAGCGATGCGGCGCAACCCCCATCTGCGGGTGCTGGTAGCCAGCGGCTACTACGATCTGGGCACGCCCTACTGCGCCTCAGACTACTCGCTGGCTCAACTTGACTTGCCACCCGACGTGCTCAAACGCGTCACACATCACTATTACGACGCCGGCCACATGATGTACACGCGCGACGCGGACCTCAAGAAGTTGAAGGATGATTTGGCACAGTGGCTACAGGGATAAATATGTTTCGCACTCAATACCTCGATTACATCGACCTCACCGCCCAGCTCAACGCCTGGGCTCAGTCCTATCCGGAATTCGTTACCCTGAGCTCGCTGGGCAAGAGCGCTGAAGGGCGCGACATTCCCATACTCACCATTGGCCGCAATCCGGACCAATATCGCCCGGCGGTGTGGATAGACGGCAATATGCACGCCACCGAAGTGTGCGGCACCAGCGTGGCCTTGGCGATCGCCGAAGACGTGATTGCCATTTACCAGGGCAAGGACGAGGCTGGCGGCAAGCCGCTCCCGGCGCACATGGCGGACGCCATCCGCAACACGCTCTTCTACGTGGTCCCGCGCATTTCGCCAGACGGAGCGGAAGCCATTCTGAAGACCGGGCG
>JBAXBQ010000109.1:0-7833 GCA_037141865.1 Comamonadaceae bacterium | reverse complement strand
GGTTGTGTTGAATGATCAAGTCGTCATCAATGACATCAACATTCAGCCCAGCAAGATGTTCCCGGAACAGTGTGACATCCGATCTTGGGGTCGATAGAAAGAACCGGATGTTGTCAACGTTGAACTGCGCAATTGACTGTGCCAGTCGAACCGCACGTTTCAGATCCGTTCGGTAACTCTTGCAATAGAGCACTAGTGACTCGGACATAGCCTCGCCTTGATTAACTTTGGGTCGCAAAAATATGATGCATCGAAAAGTCGAAAGCTCAACCTTTAGTAGCTGATAACAAAAATTGTTTGGCAATCAAATCGCCAAGTCCGATGTGGGTCAGTAGACGCTTTTGCCATCGACCGGTCTCGGTCCCTATCACCGTAGTAACCTTTGCGCCGGCCGACTCAGCCAATTCAATGGCCGTGGCACGCGTAAAAAATCGCAGATGAGTCCGGTCGAGTATGCCGGATTCGGAATAGGAAAATTTCCCCCCAAATGCCAAGTCGAAAACGATGTGATAATTTCTCACGTTGGGCACGCTAATGATGAATTGACCTCCGGGTTTAAGCAGACTATCTAGCCTGCGAATCGTTTGCCACGGGTTGATCAAATGTTCCAGAACGTCCAGGCACAGGATCATATCCAACGACGCTGCGGCAATGGTGGGCAGTTCTTTTTCTATGTCGAGTTTGAAAAATTCGTCAATCAACCCCACACTCGTGCGCAAATCTGTATAAGGTTCGACGCCCGCCACCCAGTTGCAGTAACCGGCTTTTTTGAGCCACTCAAGGGTGTGACCTTCAGAGCAGCCAATTTCTAACGCCCTTAGTGAAACTCCTTTTTGCTTGCGGAGCAGGGGTTCAATTTCAGTGCGCGCGCGAGAAAAATAGCCGCTGCTCTTTTCGTCGTATAGGTTCATGGATATCTCAGCCACGTCGGTCTTCATAGGGTGTCGAAATCTTTAATGCAAATTGCATCCAGTGGGTAGACTGCGCAACAAGCACGCGCGGCAAAGCAAACGGGTCATCACCGGGCTGCGCACGACCGCGGCGTGTCGTGGTTGCCGTGGCGTAACCGGCTTGCTGCACCATCTGCCGATGCGTGGCGTCAAACCGGCCATAGGGATAGCAGAAATGGCGTACCTCGCAACCCAGATTGTCTTCAAGCTCCTGCCTGGAAGTGGTAATTTCATTGTTGGCTGCCGCTGCTCCAAGTGCGGCCAAGTCCGCGTGCGTGCGGGTGTGAGAGCCAACTTCCATGCCACTGTCTAGCCACATACGCCAGTCAGTTGCAGTCATCAATGGTTTTGGTGCCACACCGGTGCCCCGGTCCCAGCTATTGATGCCTCCCATCATGCTGCTGACTGCGTAACAGGTGGCGCTGAAGCCGCGCTTTATCAGGACGGGAAGCGCGTTCTGCACAATATTCTGGTAGCCGTCGTCAAACGTGATGCCAACCACGCGCCCCTGTCGTTCGCCGCGCAGAAAGGGTTCCAGGTTTCGCATCGACAGGCCCATGTAGCCCATACATTTCAGCAGGAACATTTGACGGGAAAACGCTCCGGGAGAAACGACCAGGCCACGCAGCGGCGTACCCCGCGCAGGCGGGATGTCAATCTGGTGGTACATCAGAATGGGGATGCTCATGCCTGCAACCGGCTCAGGTTGGCGTAATGTCCACCAGCACGCAGCAGTTCGGCGTGGCTGCCGGTTTCCACAATACGCCCGTGGTCCAGCACCAGAATGCAATCGGCATGTTCAATGGTGCTGAGCCGGTGGGCGATGACCAGGGTCGTGCGATTTTTCATGAGAATGGCGAGTGCGGCCTGCACCTGGCGTTCCGATTCGTTGTCGAGCGCTGAGGTGGCTTCGTCGAGTATCAGAATGGGAGCGTCTTTGAGCAGAGCGCGGGCGATGGCGAGTCGTTGGCGTTGACCGCCTGAGAGCTTGGCACCGTTTTCACCAATGTGTGTGTCAAGTCCATCCGGCAACTGTTCGATAAAGCTCCAGGCGTTAGCGGCGCGCGCGGCCCTGATCACGTCTTCGCGACTACAGGTTTGCAGTGATCCATACGCAATATTGGCCGCCACGGAATCATTAAAAAGAATGACATCCTGGCTAACCAATGCAATGTTCTGGCGCAGGCTTGCCAGTGTGACGTCGTTGATGTCGTTGCCGTCGATCAGGATCCGGCCGGAAGTGACCTGGTAAAAGCGCGGGATCAGGGCGCTGATCGTCGTTTTACCGCCGCCTGATGCGCCAACCAGCGCCACGGTTTGTCCCTCCTTGACGTGAAAACTGATGTCATCCAGGGCCATGCGTTCCGCGCCGGGGTAACGGAAACTGACATTCTCGAAGCTGATTTCTCCCTTGCTGCGACGCAGCTCTCGCTTGCCTTGGTCCACTTCCTGCGCCGTGTCGAGCAGCTCAAAGATGCTCTCGGACGCTGCCAGGCCGCGCTGGATGGTCGGGTTCACGGTGGTGAGTTGCTTGATAGGCGAAATCAGTAACAGCATGGCCGTGATGAACGAGATAAAGCTGCCCGCAGACGCGCCAGCCTGACCTGTGGATTGACTCAGAGCCAGAAAGGCAATGATGGCGATGGCAATCGCCGCTGCGATATGCGTCATCGGCGTTACCGCCGACGCCGGAATGGCTTCACGCATCTGGGCGCGGCGGAATTGTTCCGTGGCCTCAAAAAATCGTTGCTGTTGTCGGGCCTGGCCACCAAAAATCTTGACCACTTGCTGGGCGGAAATGGTTTCCTCAATGGTGTGCGCTATAGAGCGCATCGCGCGCAAACTTTTCTGGCTAGCGGCTCGCATCCGCTTGCTGAATAATTTGACGATGAAGGCAATCACCGGCCCGACTGCCAGCGTAATGAGCGTCAATTTCCAGTCCAGGTAGAGCAGGTAGCCAATCAGTGCCAGCGCGGTCAGTGATTCCCGCACCAGCGTAATCAGAGCACTGGTAGCAGCGTCGGTGACGTTGCTGACGTCATAGACCAGCCTCGAGATCAAGTGTCCCGCTGATTGTTCGTCGTAGTGATGGGTCGGCAATGCAAGCAGCTTGGCAAACATGGCCCGGCGCAGGTCGGTAACCAGTCGACTTGAAATCCATGTCATGAGGTAACCGGTGCAGTAGACGACGACACTTCTAACCAGGAACAATGTCACTATGCCAATAGGTATGAGCCAGATCATCCGCGCGTCTTTGGTCTGGAGGCCGTTGTCCAGCAGGTATTTCATGATGGCTGGAAATACGGGTTCCGTGGCTGCGATCCCCACCATTCCAACAACCGCCAGCAACACTGCTTTCCAGTAGGGGCGCACATAGGACAACAAGCGGGCATACAAAGCTCGGTTGCTGAGGGAAATCGGTGTCGTCATTTATGAATGGGTTCCCAGGCTGAGTGGCGTATCGACAAGTCTCCTGGAAGTTTTGCAACAGTCAACCACCGAGCATTATGACTTCAACTTGCTACACTAGTCCGATGCGTCTGTCTGTCATCGTCATCACTCACAATGAGAGTGCAAACATCGCTGATTGTCTATTGAGCTTGAGGTTTGCCGACGAGATCGTCGTGCTGGATTCTGGCAGCACCGACGGCACCGCTGATATTGCTCGCAGCATGGGCGCCGTGGTTCGCGTGAATACGGACTGGCCGGGGTTTGGTATCCAAAAAAATCGCGCACTTGAACTGGCGCAGTACCCCTGGGTGTTGTCTGTCGACGCCGATGAAAGAGTGTCCCCCGAACTTGCCAAACAGATTCTGCAAGTCGTTGCGCGCGGCGCTGATGTCGCCTACGAAATGCCGCGTTTGACCCAGTTTTGCGGCCGTTGGATTCATCACTGTGGGTGGACCCCGGACCACGTATTGCGTTTATTCAAAAGAGACTCTGCCAAATTCAGCGAGGATTTGGTGCATGAACGGGTACTGCTCAGGGGCGGTGTCCCCGGTCGATTGACCTTACCCCTGCTGCATTACAGTTACCCGACACCTTCACATTACTGGCGCAAATTGGAGCACTACAGTCAGGCTTGGGCGCAGCAGCGTTTTGCAATGGGACAAAAGACTTCCATGACGCGGGCCGGGCTGGCTGGGGTGGTAGCATTCTTGCGCAGCTACTTTTTTCGTCTTGGTTTTCTTGACGGCGCCATGGGTTTCGCCGTATGTGCGATGCAGGCACAAGCTGCGTTTGGAAAGTATTTTGCTTTGTATTGCATGAATCAGAAAAATGATATTTCATCAACTTTACCGCCCACTTGAGGCACTTCGTGTTTTCTGGTTAGGACTGATGCTGGTCACGGTTGCGCCCGTGCAGGCGCAGTTTCGGGTCGAAGTTTCCGGCATTGGTTTGAACCAGTTGCCGATTGCCGTTTCAGCCTTTCGCGGAGAAGACAGCGCACCGCAAAAAATTGCCGCCATCGTGCAGGCCGACCTGGAACGCAGCGGGCAATTTCGGGCTGTTGATTCTTCCGGCGTGGCGCTTGACGAACTCTCCCGACCAGACGTCACTGTATGGCGACAAAGAGGCGCTGACTCGCTGGTGTCGGGCAGTGTCACACGCTTGGCTGACGGGCGCTACGACGTCAGGTTTCGCCTTTGGGACGTGGTGCGGGGACAGGACCTGGGTGGTCAGAGCTATGCAGTGACACCGGCAGACTTGCGCCTGGCCGCGCATCGAATCGCGGATTTTATTTATGAAAAATTGACCGGCGACAAAGGCGTATTTTCAACCCGCATTGCATACGTTACCAAGGCCGCCCAGCGTTACCAGTTGTGGGTTGCCGATGCCGACGGCGAAAATTCGCAGTCGGCGCTGGCTAGCCCCGAGCCCATCATTTCACCGGCCTGGTCGCCCAATGGCAGCCAGCTCGCTTACGTCTCCTTTGAATCCCGCAAGCCGGTTGTTTACACGCACGATGTTGTCACCGGCAAGCGGCGTCTGATTGCCAATTTCAGAGGCTCCAACAGCGCACCAGCCTGGTCGCCCGATGGCAGGACGTTGGCGGTAACGCTGAGTCGTGATGGTGGCTCACAGTTGTTTGCCATCGATGCTGCCGGTGGCGAGCCGCGCAGGCTGGCGCAGTCCAGCGGCATCGATACCGAGCCGGCCTATTCGCCGGATGGCAAAAGTATTTATTTCGTCAGCGACCGTGGCGGCGCACCTCAGATATACAAAATTCCTTCGTTGGGTGGTGCAGCCGAGAGAGTGACCTTTACCGGCAGTTACAACATTTCACCTGCAATCAGTCCTGATGGCCGCTGGTTGGCCTACATTTCAAGGGTGAGCGGCGTGTTCAGGCTGCATGTCATGGAGCTTGCCACCGGGGCCGTGAACGCCGTCTCTGATACTTCCGCAGATGAAAGCCCCAGCTTTGCGCCGAACAGCCGCCTGATTGTTTACGCCACTCAGCAACAAGGTCGCGAAGTACTCATGACGACGACCCTGGACGGTAAAATCAAGGCCCGCCTGTCGGGTCAGAGCGGCAATATACGTGAGCCGGACTGGGGTCCGTTTCAGAAGCAATGAATTTGTTAAGAGGTAATTTGATGAATCGATTTTTGTTGGCTTTTTTTGCGTCGCTGTTAATCGCAGGATGTGCTTCGTCAGTGAAGCTTGACAGTGTGCCGGTTGAAGACCGGGCTGTAACCACATTGCCGCAAGCCGGGGCTGCTGCCGAAGGCACGGGCAGTGGCGTTGGAAAAGGCGGCGTCACGTCCGTTGATATCGGGAAATCTGTGCCACCGGCGGCAGTTCCTGCCGGGCCACGAGTCGTTTATTTTGATTACGACAGCTATGTTGTGAAACCAGAGTTTCAGTCCATCATTGAGGCTCAATCACGTTTTATCAAGGCCGATAAGGGGCGCAAAGTGGTGATCGAGGGGCATACCGATGAACGCGGCGGCCGCGAATACAACCTGGCCCTGGGGCAAAAACGAGCGGAAGCTGTGCGCAGTGCGCTGGGCTTGCTGGGCGTGTTTGACAACCAGGTCGAAGCGGTCAGCTTTGGCAAGGAGAAACCAGCGGCGCAGGGAATGGATGAGGCTGCAATGGCCAAAAATCGGCGGGCTGAAATCAGTTACCGATAGTTGCCTTGACAATGGGCGCAATAAATATGTTTCGTAGCGTCGCTGCCTTGCTGCTGCTTTGTCTGGCGTCGGCGAGTGCCAGTGCCGGTCTGTTTGATGACGAGGAAGCGCGCAAGGCGATCCTGGACCTGCGTCAGCGCGTCGAGTCCGTTCGTCAAAGTGTGGAAGTGGTGCGCACCGAATCAGAGCAAGGCGTGAGTCGCAACACGGAAGATGGTGTTGTGTTGCGTCGCAGTTTGCTTGACTTGCAAAACCAGATTGAGACGCTGCGATCCGAATTGGCAAAACTCAGGGGCATGAATGAACAATTGTCACGCGACTTGGCAGAAATGCAGCGGCGGCAAAAAGATATTGTGCAAGGGGTAGATGACCGGCTGCGCCAGTTTGAACCGGTAAAGGTCGCAGTCGATGGCCGTGAATTTGCAGCCGATCCGACAGAGAAACGCGACTTTGAAGCGGCATTGGCGATTTTCAGAAAAGGTGACTTCTCTGCGGCGCAAACTTCGTTCCTTGATTTTTTCAAACGTTTTCCGCTAAGCGGCTACGGCTCTTCTGCCTTATTTTGGCTCGGTAATGCGCAATATGCCACGCGTGACTATAAAGAGGCCATGATCAACTTTCGGGCCTTGGTTACCAAGGAGCCAGAGCATCTGCGCTCCCCGGAAGCTGTTTTGTCGATAGCCAACTGTCAAATCGAACTCAAGGATTCTCGTGGCGCGAAGAAGACGCTGGAAGATTTGATCAAGGCCTACCCGCAGTCAGAGGCTGCGGTGGCCGCCAAAGACAGACTGTCGCGTATTAAATGATTTTCGTTGGGGGTCGGCGCGCTCAAAGCATGAAGACTGAAGTTGATCGTCGATTTGGTGGTCTGGCTCGCCTCTATGGTGTCTTGGGGGCGCAACGCATAGTCGCTGCTCACGTTGCTGTTGTCGGTATTGGCGGCGTCGGCTCGTGGGCCGTCGAAGCCCTTGCGCGAAGCGGTGTTGGGCAACTGACGCTGATTGATCTGGACCACGTGGCCGAATCCAATATCAACCGTCAAATTCACGCCGTTGAGGCAACGCTGGGGCAGGCCAAGGTATTGGCCATGCGGGACCGCATTCTTTCATTCTCTCCGGCTTGCAAAGTGACCTGCATCGAGGAATTTGTCGAGCCCGCCAACTGGCCCCAGTTGTTGACGGCCGGGGTCAGCGCAGTCATCGATGCTTGTGATCAGGTTAAGGCCAAGACTGCGATGGCGGCCTGGGCGTGCAGCAATCCTGACGTGACCTTCATTACAGTTGGCGCGGCCGGTGGCAAGCGCCATGCGCATCTGGTGGATATCGATGATCTGGCCCATGCGACACATGACCCCTTGCTTGCGTCGGTTCGCTATAGCTTGCGCAAAGAACACGGCGCCGCGCGTGAGGGAAAAAAAATCGGGGTTGCTTGCGTCTTCAGCCGCGAGCCCGTGAAAGCGCCTGATCCGTCTTGCGTAGTCGAGGGTGACGGAACCCTCAATTGCCATGGCTACGGTTCAGTGGTCAGCGTCACTGCCACATTCGGGCAATGTGCCGCAGGATGGCTTGTCGATCAAATTGCCAGTCAGAGTCAAAAACCATGAAAACAACGCTACAATTCAAAGCTTCGTTTTGCAATGAAAATTACCTGACGAAGACCTGTCGGGATGTTAGCTCAGTTGGTAGAGCAGCGGACTTTTAATCCGTTTGTCGTGGGTTCGACCCCCGCACATCCCACCAACTAAG
>JBAXBQ010000108.1:0-8239 GCA_037141865.1 Comamonadaceae bacterium | reverse complement strand
ACATAGGAAAATTTCTCGCCGGTTCCGTTGCTGCCAAATTGTGAAGCAGAAACCGCCGTCTCATATTTTGTGTCGGTGAGCCGATCAACCCACCGAAGGGTGATGGTGTAGGTGCTGGGCGTGCAAGCCTGGGTGTCAGTCTTGGCCGACCCATTCACCGTTTGTTGGACCGTCCACGAACTCTGCGGCAAGGTCGCCTGCACTGCGCTTTGCCACTGCGCAAGATCATAGGTCGCCAGGTCAACCGGTGCACAGTTTGCGGTGAGGCACAAATCGTTGGTAACCAGTACCACTTTATAGGTTGCGGCGTCACCCGCCACCTTGTCGTAATTGCCGGCCATCGCACCCGATTTGTTGGCTTCTATCCGCTCTGCCAGATCAGCGGCCAGAAACACCGCCTGGGTACGAAACTGGCCGCCCTGGTTCAGACGCATGGCGTAGGCTTGAAGGCCCGCGGTGCCCAATAGCGCCAGGGAGATGACCAACAGCGTCACCAACACTTCAATCATCGAGAAACCGCGCTCGATTTGGCGCGAGTTGAACGGGCTCGAAGCTTTTGGATTCATGAACACACCTACTGCTTGGAGATGTAGCCGGTGCCAGCCACCGAGACCGCACGCGAAGTCGCGCCAGACCAGGTACCGCCCAACGTCAAGGTGGCCGCCGTCGTGCCAACGCCCTGCGAGCTGTTGGCATTGAAACGCACCGCCGCAGCAGAACCGGTCAAGCTCAGCGTTGCATCCAGCGCCGGCCGCACAATGACAGGGTTCGGACTAGTGGCGGTCGAGGCGTCGCAGGCGTCGTTGGCATCGGCATCGGTACACACCAGCCACCCTGCCTGCCAATTGGTGCCGGTTGCACAACCAGTGCCGGCTGCATCGCGAACGCACATCAAGACACGGGTGTTGCGCTTGATGGCTTCACTGCGGGCGTGATTCAAGTCACTGAGCACCAGACTGACGGCTGACCTCTGACGAAAGTCGCGCAAGGTACTCATCAGTGACGGCACGGCAATCAGGGCCAGAATACTGGCTATCGACATGACGATGACCAACTCGATCATGGTGACCCCGCGCTGCTTTGTGCCAAACCCCGTCGTGCCGCTGCCTGCAGGGGCAAAAATTGGCATTGCAAAGATAGGTACAGCCTTCATGCTGGAAAGATTAGCACCGGCTGCGCTCCTGACGCAGTGACAATCGACAAGCGGCAATAATGGGTAGCCAAGCGGCAAGAGTCGCGCCGCCGATTAACAACACATTTCCGCCCCATTGCGCTTGCAGGATCAACTGAACACCATGGACAAGCCACAGCCGATGCGCCTGGCGCTCGATTTAGCAACTAGCGCAACCGGACTGGCCGAACCCAACCCGCGCGTCGGTTGTGTGCTCACGGATGCAGACGGTCAACAAATCGGTCAAGGCTACACACAGCAGGCCGGCGGAGCGCACGCCGAGATCATGGCCTTGCGTGATGCCATCAATCAGGGGCATTCAACGCTGGGTGCCACCGCCTATGTCACGCTGGAGCCCTGCTCGCATCACGGGCGCACCGGCCCGTGTTGCGACGCCCTGATCGCTGCTGGCATCAAGAAAGTAGTTGCTTCCTTGTCCGACCCCAACCCGTTGGTAGCTGGACAGGGCTTTGCAAAACTGCGTGCCGCCGGGGTTGCAGTAGAAATCGGTCCCGGCGCCATCGAGTCGCGCGACCTCAACATCGGTTTCTTCAGCCGCATGATCCGCCAGACACCGTGGGTCCGGATGAAAATTGCGGCGTCACTGGACGGCAAAACGGCATTGAACAACGGTGCCAGCCAATGGATCACGTCAGATGCTGCGCGTACCGATGGCCATGCCTGGCGTGCCAGAGCTTGCGCCGTGCTGACCGGTATTGGCACCGTGCTGGCAGATGACCCGCGGCTCGATGCAAGACTGCCGGACACGCCGCGCCAACCTCATCTGGTCGTGGTCGACAGCCGCCTGGAGATGCCGCTGGATGCTCAGCTTTTCAAAATTAACCGTAAGCTGTTTGTCTACACCGCAGTGCAAAACAGTGCCAAGAAAATGGCCCTAGCAGCGAACGGTGCCACAGTCATTTACCTACCGGGTCAGCAAGCCGCAACGCACGATAAAGTTGACCTGGCTGCCATGCTGCGCGACCTTGCGGCGCGCGAAGTCAATGAGTTGCACGTGGAAGCCGGTCACAAGCTCAACGGCTCCCTGATTCGCGAAGGTCTGGTAGATGAATTGCTCGTTTACCTGGCCCCCAAATTGATTGGCCCGGGCGCTGACATGGCCAATTTCGGTCCCTTGACCGAATTGTCGCAAGCCATTGCCCTGGAGTTCAGAGCATCCGCGATGTTGGGCCCGGACCTTCGAATCCTGGCACGAATCCTGGGGCGTGACCAGTTTGAATAGCGCACGGGACAGACCGCAACCACACTTGGTGCGAAGGCTCGGTTCCCGAAACTTCAGGCGGTTTTCGGCTGTCAAGTCGGGATTGCGCGTTTTCCCTGCGAAAATACACCCATGTTTACCGGAATCATTACCGCTGTGGCGCGCATTGCAGCCGTTCACGCTTTGGGCAGCACTGCTGCCCACGGCAAGCGCTTGGTCATCGCGTGCCCGCCCAGCTACCTCGAAGACGTCGGCGTGGGCGACAGCATCGCGCTGAACGGGGCTTGCATGACGGTGACCTCTATCGACCCCGCACAGAACCAGTTCACAGTCGATATCTCCGCTGAATCGCTGGCCCGGACGGCGGCACTGGCACAAACCGGCACGATCAACTTGGAGAAAGCACTGCGTGCCAATGATCGCCTGGGTGGCCATCTGGTGTCCGGCCACGTTGACGGTATCGGTAACGTGACGCGTTTTTCTCAAGTGGGTGAGAGCTGGGAACTGCGTGTGCTGGCGCCCCAAAAGCTGGCCAAGTACCTGGCGTACAAGGGGTCCATCACAGTCAATGGCGTGAGCCTGACGGTGAACCAAATACGGGACACGCCAACCGGCTGCGAGATGAGCATCAACTTGATTCCACACACCGTGCAAAACACAGCCCTAAGAACGCTCACAACCGGCTCGCAGGTGAATCTGGAGATTGATGTGATTGCGCGTTACGTCGAGCGCATGCTGCAGTCGGACCCGCAGCAATCCAGCCTACCTGTGCGCTAGCACTGACCCCACTGCCAAGCCAACACCAAAATCTTCAGAAAGTTATTTGCATGAGCATCCCCTCCCCCAAGGCAATTTCACCGGTTGACGAAATTGTGGCTGACATGCGCGCCGGTCGCATGGTGATACTGGTTGACGAAGAAGACCGTGAGAACGAAGGTGATCTGGTGCTCGCGGCCGACCACGTCAGCGCTGAGGCGATCAATTTCATGGCGCGTTTTGGGCGCGGCCTGATTTGCCTGACACTGACCCGCGAGCGCTGTGAACGCCTGCAACTGCCACCCATGACAGCACGCAACGGCGACAAGAAGGGCACCGCCTTTACAGTATCTATCGAAGCCGCTGAAGGCGTCAGCACCGGCATTTCTGCCGCGGACCGGGCACGCACCATACAAGCCGCCGTGGCCAGCAATGCGAGCGCCGATGACCTGGTGCAACCAGGCCACATTTTCCCCTTGCAAGCGGTTGAAGGCGGTGTGCTGATGCGGGCCGGCCACACCGAAGCCGGCTGCGATCTGGCGGCGATGGCAGGTTGCTCGCCGGCTGCCGTCATCTGCGAGGTCATGAAGGACGACGGCACCATGGCGCGTCTGCCCGACCTGCAACTTTTTGCCGCAGCACATAGCCTCAAAATTGGCACGATCGCCGATCTGATCGAACATCGCAGCCGGGTCGAATCCCTGGTAGAAAAAATGGGTTCCCGCGCCCTCAACACGGCTTTTGGCGAGTTCACTGCCCACGCGTTCAAGGACAAAACCACACACAGTGTCCATCTGGCCCTGGTCAAAGGCCAGTGGGGACCTGGCGACACCATTGCGGCGCGTGTTCACGAACCGATGTCGATGCTGGATGCACTCGAAGTAGGCCGCGCCATGCACTCCTGGAGTCTGGATGCCAGTCTGGCCCGCGTCGCGTCGGAGGGGCAAGGCGTGGTGGTACTCCTGAACTGCGGTGAAAGTGCTGACCAGTTACTGACTCAATTTGACGGCACCGCCCGTGCCAGCCATGGTCCCGAGCGGGGGCGGATGGACTTGCGCAGCTATGGCATTGGCGCACAAATTCTGCGCGAATGCGGCGTCCACAAGATGAACCTCATGGGCAGCCCCCGGCGCATGCCCAGCATGACTGGCTATGGGCTGGAAATTGCAGGTTATATCTCCAAGTAAGGTAAACAAGGAACTACCCATGTTTGGTGCAGACAAAGGAACCGCAGACGCAACTGACGATCGGCTGAACGGCAAGAAATTGATTATTGGCATAGTTCAAGCGCGCTTCAATGAGCCCATTACCAATGCATTGACCCAAGCCTGCAAGGCTGAATTAATCGCACTGGGTGTGCTGGAAAGAAACATTGATCTGGTGCTGGTACCCGGCGCACTGGAGGTTCCGGTCGCCTTGATGGCGCTGGCCGAGAAACTAAAGTACGACGCGCTAGTGGCAATCGGGTGCATTATTCGCGGCGAAACCTATCACTTTGAACTGGTCGCCAATGAATCCGGGGCCGGCGTCAGCCGGGTTGCGCTCGACTACCAATTACCCATCGCCAACGCAATTCTGACAACCGAAAATCTGGACCAGGCTATCGCCAGACGAATCGAAAAAGGGCGCGACGCAGCCCGCGTTGCCGTCGAAATGGCCAACCTGCTGGAAGCAATTTAATGAATGACCCAAAGCCTACATCTGCCGCTAACCGCCCGCCGCGCCAGACCCGTACCGGCCTGACCAGCACCGGAGTGCGCAAGGCCGCAGCAAAATCACAGCGTAGCCGTTCCCGCGAATTTGCCCTGCAGGCGCTTTACCAGACACTGGTGGGGAAGAACGCTGTCGCCGAGATCGACTCCTTTACCCGGGAACTGGCCGGTTTTTCGAAATCCGACGCGCTCCACTTTGATGCTCTGCTGCAGGGCTGCAGCGCCGAAGCGACCGAACTGGACGCGCTGCTGCTACCTTTGCTGGACCGCAAGCTATCGGAAATTTCCCCGATTGAACACAGCGTCATGTGGATTGGCGCTTATGAACTCAAACATTGCCTGGATGTGCCGTGGCGTGTGGTGCTTAACGAATGCATTGAACTGGCCAAGGAATTCGGTGGTACCGACGGCCACAAATATGTTAATGCTGTTCTTAATGAACTGGCGCCCAGTTTGCGGGCTGCCGAGGTGAGTGCCGACCGGGGCAAAACGCGCGCATGAAAATTTCTGGTCGAGCCCAGCGCATTGAGCCTTTTTATGTGATGGAAGTCGCCAAGGCGGCGTCTGCGTTGGCACTCAAGGTGGCACAAACAGCGTCGCCCATGGTGTTCCTGAACATTGGCGAGCCCGACTTTACCGCCCCGCCACTGGTGCAGGAGGCGGCCTGCAAAGCCATACGCGACGGCCTGACGCACTACACGCAGGCGGTTGGCATGTGGGCCTTGCGCGAACGCATCAGCGACTGGTATTGGCAGCGCTTTAGCGTCAAGGTTGCGGCCAGCCGCATTGTGGTCACGGCCGGTGCCTCGGCCGCTTTGCAACTGGCCTGTCTGGCGCTGATCGAATCGGGTGACGAGATTTTGATGCCAGACCCCAGCTATCCGTGCAACCGGCATTTTGTCAGTGCTGCGGACGGTACTGCGGTGTTGATTCCAACCTGCGCCGCCAACCGTTTTCAACTTAGTGCGGACAAGGTGCAAGCCGCCTGGAGCGACCGCACCCGTGGCGTGCTGTTGGCCTCACCGTCGAACCCCACCGGCACCTCGATCCACCCCGATGAGCTGCGCCGCATTCACACCGTGGTCAGCAACCAGGGCGGCATCACGCTGGTCGATGAAATTTATCTGGGCCTGAGCTATGACGCGCAATATGCGCAAACAGCGCTGGCACTTGATGAGAACGTCATCAGCATCAACAGTTTCAGCAAATACTTCAACATGACGGGCTGGCGGTTGGGCTGGATGGTGGTGCCAGAGCGTATTGTGCCGGTGATCGAACGCCTGGCGCAAAACCTGTTTATCTGCCCCAGCACTATTTCCCAGTACGCCGCGCTGGCTTGCTTTGAGCCCGACAGCCTTGCCGAATACGAACGCCGACGCGCCGAATTCCAGACCCGGCGCGACTACTTCATTCCCGCACTCCATGCTTTGGGACTGAGCGTGCCAGTCATGCCGGATGGCGCTTTTTATGCCTGGGCCGATGGCTCCGCTGCCTGCCATAAACTCAAAGTGAAAGACAGTTGGGATCTGGCCTTCGAAATCATGCAACAAGCGCATGTCGCAGTGGCGCCAGGGCGCGACTTTGGCAGTGCCAATGTGCACAACTTCATCCGCTTTTCCACTGCCAGTTCGATGCCTCAGTTAAAAGTGGCGATTGAGCGATTGAAAGTCCTGCTTTCATGACCACCCACTTGCAGGCAGGGCAGCAATTCGTCTGGCCGGTGCGCGTTTACTGGGAAGACACCGACGCCGGCGGCATTGTGTTCTACGCCAACTACCTGAAGTTTTTTGAACGTGCCCGCACCGAGTGGCTGCGCTCTCTGGGCATAGAGCAGCGCGCCCTGCGCGATGCGACCGGTGGCATATTTGTAGTCAGCGAGACCCGGGTGCGCTATCACAAACCAGCGCGCCTGGATGACGAACTTATTGTTACAGCCTGGCCGCTTGAGGTCGGTCGCGCGTCCATGACAATACAACAGCAAGCCTTCCTGAAAGATCCCTCAGAAAACATCTTGCTGTGTGAAGGGTCGATCCGCGTCGGCTGGGTCGATGCAACAAGTTACAAGCCAGCGCGAATCCCGCCAAACATTGTGGAACTATTGAAATGAACCAAGACCTGTCGATCCTGCATTTGGTGCTTAACGCCAGTCTGGTCGTGCAATTGGTCATGTTGTTGCTGGTCGTTATCTCGGTGTCGAGCTGGGCCGCCATCTTTCGCAAGCTGTTCGCCATCAACCGGGTTAAAACACTCAACGATGAATTTGAACGCGACTTCTGGTCCGGGACCAGCCTGAATGACCTGTTTGCTGCCGCCACCAAAAACGCCCGCGGATCGGGGCCGATGGAACGCATTTTTGCCAGTGGCATGCGCGAGTACCAGAAACTGCGCGAGAAACGCATCGCCGATACCAGCACCCTGATGGATGGTGCCCGACGCGCCATGCGTGCCAGCTTTCAGCGCGAGATGGACGTGGTCGAAACCAATCTGTCTTTCCTGGCTTCGGTCGGATCGGTCTCGCCCTATGTCGGCTTGTTCGGCACGGTCTGGGGCATCATGCATTCATTTACCGGACTGGCATCGCTGCAGCAGGTCACGCTTGCCACCGTTGCTCCCGGCATTGCCGAAGCGCTGGTGTCAACTGCCATTGGCCTGTTTGCCGCCATTCCCGCAGTGGTTGCCTATAACCGCTTTGCGCGCGATATTGACCGCATCGCGATCAAGCTCGAAACCTTTATCGAAGAGTTCTCCAACATCCTGCAGCGCAATGTTGGCGCACAGTCGGCCTCCGGCCAGTGAAAGGGACTTGAGCATGCCATCCCTGGTCAACCGTGGACGCGGTCGGCGCACCATCAGCGAGATCAACATGGTGCCCTTTATCGACGTCATGCTGGTGCTACTGATCATCTTCATGGTGACGGCCCCGCTGATTGCGCCCAGCGTGATTGACTTGCCTAGCGTGGGCAGGGCAAAAAAACAGCCCGACCAGGTGATCCAAATCATCCTTGGCAAGGATGATTCAATTCAGATGAAGGTGCAGGAAAAATCCACCTCGCTGCGGCTGAGCGACGTAGCCGGTGCCGTCAAACAGGCACAAAGCGGCAGCGCCAATTCGGCCGTGGTGATCAGTGCCGACAAGAATATTAAATACGAGGCTGTCGTCAGGGTGATGGACACTTTGCAGCGCGCCGGTGTCCAGCGCGTCGGATTGTCCGTGCAATTGGCCAACTAGGGTAGTTGCATGCACGCGCTGGCTGATCGTCTTGAGTTCGCACCGCCGCCAACACCCGGCATGGTGCGCTCCATGGGTTTGGCCCTGTTGGCGCACGCGTTTTTGCTGGCGGCCCTGACTCTTGGCGTGCAATGGAAAAGAGAGACGCT
>JBAXBQ010000107.1:0-8685 GCA_037141865.1 Comamonadaceae bacterium | reverse complement strand
ATCTCCAAGATACATCAGGACGCGGCAATCGGGGAATCGTTGCAAAGTCGGCATAGACGCAAGTATAGAGCAACTATTGCACTACTGCGCAAGTGAAAGAACATGAATATTTCGGGCAACTATGCGGGTCCAGACGAACGGCTGCTTCAGAGTAGTTTGATTGCTAAATTTCGAACCACCAGGTTTCCGCCTTTATTGGCAGCCACTCACACCAAAAGGTGTAGTCGATCAGAACTTGAATCAAAGTCTCATCAATTTTTCGCTTGACGGTAGCCTTCAGCTACTGGGACTGCTTTATGCCGATTGCTCAATTGAATGCACAGGAGCCCGGGCCACCCGGGTTCATACAGTTGCTGCAGGGGCTTGGCATGGCGGGCGCATTTGATTCGGTCAGAGCAGCGGTTGAAAACACCGACAGCAACTTGTCAAGCTTGGGTGAATGACAGGTTGGACACTCCGGAACAGTTCCAGAGCGGACCAGGGTTTCAAACTTGTGCCCGCAGTCATTGCAGGCGTATTCATAGATTGGCATCAGAACTCCAGATCAATGTTGAATTATCGATCTACACAGGCTTCAAACTGGATCCATCAACCCCACATCACGGAGCGCATGGAAATCGAAGCGCTCTGAAAGCCTTCATTGAAAAACCGTGGCATTTCAGCCGGTTTCACAGCGCCAGCCGCATAGAGCAGTGGCAGGTAATGTTCATGGCTTGGGTGGGCTTGCTGTGCCACGGCGCCTAGCGCCTGGAAGTTTTGCAGTGCATCGAGCTGTCCATTCTTGATCTGCGTCTGCACCACGCCATCGAACTCCCTGGCCCAGTCGTAAGCCTCATTGGCGGCGGTTCCTTGTCGCGTCGAGCGCAAGTTGTGAACGATGTTGCCGCTGCCGATAATCAGAACGCCACGCTGGCGCAGGTGATAAAGCTGCTATCCCAGCGCAAAGTGTTCTGATGGCGGGCGGCTGTAGTCCATGCTCAATTGCAGCACCGGAATATTTGCTTTGGGAAACATGGGTTTGAGAACCGACCAGGTGCCATGGTCCAGACCCCACTCGGTCTGGTCGACGCCGAGCGGGATTCCGGATACAGGTGTCTTGAGTTCCTGTGCAAGGCTATCCATCGTCGTCGCCAAGCACTTTGAGTATCAACCAAGACCCACGCAGCGTCGATGCCAACATTCAGAAGTTAGATCGGCGCCGACGTTACGCTGATCTTATTTCTCTTGGCCCAGTTGCGTGCTTCCTGCAAGTGGATTTCACCGCAAAGTATTTGCACGTAAACAATTGCGCGCTTTTCGCGTAGCTTGCGCGCCTCCTTTAGCCCGATGGCGTAATACCCAATCTGGTGAAAGTAGAAGACGCGGGCGCGTACGGCTGCCTCCGTTGCATTGCAGCCCAACGCCGCAAAGTAGCCGGTGATGGTGGAGATGCGGGATTTGTCCGAACGCTCAACCGCTTTCGTAACTCGAAGATCCGAATGCGACCAGGCCCGAACCGCCATGTCAAACAGCGGGTCATATCCATCTTCCCTGATCAGTCGAGTCACCAAAGAGTCAATTGCCCAAAGTGCCTCAGCAGGATTACTGGGCATAGGCGACTGACAGGGGACGAATATCACCGTTTGATGCCATTCGCGTAGCAGGCGTTCAAGCAAGTCATCTCGGTCGACAAAGTGGTGGTAGAAACCGCCCCTGGACACGCCAAGTTCCCGGGCCAATCTATCGATCTTTAGGGCCGCAATGCCTTCCAGGATCAAAGTCTTCCGAGCGGTCTCAAGCCACTTCTGGGCGGACACTTTGGGTATAAGGTTTGCCATACGGAAACTATAAGCGTTCCAATCGAGGCCGGATTCTCGGGGAGAGCTTGAAGGGCATATCTAAGTGCAAACACCTAGTTGATTTGACAGAATTTTCATGTCAAATAATACAAACCTGTATGTTTTAATGTCAAAAAATGCAAAATACCGTTTACTTGTTGACGTAAATCCGCGGGTGTGTAGCAAAAGGTTTTGGGTGAATGCAAATTGAGAAACCGATATTCAGCGTGGCAACTTATTGCCGCTTCGCGCCGCGCTCATGGTGACTGGGCTCCTGCTTGGCGCGAGGCTGAGCCCAAAGCACGTTACGATGTAATCGTCATCGGCGGCGGTGGTCATGGGCTGGCCACAGCCTACTACCTTGCCAAGAACCACGGCGTCACAAATGTTGCCGTGCTGGAGAGAAACTGGATCGGCGGCGGCAACACGGGGCGCAACACCACCATTGTTCGTTCCAACTATCTGTACCCGCAAAGCGCACGCCTGTACGACTTTTCGCTCAAGCTGTTCGAGGGTCTCTCAAACGATCTCAACTTCAACATCATGTTCAGCCAGCGCGGCCTGATTACCCTGGCCCATTCACGTCATGATCTGGACAACCTCTCGCGCTGGGCCAACGCAATGAACTTCAATGGCATCGCCGCCGAGATACTCACGGGCGAACAGGTGCGAGAACTCGCCCCGCGACTGAACTTCACCAAGGAGGCACGCTTTCCCATCCTCGGTGGCTTCATACAGCGCCGCGCCGGCACTGCGCGCCACGACGCAGTGGCCTGGGGTTACGCTCGCGGCGCATCGATGCTGGGAGTCGATATCGTGCAGAACTGCGGCGTCACCGGCTTTATCAAACAGGGGGAGCGAGTGGTCGGTGTTCAGACCACTCGCGGCGAGATACGCGCAGACAAGGTGGCGGTTGCGGTGGCCGGTCACTCCAGCCAAATTGCCGAGATGGCCGGCTTTCGACTGCCGGTGAGCAGCTACTCTTTGCAGGCCATGGTGTCGGAGTCGGTCAAGCCGCTGCTGGATACCGTAGTTCTGTCACCGGCGGTTGGCGCCTACTGGAGCCAGTCGGATAAGGGTGAGGTTGTGATCGGCGGCGCGCTTGATCTATTCGCGTCTTATGCGCAGCGTGGCAGCTTCGCCATCGCGCAGCAGGTACTGGCTGCCACGGCAGAGATGTTTCCATCTTTTGGTCGCCTGCGCTTATTGCGCCAGTGGTCCGGCACCGTCGATGTGGTACAGGATTCGAGCCCCATCATTGGTGCGACTGGAGTGCCCGGCCTCTACATCAACTGCGGTTGGGGCACCGGCGGTTTCAAAACAATTCCGGTCGGCGGTTGGACCCTTGCACATCTTCTGGCCACCGGCAAAGACCACGAACTGGCCGAGCCCTTTCAACTTGAACGTTTCCACACGGGACGCCTGATAGACGAGGCCGGCGCGGCCGGCATCGCGCACTGAGCACAGGATCGACGCCATGATGACCATCACCTGCCCCTGGTGCGGGGCCAGACCCGAGAACGAGTTCCACTACGGCGGTACCTCGCACATCCAGCGTCCACCGCTGGACTGCAGCGACCAGACCTGGGGTGACTACATGTTCAGCCGCGCCAACCCGCGTGGCCCGCACTCTGAACGCTGGCGCCACACCTTTGGCTGCAGTCAGTGGTTCAATGTGCTGCGTGACACTGTGACGCACGAGGTTTATGCGGTGTACCGCATGACGGAACCCATGCCGGACCTGCCTCAAGAGGCAAGTTCATGAGCGGCTATCGCCTGCCCGCACCCCTCGGGGCTTGGATCGATCGATCCAAGCCGTTGTCGTTTGCCTTCAACGGCCAGGCGGTGGCAGGCTTTGCTGGCGATACGCTGGCTTCCGCCATGCTGGCGCAGGGCATTGTGCAGGTCGGGCGCAGCTACAAACTGCACCGGCCGCGCGGTATCTTCTCCTGCGGCGTGGAAGAACCCAGCGGCCTGGTCGACGTTGGCAGCGGCGCGCGGCGCAAGCCCAACACCCGTGTCACTGACATGTTGGCGCGAGAGGGCCTGAGCACCGCCAGCGGCAACGGCTGGCCCAGCCTTGAATTCGACCTGGCGGCGTTCACTGAAAAACTGGCCGCGCTCATGCCAGCCGGTTTCTATTACAAAACATTCATGTGGCCGCACTGGCACCTGTTTGAACCCACCATTCGGCGCATGGCAGGACTTGGAACGGCTGGCAATGGTCCCGACCCCGAGCGCTACGACGAGGTCTCGGTCAATACAGAAGTGCTGGTGGTTGGTGCCGGTCTGGCCGGTATGCAGGCAGCGCTATCGGCAGCACGCGCCGGACGCCAGGTGCTGCTGCTCGAAGCCGATGCACAGCCCGGCGGATGGGCGCTGAGCCAGACACTGCACAGAGGCAGCCCGACATCGGTCCGACCGGCGGCCGCCGTGAGAGAACTGACGCAGGCCGGCGTTCGTTTGCTGACCCACAGCACCGTGATTGCCCTGTACGACCACCAACTGGCGACAGCGATCGAATCCCTTGAAGGTGCTGATGCGTTGGGCGCGGTCCGGGAGCGGCTCTGGAAGATCCGGGCCAAACAGATCATCCTGGCATGCGGATGCTTCGAGCGCCCCATGCTGTTTCCCGACAACGACAGACCCGGCGTGATGCTGGCCGGTGCGGTGGAGCGCTACGTCACGCACTACGGCGTCGCCTGCGGCAGGCGTGTGGTCATCACCGCGGCCTGCGACAGCGCTTACGGCGTGGCCAGTTCCTTGCTGACAGCGGGCGTTGAAGTGAGTGCCATCATCGACCGTCGCCCGGCGCAAGCTTTGGGCAGGGCAGTGCAGGTGCCCAAGGGTGTGCAGGTACTGCACAGCAGCGTGGTTGTAGGCGTCAAGGGAAAACTCGCCGTGCAAGGCGTTCAGGTGGCGCCGATTGCGGGGGGTGCATTGCAGTCCTTTGTCGCCGACGTGGTGGCCAGCGCGGGAGGCTTCACGCCCAACGTCAATCTCTATTCGCAGGCCGGTGGCAGTCTGAAATGGTTGGACGAATCGGCCATGTTCGTCCCCGATCGTTTGCTGCCAGGTATCGCAGTGGTTGGCGCTTGTGCCGGTGCCTTTGATCTGGATGCTGCGCTCGCGCATGCCGACCATGTGGGACGCATACCGCCGGGCAGTACGATGACGTTTGCTCCCTGGGGGGGCGTTGGCAGTGTGCCGGCTGATAACCAGCCGACGGCAGCGGCATTAGCATCGCTCGGGGCCAGAGCGGGCAAACAGTTTGTCGATCTGCAAAGCGACGTCGCGATCAGTGATATCGAGCTGGCGGCGCGCGAGAACTATCGCTCGGTGGAGCACCTGAAACGCTACACCGCCACCGGCATGGCGACCGATCAGGGCAAGACCAGCAACGTTAACGCGCTGGTGCTGATGGGCAAGGCGACGGGTCGTCAGCCCGAGCAGGTGGGCACCACCCGCTTTCGTCCGCCTTTCAAACCGGTAACCATCAACGCCGTGGGTGGGGGACGCAGCGGTGCGCGCTATCGACCGCTCAAACTCCTGACAGCCCGCAAGTTCCATGAAGCACGCGGCGCATTGTTTGAGGAATTTGGTGGCTGGGAACGCCCGGCCGCCTACCCGAAACCGGGTGAGGAACTGATCACAGCGGCAGAACGTGAAGCAGCAGAGGTCAGGCGAGGCGTTGGCCTGTTTGACGGTGCGCCGCTGGGCAAGATCGAAGTCTACGGACCGGACGCCGCAGCCTTTCTCGATCTGATGTACGTCGGCAACTTGTCCAATCTGGCGCTGGGCAGCGCCCGCTATGGCGCCTTGCTCAACGAGAATGGCATCGTGATTGACGACGGCATCGTCGCACGACTGGCGCCCAATCACTTCTGGGTCAACACCACCTCGGGCGGTGTCGAACGCACTGCGTTGGCGTTTGAGGAATGGCTGCAGTGCGAGTTCGTGGACTTGCGAGCCTTCGTTGTGCCGGTGACCTCGCAGTGGGGCAACGTCACGGTCTCGGGTCCCAAATCCTGGCAACTGCTGGAGAGACTCGGCTTCGACGCTGCCCTGTCGCCAACCCAGATGAAACACATGACCCTGCGCGACTCCCACTACCAGGCAAACCCGATTCGCGTGCTGCGCGCCAGCTTCAATGGCGAGTTGGGCTATGAGATCAACATCGCACCGTCGCAAACCGAAGCCTTGCTGAGCGCGCTTTGGGAGGCGGGACAAGCACTTGGCGTATGCGCGTACGGCGTGGAAGCGCTGATGATCATGCGCCTCGAGAAGGGTTTCATCCACGTGGGCGCCGATACCGACGGAACCACATTGCCGGGGGATGTGGGTCTGGCGCGCGGAATCGACAAGAAGGCTGCCAATTTTGTGGGTCGACGCTCGCTGACTCGCGCCGCTGGCACAGACGCGGACCGAATGCAACTGGTAGGCTTGCAACCAGTGGACAGGCGCAGCCTGCTGCCAGTGGGTTCACACCTCTCATTGATGCCACCGCCAACGCTGGCCGAGGGTTTTATCACCAGTAGTTGCTTCAGTCCGGCGCTGCAGCAGCCGATTGCGTTGGCCATGCTCAAGCGCGGCACGCAGCGCATTGGCGAGCAAATCAAAGCCTGGCATCTTGGCAAATCGATTGCTGTCGAAGTCGTCAGGACGCCCTTCTTTGACCCGGCTGGGGAGCGTCTGCATGCTTGAGCTGATCAACACCACACCGAGTCACCCGGGCTGCCGGCAACTGACTGGCATCACGGCTGTGACGATCCGGCACTTCGCAGGTGACAGCAGCGCACGCCAGGCGGCGCAGGCCCTTGGAATGAACTGGTCCGACCTGCCCGGCAGTCTGACCGGACGGGACCCCTACATGGCTTGGCGCGGACCCCAGGAGACTCTCGCGCTGGGTTTTCAGTCGGAGTCAATTTACGCTCTGCTGAACGCGCTGACGCCTGGCCGCAGTGAATCAGCTGTTGCCGTCGATCTATCCGAGTCGCTGGTGGTCTTTGAGTTGCACGGAGCGTTGCTCGATGACTGGCTGTCGCACTTGGTAGACGCCATGGCCATTCCGCATCAAGCAGGGCACATTACCCGCTGCCGACTTGTCGATATACCGGCTCTGCTCTTGCGGCTGGACCCAGAACGCGTGTGGCTGGTCGCTGATCGACCCGTCACGCCGTACCTCAGCAACTGGTTGTCGTATTCGCACCAAGGTGCGTTTGACACCGAGCGCTGATTCTCTGCCCTCGAACGTTCAACACACTATGGAGTCAAACAGCATGAAACCTTATCTGCATCATTTCCGGCCGCTCGCATGGGCCTTGGGTCTTGGCTTGGCCTTGGGCGCCGTCTGTTCACCTGCCTTGGCGCAAAAGGTGGTGAAGATAGGCGTTGTCGGCCCTTATACAGGGGGCGCTGCGGCCTATGGCAAGGATTTTGAGTCGGCGGTGAAACTGGCCATTGAAGACGCCAATGCGGCCGGCGTCAAACTTGGCGGTGACGCCGTGCGCTTTGAATTGGTCTCGGAAGATGATGCGGGTGATCCTAAGCAGGCCGTCAGCGTGGCCACCCGTCTGGTTGACATGCGCGTCGCCGGCGTAGTGGGGCACCTGCAATCTGGCGCCACAATACCGGCGTCCAAGCTCTACAGCGACGCCGGAATTCCACAAGTCGCGCCTGCGGCGACGAACCCCACGCTGACGCGCCAGGGCTACAAGACGGCGTTTCGCGTGATCGGAGATGACCTGCAGGTTGGCGCAGCAATGGCAAGCTACATGGTCACCAAACTCGGTTTCAAGTCGGTTGCGGTAATTGACGACCGTACCGCCTTCGGCCAAGGTCTGGCTGACGTCGTTGCCAAGACGGTGCCTACGTTGGGTGGCAAAGTCGATGCCCGCGAATTTACCACTGACAAGGCCAGTGATTTCAAGGCCATTCTCACTTCCATAAAGGGTAAAAACGTGCAGGCCATTTTTTACGGTGGCCTGAACGCCCAGGCTGGTCCACTGAAGCGCCAGATGCTTGATCTAGGCATCACCGCACCGCTGTTTGGATCCTCTATTTCATCGGATGACTTCATTTCGTTCGCCGGAAAGGACGCTGCTGAAGGCACCTATTCAGCCGACTCCGGCCAGGCCATTGAAAATATGCCAGGCGGGCCTGATTTCGTCAAGAAGTTCACTGCCAAGTTTGGCCCAGTTGTGATGTACGCGCCCTATGGCTACGACGCCACCAACGTGCTGATCAACGCGATGAAGGCTGCCAACTCTGCCGACCCCAAGAAATATTTGCCTGAGATTAGCAAACTGAACTTTAAGGGCGTCACCGGCCCGATTGCGTTCGATAGTAAGGGCGACCTGCGCTCAGCTGCTGTGAGCTTCTTCCGTGTCAAAGCCGGCAAATGGGAAAACTTGGAAACCGTATCCACCAAGTAAGTGGGTTGACAGACTGATCACCCGCGTTGTGGTCGGCGCAACATGCCTGTTGCGTCGACTTTGCACAAGGTGGTGGCAAGTTCCGCATCATCGCATTCATGCAGCAGGTCAACGCGCAAGAATGTTCGGGTCAAAGGGGGCGCAGTCGCTGCATTGAAGCCGGACAACTCAGAAGTTGAACTGCAAATCCGAGCGACCGCTTTGGCTTTTGGGACTCTGATCCTGAACGGCCGGTCCTTATGTCAGCCACTGACTCCAATGGGCAGAGCCTGTGTAAAAACGCTGATTGATTTAAACCGAATCATTCGTACTGCGGGAGACTGCCCTATGAAGCGATTCATCGAAGGTCAAGACCGAGCGCAAAGCTTTTTGCTTGCGGAGAGCCTGGAGGATTTTGTCAACGAGGACAACCCGGTTCGAGTGATCGATGCCTT
>JBAXBQ010000106.1:0-8724 GCA_037141865.1 Comamonadaceae bacterium | reverse complement strand
GTGTCTGTATCTGCCTCTCGATTTGATCGTTAATGTTGCGATCCACGCCGATGCGCTGAACGCTTCGCCTGCCTGATCCTGTCCGCAGAGTTGGTATTCGACGTGCGAAAACCAGCGACGCTCGTTGCCGAGGGTGTGGCAGTGGGTGGCGCCGCGTGGTCTTGGGGTTTTGCCAAATCAAGGCGGAGGCCGAAGGCCGGGGGAGATTCGCGGAGTCACCTGCTGCGGCACCCCCGGCACGAAGATTGCCACTATGATTAGTCGATGGAACTGGCCTGAATTTATGACTATTTACGACAGCACGCTTGCCTACCCGCGCGATCTCGTTGGCTACGGTCGCCAGGTAGCGCACGCCCAGTGGCCGTCGCAGGCCCGGGTTGCCGTGCAGTTTGTCCTGAACTTTGAAGAAGGCGGCGAAAACAGCGTGTTGCATGGCGATGCCGGCTCCGAGCAATTTCTGTCGGAGATGTTCAACCCGCCAAGTTATCCGCAGCGCCACCTCAGCATGGAGAGCATCTACGAATATGGCGCGCGCGCCGGTGTCTGGCGCATCCTGCGGGAATTCGAAAAACGCTGCTTGCCGCTAACCGTGTTTGGCGTCGGCATGGCGCTGCAGCGGCACCCGGAACTGGTGCAGGCCTTTAAGCAACTGGGGCATGAAATTGCCTGCCACGGCTGGCGCTGGATCAACTACCAAAACGTCGACGAAGCCAGCGAGCGCGCGGACATGGCGCTGGGTATGGACACCATCACCCACCTGACCGGCGAACGTGCGCTGGGCTGGTACACCGGACGCGACAGTCCCAACACACGCCGACTGGTGGCCGACTATGGTGGTTTCGAGTACGACAGCGACTACTATGGCGACGACTTGCCGTTCTGGATGACGGTTCAAAAAACAGACGGCGCCGTGGTGCCGCAGCTGATCGTCCCCTACACGCTGGATTGCAACGACATGCGCTTTGCATTACCGCAAGGCTATTCGCACGCCGACCCGTTCTTTCAGTACCTGAAGGACTCCTTTGATGTACTGTACGCAGAAGGCGAAACCTCACCGCGCATGATGAGCATCGGTATGCACTGCCGCTTGCTGGGTCGGCCGGGTCGCATCACGGCGCTGCAGCGTTTTCTGGATCACATCGAGAAGTTTGATCGGGTCTGGGTCTGCCGGCGTATTGACATCGCACGCCACTGGAAGGCAACGCACCCCTATCAGCTGAAACAGCAGACCTAGAGCGAGACGCAATATGGCCCTGACGCTTGAACAACTCAATGCTGCGCCGTTGAATGAGGTCCGGCAACTGCTGGACGGCTTGTACGAGCATTCACCCTGGATTGCGGAACAGGCACTTGACGCGCGTCCTTTTGCATCGCTGTCGCACCTGAAAAATGCCATGGCGCGTGTCGTCGATGCATCCGGACGCGAGGCCCAGTTGGCGCTGATCCGCGCGCACCCTGAACTGGCCGGCAAAGCGATGGTCGACAAATCGCTGACCGCAGAATCCAGCCACGAGCAGGGCACGGCCGGATTGACACATTGCACGCCTGCGGAATTCGCACACATTCAACAGTTGAACGCTGACTACAACGCCAAATTCGGCTTTCCCTTTATTTTGGCGGTGCGCGGCCCGCGTGGCAGCGGCTTGAGCAAACAGGAAATCATGGCCACTTTTGCGCGCCGCCTGCAAAACCATGTCGACTTTGAATTGCAGGAATGTTTGCGCAACATCCACCGCATTGCCGAAATCCGCCTGAACGACAAGTTGGGAGTTACACCTGCACTCGGCAACGACGTGTGGGACTGGCATGAAGCACTGGCCCAGTTCAGTGATCCCGGCTACCAGCAAAAAGGACAGCTCACTGTTACCTACCTGACCGAGGCGCACCGCGCCTGCGCCGCGTACCTCAAAACACTGATGCTGGAATGCGGCTTCGACGAGGTGGGCATTGATGCCGTCGGCAATGTGGTCGGACGCTACCTCAGTGACAACACGAACGCCAAAACTCTGCTGACAGGCTCGCACTACGACACGGTTCGAAACGGCGGCAAATACGACGGTCGTCTCGGGATTTTTGTGCCACTGGCCTGTGTGCGTGTTCTCGCGCGACAAAAAAAACGTCTGCCATTTCACTTTGAAGTGATTGGCTTTGCCGAGGAAGAGGGACAACGCTTCAAGGCCACCTTTCTCGGTTCAGGCGCACTCGTCGGCCAGTTCAACGACGACTGGTTGGCTCAAAAGGATGCCGATGGCATCACTATGCGAGAGGCCATGGCGCAGGTCGGACTGAACCCTGCCGACATCGCCAAATTGCAGCGCGCGCCGGCCGATTACCTTGGCTTTGTCGAGGTCCACATCGAGCAAGGTCCGGTGCTGAGTGAGCTGAATTTGCCGCTGGGTGTGGTGACATCCATCAACGGCAGTGTGCGTTACGCGGTTGAAGTTGTGGGTACAGCCTGCCATGCCGGTACCACACCGATGAACCGTCGCAATGACGCCGCGGCCACCGTGGCTGAACTGATCCTGGCGGCAGAAAAACGGGCCGCACGTGATGGCGACTCGGTTGCCACCGTAGGCCAGTTGCTGGTGCCCAATGGCTCCATCAACGTGGTGCCGGGACGTTGCCAGTTCTCACTGGATATGCGGGCACCGAACGACGCGCAGCGCGACGCCATGATCAGTGACGTGCTGGCCGCACTGGCTGAAATTTGCCATCGTCGCCAAGTGCACTACACGCTGGAAGAAACCTTGCGCATTGCCGCCGCGCCCAGTGCACAGGCATGGCAACTGCGCTGGGAGCGGGCACTCAACGCCCTGGGTGTGCCGCTGCATCGCATGCCCAGTGGCGCTGGTCACGACGCCATGAAATTGGCTGAGGTCATGCCACAAGCCATGCTGTTTGTGCGCGGGCAAAACTCCGGCATCAGCCACAATCCACTGGAGTCCACCACCAGCGATGATATGCAGCTAGCGGTTGAGGTCTTTTCAAAAATGCTGGGGCAACTGGCTGCTGAATTCTGATTTTTAAGGCCTGCCTCTTATGAATACTTACGAACAACTTGATGCCTGGATTGACGCGCACTTTGATGAGCAAGTGCGCTTTTTGCAGCAACTGATCCGCGTCCCCACCGACACGCCGCCCGGCAACAACGCGCCGCACGCCGAGCGCACCGCCGAGCTTTTGCAAGAGCTTGGGCTGGAGGCCGAAAAACATCCGGTACCACAAGCCGAGGTGCATGCTGCTGGCCTGCAAAGCATTACCAACCTGCTGGTACGTCGCCGCTACGGACCGGGCAAAACCATTCTCCTGAACGCGCATGGCGATGTGGTGCCACCCGGCGAAGGCTGGACGCACGACCCCTATGCTGGTGAGATCGAGGATGGCAGGATTTTTGGCCGTGCCGCCGCTGTCAGCAAATGTGATTTTTCAACTTACGCGTTCGCCGTTCTGGCACTCGAAGCCGTTGCCAAGCCGAAGGCTGGCAGCGTCGAGCTGCTCTTTACCTACGACGAGGAATTTGGTGGCGAAGTCGGACCGGCCTGGCTGCTGGCACACAAGATCATCAAGCCGGACCTGATGATCGCCGCCGGCTTCAGCTACCAGGTCATCACGGCACACAACGGTTGCCTGCAAATGGAGGTCACGGTGCATGGCCAGATGGCGCACGCCGCCATTCCGGAATCGGGTGTCGACGCCTTGCAAGGCGCAGTGCATATCCTGAATGCCCTGTACGCGCAAAACACGCATTACCGTCAGGTCAGTTCAGCGGTGGCGGGCATCACGCACCCTTACCTGAACGTCGGCATGATTGAAGGCGGCACCAACACCAACGTGATTCCGGGCCGTGTCACTTTCAAGCTCGACCGGCGCATGATCCCGGAAGAAGATCCGGTGCAGGTCGAGGCCACACTGCGGCAAATCATCGCCACCGCCGCGGCACAAAAGCCCGGTGTCACGGTCGATGTCAGACGAATGCTGCTGGCCAAGGCCCTGCAGCCACTGGTCGGCAACCAGCCGCTGGTGGACGCCATTCAAATGCATGGCAGAGCGGTCTTTGGCGAAGAGATTCCCGCCCTGGGTACCCCTTTGTACACCGATGTGCGCCTGTTCTGCGAGGCCGGCATACCCGGTGTCATTTACGGCGCCGGGCCGCGCACCGTGCTGGAGTCGCACGCCAAGCGCGCCGACGAGCGGCTCGAATTGGAGGACTTACGACGCGCCACCAAAGTCATGGCACGCAGCTTGCAAGACTTACTTGCCTAGTTTGATCATTCTTCAGGAGATTCTTCATGACTGATTCCAATACTCACCCTGTCGACGAGCGCCTGCCTGCCGTGCGTCTTGCTACTTTGGGCCTGCAGCATGTGCTGGTGATGTACGCCGGTGCCGTGGCCGTGCCGCTGATCATCGGACGGGCCCTCAAGCTGACGCCCGAGCAGGTTGCCTATCTGATCTCGGCCGATCTGTTTTGCTGCGGTATCGTCACGTTGATCCAGTCGCTAGGCGCCACGCAGTGGTTTGGCATCCGCATGCCGGTCATGATGGGCGTTTCATTTGCATCTGTGACGCCGATGCTGGCGATGACCAACAGCACAGGCGGCGCGTCTGGCGCGCAAGTTATTTTCGGTGCCATCATCGGCGCCGGTGTGGTGTCCATGCTGCTGGCACCGGTGATGAGCCGGATGCTGCGATTTTTTCCGCCGGTGGTCACCGGCACCGTCATTGCTGTCATCGGCATCAGCCTGATGCGTATCGGCATCAACTGGATTTTCGGCAACCCGTTCGGCCCGACCGCACCGAGCATCGTCAATCCGGAGCACGCCAAATGGATGGCCGATGTGGCCGCCCTGGGCAGTGCCGTGCCTGCTGCACCCAAAGGCATGGCGATTGTGGGCTCGGTACCGAATCCCAAATATGCAACGCTGGACGGCATTGGCGTTGCCGCCATCGTGTTGTTGTCGATTCTGTTGATTGCCAAGTTCGCCAAGGGATTTGTCAGCAATATCTCGGTGCTGCTGGGCATCATCATCGGCGGCATCGTGGCCACTGCCAGCGGCATGATGGGCTTCGAGAAAGTTGCCAACGCAAAATGGTTTGATGTGATCCTGCCGTTCCAGTTTGGTGCGCCGGTGTTTGATCCGATTTTGATACTGACCATGACGCTGGTCATGATCGTGGTGATGATCGAATCGACCGGCATGTTTTTGGCACTGGGTGAAATGACGGATCGGGAAATATCGCAAACAGATTTGACGCGCGGCTTGCGCGCTGACGGTCTTGGCACCCTGATTGGTGGCATCTTCAACACCTTTCCGTACACCAGCTTTTCGCAAAATGTCGGGCTGGTCGGCGTCACTGGCGTGAAGAGCCGTTTTGTCTGTGTTGCCGGTGGCCTGATCCTGATTGTGCTGGGTCTGGAACCCAAAATGGCGGCCCTGGTGGAAAGCCTGCCCACCGTGGTGCTGGGTGGTGCCGGCCTGGTGATGTTCGGCATGGTGGCTGCCACCGGCATTCGCATTCTGGGCGGTGTGGATTTCAAGACAAACCGCAACAACCTGTTCATCGTGGCGGTCTCGATTGGCTTGGGTATGATTCCCCTGATTGCACCCAACTTCAAGCAATGGCTGCCACACGCGATCCATCCGCTAATCGATTCCGGCATTTTGTTGGCATCGTTGTCGGCAGTGGCTTTAAATCTGTTTTTCAATGGCGCCAGCGGTGACATCAAGGCCAGCATTGAAGGTGCCAGGCAGGCAGACTCACACTGACTTGAGCCAGCGCATAGGCGTTAGCGTCCAGCGGCGGCACAATCTGCTAGCCGAAGAATGTTTTGCATACCCCTCTGAACTCTGGAGAAGACCATGACGAAAGAACTTTCCCCCGCAGAAAGTGCCTTGCGCGACGCCGCTCGCGAATACCACCGCACCCCGACCCGCGGAAAAATATCGGTAACACCGACCAAGCCGTTGCACAACCAGCGCGATCTGTCGCTGGCGTATTCGCCAGGTGTTGCCTACCCATGTCTGGACATCGAGGCCGATCCGTCGCTGGTAACCGAGTACACCTCGCGTGGCAATCTGGTGGGCGTCATCACCAATGGCACGGCCGTGCTCGGTCTGGGCGATATTGGTCCGCTGGCTTCCAAGCCGGTGATGGAGGGCAAGGGCTGTCTGTTCAAGAAATTTGCCGGCATTGATGTGTTTGATATTGAACTGGCGGAGCGTGACCCAGACAAGCTGATCGAGATCATCGCCGCACTGGAACCCACGCTGGGTGGCATCAACCTGGAAGACATCAAGGCGCCAGAGTGCTTCTACATCGAGAAGAAGTTGCGCGAGCGCATGAACATACCGCTGTTTCACGACGATCAGCACGGCACCGCCATCATCTCCAGCGCTGCCTTGCTGAACGGGCTGGAGCTGGTCGGCAAGCGCATTGAAGACGTCAAGATCGCCGTCTCTGGTGCTGGCGCGGCAGCAATAGCCTGCCTGGATGTGATGGTGGGCCTGGGCGTCAACCGCAAAAACGTTTTTGTCTGTGACTCGAAAGGTCTGGTTTATGAAGGCCGCCCCGGTGGCTATGACGAATCAAAGGCGCGCTACGCCCAGAAAACCGAGCTGCGCAGCATGGCCGACGTGGTTGACGGCGCCGATGTCTTCCTCGGTTGCTCGGCCGCCGGTGCGTTGACTCAGGACATGGTGAAAACCATGGCCAACAAACCTATCATCCTGGCGCTGGCCAACCCCGAACCCGAAATTCGCCCGGAACTGGCGAAAGCGGTGCGGCCGGATTGCATCATCGCCACGGGACGCTCCGACTACCCGAACCAGGTCAACAACGTCCTGTGCTTTCCGTACATCTTCAGAGGTGCACTGGACTGCGGCGCCACCAAGATCACCGAGGCCATGAAGCTGGCCTGCGTGCGCCAGATTGCCGACCTGGCCAAGGCCGACATCAGTGAAGAAGTGGCCACCGCCTACGCCGGCAAGGAGCTGGTGTTTGGCTCCGAATACCTGATACCCACGCCCTTTGATTCACGCCTGATTCTGCGCATTGCCCCAGCGGTCGCCAAAGCGGCAGAAGAATCCGGCGTGGCGGCGCGCCCGATCAAGGACATGGAAGCCTACCGCCAGCAGTTGTCGCGTTTTGTTTACCAAACCGGCATGTTCATGCGGCCCGTTTTCACCGCCGCCAAAGCGGTGGCAAGCGGCAACAAGCGCGTTGCCTATGCAGAAGGCGAAGACGAACGTGTGCTGCGCGCCGTGCAGGTGGTGGTGGACGAAGGTCTGGCACGTCCGGTTCTGATCGGACGTCCGACCGTGATTGAAGCGCGCATGCTCAAGGCCGGTCTGCGCATCCGGCTCGGCACCGATGTGGAATGCGTCAACCCGGAAGACGACCCGCGCTTTCGCCAGTATTGGGAAACCTACCACGGACTGATGGGACGTCGTGGTGTCTCGATCGACGCTGCCAAAGCCGCCGTGCGCCGCTCCAGTACCACCATTGCCGCCTTGATGCTCAAGCTCGGTGATGCTGATGCCATGTTGTGCGGGTTGGTGGGTCGCTTTGACACCCACCTGGACCATGTTCGCGATGTCATCGGCATCCGGCAGGGCGCCTTCGGGCTGGCTACCCTGAACGCGCTGATGCTGGACAAGCGCACGCTATTTATTGCAGATGCCTTCGTCAATGAAGACCCGGACGCCGAACAGCTGGCCAGTATTGCCCTGATGGCGGTGGAAGAAGTCAGGCGCTTTGGCCTGCCACCCAAAGTCGCTTTTCTGTCGCACTCGATGTATGGTTCGTCAAACCGCAAATCGGCCGTCAAAATGCGCCTGGCGCATGAGCTTTTTTCCAAAATGGCGCCCGACGTGGAATGCGACGGCGAACTGCACGGTGACGCGGCATTGTCGGAAGACATGCGCCATGCCGCCCTGATGGACTGCAAGCTCCATGGCGAAGCCAATGTGCTGATCTGCCCAAATCTGGACGCTGCCAATATTTTGTTCAACGTGCTCAAAGTAACCGGCGGCAATGGCGTCACGGTCGGCCCGATCCTGTTGGGCGCCGACGCCTCTGCCCACGTTCTCACACCCTCCGCCACCGTGCGGCGTGTCGTTAACATGACGGCACTGGCGGTGGCCAACGCCGCCCATCGGGCGGCTGGAGTGCCACTGTAAACTGATGAAACCGGGATGGTCGCAGATTGCGACCCTGCACCCGCTATGCCGGTGAATGTGTCTTCAGCCAGTCTTTCAGGGCGGCATCCACCCGTGTTTGCCAGCCGTCACCAGTGGCACGAAAGGCTTGCACCACGTCGTTTGAAAGGCGGATGGTGGTAGATACTTTGGTCGGTGTCTTTTGTGGGCCGCGCGGACGCATTCCCAATGTTTTTTGCAGGGCAGGCGGCAAGATTTCGCTGGCAGGTTTGAACGTGCGCATATCCGCCGCCGTCAATTCGCGGACTTCGCCGTCAGCATCAATGAGTTGGGTACGTTTGTTCATAGTGTTTAACTTCTCGTGAATTGGCCTTGCGAAAACTGATGACTCGAATGCCATCGTCTGTTGGCGTGAAGCACAGAACATGCAACCGTGCATCCAGAAACCCCACCGCTACATAGCGCACTTCGGGGTAGGGTTCACGCTTGTCCTGCTTGACGATGGCACTCTCAAAATCGAAATCTGATGCACGTTCAAACGACAGACCGCGTTCACGGATATTGG
>JBAXBQ010000105.1:0-8951 GCA_037141865.1 Comamonadaceae bacterium | reverse complement strand
TGTGTGACAACTATCCCACACTTCGATTGGGCTGGGCCACTGTTGCTCAGCGCTGCTTGATTACGAATTGCGTGATTCGATGCAGAACGATTGGGGCAAGTGTTTCGTCAATTTTTTCGTATTCGTCCTCTGCACCGGTTTTCGCTGTTTGAAAAAGATGGTTAAGTGAAAGCAACTCAGCTGATTCCACCTTTTCATTTCCACCCGCGCTTAATGCAGCGATGATGCCGGCCAGATTTTCTTTGGCAGGCACCTGATGATCAAGGCTCCCGTTCAGTGCCAGCACAGGACATCGCACGCGGCGCCAAGCTGCCTGAGGATTGGATAAAAGAGACGCGCGCAGAAATGGCTTCGCGGCCCAAGACACGGAGAGTGTTCCTTCGTTCATCTTGTGCCTTTCGACCAATGCCTTTTCCTCTGGCGAAAGTCGATCAAAAAGTGCCTTGAGTGCTTCTAAACGTGGTTGCACTTCCGCGTTGATCAAGATCGTTTCATAGTACGCACGCACATAGGCCATCAGTCGCTCTACCTCCGCGGGATTCGCGCCGTGGTCTTTCGCCCAAATCCTGTCTTGCAGCAATAGCATTTCAATACCGGGAAGACCGGTCCCTGCGAGTGAGACCACAAATTTCACGGTTTCAGGATTCCGAGCGGCAACTTCGGCGGCAATTTGCGGACCTTCACTGAGACCAATCAACCCAATGTGCGCGAATTGATTTCGAGTCTCCATCGCCTGGACGACTGCATTCAAATCATCGACCAACTGAGGAAGCGTGTGATTCTCGTAGTCACCGGTGGAGCGTGAGACGCCGCGTTTGTCGTAGCGCAAAACCGCAACACCCCTGCGCGCCAGGTAGTCCGCCAAAACAGCGAACGGTCGGTGTCCTGCCAACTCCTCATCCCGGGTGCCAGGACCACTCCCGTGAACCAAGACAACCACATTGGGATTGGCCTTACCGTTGGGGATGGAGAGTGTCGCGCCAAGCGTAACGCCATCTGTGCTGGCGATCGCCAGTGTTACGTCTTTATACGGGAAGGGGGCCTTCGGCGTCTGAAGCCTCATTCTTTTGGGGAATTCCTTTACCTGATGCATGGTCAGCGCCAAAGGAGCAGGCCCCTGAATCCATTCGCTATCGAAGTGGTCTTTGCTCCAAGTTAGCTTCATAGCAGCGGAAACAAGATCGAGTTCCAGTATGTCTCCGGATTCCTTGATGCTCTTGACCGGAATGTCATATACGTTCTGGTCCGGACTGGACACACTGGCCCAATCGGTGCCATCGGCTCTGGTGAACAATTCGGCCCCAATTTTGAGCATGCGACCGTCTGGAACTAACATTTCTCCGAGCCAGCGGCCCGGGTGTTCTTGCAAGGTCCCTGCAGAAGCAATTGAATGCAACCCAAATGCCAATGTCATGACGACTGCATTTTGAAACGAGAGTTTCATTGATACTGCCCTAGCTTTTGTTACGCAGGAGCTTGGACAATTCCACCGCAGCCGCATTCAATGCCAATTCAGCCGGTGCCAATGCCGAGAACCTAGCTTTGAATTCAGTGATTGGGACGAAGTAGGCATGCGCCATGCTTGCGAGTGGTTGTAATGTGTCTGCATCCAGCACTTGGATTTCCACGGCCGCACCACCACGATCGAGAGGCACTGTTAAAAACACGGACGTTAAGACGTTAAGCGCAGGGTTCACAGTCTCGACTCGGGTAATGACTGCTCGGATAACCACCGGGTGTCCGCCCACGCATGGCGGCAGTGCGTCGGCTTCCCTGAAAATGGCAGTTTTCAGTGTGGAAATCAGCTGCACTCTTGCAGTCTCAGGAACCGTCGCATCGACCGGCATGGCCCATTCAACCGAGATGGAGCGCACCTGATGTGGGTCTACAGAAGTTGAAGAGCGATAGTAGGCCGTACTGCCATCTTTCGAGGTCGTCATCTCGCTTCGATTTTTCAAAAACCCTGTGTCGGTTGCTTGCATGGTCGAGCAGGCTGCAAGGCCAGTCACAGACACCAGTAAAAGCAGCCGCAACGAGCGGGCAATGAGAGACTCAGGATTTGGTAAATGTTTCATGATGGAAGGTGGTGAAAATAGTTGGTCAAAAATTCGTGAGAGATAAGGTCTAGTAGGTATCGCTAGCGTGGACGTCGATGGAGGCTTGACCCTCGCGAACTTCGCACTTCAACAAGTAGGTCTTCCCCACCAGCAACGGCAGGGTCGTGCTGGGTCGGTAGCTCGTAAAACCGTTAAAGCAATAGACCTGAACTTTGTAATCTCCAGCAAGTACCTGAATCTCGCTCGGGTAGTCTGTAAAGCCAGGTATACCGAACTGCTTTTGTTCGCCAGGGCCTGAAGATTCAAGTTTGGAGTAGCCCCGAATGGTTGCATGGAAGTCATCGGAAAACGGCTTCCCGACAAAGCCTTTGATGACTGCAATGCCAGACAAGCCCTGAACGTCCCCCGCGTACTGTTTGGCAGGTGTCATGAACCCACACGCGCCAAGCACGGTAGCCGTCACTGCGACGATAAGAATATTTTTCATACAGTTCCTCTATAAAAACTTGAATTTCGCGGTGACCACCTGTGGATAGTCATCTCCGCGACGAGCAGATTGATCAGCCATGCCAAGCTCATCAGTACGTCCCGTTGCAGCGTGCTGGGTTTACCGATGAGAAGCATCCAGGGCAAGAGCACCACAACTTGCATGCCGGCGCCCTGACCCAGTGCATAGGCACGAATCATCCAAGCCCGGTGCATGGCAATGTCGCGTCGCGTGACAGCGGTCACGGCCCAAAAAATTGAAAGTAGCATCGAAGCGCTCACGAAAACGCGCACTCCGTAAAGCAGTCCACCCTGCAATTCGGGCGGAATGGGATACATCACCGTCATCCACAAACCCGATAGAGCAGTGCAAATTCCGCTTGAAACCACCAGGCGTCCAGAGACCTTGTGCCACTTGGGGCTTCGTTGGCGTAGCCCTGAAGAAAACTGCAAAGCGCCTAATATGGAAAACAGGCTCACGCTAAGAATGTGCAGAATCACAGGAAGGGGTGTTGCAACGAATCGGGCGTTCTCGGTGCTAGTCTCTGGATTGCCGGTAAGTCCCACTAGACGAGCGATTCCAGCGGCTAAGGGGATTGCGCTGATAACCAGCAGTACCAGCGGCACCTTCCAATCGATTCGGGTTGCGTTTGTCATGGAAGGAGTTTATGAACGGACCCTACTTCTGTAACCGTACTAAGGTATGGTTCTGCATGCACTTTGATGCGCCTAGCGCCTTTTCCGGTTCAAACCTGCTTCGTTTCTCACCTAGATAAGTTCCCAATGTCAACCGCCCTACTGGCCACGAAGTTCTTTGCTCCCCCACGGCCAGCCCATGACATTTCTCGCCCAATCCTGACTAAACGCCTGGACGCGGGCCTGTCGCGTAAGCTGACCCTGGTGTGCGCGGCCGCAGGATTCGGGAAATCCACGTTAATTAGCCAATGGGCTCAGGATTGCCCTTACCCAAGCGCCTGGCTGTCGCTGGACGTTGATGACAGCGATCCCAACCGCTTTCTCGAATACTTGGTTGCCTCATTGGAGGTGATTTCTCAAACTGTGGGCTCAGGTCTGGCGGCTATGTTGAGGGGCTCGCCGCCAGCCTCAGCAGAGACAGTTTTGACGTTGTTGGTGAATCAGCTATCGAAGATTCCCGGCAAGCTGGTGCTGGTGCTGGATGACTACCATCTGGCGGCAAGTACAGCCGTTAATGAGACGCTGACATTCTTGATCGACCATATGCCCGCCCAGTTACACCTGGTCGTCGCCAGCCGGGAGGAACCGGAAATTCCGCTGGGGAAGTTGCGAGTCAACGGGCAATTGGCGGAGATTCGTCAGCAGGAACTTCGTTTTGGATTGGATGAGGCTGCCGAGTTCCTCAATCATGGCGGCCATTTCAGTCTTTCCAAGACCCAGGTTCACGCCCTGGAAACGCGCACAGAGGGCTGGATTTCGGGCTTGAAATTGGCGGCCATTTCGCTCAAGATGCACAAGGACCCGGAAACGTTCATCGCGTCCTTTACGGGCAGTCACCAGTTCGTACAAGACTACCTGATTGAGGAAGTCTTGAATCAACAGTCGGCTGATGTTCAGTCCTTTATGCTTCGTACATCGGTACTGGATCGGCTGTGTGGTCCCTTATGCGATGCCGTATTGCAAAGCCTCGGCGGGCAACAAATTCTCCAACAGTTGGACGATGCCAACCTTTTCATCGTGCCTTTGGACACTGAGCGACGGTGGTATCGGTACCACCATTTGTTTTCCGACCTGTTGCGTCAACGTCTAGGTCTAAAGGAATCCGCTGCACCACTGCACCACCGTGCCAGCCAATGGTACGAGGCACAGGGCCTGGAGGTTGCGGCTTTTCATCAAGCTACTCTGGCAAATGATATTGCTGGCGCTATACGGTTGATTGCAGGTAACGGCATGCCGTTGTACTTTCGTGGCGAGACCGCGCCTGTCGTGCAGTGGCTTTCAACTCTGACGCACGCGGCTTTGAACACTTATCCGGTCCTCTGGTTGGCATTTTCCTGGTCACTGCTGTTTGCGGGCCAACCCGGCCAGATTGAAGAGAAATTGTCGGGCGCTGAAGCTGCCCTGCGTAGCGCCCCGCAGGACGCGATGACAACGGACAACTATGGCCAAATAGCGGTACTTCGGGCCTGGCTGGCGGTATACCGGAACGAGGCTGAAGCAATTTATGCCCATGCGAGCCGGGCCTTGGAGCTGTTGAACCCTGAGAGTCGTCCGGCCCGCACCGCTGCGCAATGCGCCTTGGGTGTAGCCCAAATGTTCCGCGGAGAGCGGGTCCAGGCAAGCGCCGCTTTTTCTGAAGTGGTAGGCGCGGGTTTGTCGTCCGGAAATCTGATGTTTGCCGCGGTCGCATCAACCGCATTGGCTGGCATTCAAGCGACCGATTACCAGCTTCATGCAGCGGCTGCCACCTACCGTGAGGTCATAAAAATGATTAACGACCCAACCCATGTGTTGGGTTTCGAAGCCAATCTCGGGCTGGCCAAAATTCTTTACGACTGGAACGCGCTGGATGAAGCCGAGTCTCTTGCGCTACGGTGTAGCGAACTCGTTGTTCTTGCAAAAAGTAAATCCGAAATAGGGGCTGATCTGCTGCGCGCTCGTCTGCTGCGCGCCAGGAATGAAGACAAGGAGGCTGAAGTCTTGCTAGGCCGAGTCAGTGGATTGACAAAAGCAGGGCTATTGACCGATCGCACGCGAGAAGCGGCCGACTTGCAGGTGATGCAGTTGCTGCGCCGCGGAGAAGTAAAAGTAGCAGCCGACTTGGCACGCGCGCATCAGCTTCCTGCGGGCCTTGCCAGAACACTATTGGCACAAGGCAAGGGGTTGGATGCATTGCGGGCTATCGAGGGCCATCGGAGCACCATGGAAGCAGAGGCCCGCACGCAGGATGCGCTCAAGGCAATGGTGGTGCAGGTCATCATTCACCACGCCATCGGACACATTGACAAAGCCCTGCAACTGTTGCGCGAGTGCGTGACGAAAGCGCAATCTCAAGGGTCTATCCGGCTCTTTGTAGATGAGGGCGCGCCTATGCAAACGCTGCTAGATCAGCTGCCGCATGAAACAGGCATAGCACCGTATGTTTCACAGCTACTGGACGCGTTTGGCACGCAGGCGACTCAAGAAAAACGTGTCGCTGTACCTACTGCAGCCACGTCATCCCACTTGCCGCTGAGCGCCTTCAGCCATCGGGAATTGAAGATTCTTCGGCTGATTCAGGAAGGCCATTCCAATCAAAAAATTGGTGAGCTGTTGTTTGTGTCACTGAGCACTGTCAAGTGGCACAACCAGAACATCTTTTCCAAGCTGGACGTCCAACGCCGGACCGAAGCGGTTGCACGCGCAGTGCAATTGAAATTGCTGTAAGTGCACGCCGCATTGCGGTCGGAGCAAAAAACCATACTTTGGTAGGGTTACTAGTAGTGATGCATTGTCTAGACTTCGAGCCTGACAACACCACCACGATCTGGAAAACCAAATGACCTACCTTCTTCGGCACATCCTGGCCTTGCTGGCCACCCTGCTCGTCGCAGCACACGCGCATGCCTACGAGGCCGGCTGGATGCAGATCCAGACCGCTGGCGCAACACCAGACTCCCCCACAACGACGGTCGCTCTGTTCTACCCGACGATGGCCGCACCGCGAGTCGTCGCCATGGGACCTTTCTCGGTCGACGCTGCCATCGGCGGCAAACCCGTCGACAAGGTCAAGGCGCTGATCTTGCTCAGCCACGGCAACGCCGGCACCGAGCTCGGGCACAGTGTCCTGGCGCAAGCCCTCGCCCGCAACGGCTATCTGGTCGCCGCCCTGCGTCATCCCGGCGACAACTGGCAGGATCGTTCTTTGCTGGAGAAGAGCCCGGAGCGCTACTTCGACGAGCGGCCGCGGCAAGCTTCTCGCGTGATCGACGCCATCCTGGCCGATCCAGCGTGGAAGGCTCGCATCGCGACCGACAGCCAAGGGCCTCGCGTGGGTGCGCTTGGACACTCTGCAGGCGGTTACACGGTGCTGGCGTTGGCGGGCGCCAGGCCAGATTTGTCCCGGATGGGAGCGCACTGCCTGGCCGAAGCATCCGAAGACCCGATCTTTTGCGGCATGGGCCGCTCGGGAGTTGCTGCGCCGCCGTCGCCAGCGGCCACGCTCTCGCTCAAGGACGAGCGCGTTCGGGCGATCATCGCGATGGCCCCGGCGGGTGTACTGCTTACCGCCGAATCGCTCGCCACGGTTCGCCCGGCGACCATGATCTACGAGGCCGAGCTCGATCGTTTCCTGGTGCCTCGGTTTCATGCCGAGTGGGTCGCCAGCAATCTGCCCGCACCGAACCTGCATCGGGTACCGAACGCCTGGCACTTCGCCTTCATGGATACGCCCAGCATGTCCCTGCCCAGCCCGGACGGCGACGTCGCCGCAAACCCGCCGGGTTTCGATCGCGCTGCGTTCCTGAAGCAACTCGCAGTCGAAGTTACTGCCTTCTTCGACAAGACCCTCCTCTAGCTCATTCATCCCCTTAAACAACGCTGAGCAGTCTTACAACTGCACGACAAAGTTCGATACTTGCATAAGGCCGGGCGAAAACCTGTCGGATAGGCATGTTATGGATGGACCACTCAAATGATCACGCAAATACTGATTCAAACTCCGCCGTGGGTCGAAGCTTGGCCGGCCGACGTTCGCGATTACGTCAGGTACCTAGCTTACCCACTGCCGCTGACAGATGTGCCATCGCTTGCGCCGTGACTCATTTGGAACAAAAAGGATTGATGATGACAAACAAACAAGCGCTGAAACGACAGTATCTGGAGACGAAAACCCGAGCCGGTGTCTATGCAATCCGTAACCAGATCACGGGCCGGGCGTTGGTTGCAGGAAGTACGAACGTTCAGGGCACACTCAACCGGCATCGTTTTGAACTGCAGCATGGACAGCATCGCAATGCGAGGCTTGCGCAGGACTGGGTCGAGCACGGCGAGACCAACTTTCTCTTCGAGGTACTCGACATGGTCAAACCCAGCGAAGATCCAGCGTTCAATGCCGCACAGGAATTGGAAATGCTGGTTAGCCTGTGGCGCCAGGAAATCCCTTGTGTCGGCGAACTCGGCTACGACGAACCAAGGAGCGAACCTCGATGAACACGAATCTCGGCTTCTGTTTGGCGCTACACCGTGCCCACGCCAGCCTGCAACTCAAGCTTGACGACGAGTTGGGCGTACACCATGGCATCAGTTTCAATGACTTTGCGCTACTGAATTTGCTCGCGCAAGCGGACGGTGGTCGGGTAAGCATTCCGGAACTCGTGCGTCCGCTTGGTCAACCCCAATCGTCGGTGCTGCGTCAGTTGATCGTGCTCGAAAAGATTGGCCTCGTGGTGCGCGAAGGTGCGAATGGATTTCGTCAGGCCGTGCTTCGCCCAGCCGGGCGTGCGCTGGTGAACGCCGCTCGTGAAACTGCCGATAGCATTTGTACCGAAGCTGTTGAGTCAATCGACTCCGCTGTGGTTGCGACAGTTTCCGCAGCACTGGTAACGCTTGCACTCGCGCCAAACTTAGCACTCTAATGAGCAACGCTATCGCGACGATTTATTGGGTACGCGGCCACTTCCACAGCCGGACGGTGCATCCGTGGTGCTGTAGTGAAGCCGGCCAAACGAAATATCGGAGCGCTCCCAAAAAGCGCGCAACGCAAGAACATTTAAGGATCAGACGCCATGCCCAAGATTAGAGCGAACGGAATTGAAATTGAATACGACTGTTTTGGCAATAACGAGGCGCAAGCCGTTCTGCTGATTTCTGGTCTTGGTACGCAGATGATTCGCTGGAGCGAAACGTTTTGCCAAATATTGGCAGAACAAGGCTACCGCGTGATTCGCTTCGACAATCGCGACGCTGGCCTTTCAACCCACTTCCATAGCGCGTCGATGCCAGATCTCGCTGCAATTGCCGACGCTGTCTCTCGCGGCGAAACGCCCAATGTGCCTTATACGCTCTTCGATATGGCGAACGACGCCGTAGGACTTCTCGATTCGTTGATGATCGAACGAGCGCACGTGGTTGGGAGATCAATGGGCGGCATGATCGCACAACTGTTGGCCAGCGAGCATGCTGAACGCGTTTTATCTCTGGTTTCCATGATGTCGAGCACTGGCAATCGTGATCTGCCGCAGGCCAGCCCCGCAGTGATGGCGGCGATGACATCGCCCGCGCCACATCCTTTGAAAGACGAACAGGGCTATCTCGCACATTGTGTTGCCTTTTCTCAAGTGATTGCCGGGCGAGGCTATCCGTTTGACGAATTCGCTCAACGAAATCAAGCCTTAGCGGAAGTCAAACGAGCATACAACCCAAGCGGGTTTTGGCGGCACATTGCCGCCATCG
>JBAXBQ010000104.1:0-9568 GCA_037141865.1 Comamonadaceae bacterium | reverse complement strand
AGGCTAGCAGTGTCGGTGACATGGGGCGAGTTCTCCTTTAGGTTAGCACTGACAGGTGCAGCGCAAGGCGGGTCGATGCATGAATCAGTGATCGCCCCAAACCTCGCGCGCCGTCTCCACCACCAGCCGAAGCTTGGCGCGCTGCGCTTCAACGGCGATGTCATTACCGTGCACGGTGCTGCTGAAACCGCACTGCGGTGACATGGCCAACTGCTCCAGTGGTGCGTAGCGTGCCGCTTCGTCAATGCGGCGTTTCAGGTCGTCCCTGCTTTCCAGCGCGCCAAATTTGGTGGTGACCAGGCCCAGCACCACCGTCTTGCCTTTGGGCAGGTAGCGCAGCGGTTTGAAGTCGCCGCTACGGTCGTCGTCGTACTCCATGAAGTAGGCGTCCAAATTCATCTCTTTGAGCAGGGCTTCGGCGACTGGCTCGTAGTTGCCGCTGGCGGCGTGCGTGCTTTTGAAGTTGCCACGGCACAAGTGCATGGCCAGCAACATGCCGGGCGGCTTTTGCGCCACCACCAGGTTGATGAATCTGGCGTAGCGATGCGGCAGCTCGTTGGGGTCATCGCCGCGCGCCTTTGCCGCATCGCGCATTTTGACGTCGCATAAGTAAGCCAGGTTGGTGTCATCCATCTGTACATAGGTGCAACCAGCGGCGGCCAGGCTGCGCAACTCGTCGCCATAGGCATTGGCCACGTCCTGATAGAAATCAGGGTCAAGCTCGGGGTAATGCTGCTGGCTGATACCGGCCCGACCGCCGCGAAAGTGCAGCATGGTGGGAGACGGAATAGTCACTTTGGGCCTGTTGCCGCTTGCGACCTGACTCTTGAGGTACTGAAAATCTGCCAGCTGGATGTCTTTCACATGGCGCACCTTGTCGATCACGCGCATGACAGGCGGCGCCAGTTCCTGCGTGCCGTCGGGCCTTTCAATGGTGACCGGAATGTCGGTCTTGACGCCACCCATCTGCTCCAGAAAGTCAATGTGAAAGTAGGTGCGGCGGAACTCGCCGTCGGTGATGCTCTTCAAGCCTACATCTTCCTGAAACTTAACGATCTCGGTGATGGCAAGGTCCTCTATCCGGCGCAACTGGTCGGGGCTGATGGCGCCGCTGGCTTTTTGTTCGCGCGCCTCCAGCAGGTATTTGGGGCGCAAAAAGCTGCCCACGTGGTCATAGTGGGCGGGTAACTTGACGATCGGTTGGCTCATTGGATTTGTTTGGGGTTGTTGCCGAAAATCGGATGTTAGAGCATTACCGGCAAGCGCGTGGCAGGCGGCGTTACACTGGTTTGGGCTTGCTGTGCGGACGCCTGACTTCTGGTGCCGTGCTATTTCAAACGGTTATATCAAACAGTCCGAAATCTCTATTGCGGCAGGCTGTTTTTGCCGTCACAGTAGGGAACAGTTCTGAATTCGATCGTTCTTGAGGAGACACAACATGCACAAAAGATTATTCCATCAGGTCGCGACGCTTGCCCTTGCTGCACTGGCCGCCACAAATTCGGTAGCCCAGGACAACAAGTTCAGGATTGGACTGATCCTGCCCATGACCGGGCAACAAGCATCTACCGGACGCCAGATTGAAGCCGCCGCCAAGCTCTACATGGCACAGAACGGCGACACCGTCGCCGGCAAGAAAATCGAGTTGATCGTCAAGGACGACACCAGCATCCCCGACGTCACCAAGCGCCTGGCACAAGAGCTGGTGGTCAACGACAAGGTGAACGTGCTGGCCGGCTTCGGCATCACGCCGTCGGCGCTGGCCACTGCGCCGATTGCCACACAATCCAAGACCCCGCTGGTCGTCATGGCGGCCGCCACGTCCAGCATCACGCAAGCCTCGCCTTATGTGGTTCGCACCAGCTTCACGCTGGCCCAAGCGGCAGTTGCCATGGGCGACTGGGCACCCAAGAATGGCATCAAGAATGTGGTCACACTGGTCAGCGACTACGGCCCCGGCATTGACGCCGAAAAATACTTCAAAGAGCGCTTCGTGCTGAGCGGCGGCCAGGTTTCGGAATCGCTGCGGGTGCCGATGCGCAACCCCGATTTCGCCCCCTTCCTGCAAAAAGTGCGCGACCTCAAACCCGATGCCTTGTTCGTTTTTGTGCCCTCGGGCGCGGGTGCGGCGGTCATGAAACAGTTCCTGGAGCGTGGCATGGACAAGGCCGGCATCAAGCTTATCGGCACCGGCGACGTAACCGATGACGACCAGCTCAACGACATGGGCGATGGCGCCCTGGGTGTGGTCACTTCGCACCATTACTCGGCATCCCACCCGTCGGCCTTGAACAAGAAGTTTGTCGAAGCCTTTGGCAAGGCCAACAAGGGCATGCGCCCGAACTTCATGGCGGTCGGCGGTTATGACGGCATGCGCGTGATTTACGAAGCCCTCAAAGCCACCAAGGGCCAGGGTGGTGGCGACGCCTTGCTGGCAGCCATGAAGGGGCAGATTTTCGAGAGCCCGCGCGGCCCCATGTTCATTGATGCGCAAACCCGTGACGTGGTGCAAAACATCTACCTGCGCAAGGTCGAGAAGCAAATGGGTCAGCTCTACAACGTGGAGTTTGACGTCATCAAGGACGTCAAGGATCCGGGCAAGGCAAAGTAGCCGTCTGTGAACGCGAGGCGTAGCGACCGGGCAATGTGCGTGCGGTTTTGGGTCACCTTGCCCAATCACTGCGCCAAACTGAAAATTTGTAGCACCATCTTTGAACCCCCATGCTGACCATCCTCTTTGACGGTATTGCCTACGGCATGCTGCTCTTTATTCTGGCTGTCGGCCTGGCTGTGACGTTGGGTCTGATGAACTTCATCAACCTGGCGCACGGGGCCTTTGCCATGGTCGGCGGCTACATCACGGTGTTGCTGATGCAGAAAGTGGGTGTGCCTTTTCTGCTGTGCCTGCCGCTGGCTTTTCTGGGCTCGGCGCTATTGGGCGGCGTGCTGGAGCGCACCCTGTACCGCCCGCTGTACCACAAGCCGCACCTGGACCAGGTGCTGTTTTCCATCGGCCTGACCTTGATGGCGGTGGCCACAGCGGATTACTTCGTCGGCTCCAGCCAGCAAATCATCCAGTTGCCCGAATGGCTCAAGGGTCGCACTGAACTGGGTCAAGGCGCCTGGATGCTGGGCATGGGCCACTACCGCCTGTTCATCATTGCGGTCTGTGTGGCACTGACGGTCGCGCTGCAATGCGTGTTGACCGGTACCCGTTTTGGCAGTCGGCTGCGTGCCTCGGTGGACGACCAGCGCGTGGCAGCGGGGCTGGGTATCAATGTCAACGTGGTGTTTCTGAGCACCTTCGCGGTCGGCTCCGGTCTGGCCGGGCTGGGCGGCGCACTGGGAGCCGAGGTGCTGGGGCTGGACCCCAGCTTTCCGCTGAAATACATGATTTACTTTTTGATCGTGGTGGCGGTTGGTGGCACCTCCAGCATCACCGGGCCACTGCTGGCAGCGCTGTTACTGGGCATAGCCGACGTGGCCGGCAAATACTACATCCCGAAGATGGGCGGGTTTATCGTTTACAGCCTGATGATCGTGATATTGATCTGGCGTCCGCAAGGTCTTTTTGTGCGCCAAGGGGGCAAGTGATGACAAGCGCGCAAAACCTCCTGCATCAGAGCGGCCGTTGGAAGCCGTGGGAATACGCGCTGTGGCTGGCGGCGCTGGCCGCACCTTTCATTTTGTCCAGCCATGCCTTGATCATCAATGAGATTGCCATCGTGGCGCTGTTTGCGCTGTCGCTGGATCTGATTTTGGGCTACTCCGGCATCGTGTCGCTGGGGCACGCCGCTTTTTTTGGCATGGGTGCTTATTCGGCCGCCTTGTTTGCCAAGCTGGTGATGCCCGATCCGCTGTTGGGTTTGCTGGTGGGCGTGCTGACAGCCGCCATTTTGGGCGCCTTGTGCAGTGCCACTGTTTTGCGTGGCACCGACCTGACCCGCCTGATGGTGACGTTGGGCGTTGCTTTGATTTTGATGGAACTGGCCAACAAGCTGGACTGGCTCACCGGCGGTGCCGACGGTTTGCAAGGCGTCGTGATGGGGCCGCTGCTGGGTCACTTTGAGTTTGACTTGAGCGGGCGCACGGCGGCCTGCTATTCGATCACGGTGTTGCTGGTGTTGTTTGTGCTGGCGCGGCGTTTTGTGAACTCACCGTTTGGCGCCACACTGAAAGCGATTCGCGACAACCGGTTGCGCGCCATGGCCATCGGCATTCCGGTCAGCCGTCGGCTGGCCGTGGTCTACACGGTGGCGGCCGCACTGGCCGGGGCGGCCGGTGCATTGTTGGCGCAAACCACCGGCTTTGCCTCGCTGGATGTGTTCGAGTTTCACCGCTCTGCCGATGTCATGCTGATTCTGGTGATGGGCGGTGTCGGCTGGCTGTATGGCGGTGTCGCCGGCGCCATTGTTTTCAAGTTGCTGCAAAACGCCATCTCGAGCATCACGCCGCAGTACTGGACGTTCTGGATTGGCCTTTTTTTGGTGGTACTGGCGCTGGTTGGGCGGGAACGACTGATGCGCCCCTGGACCTGGATACGCCAGACTTCGCGCGAGGGAAATACATGACCAGCACGGTGCTGTCGGCGCAAGGTCTGGTGATGAAATTTGGCGGCATCACGGCCACCAACAACGTCACGCTCGATCTTAAAAGAGGTGCGCGCCATGCCTTGATCGGCCCCAACGGTGCCGGCAAAACCACGCTCATCAATTTGCTGACCGGTGTGCTGCAACCCACAAGCGGGAAAATCATTCTGGACGGCCAGGACATCACCCGTCTGCCACCCCACCAGCGAGTGCGCCGCGGCATGGTGCGCACCTTCCAGATCAACCAGTTGTTTGACACGCTGACGCCGCTGGAAACGCTGGCCATGACGGTGTCGCAGCAGCAGGGGCTGGGCGGCAAATGGTGGCAAGCCCTGGGCCAGCGCAAAGGTGTGACCGAGCGCTGCCAGCAATTGCTGGAGCAGTTTCACCTGACCGGCGTGATGGCGCAGGAAACCCGGGTGCTGGCATATGGCAAACGCCGTCTGCTGGAAATTGCCATTGCCCTGGCCTGCCAGCCGCGCGTGCTACTGCTCGACGAACCGGTGGCCGGGGTGCCGGCGGGCGAGCGTGAAGAACTGCTGCAAACCGTGGCGGCACTGCCGGTCGATGTTTCAATTTTGTTGATTGAGCACGATATGGACCTGGTGTTCAGCTTCGCCCGTCGCATGACCGTGCTGGTCAACGGCACCGTTCTGACGGAAGGCGAACCGGGCCAGATCGCCCAGGACGCGCGGGTCAAGTCAGTCTATCTGGGACATGGCGACGAAATCAATGATGCCATGGCTATGGTCGGCGTCGGGGGAATGCGCGACGCCGGGCCGCCCCAAGGCGGGCAAGCCCCCCCGGGGGGCAGCGCAGCACACACAGTGGCAAGCGTGGGGGCAAATCCCACATGAAGCCCATGTTGACGGTTAAAGGCCTGAGTGCCGGTTATGGCGAAGCCGTGGTGCTGCATGACGTGTCTCTGACCCTGGGCGAAGGCCAGACGCTGGCCTTGCTGGGGCGCAACGGCACCGGCAAAACCACGCTCATCAATACACTGGCCGGCGCCACGCGCCAGCACGCGGGCAGCATCCATCTGGGCGGTGCGGTGCTGCACCGAATGCCTTCGCATGAACGGGCGGCGGCAGGCATTGGCTGGGTGCCGCAGGAGCGCAACATTTTCAAATCGCTCAGCGTGCATGAAAACCTCACGGCCGTAGCACGCGCAGCGCGCGGCAGACCAGCGTCGACTCACTGGACGCCTGAGCGGGTCTACCAGCTTTTTCCCCGGCTGGCCGAGCGCAAGACCCATCTGGGCACACAGTTGTCGGGTGGCGAACAGCAGATGCTGGCCCTGGGCCGCGCCCTGGTGCTTAACCCCACGCTGCTGTTGCTGGACGAGCCGTGCGAAGGTCTGGCTCCGATCATCGTGCAGGAGCTGCTGCGCGCGATCCGGCGCATAACGCGTGAAGAAGGTTTGTCAGCCATCATCGTGGAGCAACATCCGCAGGCGATTCTGGCGATCTCCGACAGCGTCGCCGTGCTGGAGCGGGGCACGGTGGTTTATTCGGGCACGGCGCGCAGTTTGCAGGAGCAACCCGCGCTGCTGGACAAGCTGCTGGGTGTGGCACGCTAACCAGACGCCTAAAACATCAAGCGTTATTGTCAAGAGATCAGACTATGAAACTGGAACATTTGGGCGTGGTCGGCTTTGGTGAGGTCGGCAAGATTTTCACTGCCGGGTTGAAAACCAGCGTGCTCAGCGTCAACGCTTGGGATCTCAAATTTGATGCTGCAGCCGCGACTGCCAAGGTGCGTGAGACCGAACTGGCCCATGCGGCTCAGGCCGGTGTGCTGGCATGTCGGTCCATGCAATCTTTGTGCGAAAAATCGGACTTCGTGATCTCTGCCGTGACCGCCTCCAACACCTTGGCGGTAGCGCAGGAGGCTGCCAAACATATTCGAGTCGGCGCCATTTTTCTGGATCTCAACTCGGCTTCGCCAGGCACCAAGCAACAGGCGGCGCAAATCATCGATGCGGCTGGCGCACAGTACGTGGAGGCCGGTGTCATGACCTCGGTGCCACCCTACGGCATTCGGGTGCCGATGTTGCTGGGCGGTGCCCAGGCCGCAGAGCTGGCTGACAAACTACGCGCCTTTGGTATGAACGCCAAACAGGTGGCAACCGATATTGGCGTCGCATCGGCCATCAAGATGTGCCGCAGCGTGATGATCAAGGGACTGGAAGCGCTGGTGATTGAAAGCTACACCACAGCCCGAAAGTACGGCGTCGAGGCGCACATGATTCCAACCTTGAGCGAGACTTTTCCTTCCATTGATTGGGAGAAACAGGGCGCTTATTTCTTCAGCCGCGTGGCACAGCATGGCAAGCGCCGCGCGGAAGAAATGCGTGAAGCTGCCAACACGGTGCGAGAGACCGGCTTTGAGCCCTGGATGGCCGCCGCCATCGCTGAAAAACATGACTGGGTTGCCGAGCAAAGCCGGGTCGGCGTGTTTGATGGCTTGCCAAAAGACGCCAACTGGCAACAATTTGCGGATCGTCTCATTGCTTTGCAAACAGCGCGCGTCCAATCCGGATAAGACCACCCACAAGAGAAGCCATCATGCGAACACAAGTTGCCATCATCGGTGCCGGCCCGTCGGGTCTTTTGCTGGGTCAGCTACTGCACAAGGCCGGTATCGATGCCGTCATCCTGGAGCGCCAGACCGGCGAGCACGTGCTGAGCCGAATCCGCGCCGGCATTCTGGAGCAGGTCTGTATCGATTTGCTGGACGAGGCGGGGGTCGGTCAGCGCATGCACAGAGAAGGTCTGGTGCACGGTGGCATCGAGATGCTCTACAACGGCAGGCGTCACCGTGTCGACCTGAACAAGCTCACCGGCGGCAAGAACGTCATGGTCTATGGGCAGACCAGCCTGACCCGGGATTTGATGGACGCACGCGCAAATGCCGGTCTGCCCACGGTATATGAAGCGCAGCAGGTGGCGCTGCATGATTTTGATGGCAGCAAGACCCGCGTGACCTACGAGAAAGACGGGCAAAACTTTCAGATCGAATGCGACTTCATCGCCGGTTGTGATGGCTTTCATGGTGTCTGTCGCGCCAGCGCCCCGCGCAGTGCGATCACCGAATATGAAAAGGTCTACCCGTTTGGTTGGTTAGGCCTGCTGTCCGACACGCCGCCGGTGCACCATGAACTCATCTACGTCAACAGCCCGCGTGGCTTTGCCCTGTGCTCGCAACGCAGCAAAACGCGCAGTCGCTACTACCTGCAAGTGCCGCTGACCGACACGATAGAAGAGTGGACCGACGACGCATTCTGGCAGGAGCTGCGCCTGCGCCTGGACCCGCAAGGCCGCGACCAACTGATCACCGGGCCGTCGATCGAAAAGAGCATCGCCCCGCTGCGCAGTTTCATCACCGAGCCGATGCGTTTTGGCCGCATGTTCCTGGCCGGAGACGCCGCTCATATCGTGCCACCAACCGGTGCCAAGGGTTTGAACCTGGCTGCGACAGATGTCAAATATTTGTCTAACGCACTGATCGAGTTTTATCAGGATAAAACTGAAATCGGCATTGACAGCTACTCGGACCGTTGCCTCAAGCGCATCTGGAAGGGCGAACGCTTTTCGTGGTGGTTTACCCAGTTGATGCACCGTTTTCCCGATGACGGCGCTATCAATGCCAAGTTTCAGGAAGCCGAACTCGACTACCTGTTGGGCAGTGAGGCGGGGTGCCGCACCATTGCCGAAAACTACGTCGGCCTGGCACTTGATTTCGGCAGTTGAACCGCATCAATCCATTACCACAGGAGGGGCGCACCATGGTGCACAAAAGTATTCAAATCATTCGCGACGAACACACCACACTGGCGGCGATGCTGCGGTCTTTTGGCATGATGGTGGAGCGCGGTTGCGACGACGCGCCCGAAACCTACTTTGACGTGATGCGCGCTATGTTGTTCTACATCGACGAGTTCCCGGAACGTTTGCACCATCCGAAGGAATCGGAGCTGCTGTTCCCACGGGTTGCCCGGCTGGTGCCAGAGACCCTGGAGCTGATTACCCGGCTAGACAAAGACCATGCCAATGGCGAATCGGCGGTGCGCGAGTTGCAGCACTTGTTGCTGGCCTGGGAGTTGCTGGGTGATTCAAGACGCGCCGCATTTGAAGCTGCCGCCAAACGCTATCTGGCTTTTTATCTGGAACACATGCGGCTGGAAGAAAGCGTCATCCTGCCCGCCGCCTTGAAGGTGCTGAACGACGCCGACTGGAAAGAACTCGACGCCGCTTTTGCCACCAATTGCGATCCACTCACCGGCAAATATCCGCGTGATCCGGCCTACGACCGACTCTTCACCCGCATCGTGACGCGGGCTCCCGCGCCGATTGGCTTGGGGTAGGCGCCGGCGTCACCGGCGCGAACAGCCGACCGTTATAAATCGTCTTTCAGCCTTGCTTGAACGAGGCGAAATTTAACCCTGTACATATCAGGGTCAACAAGCGCTGAGTCGAGTTTTTTTAAAACACCCTACTAACATGACCTGTGTCAAGTTGTGTCAATAGTTGTGTCAATCTATTGCGCCACCGAAAAAGTTGCCCAGCCTGAGTGCAGCAACTTTATAGAGCAGAGCGTTCGTCCCGGAGGATTTCACCATGCATCGCCACTCGTCCATGAACCGTGTCTACCGTATTGTCTGGAATGAGGCACTCAATATCTGGGTCGCTGTGGCAGAAAACGCGAAGGGCCGCAGCAAATCCAGTACCGGGCGCAAACGTCTCGCGGCCTTGTTGGCTTTGAGTTCAGGTCTGGCTAGCGTGCCCTTTGCGACGGCTGGTCCGACCGACGGCATTGTCAAGGATGGCCGGACACAAACCACTGTCAGCGCCGTCGGTAATACGGTCAACGTCAATACCACCACGGTAACGGGTGTCAATGCGTACAACTCGTTTTCCACCTTCAACGTGCAAAGCGGTGTCACCGCCAACATGTACTTGCCGGGGGGCACCAGCAAT
>JBAXBQ010000103.1:0-9806 GCA_037141865.1 Comamonadaceae bacterium | reverse complement strand
TATTTACCGTGCTTCATCCGGATGACCACGACGCCGTGGTCGCCGCGATCCAGACGTCAGCCAGGGAACTCAAGCCCTGGCAGCAGGAGTACCGGGTCAAATTCCCCGATGGCACGGTGCGCTGGCTGTTTGGCAACGCACTGCCCGAGCGGGCACCAGACGGTGGCACGCTGTGGCACGGCTTCATTACCGATGTGACCGAGTCCAGGCAATTGAAGGACGCGCTCAAGGAAAGCGAACTGCGCTACCGCACTGTGGCTGACTACACCGCCGACTGGGAATACTGGAGCATGCCCGATGGCACGCTGCGCTACGTCTCGCCTTCCTGTGAAGCGATCAGCGGCTACACGCCCGACGAGTTCTATGCCGACCCCCTGCTGCTCAGACAAATGGTCCATCCCGATGAGCTGGCGCTGTTCGACGAGCATGTACACCAGCTATCGGATCAGGGCGTGGCCGAACCCATCGATTACCGCATCCGCACCAAGAGTGGCGAAGAACGCTGGATAGCCCATGTCTGCAGACCGGTATTTGACCCTGAGGGAAAGCCGCTCGGACATCGCACCAGCAACCGCGACGACACCAGCAACAAGCAGTTGCAAGAGCAGGTTCGTCAACTGGCATTCATTGACCCGCTGACGGCACTGCCCAACCGGCGTCTGCTGATGGACCGCCTTGAGCAGGCCCTGGCAGCCAACCAGCGCAGTGCGGGCTTTGGCGCACTGGTGTACCTGGACCTGGACAATTTCAAGCCACTGAACGACCAGCACGGCCACGGCGCGGGCGATCTCTTGCTGGTGGAAGTGGCGCGCCGGCTCAAGGCTTGTGTGCGCGCCGTGGACACCGTGTCGCGCATTGGCGGTGATGAATTTGTGGTGCTGCTGGGCGACCTGACAACCGATCAGGCAAAAGCCGCAGACCAGGCCAGCAAGATTGCTGAAAAAGTCCGTCTCAGCCTGGCAGAACCCTACCTGCTGCCTGTCAGCAACAACTCTGAAACCATTGAGCACCACTGCAGTGCCAGCATCGGCGTGGTACTGATCGAGCCACAGCACAAAAGCGTGGAGGGCCTATTGAAGTGGGCCGATGCCGCGATGTACCTCGCCAAGGAAGAGGGGCGTAATCGCGTCAATTTCATGGTGGAAAGGCGCGCCGAGCAGCGTCCTTAGCCAGTGATTTCCCAGGCTTCGATCAGCGTACCATGGACGGAAATGCCCACACAGGGTGAACGGATCTTTATGACGAACAAGAAAACCCCCAAGACAGTCAGCCCCAGTGCGCTCCCCGCCGCAACGGACGAGGTGCCGAGCGTAGCGACAGCTGCAGAGCCTGGCCTGGCCCCTGCACTGCCCATCGTCGGCATCGGCGCCTCCGCCGGCGGTCTGGAAGCCTTCGAGGCCTTCTTTCGCGCCTGCCCAGCCGACAGCGGCATGGCCTTTGTGCTGGTACCCCATCTTGACCCCGGCCATGTCAGCCTCCTGACCGAAATCCTGCAACGCTGCACCAGCATGGCAGTGATCGAGGCGCTCGACCAGATGCGGATTGAGGCGAACCACGTCTACGTCATCCCGCCCAATCGCGAGATGGGCATCCTGGGCGGCCTGTTGCAACTCTCGGTGCCCGAAATGGTACGCGGCCAGCGCATGCCGATTGACGGCTTCCTGCGCTCGCTGGCCGAAGACCAGGGCGAGCGCGCGATCGGCGTCATTCTCTCGGGCACCGCTACCGACGGCACCCTGGGCCTGCGCGCCATCCTGGGCGCTGGCGGCGTCTGCATGGTGCAGGAGCCCTCCAGCGCTAAATACGACGGCATGCCGCAAAGCGCCATCGCTAGCGGCTACGCCACCCACATCCTGCCGGTCGAACAGATGCCCGCCATGCTGCTCGAAGTGACGCGACAGGCGGCCTACCGGCTTTGCGTGCCAGCCGTCGTGCCCGAGAAGGTTGCTTCGGGCATCAACCAGATCCTGCTGCAACTGCGTTCAAGCTCGGGGCACGACTTCTCGCTCTACAAGAAAAGCACCATTGGACGGCGCATCCAGCGCCGCATGGCCCAGCACGGCATCGAGGACGAGTCGATGTACGCGCGCTTCCTGCGCGAAAACCCCCATGAGACGCAACTCCTGTTCAAGGAGTTGCTGATCAACGTCACCAGTTTCTTTCGCGACCCCGAGGCCTTTGTCGTGCTCAAGCAGAAGGTGCTACCCGAACTGCTAGCGGACAAGCCGCCCGGCTACGCCTTTCGCGTCTGGGTGGCCGGCTGCGCCAGCGGCGAAGAGGCCTACTCTATCGCCGTCCTGCTGGCCGAACTGCAGGACGAACTGCGCTCGCGCCACGAGCAGGACCTGAGCATCCAGATCTACGCCACTGACCTCGACGACGACGCCATCGCGGTGGCGCGCGTCGGACACTATCCGCCCAATATCGCGCAGGACATCACGCCCGAGCGGCTGCGCCGCTTCTTCAGCAAGGACGACGCGGGCTACAAGGTCAAGAAAGAGATCCGCGACATGGTGGTGTTCGCCGTGCAGAACGTCATCAAGGACCCGCCCTTCACCAAGCTCGACCTGTTGAGCTGCCGCAACCTGTTGATCTATTTTGAGGCCGAAGCGCAAACCCGGCTGATTCCCAACTTCCACTATGCCTTGAAGAGCGCCGGGGTGCTGTTCCTGTCAACCTCGGAGAGCATCACCAGCCATCCCGACCTGTTCGCCGCGATCGACCGTAAGTGGAAGTTCTACCGCGCCAAACACGCGCCCCTGGTGCCCTGGCGTCAAGGCAGCGTCGACGAGACCTGGAGCGCCGACAAGGCAGGCAGAACTGCACTCGCGCCCCCAGCTGGCAAGGCCCGCTTTGGTGCTGGCGCCAACATCGCCGCGCTGAGCACGCAGGCGCTCTTGCAGACCTACGCGCCGGCCTCGGTCACCACCGATGCCAGAGGCAACATCCTGTATGTGCACGGCGAGACCGGGCGTTATCTGCGTCCGGCCCCCGGACCGGTTAGCAGCAATGTGGTCGAGATGGCGCGCGAGGGCCTGCAGCTTGAACTGCGCGGCGCCATCAACACGGCGGCCGTGCAGGCCGAGCCGACTCTCAAGCGCGAAGTCTCGGTCAAGACCAATGGCGGCTTCTCCCTCGTGCGCTTCAGTGTGCGCGCCCTGTCGCGAGACAAGGCCGGCGAGCCGCTGCTGCTGGTCAGCTTCGAGGACGTCGTCGGGGCTGAGCCAAGCGCCGGCAAGGCTGCCACCAAACCAGGCCGCGGCAAACGCAGCGCAACTACATCGGCCGAGGCCGCGCGTATCCAGGAACTGGAGCGCGAACTCGCCTACAGCAAAGAGAACCTGCAGGCCACCAGCGAAGAGCAGCAGGCCTCCAACGAAGAGCTCAAATCGACCAACGAGGAATTGCAGTCGACCAACGAAGAGCTGCAATCCTCCAACGAAGAACTGGAAACCTCCAAGGAAGAACTGCAATCGCTTAACGAAGAGACTATCACCGTCAACTCCGAACTCAATGCCAAGATCGAGCAGCTCACCAGCATCCAGAACGACATGAAGAACCTGCTCGACAGCGTTGGCACGGGCACCCTGTTCCTGGACCACCAGTTGACCATCCGGCGCTACACGCCGGCGGCGGTCAAGCTCTACCGCCTGATCGGCAGCGACGTCGGGCGGCCCTTGAGCGACATCACCTCCAACCTGGACGGCGTAGACCTGAGCGCCGACCTGCAGGCTGTGCTTGACAAGCTGATCCCGATCGAGCGCGAGGTGCACACGGCGGACGGCAACTGGTACCTGGCGCGCATCCAGCCCTACCGCACGCTGGACAACGTGATCGAGGGCGTGGTGCTGACCTTCACCGCCGTGACCGATTTCAAGCTCGCCAGCGAGGCCGCCCATCGCGCCGTCCGCGAACTCGCGGCAGCGCAAATGGCAGCGACACAACTGGCCAGAGAACTGGCCGAAGGTATCGTCAACACGGTGGTCGAGCCTCTGATCGTGCTCGATAACAAGCTGGAGGTGGTCTCGGCCAGCCGTTCCTTTTACGAGCACTTCAAGGTTACGCCAGAAGAGACTGTGGGGCGCAGGATCTACAAGCTGGGCAACGGCCAATGGGACATTGCCGCCTTGCGCGAGTTGCTGGAGAACATTCTGCCGCGCAACCAGGTGATGGAGGCTTACGTCGTCGAGCACGACTTTGTCGGCCTGGGCCTGCGGCGCATGGTACTTAACGCCAGGCGCATCGTCACCGCGATGGGCAATACCGAGCTGATCCTGCTGGCGATGGTGAGCGTTGAGAGCCTGCAAGCGCCGTGAACCCGACCAGGAAAAACGTAGCGCCAGATCTACTGCTGCGGGCCGCAGCGGAGGTGAAGTTGGCAAAGGCGCCACAGACCGATGGGCGAGCGGCCACGGAGTTGCTGCACGATCTGCAGGTGCATCAGATCGAACTGGAAATGCAGAACGAGGAACTGCGCCGGACACAGCAGGCGCTGCAGGAGTCGCGCGACCGCTATGTCGATCTGTACGAGTTCGCGCCAGTGGGCTATCTCAGCCTCAGCGAGGACGGACTGATCGCCCGGATCAACCTCAGCGGCATCCAACTGCTGGGTCGCGAACGCCGCAAACTGCTGCAAAGACCCTTTGTCGCATGGGTTGCTCCTGAAGACCACGAACGCTGGGATCGGGCTTTCCAGAACGCAATGCAATCGGACGGGGGGAGCACTACCGAGTTGACACTGCAACGCGGCGATGGCTCGGTGCTTGTGGTGCAAGCGGTCTGCGCGCGCCAGCAAACCGACGCTGGCACCACGGAGGTTCACATGAACTTGAGCGACGTCACCGAGCGCAAGCGGTCTGCACAACAGATGCGTGAGTTGACAAACGCCCTGCAGGCAAAGGTGTCCCGGGACACCCAGCGCCTGCGCACCTTGTCTCTGCAAATGACGATGGCCGAGGAGCGTGAACGCCAGTTGCTGGCGGAGCAGTTGCATGATGATCTGGGTCAACTGCTGTCCGTTATCAAGATCAAACTGACCACGCTCGTTATCGTCTCGCCCGTGCTGCAGACGCAACTCGCTGAGGTAGAGACCCTGGCGGATCAGGCTTTGGAATCGGCGCGGCTCATCACCCGGCAGTTGAGTCCGCCGACCCTGCACACGCTGGGCCTGGGCCCAGCCCTGCAAGGCCTGGCTGAGGATTTTCAGTGCCTGCACCACCTCTCGGTGCATACCCAAATCGAGGCTATCCCAGCGGCGATGAACGTCGCTGTGCGGGCTGTGCTGTATCGCTCGGCACGCGAGTTGCTGATCAACGTCGTGCGCCATGCAGAAGCCACCGAGGTGCAGTTGTATTGCGTGGCCGATGACCAGCAGCTGACTCTGGCGGTGAGCGATGACGGTGGCGGCTTCAAGACCCCCTGTCTTTGCGATGATCTGCCCGGGTCCGATGGCTTTGGCCTGAGATCAATCTCGGAGCGCATTGCCAACTTCGAGGGCGAAATGACCATCGACAGCACACCCGCCAAGGGCTCGAGGGTGAGCCTGAGTGTGCCGCTCCGTGTGGCCTGCAACGACACACCCACATCATGATCCGCATCATGCTGGTGGATGACCACGTACTGGTTCGCGAGGCCTTGCGTGCAGTGCTGGAGCGCGAAGCCGGCCTGCAGGTGGTGGCGGAAGCGGGCGATGGCGCGACCACATTGCGCTTGGCTCAGCAACACCGACCCGATGTCGTGGTCATGGACGTAGCCTTGCCGGGGCAGTCTGGCATCGAGATCACGCGCTCTCTGCTGGCCCAGCAACCCACCGTCAAGGTGCTGGGTTTGTCCACTTTTTTTGAGCGCAGCGTTATCAAGCAAATGGTCAGCGCTGGTGCCCGGGGCTACATCTCTAAATCAGCCGCTGGTGTCGAGTTGGTGCGTGGAATTCGAAGCGTCGTTGAAGGACGCAACTACTTCAGCGACAAGATTGCTGCCATGATGACGGGCCAACCACACAATACACGGCTTGGTCCGGACCAGGGCTCACAGGCCCCGCTCACAGAGCGCGAGATCGAAGTAGCCACGCTGCTGGTGGCTGGCAGGAGTGCGCCGGTCATCGCGGCGCAATTGTGCATCGCTGTGGGCACCGTCGAAGTGCACCGTCGCAACCTGATGCGCAAACTTGGCTTGCACACCGTCGTCGAACTGACCCGCTACGCATTCCAGTCCGGCTTGGTCATACTCTGACGACAACGCCGCATCTTGGCAGTGCCCCCTCATTTGTGATTGCATCTTGATCCGCATTCCAGTGTCGACGTGGCACTGGCTCCCGGGTCGAGCCCGAGATGACAACCTCGAGCCCCGGATGTCAGCTTCCTCGTGCGGGATGACAACTGCCGACTCTGGGACGACAAGTTTCTTGCTACAACATGACAATTTCGTGGTCCAACTACCGCTTTCGTGGTATTCCCGATGAAGGATTAAAGGCGTAAAAGGGAACACATTGTTCTGTGGATTCTTTACCTCTGTTGGGGTTGCCAAAAGACACCGGACGCCAATGGAGTTGGTCTATGTCTAAAGTGCCGTTGATTGAAGAAAATCCCGGCAACACGAAGAGAGTCACTGTTGTGCCGGAAGAATTCGGGCACACGGTGCTCCAGGCGGCCGATGCGGCAGCGGGCATTCGTCTTGCACGCAATCCGGCCACTATTCTCATTGTCGATGACGACGCGTTCAATCTCAAGCTCGCCGTCACGGTGCTGACCCAGGCCGGCTACGAGGTGCAGAGTGCCGACGGTGGCGAGGCTGCGGTCAGCAGAATCGAAAACGCACGCCAGCCTGACGCATCAGCGTGGATGCTAAGCAAATGAAAAAAAAGATTGACCTTTCACACTCCTTACCAGCACTGCCTGCGAGCCAGGAAGCGCCCGTGCGCACGGCGCCGTCCTTGCGCCAACGCACCGCAGCAGCTTTTCGGCAAAGTTCTGACCAGTTGCTGGAATTGTTTGACGCCTTGCCCCCGCAGGCAAAGAAGGACGCGCGCCACCATTTGCGCGTGCAGCAGATTGCATTCGAAGTGCTGAACGAGGAATGGCGTCAGATGCTGGCGGCCAAGACCATTGACGGCCACTTTGCCCTGTGCATTTGCGGGGGGGCTCGCACTGCCTTGCCATCGTGAGCAACACGGCGGCAAGTACCGCGTGTTCGCGATGAAGTTTTCCAGCTTGCTAACTGCCGCACAAGCGTGTCTGCGCACGATCCTGTTGCTGCTGGCCTTGGGCCTGCCCATTGCCGCCCAGGCCCAGCCGATTGCCGTGCATGATCTGGCGGTGCTGGTCGACGCCGACGGCAGCGAGACCATCACCAGCGTCAGTGCGGCCGCGCAGCGCTTCACCCCGCTTGATGGGCTGCTGAGCGCCGGTTACACACGCAAGGTGCACTGGCTGCGCTTTAGCGTGCAGGCGCCAGCGGCAGGGTCTTGGTGGCTGGAGGTGATGCCGCCGTTTCTGGATGACTTGCGCCTGTTCGAGCCCAGCGGCTCCGGCTTTGCCGAACGGCGCGCGGGTGACCGACTGCCGTTTGCCAGTCGAGAGGAGAATTACCGCGGCTTCATTTTCAGGCTCGCCCTGGCCGATAGCGCGCCGCACACTTATTACCTGCGCCTGCAGACCACCAGTTCCTCGCTGCTGACGTTGCAACTGTGGCAGGCCGAACAGTTCCGAGCCGCCCAGGACCTTGAAAACGTCCTGATGGGTCTCCTGTTCGGCTTCTTCCTGCTGGTGCTGCTGCTTAACCTGCTGCTCTGGTGGGGCACGCGCGAGTCGCTGTACGGCTGGTTCAGCCTGTACGTCGGCGCCACCGTGCTGCTCTACTTCGCCTTCACGGGCCTGGCAGCCCAGCACCTGCTACCGCAAGCCCCGCTGATTGCCGATGCCTCGATGGGCGCCTGCCTGCTGTTTTTCCTGGCCGCCAGCGTGCCCCTTTTCCGGCGAATGCTCCATGTTGAGCGCGACCAGAAGCTCTTCTTTGCTGTCTTTCGCGTGCTGGTCGCTCTGCCCTGCCTGCTGATGGTCTCGCTCTTCACAGGCCATTATCCAGAGGCGGGGCGCATTGCCATGGGTGTTTCGGGGGCGGGCGGGCTGATGATGCTGTACTTGGCTGTTCGGCTTTGGCGCTCGGGGCGGCGGGAGTCGCGCTACCTGATGGTGGCGATGGCCCTGGGTCTGCTGGCAAGCGTCGGTGGCGCACTGTTTATGTTAGGCCTCATTCCCGGTTCGCTGTTCCTCAACATGATGCAATGGCAGCGCTGGATACCATTGCTTGTCACGCTGACCTTGCAGGTGGCGTTGGCAGTGCGTCTACATGAATCCAATGAGATCAAGCGCGAGGAAGCCAAGCTCACTGCGCTAGCAGAGAGAGAAGCGCAGCATGAACTGCGTGTGCACCAGATCGAGCTGGAGGCCCAGAACGAGGAGTTGCGTCGAACACAAAAGGAACTCGACACCTCCAACGCACGCCATTTCGACTTCTATGACGTGTCGCCGGTAGGCTATTGCACAGTAAGCGAGAAGGGCCTGATCAAGGAGGTCAACCTGACCACCAGCACCCTGTTCAATGTGCCGCGCAGCCAATTGATCAAGCAGCCCATCGGAAACTTCATTCTCAACGACGACCAGGGCATCTACTACCAACTTCGGCGCAAGCTGAGGGATACTGATAAACCACTGTCCTGCGAACTGCGCCTGCTCAGGCAGGGCGGCACACCCTTCTGGGTGCATCTGGACGCCATCGCCGCCAAGGATGAAGAAGGCGCGCCCGTGCTGCGCCTTGTGCTGAGCAATGTCAGCAGTCAAAAGCGCCTGGAACAGGAGCGCGATCAGCTAAGAGCAGATGTCAAAGATCACGAGGCACGCTGGACCATCGCGGCAGAAGCTATTGGAGAAGGCTTTTGGGAATTCGACGTCTCGTCGGGTGAAATGCTTCGCTCACGCGTGTTCGATGCAGTGCTGGGCTACGGTGAGCAGGATTTGCCCTTGACCGCAGATGCTTGGGTTGCATTGATTCATCCAGATGACCTCGCCAGGAATACCGCATGCCTGCAGAACTACATGACCGGTAAATCTGCGACCTACGCAATCGAAATGCGCCTGCGCACCAAAGACGGGAACTATCGGTGGATAGCCTGTCGTGGCACTGGCATCGCTCGTGATGCCGCCGGTGCGCCAACCCGGATGATGGGTATGCATACCGACATCAGCGCGCGCAAGCAGGCGGAACTGGACTTGGTGCAGTCCCTCGCCGAGAAGAATGCCGCGCTGGAACGTATGCAGCACGCCGAGCGCTTTGCGCAAGGGACGGTGGATGCCATGTCGGCCAGCCTGGCTACTCTGGATGCGAACGGAGTCATCCTGTCCGTCAACCAGGCGTGGCGGCAAATTGCGCAGACTGTCGGCGGCGGATCGGACAATCTCTGTGAGGGCGCGAACTATCTGGGCGTGTGCGACGCGGCAAGCGGTGCGTATTCCGAGGGTGCGCACGAAATGGCAGCCGGCATCCGTGCCGTGATCCAGAGCCGCCAGAATGAATTCATGCTCGAATATCCCTGCCACTCACCGACCGAAAGGCGCTGGTTCTCCAGCTACGTGACGCGCTTTAAGGGCGCAAGCGCCATTCGTGTGGTTGTCACTCACGAGGACATCAGTGCGCGTAAGCGCGCAGACCTAGCGCGCGAAGAGGCCCTCACTCTGCTGAAGAAGATTGCGGACCTCGTCCCTGGCATGGTTTACCAGTACCACTTGCGACTCGATGGCAGCTCCTATTTC
>JBAXBQ010000102.1:0-10035 GCA_037141865.1 Comamonadaceae bacterium | reverse complement strand
TGCCACCCAGCATCCGGTAAAGGCTTCAGATGCATCCCATGGGTTCACAGAAACTTGGCAGCCTGTGTCACAAGGCGGTCAGTCGTACCAAGTTAGGACAAGTTTGATATACATTATGTAAATTACACTTGACTAAACGGGAGAATTCAGGTAAAGTTTCCTTGTCCAAACCACAAAGGAGTTTTCCACATGACGAATATCCATCGGGGCTTGTGCTGGGCCGCCACGATCCTTTTCACTGTGATCGCAAAAAAGTACGGGGTTTTCGACGCCGAAGCCGCCGACACATTGTTGCTGATCCTGCCGATCATCGCGATCCTGTCACTCAGGAACGGACGGGAATGCAGCGTGCTGGGCAGGAAGGGGGTCTGACAATGGTCCCATCTGCTCCCCGGCGTCGCTACCGCAGGCGAATCGGCAACTCGACAGCAATCTATGTGGCGAGCCTCCTGGCTGCCAAATACTTGATTTCGCGCGATTTGGTGGAAGGTCCTGTGGTCTGGATCCTCGGGTTGATTCCAGGTCTTGCCGTTGTCGGAATCTTCTATGCGATCGCGATGCTCATCATCGAACAGAAAGACGAATTCATCCGGATGCTGATCGTGCGCCAGACACTGATCGGCACCGCGGTTGCGCTCTCGATTTCCACTGTTTGGGGGTTTCTGGAGAACTTCGGGCTGGTTGCTCACGTCGACGCCTATTGGGTCGCGATCATCTGGTTCTTCGGTTTCGGCTTGGGTGGATTCATCAACCGAATCAGCCACGGCACATGGGGAGACGGATGTTGAAGAACCGTCTCAAGGTGCTTCGCGCCGAGCGTAACTGGACTCAGTTGGATCTGGCAGACAAGCTCGAAGTCTCGCGCCAGAGCGTCAATGCCATCGAAACCGGAAAATACGACCCTTCGCTGCCCTTGGCCTTTCGCATCGCCGAATTGTTCGGACTGCAGATCGAAGAAATCTTCATGCGCGACTGAGTTGCGCCGCAGGCACTCCCGTGCAGCGAAGTGACATTCAGGTTCAGTTCCTGGGCGGCAGGTTCCGGCCAGTCGGACAACATTCTGAATCGGATATTGATCATCCCAAAATCGGTTAGCGCGTGGCGGATCTAACCCATTTTTTGGGGACTGACTCCGTGCATGTCATTGGAAACCAGCACTCAAGGTAGGCCGATGAATCGAGCGATTTTGAGTATCACGGATGACTGCAGCCAGATTTGGCGATGCCCTGCTCCTTCGAAAGACTATGTGATTCGCTGATGCGATCCCGCACCGCTAAAGGACTCCTAAAGCGGGCGCTGAAGAAAGTTGCGTATGGGCAGCGGCGCCTTTCCTCAACAACTGCGTAGTGGCAAGTTGAGAAGGCATCATAATTTTGTAATACATGCCTTTTAGCATCCATGACGGCGTGATAAATCCATCACAGCCTGCAAGGGTCTCCTTTAACGGATCCCCTTGAACATTGCTTAACCCACACTTCCATGTCTCAGGAGTTCCTAAATGAAGATGAAACCGTTAGCGTTGATGGTCCATGCCGCGCTGATCGCGATGGCTGCCTCGGCGATGGCCGATATCGGCCCCAGCACCTCCACTGCACCCTATATTGTGGCGATTGCTCCAGGTGTCGAGTTGACATCCATTCTTACCACTGGCGATGCAATCGGTGGCTATACGTTCAGCGGCATTCCCGACGGATTGGGTGCTTACGACAATGAGGATGGCACTTTTACCGTGTTGGTGAATCACGAAATGTTTGCTGACATTAACGGCCCAGTCGGCATTGTTAGAAGTCATGGCGGCAAAGGCGCCTTTGTCTCGGAATGGGTCATCAACAAGAAAACACTGGAAGTCCAATCGGGCGCTGACCTGATCAAAAATGTCTACCAGCAAGGCGTTAACGGTTGGGAAGTGGTGCCGGCAACTGGCGTATTTGGCAAGACCAATGCGTTTGCCCGCTTTTGCTCTGCCGACCTGGCAGACCGCAAGGCGTTCTTTAACAGCGCCACCCGCAAGGGTACCAAGGCTCGCATCTTCCTCAACGGTGAAGAGTCTGGCCCAACTTATCAGCGCGGTTTGGCACACATTGCTACCGGGCCTGACAAGGGCAGTTCCTATGTATTACCTTGGGCTGCCAATGTCAACAGTGCCTGGGAAAATTTGTTGGCGAATCCCCATTCCGGTGATAAAACCATTGTCATTGGCAACGCTGATGGTGGCACCAACGGTCTGTATGTCTATGTGGGTAGCAAAACCAACGTAGGCAACGATGTTGAAAAGGCTGGTTTGATTGGCGGCACACTTTACCGCGTTGCAGTTAGCGGCAATCTCCCTGAAACCCGCGCTATGGATGCCGGTCTTGGTCTGTTGCCCAATGCGCGTGGCAATTACGAGGGCAGCTTCTCGCTGGTTTCGGGTGATATCGCAACCAACAATATCAGCACCAAGTTCCTGCGCCCGGAAGACGGTGCCTGGGACACCAAGAACCACAACCGCTATTTCTTCAATACGACGGACCAAATGGATGCTGCCAAAGACGGTCTGACCACGGGTGTTGTTGGGCGCACACGTGTGTGGGCTTTGACCTTCCGGGACTCTTCCAAACCTGAACTAGGCGGAAGCATTGAGATGCTGCTTGACGGCACCAGTGCCAAGGGTGACTACCAGATGTTTGACAACATGACCGTCAATGGCGACGGCTCGTTAATCCTGCAGGAAGATCCAGGTAACAATGCACACAACGCCAAGATGTGGAAGTTCAACCCGGCTACCGGCGAGTTGATCAAACTGGCTGGTTTTGATGTGGCTCTTTTTGGCGATATCGATCCTGCAACTGGCGCAATTGCTACCGGGTCCATCACCAAAGACGAAGAGACTTCGGGTGTCATCGACGTGACTGAACTGCTGGATCGCGAAGACGACAAGACCTACAACCTGTTTGTTGTACAGAACCATAAGATCAGCAATGATCCGGTCACCGTCGAAGGCGGTCAGATGTTGCTGATGTCGCAACCTGCACCAAAGTACGACGACGGTGACGGTCATGAGGTCGGTGATCACAAGTAACGACTGAAAAACTACCAGAAATTCTTGCCCCTATTCGCTGCGGTTCGCGGATGGGGTGCCAGGGATTGGCAGGTAATCATAGCGGCGGCATTTTGCCGCCGTTCTTTTTGGAGAACTGCTGATCAGCAGGTCGACTTGGATGTCATGAAGTTGACACACACCGAACTGACCATAAGGGACGCTTCAGACCGGCGCGTGCCGGTATTGGCGAGGTCGTTCGCTTGAAATTTCAACACACTCTCATTTACGGAGGATGCCCATGTTTGCTCAATTTCGCCGCCAATCCTGCGCCTGTGCGCTTGCCGTTCTCGTCGCTTCGCTGCCCTGGACCGCGATCGCCCAAGAGGAGGAGGAACACGAGAGCCGTGACCCGGTCGTCCTGACTTTCTCCACCGTCGGCGACTCGCGCCAGGATCCCGTAAAGTTCGATCCGACCACCGGGCCGCTGTCAGGACAAGACAAAATCTGGCTGCAAAACGCTAAGGCCTGGTCGCGCATCATGCGCTCGGTGGAGGCGCAGAAATCCAAGTTACTATTCTTCAACGGCGACATGATCATGGGTTACGGCCTGGCAGGCCCGACCCCGAGCAACAGCGTTGCCGATGTCGTCGGCTCCGACCTGATGGCCTTCTATCGCCAGTACGGCTTCTGGCGCGGCATGGTGGCCCCGTTGATGGAAGCTGGCACCTATGTTGTCCCGGTCGCCGGCAATCACGAGGTTCAGTCGAAGCCCTTGGGCAAGAAAGCCCAGGTTGAAAACGAGAACGCATGGCGTGCCAACATGGGCGACTTGATCATCGACAGCGCCCGCTTCAAGTCCATCGTTGGCACCGATGCCACTAACGTCAACGTGCAAAACAACGGCGCTTACGACGGCCTGAGCACCGACCAGAGCCAACTGTCGTATAGCTTTGACGTCGGCGACTCCCATTTCGCAGTTGTCAACACCGACCCGGTGGGCAAGGACAACGTGGCGCCGTCAGCGTGGCTGGCCAGTGACTTCGGTGTAGCGACGGGTCGCGGTGCGAAACATTTCTTCGTGTTCGGGCACAAGCCTGCGTATACCTATTACTTCGGCACCAACACGCCGCCCAATCCGGGCATCTCTGGATTAGACAAGGTTCCGGCCAGTCGTGACGCGTTCTGGAGCATCATCGAACAATACGGGGCGACCTATTTCTGCGGCCACGAGCACGAATTCAACATGGCACAACCCAGAGGCGCTGCGTGGCAGGTGCTGGTCGGCGCGGGTGGCTCGCCGTTCGACGCCACCCCGGGTGAAGTAACCCTGAATCCCGCGACTGATCGTACTTACGCCTGGGCTACCGTGAAGGTCCGCCGTAGCGGCAAGGTTGATATCAGCGCCTACGGCTTCAGCGACAGCTACGGTCCGACGCGGTTGCTTAAGCACGTCACGTTGGCGCGCTGAGCGCTGCTTCAGGGAAGTGTGCGAACGGGCAGAGGATCGAAGGTGGCTTAGGTTACCGGGGTGGTCACTGGCACTGATTTCATGCACGCAATTGAGCGTAGGGTTCGGTTGCAAGACCCAAGAGAAGTGTGGTGTTTGGTTCGAGGTCATGTGAGACCTCGAAACTCAACTTTTCCACACAAAACCAGCCAGAAATTTGTGCCTGATGACGCAAGTCAACGTCGCAATTTATTTATCTTTGGTATGCCCATTTGGCGAGCGTCATCAGGCAACCGTGAACAGTCCTCGCATTCACGACTTATTCATCACCTTATGCACAGCCTTAGTCACAAGTCCGGGGGATAACTGGCACTTGACTTTGGCCAAAAAAGCAATCGAACTCATCGCGCTCAACAACACCGAAAAATGCTTCCACGGACCTGACTTCAAGATTGGGCTTATACCTTTGGGAAAATGCCACCGAGGGAAATTTGGCTGCATTTTTGTGCTCGGCGTCACGAGACTGTCACAAAAACATCAAACAATATATTTGTTCGCATTTCACTTGTTTCGTGAAAACACCGAGGATCCAGACATTGTGCGGACCAATCGGCAAAGTCGGCAGCCTTAAGGATGACTCCGGTGCTAACCACGATGATGCAATCGACTGCGGATATTGGCCGAATTGCAGTCGACCATTTGCTTCAGATCATTGCAGGTGAGCGAAACACCATAGCTGCCCTGCTCTCACACACTTTGCGCGAAGGCGGTACCGCTCAGCGCTATGTGTCTCAAGTCTCCCCCTCCAACCTCAAAAGGAAACACTAATGATGAACCGACGCGAACTCTTGTCAACTGCTGTTCTGGCAGGCACGACCGCAGCCTTCCCGGCATTTGCCCAGTCGGCTAAAGCGATTTGCTACAACTGCCCACCGGAATGGGCTGACTGGGGTGGCATGCTGCGCATGGTGGGTCAGCGCCTGAATATTCAGGTACCTCCGGACAACAAGAACTCGGGGCAATCGCTGGCCGCGCTCATCGCCGAAAAGGCCAAACCCGTGGCCGATGTGGTCTACCTGGGTGGCCAGGTCGGCCCGCAAGCCAAAGCAGCTGGCGTGGTTGAAGCTTACCAGCCCAAGCGCTTCGCCGAGATTCCAGCTTCGCTCAAGGACGCAGAGGGCTATTGGTGCAGCATTCACTCTGGAACGCTTGGCTTTTTTGTCAACACGCAAGCCCTGGGAGGCAAACCTGTGCCGCGCAGTTGGGCCGACCTGCTCAAGCCTGAGTACAAAGGGTTGGTGGGCTACCTCAACCCAGGCAGTGCTGCGGTCGGCCAAGTTGGCGTCATTGCAGTCAACCTTGCGCTCGGAGGCACCTACGACAACCTGGATGCGGGCATCAAATACTTCAAGCAACTCCAGGCGAACAACCCCATCGTTCCGACGCAGACCGCGTATGCGCGGGTTCTGTCAGGCGAAATCCCCATCCTGCTTGACTATGACTTCAACGCCTACCGCGGCCAGTACAGTGACCAGGCGCCGACCGTGTTCGTGATTCCGCAGGAAGGCACGCAGCAGCTTCCCTACGTCATGGGATTGGTCAAGAACGGTCCCAACCCGGAGCAAGGCAAACGCATCCTTGACTTTGTTCTCTCGGACGAAGGGCAACGTCACTGGGCGAACGCCTATTTGCGTCCAGTATTTGCCAAAGCGATGTCTGAGGACATGAAGAAGCGCTTCTTGCCGGACGCCGACTATCAGCGCGCCAAGGCGATTGATGTGCAGCAGCTAGCCAACGCGTCCAAGGCCATTGGAAGTCGCTACCAAAAAGAAGTTGGCTGATGAAAACTGACCGCGCCTGGCTGATTGGAATGACGCTGCCGGTCGCGGCCATGTTTTTGACGTTCTTTGCTATTCCTCTGGCCAAACTCTTCGTCATTGGCGGCAGTGGCGAATTGGGTTGGTCAGCCTACGTGGCTGCCTTCGTAGAACCACGCTACTGGCGCAGCATGGTCTCTACGGTCACGCTGTCAGTCGTCGTCACCGTGACGACTCTCATCATTTCAGGCATTGCTGGTGTCTTTCTGGCTAGGCACGAGTTTGCGGGACGACAGGTCCTGACCGCCCTTTTGACGTTGCCTCTGGCCTTTCCCGGCGTCGTCATTGGCTTCATGGTCATCATGCTGGGCGGTCGCCAAGGACTGATACCCAACATCACCAACCTGGTCTTTGGCGAGAGATTGGTATTTGCCTACTCGATGGTCGGACTGTTTATTGGTTACATCTACTTCTCCATCCCACGCACGATACTGACTGTCATCGCCGCCGCCGAGAAACTCGACCCGCAACTCATCGAAGCGGCGCGCTCACTGGGAGCCTCGAACTGGCGAGTGCTTGTCGACGTGCTGATACCCGGACTCAAGCCGGCTCTTCTTGCGGCCGGGGCCATCTGCTTTGCGACCTCCATGGGCGCATTTGGCACAGCCTTCACCTTGGCCACCAAGATCGATGTCTTGCCGATGATTATTTACACCGAATTCACGCTACAGGCCAACATCGCCATGGCGGCAGCCCTGTCGTTCGTGCTGGGCCTCTTGACGTGGTCGGCACTTGCCTTTGCCCGTAGCTTGACGGGCAACACCGTTGCCGCAGCAGCATGATAAAAATGGCCAAAGCCCAACGCTCACCGGTTTTCTGGTCGCTGCTCGCCTTTACCATCGGTGTGGCTGGATTCCTGCTCGTACCCGTCATCCTGTCCATACTGACTGGACTGACCAAAAACCAGTTCGTGGGGTTCTCAAGCGGCTTGACCCTGCAATGGGTCTTCAAAGTCTGGGAGAGCTATCAGGACAGTCTGTGGCTCTCCTTGGGCATCGCCTTGTCCTGTCTGGTCAGCACACTGGTGCTGGGCGTGCCCGCAGCCTACGTGCTGTCACGCGTTCAGGGAAAGATGGCACGGACTATCGAGGAATTGCTGATGTTGCCGGTGGCTTTGCCAGGCCTTGCAACTGCGCTGGCGCTTATCGTGACCTATGGTGCCGTGGGCAACTTCAGGACGCACTGGACGTTTATTCTTGTCGGTCACGTCCTTTTTACCTTGCCGTTCATGGTTCGCTCGGTATTGGCGGTCCTGCTTTCCGTGGATATGCATTCACTCGAAGAAGGTGCGCGCAGTCTCGGCGCTACTTTCCTGCAACGCTTTACCGGTATCGTCCTGCCCAACTGCAGGTCCGGAATCATCGCTGGGTCTCTGATGGTGCTGACGCTCTCGATTGGCGAATTCAACATGACTCTGTTGCTGCATACGCCGCTGACCCAGACCCTGCCGGTCGGACTTGCCGATGCTTATGCGTCGCTGCGTATTGAGGTCGGCAGCGCCTACACGATTGTTTTCTTCATGATGATTGTTCCGTTGCTGATAGCACTGCAACTTGCCGGTGGGCGAAAGGTTTCCAAATGAACTCGAACCACGGGGTACGAATCCTGGTCCAGGCTTGCACCAAGAGCTACAAACATCAGGTCGTGCTGGAGCCGACTGACTTGCACATCGAGTCAGGCGAGACGCTTGTGCTGCTTGGCCCCTCAGGCTGCGGCAAGACCACAACTTTGCGACTGATTGCCGGCCTGGATGTTCCTGACTCCGGTCGGGTGTTGTTCAACAATGAGGACGTTACGGCGCTTCCAATTGAGAAGCGCAACATCGGCATGGTCTTTCAAAGCTATGCGCTGTTTCCCAATATGACGGTCCAAGAAAACATTGCCTACGGTTTGGTGGTTCGCAAAATGCCTGAAGCCCAACGCATGAAGCGCGTGGGTGAAATGCTCGAGATGATGCACATCGAGTCGCTCGCTGACCGGCAAATTACCCAGCTCTCCGGGGGCCAGAAGCAGCGCGTTGCACTGGCGCGGGCCATCGCCCCTCGTCCACGCGCCCTGTTGCTCGACGAGCCACTAACCGCGCTGGATGCCAGGCTGCGCGAGACACTGCGAGTTGACATCAACGCCCTGCTTAGAGGCTTAGGTATCACGACAGTCTACGTTACCCATGACCAGGCTGAGGCGATGGCCCTGGGCGACCGAATTGCGGTGATGGAAAAGGGGCGCATTTCTCAGGTCGGAACCCCTAGAGAAATTTACTTTCGTCCGGCCAATAGCTTTGTGGCGGATTTCATCGGGACCATGAACACGGTCGGGAAAAACAGCTTTCGACCAGAGGAAGTTCGCGTCGTACCGCTATCGCAATCGTCGATGCGCGGTCAGGTTGTCTCCAGCTTCTTCCTGGGAGACCATAACCGGGTCCAGGTGCGGCTCGACAGCGCGGAGGAAGTGGTCTTGAAGCTTCCACCAAAACTGACCTTCACGGTGGGTGATTCGATTGGGCTTGAAGTCGATACCGGGAGTCTCGTATGCTGATAGCGCAAATATCAGACCTCCACGTCAAGGCCGCCGGCAAACTCGCCTACGGTATCGTTGACACCGCCACGATGCTCAGCGACTGTGTCGCCAACATCATGTGCCTGAACCCCCTGCCCGACGTCGTCCTGGTCACAGGTGACACGGTGGACTATGGTCGCAAGAACGAGTACGACTTGCTCAAGGAATTGCTGGCACCCCTTGGCATGCCTTTGTACTTTGTGGTGGGCAATCACGACGACCGTAGCGCCCTGCGAGAGTCGTTTTGCGGGCCTGGCTTCGAGTATCTTGAGCAATGCGATGAGTTCGTGCAGTACGCCGTTGACCTGGGAGGCCTTCGGCTCGTCGCGTTGGACACGGTGGTACCGATGGAAGGGCGCGGCAAGTTGTGCTCAAAACGTCTGGCATGGCTTGAAGAACGGCTGAGCGAAGAGCATATTCCTACTTTGGTCGCGATGCATCATCCGCCGTTTGTCACCGGCATCGCCCACATGGATGAGCTCGGCCTGGAAGGATGGCAAGCTCTTGAATCGATCGTTTCCAGGCACAGCCATGTGGAACGATTGCTTTGTGGTCACATTCACCGCTCCATACAATGCCGTTTTGGAAACACTATGGCATCAACCTGCCCGAGCCCGGCGCATCAGGTCGCGCTGGACCTGCGTGTCGATGGTCCAGATTGTTTTGTGATGGAGCCGCCCGGCTATCAACTGCACATGTGGCGTGATGGTCGACTGGTCAGTCATACCTGTGCCATTGGTAATTACGCCGGGCCCTATGGTTTTCGACAGGGCGGTGTGCTCATCGACTGAAGTCAGACCGAAAGTACCCTGAGGGTTACAGCAAAGATGACTTCCGGAGCCCGCCCTCCGCGACCGACGCCTTGCACTGGACAAGAGCTGGACAGATTTCAAAGTCAATCTAGTCGGTTGAATGACCGCAGTCGAAAATGACGTTGTGCCAACGACTCCTATCGGTTACCAACTCCATTGACTGGACCTGGTCGTCAAGACCCAGCCGGCACCTTGAAGTGCTCGTCCGAAACTTGACGTTTGGGGTTTCATCAAATCAGGTTGCCAGCCAGCCGACGTTCGTAGAGGCGAACAAAGTGCCCCAAGGAGTCGGTGAGCAAAGTCAGGACCTGCCGTTCGCGG
>JBAXBQ010000101.1:0-10035 GCA_037141865.1 Comamonadaceae bacterium | reverse complement strand
GCGCTGTCGCGATGGCCAGCTTGGCTGCAAAATCGTTTGCTCAGACCGAACCAGTGCACCACCACCATGGTGGGCCGTCGAAGTTTGCGGCGCTGATCAGCGCCGCCGGGGATTGTGCCGCCAAGGGCGATGCCTGTCTGGCGCATTGCCTGGTGCAACTGGGCACCGGCGACAAATCGCTGGCAGATTGCGCAACCTCGGTCAATTCCTTGATACCTCTTTGCGGCGCGCTGCAAAGACTTGCTGCGCAGGGTTCACCCTATGTCGTTGCACAGGCCAAAGTAACGCTGGAAAGCTGCACCGAGTGCGAGAAGGTCTGCCGCAAACATGCCGAGCACCATGCCGAGTGCAAGGCATGCATGGAAGCCTGCACCGAGTGCATCAAGCAGTGCAAAGCGGTGATCGCGTAGGACTCGCGTCGATGATCGGATTTCGGTGAACCGTTCAAACGGCTCCTGAGCGGCTTCGATTACCCGAAAGATGTTTCTTTATCAGCAGCCCCGAACTTTTTGAGCTTGCATCCAATTCCGTAATCAATTTGAAATCGCATGCACTGCCGCCGTAGCGTTCACGCAGTTGCTTGCGGAATTCAGCCGACTTCTTGTATGTTGAAACTGTATTGTTGTAGGAAACGACCAGCAGCTGGTTGCCGGGTGATTCATGCAAATCGTTTGCCAGGTGATCGATCCTGTTGCTGATGTCAACCGTTTGGCGCTGGATTGCATCTGGCAACTTTCTGAAATCAATGCTGGTCAGACACATATCGACGCTCGCCCTGGACTGACCCAGCGACTTGACACTTTCAACTACCGCGGCTACCGGCATTTGCGCACAAGCCAGCCCGGCAAGCGGGTAGATTGCCGCGATCAAAAACAATTTCCAGTGTTGCATCAGTCGGTTCGCAAAAATCGCCCAAGGGCGCCGGGAAAGTGGCCAGGATTGAGACCAGATGATGACACAGCAGCAGGCGCTGAACTTTTCAACTACCATCCCGGCCCATGCATTCCATAAGCCTGATGTTGGCATTAGCTTGATCCATTTACTGCTTCCCAAAGGCTCGGACCACGACGTCGTTCCGATCTTTGCCGCCCGTGCATTGCGCGGCTTTGCCGACGGTTTTGTTGCCGTGCTGCTGCCCGTCTATTTACTGGCGCTCGGTTTGGGCGGCGTCGAAGTTGGAGCCATTGCGACGGCAACCTTGTTGGGCTCGGCTTTGGCGACGTTGGCGCTGGGAGCCTGGGGTCATCGCTGGACCGGAAGGGCGCTGTTGCAATAGCCAGCATGGCGGCAAAGGCGCTTGCGCAGACTGAGCCGGGATAAGCGTGAATTTACTGACCAACTTGTAATTTGTCGGTCATGTTGCTGTGGGGGTCTGGTTTCTATAGTTCACTCATATCGCAATGCAGCGATACAAGCTGGACAAGACGGTACACCATGACGACCGACCTGCCCGGAAATGTTTAACAGACTTTGAAAGGACTCATCATGAAAACCCAATATACAGCCATCGCACTGATCCTGGCGTCCAGCCTGATCGCCGGCACCAGCTTCGCGGGAGACGGTCGCGGACAGTTCAAGCCGGTGCGCGCCAAGACCGTGAGCAGTGCCAAGATCGTGGCCAGCAACCCGGTCGCGGCCGAACTCGCCGAAGCCATTCGCACCGGTGACATGATGGCCATTGGGCAAAGCGGCCTCAAGCTTAATGAGCTGTACCCGAGTCGCTATCCGGCCAAGCAAATGCAAGCCGGCTTCACGCGCGAACAAGTCAAAGCAGAACTCGCCGAAGCCATTCGCACCGGTGACAATTTCGTTGTTGTTGGGGAAATCGGCGGCAAGTGCAACGAGGTACACCCCAACATGCACACGGCCATCTGAGTTTGAGCTGGCGGCTTGCCGCTACCCTGAATCCCGCCCCGGTGGCGGGATTTCTGCATCTACAAGCACCAAATACAAAGCCTGGAATAAACAGCCGCTGCGCGATGGTCCGGTAGCGCTTCAGTGCTTAACCCGGGCGATGCATAAATCACGTGGAACATGCGAAGCGACCACCGAGGCCATGTTGTTGTGTATCCAGTGTTCGCGTTGGTGGGATGCTAAAAACTCGGTTACCGACAGGTAATGCACCACGTCGCAAAACGTCAGCTCGCAACTGGCGGGCCATTGTGCAAAGCTCTCCTCAGCGGATTCCAGGATGGTTTCGGCCGCCCTTGAATCGCAGCCGTTGCGCTTCATCACAACCAGCTTGAAAAGTTCTCTGTCGGTTAAACCGGGGTGATCGGCTGCAACTATTCGGTACAGCGCCAACAGTTCCTTGCTCACTCGCGCCGTGTGGTGGCGCTCTTGCCAAGCCAACATCCATTCTTCAAACAGACTGCGCAATGCGCCGCGCACAGCGCCATGTTGCGCTGCCGAATTGATCGACCGTGCGCCAGCAGAGTCCGTCAGCGCCATCGAACTGGAGTCTTTGGTTTGCATGGTATTGGTGCCTCCGGTGTAACAAGAACGGTGTAATCAGATTTGCCCGTTGGAATTGGTAAGCTTTAGCATCAGCGCCGCCATGTCTGCGGCGCTCAGCCCTGAGGCATTCGCGGCAGAACTCATGAAGGTAGTCATCGCGGTCGCCAGGCCGCTGGTGCCGGCGGTGGCGGCCATCATGCTGCTCCCCATCATGCCGCCCATCGCCATGGAAATTGAACTAGTTCCTTTCTTGCCATTCATGACGCCATCGGACGCATCGTTCATCATGGCCATGACCAGTGTCGAAGAGACTGTCATGTTCAGGGTTTTCGCGTACTGCGACATGGCAGCCAGCGTCATGCCGTAGTTCTTCGCCTCCGGTGTGGCAACGGCACCGGCGCCTGGCAGCAACGGGTTCATCGGCTGGGTGTGCAAGATGTCACTCACCAAGAAGTAATTGCCCATAGCCGTGTTGGCATCGGCAATGTTGGTGTCTGTCATACCGCCAGTCATGGCCAGCGCCCGAGTCTGGGCCATGGAAGTGACGGGCGTGATCCAAACACCGGTCACCGCGGCGCCGCTGGCCACGGTTGGCAATACCGCACTCATGACGTCTGTTGCCGCCATGGTCATGGTCTTATTGGTCGCTTCATCGGTGTAGCTTGCGCCACTCATTTGCAGCAGCACCGGGCCGGTGTAGCTGCCCAGCGGCATTGTGAAGTTGCCCTGGCTGTCGGTCGCAACACTGGCAATTTGTGCGCCCATGACGCCGTTGTTGACCGCAAAGGCCATTACCGTGGCCGAGCTCACCAGCCCATTGAAAGCCATACCGCTCACCGTGGTATTCATCACGGGCACCGGTGGCACGCCGCCAATCTGGCCGCCAGCCGCATTGAGCTTGTCCACCAGAGTCGGCGTGGTCACGCCAGATATGTTGAGAGTGGAGTTCATCATGAATGTATTCATGGCGCCGCCCATGCCGCTGGTTCCAGCGCTCGGCGGCATCATCATCCCGCCGCCCATGCCGCCCATCCGCACCGGGGTCGAGCCGGCCATGCCATCGAGCTTCCCGTCGGTCGCATCGTTCATCATCGCCGTGACCACGCTAGATGAGGAACTCAAGCCCAGTGTCTGCGCATATTGCGACATCGCAGCCAGTGTCATGCCGTAATTCTTGGAGTCCTGAGTTACGCCAGCGACCAGGCCAGAGTCCTTCACCAGAGGATTCATTGGCGCAATGTGCAGGATGTCGCTTATGGTGAAGGTGTTACCCATCGCCGTGTTGGCTGTGGCAATGTTGGTCTCGGTCATGCCACCTGTCATGTGTTGCGCCATTTTTTGCGCCATGGCCGTCAACGGGGTTACCTGAATGCCGCTTGTAGTGGCTTTGGCCACAACGCTGGGCATGACTGCCGTCATCACGTCGCCGCTTGCCATAGTCGTGGTTGCACCGGTAGCTTCATCCGTGTAGCTGCCGCCGCTCATCTGCAGCAGCACCGGGCCGCTGTAAGTGCCGATGTCGATCCTGAAGTTCCCGCTGACGTCTGTGGTCGCTGCGCCGATCTGCGCGCCCATCTGACCGCTGCTGATGCCGTAGGCGGCAACGGTGGCATTACCCACCGGACCCTTGGTGACGGTGCCGCTGACAAAGCCGGTGCCGCCCGAGCCAACGTCGGCGCCCCCACCGCCGCAGGCCGTTGCCAGCATCACCGTCGCAAACATCGCCATGATTAATCGCAGGCGCAGAGAAGAGAATTTGGGCATTTGAGGCTCCTTAAAAGGTCAAAAACAAATACGGCACAAGGACTCACGGTTCCAGATTCGGACCGTGGTAAAAATACATACCGACCCGAACGCGTTGATCGGCACCGGGTTGCTCCCGGTCCTGATCACTTAGCGCGGTAGCGTCGCGCACGACGTCATGAAAAGCGTTGGACCAGATTTGGCGTGCCAAGTTGCTCAGGGCAGCCACCGACTCTGGACGCAGGCTATCGGCAAATACACTTTGTTCCAGCATCGGCGTAGTGCCTGACTTCAGGTTATGTGCCGCCGCCGCCAAGTGATCACCAACGTTGTCGGCAAACAGTTGCAACATCTCGGCACTTCCTTCTTTGGGTACAAAAGCGTCCATGCACAAGCTGACTTTGTCGCCGCTGTCGTTCGAGCCAGTCTCTGCGCGACTTGCAACACCAAGGCGTATCAATTCCCGCAACAAAGTGTGGGGATGAACGTCACGCGATGCCGATGCTGCCAGCGCTTCAAACGAGCCGGGGCCACCGGTGCGATCCAGCACCCGAGGCCGCCCCTGTTGGTCGCAATAGTCCGGATCATTCGCCCAACGGGTGAAGACCTCCATGACGGCCCCGAAAGTCTTGGCCTGAGAGCGTGGTTGCCCGACCGCGCGCCACTCCCGCACATCCTTGCGATGGATGCCGGTCAATGTACTGAGGCTCGAATCGTTGACCCGCGCTGCATTTGCCTCCAGAACGCTTGCCGCAGATTCCAGGAAGGTTTTCTTCAGTGCATTGGCAAAGCGGGGGTAGGTCACACCCTCTTGCAACAACAACTCCACCAGCGGCGCGACCAGGCGCAATGCAGCAGCAAGAGAAAGGTCGGCGCGCGATTCGGACATGGTCTGGCAAGCAGTTCAATTTAATTAAATGGGAATATATCCCATTTTTACTTTAGGCGCAAGTGTCCACCTTGACTCGCAGTCACCGGCACTGCCTTCTGTCCCTACCAGCGTGGCATGTGGTGGGATTCACAAGAATCATCGCCGCTTGGCATAGGTTGCCATAATCAATCGTTAACCCCACCAGTGCCGCTTCCATGAACAAAACAACGCCATGCCTGCCGTACGAATTCGCTTGATCCATTTACTGCTTCCCAAAGGCTCGGACCACGACGTCGTTCCGATCTTTGCCGCCCGTGCATTGCGCGGCTTTGCCGACGGTTTTGTTGCCGTGCTGCTGCCCGTCTATTTACTGGCGCTCGGTTTGGGCGGCGTCGAAGTTGGAGCCATTGCGACGGCAACCTTGTTGGGCTCGGCTTTGGCGACGTTGGCGCTGGGAGCCTGGGGTCATCGCTGGTCCGGACGGGCGCTGTTGCTGGGCGCGGCTGCGCTGATGGCGGTCACCGGATTGGGATTTTCCGCCGTGTCGTCGTTTTGGCCGCTGCTGGTGGTGGCTTTTGTCGGCACGCTCAACCCGAGTTCGGGCGACGTCAGTTTGTTTCTGCCGTTGGAGCATGCCCGCCTGGCGGTGGCCTCTGATGCGCCAGCCAGGACCGCATTGTTCGCGCGCTACGCGTTGACCGGCGCCTTGTGTGCGGCACTGGGCGCCTTGGCGTCGGGCCTGCCTGATCGGGTCGTCGCGCTGTCAGGGATACAAAGACTGGATGCGTTGCGCGGGATGTTCGTCCTCTATGGGCTGATTGGCATTTTGATAGGGGTGCTGTATCGAAAGCTGCCGGCCGACGACGCGGTCGACCCGGCCCGGCCCGCAGCGCTGGGTCCGTCCAGAGCGGTGGTGGTCAAACTGGCGGCGCTGTTCTCGGTGGACTCGTTCGCCGGCGGCATGGTGGTCAATTCGCTGCTTGCGCTGTGGCTGTTCCAGCGCTTTGGCCTGTCGCTGGCGGCCGCCGGTGCATTTTTCTTTGGATCAGGTTTGCTGGGGGCGACTTCACAACTCGCGGCACCCAATCTGGCAAAGCGGATCGGACTGGTCAACACCATGGTGTTCACGCACATACCGGCAAGCCTTTGCTTGATCGCTGCCGCGTTTTCAACCGACGTTCGGTGGGCGTTGGGATTGTTGCTGGCGCGCGCACTGGTATCGTCGATGGACGTACCCGCCCGCAGCGCGTTCGTCATGTCGGTCGTGCAACCGCATGAGCGGTCCGCGGCCGCCAGCTTCACTGCCGTGCCGCGCAGCCTTGCCGCCGCCGTCAGCCCGCTGCTGGCCGGCTGGCTGTTTCAGTCAGGATGGACTGCCACCCCACTGGTCATCTGCGGCGTGCTGAAGATCGCCTACGACTTGGCTTTGTGGCGCGCGTTCCGGCTCTTTAAACACGTTTGAATACCGCCGGTCAACCGAGCCAGCCCAAAATGCGCTCGGTCATTGCGCACTGGCCATCACCCGCAACACCTGTTCCCCGTAGGCTTCCAGCTTCTTCACACCCATGCCGCTGATGCCTTGCAAGTCGTCCAGGGATTGCGGCGCGCGCTGGGCCACGGCTGCCAGCGTGGCATCGTGAAAAATGACGTAAGCAGGCAGGTTATGCTGCTTGGCCACTTCAGCCCGCCAGGCCTTCAGGGCCAGGTAGCGGCTCTGACCCTCGGCGTCCAGTGAGGCGGGTGCTTTGGCGACGGCAGGGGTACTGGCACGCTTGGCTTTTCGCGCCGCCGGACTGGAGACCGATTCGCGCAGGCGCACCGGTACTTCGCCTTTGAGCACGGCGCGCGAGGCATCGGTGAGCTGCAAGGTGTTGAAGGCCTGGGCATCCACCGTCACGGCACCGATGGCAATCAATTGCCGCAGCACACCGCGCAGTTGCACTTCGCTGAAGGTGGCGCCAAGGCCAAAGGTACTGAGGGTTTCGTGTCCACGCTGGGTGACTTTGTCGGTGCTCTTGCCGCGCAAAATATCCATGATGTGACCGACGCCATAACTGATGCCGCTCATTTGCTGTACGCGGTAGATAGTGCTAAGCAGCTTGCGTGCCGCGTCAGTGCCGTCCCATACCTCTGGTGGCGTCAAGCAGTTGTCGCAATTCTGGCATGGCTTGCTGGCTTCCCCAAAGTACGCCAGCAAGCGCACACGCCGGCAATCGGTGGCCTCGGCCAGACCCAGCAGCGCATCGAGTTTGCCGCGCAGGCCTTGTTTGAACTCTTCATCGGCCGGGCTCTCGTCAATCATGCGGCGCTGGTTCACCACGTCTTGCAAGCCGTAACACATCCAGGCATCGGCCGGCTCGCCATCGCGCCCGCCGCGTCCGGTTTCCTGGTAATAGCCTTCGATGTTTTTGGGCATATCCAGATGCGCAACAAAGCGCACGTCGGGCTTGTCGATGCCCATGCCAAAGGCAATGGTGGCCACCATCACAATGCCCTCGCTGCGCAAGAACTGGTCCTGATTAGCCTGGCGTACCTTGTTGTCCAGCCCGGCGTGGTAAGGCAGCGCGGCGATGCCCTCATCGCACAACAGGTTGGCTACTTCTTCCACCCGCTTGCGCGATTGGCAATAGACAATGCCGGCATCGCCCAGGTGCTCACCTGAGATGAAGCGCAGCAATTGTTGCGTGGCATCGCGCTTTTCCACGATGGTGTAGCTGATGTTGGGGCGGTCAAAGCTGCTGACAAACTGGCGCGCGTCCTGTAGTTGCAGCCGCTCCAGAATATCGGCGCGCGTCAGCGTGTCGGCGGTGGCGGTCAGTGCCATGCGCGGCACGCTGGCGTAGCGCTCATGCAGCACCGTCAGCGCGCGGTATTCAGGCCGAAAGTCATGGCCCCACTGGCTTACGCAATGCGCCTCGTCAATGGCAAACAGGCTCAAGTGGCCGCGCTGATGCAGGCTGTCCAGCTGCGCCAGAAAACGTGGCGTCGTTACCCGCTCCGGCGCTGCATACAGCAAGGTGAGATCGCCGCGCAGCAGACGCCGCTCCACCTGCACGGCCTCTTCGCCTGTCAAGGTCGAGTTCAAAAACGCAGCACTGACACCGGCCTCATGCAAGGCGCCGACCTGATCGTGCATCAAGGCGATCAGTGGCGAGATCACGACCGTGATGCCCTGACCCGCCTGCTGGCGCGCAATGGCCGGAATCTGGTAGCACAGCGATTTACCACCGCCGGTGGGCATCAGCACCAGCGCGTCACCGCCACCCACTACGTGCTCGATGATGGCTTGCTGCGGGCCGATGAACTCGCGGTAACCAAAGACTTCCTGGAGAATATGCTGAATGGACAAAATCGCTTGCAATGAGTTGATTGGCGGCTAACCCCGTAATTGTCCCATCCAACGCACGCAATCCATCCGGCTTTCTACAATAAGGCCTATGAAATTACCCAGATACACCCGCGGCCAGGCTTTGCCGGATATTTTGCACAAGCGCATCATGATTCTGGACGGTGCCATGGGCACCATGATCCAGCGCTTCAAGCTCGACGAAGCCCAGTACCGCGGAGCCGGATACGCCGGGCCTGGCGGCCAAGCTGAACGCTTCAAGGACTTTGGCAAAACCCCAGGTCAGCACAAGGACGTAAAAGGCAACAATGAGTTGCTGTCACTGACGCGCCCGGACGTCATAGCCAGCATTCATGAAAGTTATCTGGCGGCCGGTGCCGATCTGATTGAGAGCAACACCTTCGGTGCCACCAGCGTGGCCCAGGCCGACTACGACATGGCCGATCTGGCAGCGGAGATGAATTTCGCCTCGGCCCAACTGGCCCGCGCCGCCTGCGACAAATTCTCCACCCCGGACAAACCCCGCTTCGTGCTGGGCGCCCTCGGGCCAACACCTAAAACCGCCAGCATCAGCCCGGATGTGAACGACCCCGGTGCCCGCAACGTCAGCTTTGAGCAGTTGCGCGCCGCCTACTACGAGCAGGTTGAAGCGCTGGTTCGGGGCGGTGCCGACGCGCTGCTGGTGGAAACTATTTTCGACACGCTGAACGCCAAGGCGGCGCTGTTCGCCATTGACGAATATTTTGAAGCCTCGGGCGAGCGCCTGCCCCTGATCATCAGCGGCACCGTGACCGATGCCTCCGGGCGCATCCTGTCGGGCCAGACCGTCACCGCCTTCTGGTACAGCGTGCGCCACGCCCAGCCGCTGGCCGTCGGCCTCAACTGTGCTCTGGGTGCTGCGCTGATGCGGCCCTATATCCAGGAGCTAGCCCGTGTGGCGCCGGACACCTTCATCAGCTGCTACCCCAACGCCGGCCTGCCCAACCCGATGAGCGAGACCGGTTTTGACGAGACACCGGCCGACACCAGCCGACTGCTGCACGAATTTGCCGCCGAGGGTTTGGTCAACATCGTCGGTGGCTGCTGCGGCACCACACCGGAACACATCAGCGCCATCCACGCGGCAGTGGCACCACTGCCGACTCGCGTGTTGCAAAAGCCTTTTTTCTACAAGGAAGCGGCCTGATTGAAAAGGATTCAATCGAGTTCTGCGACGTGAACCAACCTGTCTTTGACGTTGCCTGTATCTAGTCGTTGACCGGACAGAGTGGTTTTGTGATCACCCAATATGGGTCGACGGGCAAAGAGGTTGCATGCAATGGCTCACTTAGTCAAAGCTAATTGAGCTGACCACTTTGCGCGACTGCGTCATTGTTTCAATGGTGATCACCCTGCTCCTGCCGGCAACCGTGACCACCACCTTCAGCGGCAACGCTCCCTCGGGGACTTCTGTGGCCACAAAAGTGTGGGTTTCAGGCACAAAACGCAACCACGAAGGCAATGGGCTGCCATCCATCAGCGCCACGTCGATGACGGGGTTGTTCACCACTCCGTCAAACATTTCACTGGGCAGGGTAAAACTCAAACCACGGTAGGCCGTTGCCAGCTTGTCAAAACG
>JBAXBQ010000100.1:0-10055 GCA_037141865.1 Comamonadaceae bacterium | reverse complement strand
GAGTCAAACTGTGCAATCGGAAAGCTGACAGTCGCGAACGTCTCTTGACGCTGCAGACTTGTCGTTAGTGTCAAACAATCTTGCAACGCGAACCGATGCCACCCTGCGGCACAGCCCGTCAGAAAATGGTCCGGCTTCGCGACTATTTCTTGACTTCATCCGGCGCGGGTTTGGGCAGCAGGCCCTGTAACTCTTCTTCGCTGATGATCTCCAGTACCCGAACCACCTTCTGCACGTTGTCAACGCCGCGGACGATGTCAGTGGCCCGATTGGCCTCGCGCTGGGTCACCCGACCCATCAAAAATGTGGTGCCGCGTTCAGTTACCACCTTGAAGGAATTGGCAAACAGGTCTTTGGAATCCACCATGGCGGCCTTGACCCGGCCCGTGATGATCACATCGGAGGAGCGCTGACTGAATGTGGTGTTGGCCTGAATGTCAAGCTCATTGACAATGGCCCGCACATTTTCCACCCTGGAAACCACTTGCTCCGCCAGTTGCTTGTCTTGCGCGGTAGGCACCTCACCGGTCAACAGCACCTGCCGGTTGTAACTGGTAACGTTGACGTGAACCCGTTCGCCCAGGTTGTCGCGGATGCGGCTGGCGGCCTTCAGTTCGATACCCTCGTCCTCCACCTGAGTGCCGGACGTGCGGCGGTCGGTCACCATCAGCGAGCTCATCACGGCGCCGCCCATGATGATGGGCGCACAAGCGGCAAGTCCGCCACCCAGGCAGGCGGTCAGTGTCAGGATGGTGACGATTCTTTGCGTTGAAAATTTCATGTTGAGGCTTCCTGGTCTCCGAGTAACTGGGCGTCGACAGCGTCACAAATGCAGTGCAGGGCCAAAATATGGACTTCCTGAATGCGTGCCGTGCGGTCATGGGGCACACAAATGTGCACATCGGTGTCTCGCAGCAGGTGGCTCATCTTGCCGCCGCCGTGCCCGCTCAAACCAACCACCACCATCTCGCGCTCGTGGGCGGCTTCAATGGCGGCCAACACGTTGGCTGAATTGCCGCTGGTTGAAATCGCCAGCAACACATCGCCCGGTTGACCCAAGGCACGCACCTGGCGCGAAAAAATGACGCTGAAGTCGTAGTCGTTGGCGAGCGCCGTGATGATCGAGCTGTCAGTGGTCAGCGCGATGGCCGCCAGCTCTGGGCGCTCGCGCTCATAGCGGCCGACAAACTCGGCAGAAAAGTGCTGCGCGTCGGCGGCGGAACCACCATTGCCACAGGCCAGCACTTTGCCCCCGCTGGTGACGCAGCTAAGCATCGCCTGCACCGCAGCAGCAATTGGTTTGCTCAGAACCTGTGCCGCCTGATATTTCAGGTCGGCACTGTCGATAAAGTGTTGTTCAATACGTTGCTCAAGCATGGCGCCATGATACCCGGCCCATTCTTAGGTTGTGCTTAACTGGCATCAAAAGCCCCTTGCAGCCACTCGATACTGCCTGGTTCCAGCAGCACCACGTCAAAGCGGCAAGGCGGTGGCTGGCGCAAGCGGCAGAGGTAATGACGCGCGGCAAAAATAATGCGCCGCTGCTTCAAGGCGCTGACACTGGCCGCCGCCCCGCCGTGGCTGGCACTGCTGCGCTGACGGACTTCGACGAACACGACTGTGCCGTCCGCTGCACGCATGATCAGGTCGATTTCTCCGCCACCGCGCCCGGGCGTCCGATAATTGCGCTGCAAAAGGCGCAGACCCGCCTGTTGCAGGTAGTGCAGCGCGGCATCTTCAGCCGCATCGCCTGTCTGCTTGGTCGTGCCGACCTTGGCCTTGATTTGAGGGAAAACCATTGACTGCTACTTATGCATCTGCCTTGCGTGCCGCGCTGGAGGCGGCGGGTGGGCAGAATTATCCGCCCGGTGCGCTGTATGTAGTGGCCACCCCCATCGGCAACCTGGCCGACATCACGCTGCGTGCCTTGCACGTGCTCGGATTGGCGGACGCCATCGCCTGTGAAGACACACGCCACACGCAGGCTTTGCTACGCGCCTATGGCATCGACAAGTCACCGGCGCAATTACTCTCCGTGCACCAGCACAACGAGGCCGAGGCGGCGAAGTCGGTCATTGACCGGTTGCGCCAGGGTCAGCGCCTGGCCTACACCAGCGATGCCGGCACGCCGGCCATCAGTGACCCCGGCGCACGGCTGGTGGCAGCGGTGCGTCTGGCGTCCTTGCCAGTGATTCCACTACCGGGCGCCAGCAGCGTGACGACCCTGCTCAGCGTGGCTGGCATTGCGAATGAGGGGGCGCAGCACGGTGCGTTCGTTTTCAAAGGCTTTTTGTCCTCCAGAGCCAGCGAACGTGCCGCCGCCATCGAGACACTGACCCATGAGACGCGCGCCGTGGTCATGCTCGAAGCGCCGCACCGCATCGAGGCGCTGGCCCGGGCATTGGCGCATTTGGGAACTCGCCCAGTCACCCTCGGACGTGAGCTGACCAAGCAGTTTGAAGAGATCGCCACCGTCAAAGCTGAAGGCCTGCCGGCCTGGTTGACGCAAGACGCCAACCGCCTGCGCGGCGAGTTTGTGCTGGTGCTGCACCCGGCGCAAACACTGGCACCGGTCGGGCCGGACAGCCGCGTTTTGAAGTTGCTGCTGGAACAGCTTCCGCTGAAAACTGCCGTTAAACTGGCCGCCGAGATCACCGGGGAGCCACGCAACACGCTCTACGATTTGGCCCTCAGTCTGAAAAATCCCGCCCGGTGAGGGGCAGCGCCAACAGTCTGTTGAGAGTTCCGAAATTCACGACACCGTTCTAGGTTCTGCGTGCAAGATCAGGCTGCTGGGGCGCTCAGCGCAGCGGCATCAAGGAGGAGCCAAAAGGGCGGGGGACAGTCGCGGAGCTGAGTGCCCCATCAGCCCGACCCTGGCGCCACGCTGAACGTGGTCGGGCCTGTCATCAATTCGGTGAAAGATCCATAGGCAGGAATCAGGGTTTCACCGGCCACCGGTCATACAAGCGCACCGGGACGCGCTCTCCCCACAACTCTATCGCTGCGGCCGTGCCATCGTGCGTCTGATTGGCAGCCGCTCCGCGCACATAGCCCAGTGCCACACAGGCAGCGGCGCGTGGGCTCCAGCCGACGGACGAAATCTCGCCAACCGACGCACCCTGGAAAACAATCGCCTCACCGCCCCATGCATAGTCTGCGGGTGAATCAAACACCAGCGTCACGAGCTTCTTTCGCAGCGGCAGGTCTTTGGCAAGCAGCAACGCAGCCTTGCCAATAAAGTCGGTCGGTTTGTCGAGCTTGACGGCGTATCCCAGACCCGCTTCCCACGGCGTTTCATCCGGCCCCAGCTCGGCACCCCAGGCGCGGCGACCCTGCTCAATGCGCAAGGCGTCCAGCGCGTAGTAGCCGGCATCACGCAGGCCCAAATCAGCACCCGCCGCCGTCAGTGCCACATAAACGTGGCGCGCCATCTCCACCGGCACATACAACTCAAAGCCGGGCCCACCGACATAACTCATGCGCGCAGCACGCACGCGGGCAAAACCCAGGTCGATCATCCGGGTCCAGGAGAATTTCAATCCCTCAGGCGAAAGATCGTCCGGGCTGACGCGTGCCAATAACTCGTGTGCCTTCGGACCCATGACAGACAACACGCAATACAGCGCCGACACATCCGTCAGCATCGCATGCTCATGGCTGTCAATATGCCGTGCAATCCAGTCGAAGTCATGCACCGCTTGCGCTGAGCCGGTGACAATCAAAAAGCTCTCACCCATGCTGTTGGGTGGCTGGCGGATGATGGTCAAGTCACTCTCGAAGCCAGCGCGCTCGTTGAGCATGGCGGTGTAGACCATTTTGTTGACCGGCACATCGATCTCGTTGGCGCACAAACGTTGCAACACGGCCAGTGCGTCACGCCCCTGCAACAGCAATTTGGAGAAGGAGGTCTGGTCATACAAAGCCACCGCCTCGCGGGTGGTGCGCTGTTCCTCCATGACCCATGGCAGCCAGCCGGGTCTGCCCAGTGTGTGAGCGGGGGCAGCTACGAAGGTAGAACCACAATCTAGCGCCGACGGGCCGCCCCTAGGCGCGAGGGCCCCCTCGGGGGGCAGCGACCCGCGTAGCGGTGGAGCGTGGGGGCGAAAATAATTCACACGTTCCCAGCCGTTTTTGGCTCCGAACTCCGCACCTTTGTCGGCCAGCAAATCGTACAGCGGCGAGGTCCGCAGTGGCCGCGCCGTCTCCAGCTCCTGCCTGGGCCAGCGCATGGCGTAGTGCAGGCCCAGCGTCTCGCCAGTGCGCTCCGACAGTGCCTTGCGGTTACCAGTGAAAACCCCAAAGCGGCGAATGTCAACATCCCACAAATCGGTGCTGGGCTCACCGCCGATAATCCATTCGGCCATCAAACGCCCGGCGCCACCGCTATTGGCAATGCCAGCCGAATTGAAACCAGCACAGACAAAATAGTTGCGCAGCTCAGGTGCTTCACCCAGAATGAAATTGCCGTCCGGCGTGAAACTTTCCGGCCCATTGAGCAGCATCTTGATCTCGGCGGTTTCCAGGCACGGCGTGCGGTGCATGGCGTTGGTCATCAGAGGCTCGAACTGGTCCCAGTCTTCATCCAGCAACTCGAACTGAAAAGTGCTTGGTATCGGGTCCATCTTCCAGGGCTTGGCCTTCGGCTCAAAGCCGCCCATCACCAGGCCACCGACTTCTTCCTTGTAATAGATATAACCATCCGGGTCGCGCATCACGGGCAGCATCGGGTGCACACCGTCAATCTTGCCGGTCACGATGTAAAAATGCTCGGCCGAATAGAGTGGCACGTTGACACCGGCCAGATAGCCAAACTGGCGCGCCCACTGGCCGGCGCAATTCACCAGCACCTCGCAGCGTACATCGCCCTGCGTGGTGTTGACACCGACAGCTTTGCCATGCTCGGTGATGACGCCCGTCACTTCAATACCTTCAACCATCTTGACGCCTCGGTTGCGCGCGCCCTTGGCCAGCGACATGCACAAGTCCGCCGGATTGACCTTGCCGTCTCCGGGCAACCAGATGGCGCCCTGCAAATCATCGGTACGCATGATCGGGTAAAGAGCGAGCGCCTCGCCGGGCGTGATGAGGTGGCACTCGACACCAAAGCTGGTTGCCATGGCGGTCTGTTTCTTGAGGACCTGCATACGTTCGGGAGTACGCGCCACGTTAACGCTGCCGCACTGCTTCCAGCCAGTCGCCAAACCGGTTTCAGCTTGCAGCGAGGCATACAGCTCAATGCCGTATTTGCTCATCTGCGTCATGTTGCGATTGGGCCGCATCTGGCCCACCAACCCGGCGGCGTGCCAGGTGGTGCCGCTGGTGAGTTTGCCCTGCTCCAGCAACAGAACGTTGGTTTTGCCGGCCTTTGCCAGATGGTAGGCGGTGGAGCAGCCAACAATGCCGCCACCAACAATGATGATTTCAGCGTAACCTGGAAGGCTCATGAACAACTCCCTGAAAGTACTTGTATTCGCACTTATCCCAGGCGCAAGGCCATCACGCCAGCCAAGATGGTGCATGCGCCAACTGCCCGACGCGGGGTGAATCGCTCTCTTAGAAACCAGCTACCCATCAGTACGGCGAACAGCACAGAGGTTTCGCGCAGCGCGGCCACGGTTGCCACTGGCGCCAGCGTCATCGCCCACAAGGCAATACCGTAGGAGCCCAGTGAGGCACAGGCACCGAAGCTGGCCACCGGCCAGCGATGGCGCGCATAGCGGCCGACCGCGTGACCGCGGGTGGCAAACATCAGTAGCGCAAACGGCCAGCCGTCCAACATAAACAAGGTGGCCACGTATTGCAACGCGTGGCCCGAGGCGCGTACGCCAAGGCCATCGATCACGGTGTAGATGGCAATGATGACGGCATTGGCCAACGCAAAACCAAGCGCCTTGGGAACGGCGAAAGCATGCCGATTCAAGCCCAGCACCAGCACACCGCCACTGATGCCAACGACCCCGACCCAGGCCAGTGTCGACAAGGTCTCACCGAGGGTGAAGGTGGCGGACAAGGCCACCAGCAGCGGCGCCACGCCGCGCATCAAGGGATAGGTCAAACCCAGTTCGCCGTGCCGGTAGGCACCGGTCAAAGCCAGGTAATAGCCGATGTGAATGAGCACCGAGGCGGCCAGGTAGGGCCAGCATTGCGCAGCCGGCAAGCCGACCCATAACACCAGCGGAATGGCCATGAACGAGCCGATCAGGTGGATCAGTGCCATGTCCAGATCTTTGTCGCTGCTGGACTTGACCAGCGCGTTCCAACTGGCGTGCAGCAGTGCAGCAAACAGCACCGCGCCCATCACCGGCCAGCTCAGAGTCATGCTTGGGCTTTCTCTTCAAGGTTGGTTGCTGCCCGAAGTAGCCGCCTCATAGACAGGCTCGCCGGGCAATTTTTAATTATCATCTGTTTATGGCTGCGCCATGCCTGACAATCACGCTGGCAAAATCTGCAAACCTTTATCACAGGACGTGTAATGACTGAATCCATCGTATCCAGACTTTCAGCGCTTGGCCGTGTCCCCGATGACATCCGCCATGCGGCAATTCAGCAAAAGAGATTTGACAACGAGAACATTGACCGCAGTATCGGCTTTGTCATGCTGGACTGCTCCGGCACCACGATGGACCGCTACGTTGACGCACCGGCCATCGTCTTCGTTGAGGTGTTCAAGAAATATGGTTTGGAGATTTCGATGCCGGAGGCGCGAGAGCCGATGGGCCTGCGCAAGGATTTGCACATCAAGGCCATCACTGAAATCAGCTCGGTGCGGGAACGCTTCACGGCCAAGTTTGGTCGGGCGCCACAGCAATCCGATGTTGACGCCATGTTCGCCGATTTTGTGCCGACTCAACTGGCGCTGCTGCGCCAGGGCAGTTACCACGACCTGCTGCCCGGCGTCGCCGAAGTGGTCAAAGGTATGCAACAGCAGGGCATCAAGCTCGGCGTCACGACCGGTTTCACACGGGACATGCTTGACCTCCTGCTGGCCGGCGCTGCCAAACAGGGTTTTGTGCCAGACACCGCTTGCGCCGGCGACGAGGTCGAAATGCCGCGCCCGACGCCCTACATGGTGGTCAAGAATCTGGAGCGCATGGGTGTCTATAACCTTGAAAACGCATTGCGCCGCACCGTCAAAGTCGATGACACGGTGTCCGGTGCCGGCGAAGGCGCACCGCTGTGCTGGCGCGTGGGCGTCTCCAAGTGGAGCAACTACGTGGCAGACAGCTGGGATGCGGTGAGAAAGATGAGCCAGACTGAGCTTGAGGCCAAAGAGAGGGCGTCCAAAGAAAAACTGGTCACCGAGAGCGGTGCGCATTATGTGATCGACGACCTGCGCGATCTGCCAGCCGTCATCAGCGATATCAATCTGCGGCTGGCGGCTGGCGAAAATCCCTAGCCACGGCGTGAAGATTTTTACTCCAGGCGATTCTTCTGGGCGCCTTCGCAGCCATGCAGCCAGAGGTTGTGATCGCTGTGCTGGTGAGGCACACAGCACTCCAGTGCAGACCCTAAATCCGCAGGCCGGTTCACGAAAATAGTATCCGGCAACAACAGCCTGATGGCCATCATTGGCTGCCACAATTTTCCAGTGGCTTGCCTAAGTAGCACAATAATGCTACATTGGCGCCATGCTTTGAAAGTTGCCAATGCAAACCACCACCATCCGTCTCGATGACACCATGAAGGAGCGCATCGCAGCTGCGGCAGACCATGCTGGCAAATCAGCTCACGCCTTCATACTCGACGCCATCTCCCAAACTGTTGAGCAGGTTGAACTGGACAGTGAGTTCAATAAAATCGCAGACGAGCGGTGGAAGGGGATACTTGCTTCCGGGAAGACGGTATCTTGGGAGGACGCGAAAGCCTATCTGGCAGCCAACTCACTTGGGGCTAGGCCGAACAAGCCTTTGGCGCGCAGTTCCAAGCGTTGACTGCCGCAATGACTCGCATTGAGATTGCTCCAGAGGTATTTGACGACTTCGACCGCATCTTTGACTACATTGCACAGTTCGATGTCGGCTCCGCACCCGAACGCATTAGGGAAATTTTGGAGGCCGTGCAAATTCTGGCCACCAGCCCCATGATCGGTCGTCCAGTCAAGGACGGCAAACGCGAGCTAATCATTGGAAGGGCTTGCCGAGGCTACGTTGCGTTGTACAGATACGTGGCACAACTCGATACGGTCTTTGTGCTGGCAATGCGAGGCCAGCGCGAATTTGGCTACAAGAGAAATGCTTGAATTCTCGGGCAAAAGTAGGAACTTGCTTTTTTGGTGGCGCAGATCGTAGGACTGGTCAAGACACTTAGATGACGGTCAACTTTCCGATCTGCCTGCCCAAGACTAGCCATTGAAGAACCACGGGCTTTGATTTCCCAACGGGGCGATGAATTTGCGGATGGTGGCACGCACACTCGACCATCGGCCGGAATAAGTTAATGGAAGCTCTTTGGCTTGAGATTGCGGGCTCAATTCAGGGTTCCACGCTGAACACAGAGGCAAACGTTGCCTCCCATAGTGAAGTATCAGCCAGAGGTACTCAAGGTGCACTGCACACTCGTGTTGGTTGGCGGTGGCCAATCCCCATTGCGGACGCTGGCAACCCCTGTGGTGGCCATCGGCTGACCTGAGCAGACTCTGCCTCATCGCCCATAGCCGTATATCGCTAGCATCCTGCGCATTCACCCTGGCGCAAATGCCTCAACCTCCTCTATTGGCATGGTCGGCTCAACGAAGAGCCTTGATGGTCGCAGCAGTCAAGAGCAGCGAGAAAGTCGCTCTGCACGTCGACCCCCTTAGACGACCCTTAAAGTTCCGACTTCATTTGTCGTTAACAAAGCTAGTACCTGCAAGGGTGCCAGTGTTGAGTTGGCGATGTCTTCTCGCGCATTGGTAAATAACCGGAGGTGTTGAAATGAGTAGTCGCAACAGGTCTGTAACTCGGGTCATTGGATGTCCCCCTGCAAAGGGCAATGAAGGCGAGGTGTCATCATGACTCTCCAGGCGCAACCGCTTCATCAGATGTCCTTGGCTCTGCCTGTGGATCCGACGCTACAAGAAAGACTGGTGCTGAAGAAGGCGCACGATTTATATCGGGGCTCCAGGTTCTTGAACACTCGATACGCAAGCTTCAATCGATTAATGGATGATCCCGTAGCTGGACGCTGCATGCGTATGAGCGCCGCGCACCTGCTGCGGCTGTAGCATCCGAGGCTTCTATTTGACAGCCTCTGGTATGAGATGCCAGGTGGCGGTTGATGCCAGATGATTTCATTCCTGCGGCTGAGCGCTCATCGCTTATCAAAGACGTGACTCTTCACATGCTTCCCAAATTGATCGAGGACATGTTGATATTGATGGACGTCGTGCCACTGGTTGTTCCTTTCAATACGTCAGCGCAAGACTTTGAGGATGGCACATTTGCCAGGACGCTTCTCCATGAGGCACCTGCAAAACTGCGCACTCTGCACTACGTCGCTGGTCGTCAGTTCTACTTGATTGGGGAATCGCTGCTGATACCAGAGTGAACAGACCGGGCAGCCAGCAGCCAGAGCATTACGCGCTGCGGCTACCGAGCTGCGACTGAAGGGCAAGTACCCCCCAGAAACGCAAAAGCCCCACGAAGATCGCGGGGCCTGAACGCTTGCCACATTACTGTAGCTCTTGTCGTCACGTTGCGGTGACGTAAACCGGGTTGAGAAACACCGGTGGTTGGGTGAAGAGGATGTGATTCCGATCTATAAGTACCGCCTTTCACAAGGAGTCTTGCTGACTGCACTCGCATCAATCAAGGCCCCCTTGCTATGTAACTATAGCGAGTCGGTGACAGATTACAAGCTCAATGTGAATCGCAATGCGCGCGATCCCGTTAGCGATGACAGAACTGCCTTGTATGCCTGCAAAAGACACATAGCCGTCCTCTGCTGAAGCGGTGTAAAAACCAATGGAAAGTCGGAAGCCGACCTACGATTTTCCCGGAACCAGCCGTTCGCGGCCGAGCCTAGAAACCGGGAAGCTGTCGTTCAACTTCAACAATCAATTTCCTTGATTGGTC
>JBAXBQ010000099.1:0-10412 GCA_037141865.1 Comamonadaceae bacterium | reverse complement strand
CGACTTTCGTCTCGCCCTTGCTTGCCCCACTGTGATCAGCGAAGCCTTGAATTATGCCACGATTTTTTAAGGCGTGTCAATTTTTTTAACTTTTGTCGGGACAAAGAGTTCGTCAGGTCTGTGACCTGTAGTTTGACCAGTTGGTGGAGGAGCAACACCACACCCCCCATCAGCCGCGCGCGCCCATCTGCACGAGGACCGCAAAGTGCGAGATGAAAACGCATTTGACCACCAGGCAGAGGGCGACTCACCCAGGCAGGCAACGCTATCGAACTGGAAGCACGCATTCGTCTGCGTGCGAGCTTTTTCAGGGTCCACAGCGCGGCCTGACAATTACAGTCAGATCGGTCGGTCAGCTGAAATGAATCGGATTGCTGATGAGCTGAAATGGGCCTTTCGAACCATCGCAATACAGCTGGGCTGTCGGTGCGCGGTGGCGGCCGTGACTCTGACCGTGACCGTCGTCAAACAGCCGTCAGGTCTACCAGCACGCTTATCAACGCGGCTATCCCAGATTCGAAGTAAACGAGTAAACGCTAGCGGCCTTGTGGCATCCGGCATCTGGATTAACAATTCTTTACAGCTTGATTGATTTGCCAGGTCAACCATGAGCAGTTTGTCGTGCGTTGTCACACCATGGAGTCGTTCCATGCCGCAACCAATACAGAAAGTTCAACATGAAAATTCGAACCCTGATTGCCGTCCTTGCACTAACCGCTAGCGGAGTTGCATTTACCCAATCACCTGCGCCAGTTCCGGTCGTCAAAGACCCGACTGCGACTCCCGGTCTGGATAAACGCGAGGTCAAGCAGCAAAAGCGCATTGACCAGGGCGTCGCCTCGGGGCAACTTAGCGCCAAGGAAACCAACCGACTGGATAAGCGTCAGGCCAAACTGGTCGCCAACGAAACTGCCGCCAAATCTGATGGCGTGGTGACACCTGCTGAACGTCGCAAACTCCAGCGTGAGGCCAACAGAAATAGCAAGGCGATTCACCAACTGAAACACAACAAGCAAACTGCCGCACCGGCCGGTGCAAGCTCAAATTAGCGCACCGACCTGCTCCAATTGAAGACTTTGAAGATTCACTTTTCAAGGTCTTTCTGATGGCAAGAAAGATGAGGTTCCGGTTTGCTAGACAATGGAACGCCTTGGGTGTGAACGAGCATCGCATTGAACAATGCTTAAGCCCGGCTCCGGCTGCCTCGCATCACATAAATCAACCTGCATGGCACCCATATGGACGATGAATGCATCAATGATGATCACCCGTTGGTGACCCGCCAGGCAGCCTACAGGGCGCCGCTCCCGCAAGGCAAAGAACTACTCACCGGCGCTGCATCTGCGCTACTCCTGGCGGCTTGCGGCGGTGGAGCAGGTAATGCGGTCCAAATGTCACCGGCTCCCGCGCCAACGCCATTGCAACCAACTGCTGTTGAGGCTTCGCGCTTTTTGGCCCAGGCTTGCATGGGCGCAGATCGTGCTCAGATGAGCAGCATTCAGGCCGGTGGCTACAGCGCGTGGTTGGAGAGCCAGTTCACCATGCCGCAAACCATGAGCCGCTGCGACTGGTTGGTAAGCAAGGGCTACGACAGCGTCGGTGTTAACAACGCCAACAAGAATGGTACGACAGGCTTCGATGCCTGCACCTGGCGCAAGCTTATCTCTTCGCCCGATACATTGCGCCAACGCGTGACGCTGGCGCTTTCCGAAATTCTGGTGGTCTCCATTGCCGGACTGTCCGGCGGCTGGCGCGCCTTTTCTGCAGCCAATTATCTGGACATACTGGAAAACAATGCATTTGGAAACTATCGAACATTGCTGCAACAAGTTTCCACCAGCCCCGCCATGGGTGAATTCCTTACCTTTCGGGGCAACGTCAAGTACAACGCGACCACCGGCGCACTGCCCGACGAGAACTATGCACGCGAGGTCATGCAGCTTTTCACCATCGGACTGTTGCAGTTGAACCTGGATGGGACGCTAAAACTTGTTGGCAGTCAAGCGCAGGAAACGTACGCACTGACCGACATCACCGGACTGGCCCGGGTGTTTACCGGATGGGATTGGGACATGTCCGTGGGCAACGGCAGCACGCCCGACTTTCAGCGCCGACCGATGGTTCAAACCGCGTCCCGCCACGAGACCGGCGCCTCCACCTTTCTGGGTGCCACGGTCGCCGCCGGGCTCAACGGTGCCGACAGTCTCAGCGCAGCATTGGACATCATCTTTGCCCATCCCAATGTTGCACCCTTTGTCAGCAAGCAATTGATCCAGCGGCTGGTGACCAGCAATCCAAGCCCAGCCTACGTACAACGGGTGGCCTCGGTGTTCCAGAACGATGGAACCGGCGTCAAAGGAAACCTGAAGGCAGTGATTCGTGCCATTTTGCTGGACGATGAAGCGCGCAGTGCGGCCAATCTGACCAGCACCAGCTTCGGCAAACTGCGCGAGCCGATACTGCGTTTCGTAGCCTGGGCTCGCGCTTTTGGCGCTACTTCGCCCAGCGACGCCTGGGCTGTGGGCGACACCTCCGACCCCGCAACTCACCTCAGCCAAAGCCCTTTACGTTCGCCTACGGTGTTCAACTTTTTTCGCCCCGGCTATGTGCCACCCAACAGCGCTTTGTCGCGATCATCCCTGCTAGCTCCGGAGTTTCAGCTTGCCAACGAATCCTCAGTGGTCGGCTACGTCAACTACATGCAGGGTGTTATCAGCAATGGTGTTGGCGACGTCAAGGCAGACTACACCGCTCTGTTGGTCCTTGCCGACAACACGCAATCGTTGTTGGACGAAATCAACGCAGTGATCGCTGCCGGGCAGTTGGGCGGCGCCACCCTGGCCACACTTAAAGCGGCGCTCGACAGCATGCCAACAGGCACTTCAGCGGCACACGCCAACCGAGTCTATGCGGCTCTGTTGCTGGTCATGGCGGCTCCCGAGTTCCTGGTATTGAAGTAAGGATGGTTCCCATGAAGATGTCTGCAAACATGAACGCATCCCGGCGCGCCTTCCTGCAACGCGCCTCCGCCCTGTCGCTTGCTGGAGTCGCCGCTCCCTGGGCGCTGAACCTGGCGTCCCTCGGGGAGGCTGCCGCAGCAACTGCTACCGATTACAAAGCAATGGTGTGCGTGTTTCTTTACGGGGGCAACGACTACGGCAATACGCTGGTGCCTTACGACCAGAGCAACTACGACGCCTATTTTGGTTTGCGTCCGACGCTGGCTTACACGCGCACGGCTTTGGGTTCGACCGTGCTGAACCCTGCTAGCGGACTGGCAGGTGGTCGCCAATATGCATTGGCACCAGAACTGGCTCCCCTATTGCCCCTGTTTGATGCCGGTCAGATGGCGGTGCTCCTCAACGTGGGAACGCTGGTGCAGCCTACGACCAAAGTGCAATACACGGCCAGGTCAGTGCCGCTGCCGCCCAAACTCTTTTCGCACAATGACCAGCAGTCGGTGTGGCAGTCCTCCGCGCCAGAAGGCGCCACTTCGGGCTGGGGTGGTCGCATGGGCGATCTGTTCCAGGCCGGTAACGGCAACGCCACGTTCACCTGCGTCAACGTTTCCGGCAACGCTGTTTATCTGTCCGGCAACAGTGCCGTGCAGTACCAGGTGTCGACCGCGGGATCGGTGCCACTCAAGGCTCTGACCAGCCCCTTGTTTGGTTCAGCCAATTGCTCCGCCGCACTGCAGTCCATCGTCACACAAGCGCGCAGTCATTTGATGGAATCGGAACTCACCAGGGTTGTCAACAGATCGATCGAAGCCAACAGATTGCTGACCAGCAGCCTGACACCCAGCAGCGCCATAGCTACTGTGTTTCCCCCCGGCAACAACCTGGCTGACCAGCTGAAGCTGGTGGCGCGCATGATTGCCAGCGCCAATGCACTGGGTGCCAAGCGGCAGGTGTTTTTTGTTTCAATGGGCGGTTTTGACAACCATGACGGTCTGCTGACGGTGCATCCCGGCTTGCTTGCGACGCTCGCCAACGCACTGTCCGCCTTCCATTCCGCCACGGTCGAGCTGGGGGTGGCAAACCAGGTCACTACCTTCACCGCCTCCGACTTTGGACGCACGTTAAGCGGCAACAATGACGGATCTGACCACGGCTGGGGCAGCATGCACTTCATTTTCGGCGGCGCTGTCAAAGGTCGCCGTTTTTATGGAACACCACCCGTGGTGGCCAACAACGGCCCGGACGATGTCGGTCAGGGGCGACTGTTGCCCACTACGTCAGTAGATCAATATGCTGCGACGCTGGGCAATTGGCTGGGCGTAGCAAACACAGACTTGCTGTCCGTCCTGCCAAATTTGAAAAACTTCGACCCGAGTACGCGCAACATTGGTTTTGTATAGCCACTTTGGGCAATTTCGAAATGGATTCTGTGACAACATCTGCACCGCGACGCTGTCATCCCGTCAACGCAGCAATACCAGCGGCGCAAACGTTTGAAATTCAAAGTTCACGCAGTGCCGTCGCTACTTGCAGTCGGGCGGCGCGCATCGCAGGGAATAAGCCACCCATGAAACCAATGGCCAGCGCCCACTTCAATCCAGTCCACAGCAGGTCGGGGGTAACGCGCAACTCGAAGCTGAGCTTGCCGACCGAGCCTGCCGCCATGGTTGAGGCGCCGAAACCGTTAAAAACGAGGTAGGCCACCAGCGCACCGAGGACGCCGCCGATCAGCGCCAGCAGCATGGTCTCCAGCATCACCGCCACCACCACCGGCAGCCCGGAAAATCCGATCGCGCGCAAGGTTGCAATCTCGCGGGCACGGGACGCGACCGAAGCAAACATCGTATTGAGTGCACCGAACATCGCGCCGATCGCCATGATCGCGCCAACCGTGATGCCTATGATGCGCAACACTTTTGTCACGCCCTCAGACTGCTTGGAAAAGTAGTCCAGCGTAGTGCTTGCTTCGACCTTGAGCTGCGGGTTTGATTCGAGTGCCGTCTTGAAGGCGTTGAAGGCCTTTGCGTCAGCCAGTCGCACCGTCACCGAAGCGCGACTGCTACCGCGGCGGTAGGTGTCGGCCACTACATTGGCGTCAGCCCAGATTTCAGATTCCAACGCATCACCGGAGGCGAAGACGCCCGTTACTTTCCACCTCTGTGCGCCCAGGCGAATCTCGCTGCCCGGCGTCAGGCCGGCAAACTGCCGCGCTGCACCGCGACCCACGATCAACTCGCGCAATCCAGGACCGAAGCGCCTGCCTTCGACCATCTTTACCTGCGGGCGCACCGCCCACGCCTGCTCGCTGACGCCGCGCAACTGCACGCTGCTTTCCTGCTCGGGGTCGCCGCCTCGCAGCGGCAGGTTGGCGGCCACCACCAGTTCATCCGACGCGATCGGCTGGCCCCTGTCGTTGCGGGCAATGCCAGGCGCCTGCGCAATAAGACTGACGCTGTCGTGCCCCAGCACCGACATCACCTCCGACGCCGACGCACCTCGCATGACCACGGCGGTATCAGCGCTGCCGGTATTGCGCAAGGTTTCGCTGTAGCCCTCTGCCATCGACAACAGCGCGACCAGCACGCCGACCACACCGGCGATGCCAACCACAATGACTGCCGAGGCACCGAGCCGTTGACACAGGGTGCTGATACCGACGTTGGCGACCGACAGCGCCTGACGGCCGCTTCGCGTGAGCAACAGCCATCCGGCCAGCAGCAATACCAGCGCAATGGCGCCGGACCAAGGCAGCATCAACCAGAGTGCCGATGCGACCAGCAGGAACAGGAATAGCAAAACGTTGATCAACCAGGCCACACGGTTCTCCTTGTGATGGCTGTTAGCGGCCAGCCAGGGCGTCGACAATGTTCAGTCGCATCGCGCTCCACGCCGGCAGCGCGCCGACCAGAACACCGATCAGCGCCATCAACGTCAGTCCCAACCCCCAGCTTGCGGCACCCACCGACGGCAGGTTCAGCATGCCGCCGCTACCGGCGGAGACGACCGGAATGACGGCGCTTGCCAAAGCCAGCCCGACAATGCCACCCAGCATCAGCAGCAACACCGATTCGGCCAGCACCATCGCCAGCACGCTGCGGTTGGAAAATCCAATTGTCTTCAGCACCGCAATTTCGCTGGTGCGCTCGCGTACCGCCTGCATCATCGTGTTGCCCGACAGCAGCAGCAGCGTGAAAAAGACCGCACCCATGATCGAGCCCACAATCAGACCGATGTCGGCCAGTTGTTTCATCCACGACGCGGTAGCGGCCTGTTCGGTCTGGGTCCGGGTCTCGTGGTCGGAGTTGGCCGACAGCGCGTCGATGCCCTTGGCCACGCGGTCGGCCTGATTCACATCCACCACGCGGGTGACGTACCAGCCGACCTGGCCCTGGTTGTACGGTGTGGTGTCGTCAAAATATTTCCAGTTGAGCAGAAAGGTCTGGTCAAAGAAACTGCCGCTTTTCTTGTCGGTGGCATGCAGGATGCCGACAATGTCGAACTGCCAGTTCTTGCTGCCCTGGCGGTCCGGAAAGATGGTGGATTGCAGCGGCACGTGGTCGCCGACTTTCCAGTTGAAGCGCCGCGCCAGCTGCTCTCCTATCAAGGCACCGGTGCGGGTCTCATTGAAGGCCTTGCGCTCGGCATCTGTGACCGCGATTTCAGGAAACAGGTCGAGGTAATTGGGTGACACAGCGAAGCTGAACACCTGGTTGTGTGGATCCTGGTAGGCGCCACCGAACCAGTTGGCATAGGTCACCATCTTGACGCCGTCGACGCGAGCGATCTGATCTTGCAAAGCCAGTGGCAAAGTCTGAATGAATGACAGCTTTGAGCCGGTTTGCAGCCGGGCTGCGCCGTTCGCGCTTTGGCCGGCCTGATTAAAGGACGTGCGCACCGCATCGAGCATGCCAAAGAGCAGGAACGCGGCGACGATCGAAACCAGCGTCAGCACGGTGCGCGTTTTGCGCCTGAAAAGTGAAGCCCAGACCAGATGCAGGTATTTCATCGCTGCCTCCTTGAACCAGTGTCAGTGCGTTGTGGTCGGTTCGACCAGACTGCCCTTGTCCAGATGCAGCGTATGGTTGGCATACTCGGCGGCTTTCGGGTCGTGCGTGACCATCACGATGGTCTTGCCATGATCGCGATTTAACGCTCGCAAAAGACCCAGCACGTCTTCGGCCGACTGGCGATCAAGATCGCCGGTGGGCTCGTCGCAGACCAGCAGCGCAGGGTCGGACACGATGGCGCGGGCGATCGACACACGCTGCTGCTGGCCGCCGGATAATTCGCCTGGCTTGTGCGCTGCGCGATCCGCCAGGCCGACGAGTTGCAGCGCGATGGCGGCGCGTTTCTTGCGCTCGGCGCCAGACAACCTGGTCAGCAAAAGCGGCAGCTCGACGTTGCGCTGCGCCGACAACATCGGCATCAGGTTATAGAACTGGAACACGAAGCCGACCTTGGCTGAGCGCCACTTCGCCAGCGCTGAAGCGCCGAGTTGGTCGATGCGCTGGCCGCCAACACTGATACTGCCGCCCGACGGCAGATCGAGTCCGCCGATCAAGTTGAGCAGGGTGGTCTTGCCCGATCCCGACGGGCCCATCAGCGCAATGAAGTCGCCTTCGTCGACATCGAGGTCGATGTGATGCAGCACCTCGATCTTTAGTTTGCTCCGCTCGTAAACTTTCGAGAGATCGCGAATTTCAATCAACTTTTCCATGACTCGTCCTCTTCCTGTGGCAGGGGGGTCAGCGGGCATCGCCGGCGATTCTAACGTCAGATCCTTGGTGCAGCTCAGGTGGCGGTGAAAGCACGACACGCTCGCCCGGCTTCACCGTATCGGGTAGCAGTTTCATCGAACCCACATCCTGCAACGCTGGTTTCACATTGCGCTGCTGCGCCTTGCCGTCGATTACGATGAAGACGACGCTCTGTCCGTCGCGTTGCACCAGCGCCTGTGGCGGCACCAGCACACCCTTGGGTGCCTGCACCGGCACGGCCGCGGGTTTTGAACCCAGAAAAGAGACGCGCACGCCGATGTCGGGTACCAGCCGTGCGTCTTTCTGCTCCAGCGCCACCCGCACCTTGATCGTCGCCTTGCCGCGGTCGGCCGCAGGCACGATGGCGATCACGTGCGACGGTAGTTTCCAGTCGGGGTAGGCATCGAGTACGGATTCGGCGGGCATATCAGGTTTCACCTGACCGATATAGGCCTCACTGACGTCGACGTCGACTTCGAGCGAATCCATGTCGACGATGGTGCCAACGCCGGTGCGCGTAAAGCCGCCACCAGCCGACAGCGGCGAGACAATCTCGCCAACTTGCGCGGCCTTGACTGTGACCACGCCGGAGAACGGCGCACGCACGACGGTGTAATCAAAGTTCACCTGCGCCTGTGCCAACTGTGCGCGTGCCGCATCGGCTTCGCGTCGGCGCGCTTCAAGTTGAGCGCTGAAGGTGGCGACCGCCGTGCGCGCCTGTTCTGCCGCCTGCCTGGAAAGCATGCCGCTGGCGGCGAGTTCGGTCTGCCTGCGGGCATCGGCTTCGGCCTGGCCAAGTTGTGCCTGCGCCTGTGCTATCTGGGCTTGTGCCGACAGAAGATTGGCCTGCGCTACGCTTAAACTGGCGCGCAGACCGCTGTCTTCAAGACGGGCGATTACCTGGCCTTTTTCAACATGGTCACCTTCTTCGATCAGGACCTGGGTCAGGGTGCCGGTGATCTGAGTCGAGACCGTCGCCTGACGACGCGCCGTAACGTAGCCGGTAGCCTGTAGCACCGCACCGGCGCCACCCCCCGTGGCCGCAGCCACCGCCGTAGCCGTTTGTACAGTTGTCGATCTCGCCAGCAGGAACCACCCACCGGCGCCGGCCAAAAGCACGACCACAGCAGCACCCAGCGCTGGCCACAACCAGCGTGGCGGACCGCCGTCGTCGCGCTGTCGGCCTTCAATGCGCAGATCGTTCAACAAATTTGCGTCGATGTCATTTTCCCCTTAAGCTGCAACTGCGCTAAGGCATCAGTGATTGATGCAGTTGTCCGCGGCTGATATCCTAACTGATTGGGGCGTTTGGCAGCCAGCGAGGACATGGCCAGCAAGCGTGGTCTCAAGCCCTGCGCTTGACCCAATGTGTCATGACAGAACTATCATTCAATTCACTAGCGGCGTACTGGTCGATTCCCGAGGTGAAGACCAATATGCTCGTTTTCATGAACTTATCGGTGCCATGATCGTCGGGTTGATGGTTGGCCATGAAAGTTCATACCTTGGAGGCTACCGGATTGTCGCTACTTCACGATGGTTTTAATCGAGCAGGTCTTTTTGAAAGCGTAAAGTTTATGGCCCGTGATCCTCGTTTTGATATCTTGTTTGAGCCCATCAAAATTGGCCCGGTAACGGCCAAAAACCGTTTCTTTCAAGTGCCGCATTGCAATGGCATGGGCCACGCCATGCCGCAAGCCCACGCCGCCATGCGCGAAGTTAAGGCAGAGGGTGGCTGGGCCGTGATTTGCACCGAGGAGTGCGAGATTCACCCGTCGAGCGATGTGTCACCGTACGTCGAGGCGCGCCTATGGGACGACCACGACATTCCAGCCTTGCGTCTGATGTGCGAGAAGGTGCACGCGCACGGTGCCCTGGCGGGCATTGAGCTGACCCACAACGGCCCCACAGCGTCGAATTTATATTCGCGCGAAGTGCTGCTTGCGCCGTCGCACCAGCCCAGCAAATATGGTTACCCGGCGCAAGCGCGGGCCATGGACAAGCGCGACATTGCCGAGTATCGGCGCTGGCATCGCAGCGCAGCACTGCGCGCCAAAGCCGCCGGCTTTGATTTGATTTATGTTTACGCCGCGCACGATTTATCGCTGGCCATGCACTTTCTGCAGAAACGCCGCAACCAGCGCACCGATGAATACGGTGGCTCGCTGGAAAACCGGGTACGGCTGTTGCGCGAGGTGCTTGAAGACACCAGGGACGCGGTAGGTGACAGCTGCGGCGTGGTGCTGCGTTTTGCCACCGAAGAATTGCTGGGTGATGGCGGTGTCACCTTGACTGAGGCAAAAGAAATCGTGCACCTACTGGCCGATCTACCCGACCTGTGGGATGTCAACCTGGCCGCCTGGTACAACGACTCGGTGCCGTCGCGCTTTGCCTGCGAAGGCGCGCAGGAACCGTTCATCGACTGGGTCAAGAAAGTCACCAGTAAACCGGTGGTCGGTGTCGGCCGATTTACTTCGCCCGACACCATGGTCTCGCAGATCAGGCGTGGCATTCTGGACATGATTGGGGCCGCGCGCCCCTCCATCGCCGACCCCTATCTGCCAAAGAAAATTGAGGAGGGCCGCCTCGACGATATACGCGAATGTATCGGCTGCAATATCTGCGTGTCGGGCGACAACACGGTCACGCCGATCCGCTGCACGCAAAACCCCACCATGGGCGAAGAGTGGCGCAA
>JBAXBQ010000098.1:0-10550 GCA_037141865.1 Comamonadaceae bacterium | reverse complement strand
GGGCTGATTGGATCGGTCAACAGTGTCACCGCGGCCTTGTCGTCAAGCCTGCTGGCGGCGCTCGCGATTGCCGAACAGATGAGGCAGGAGCACGAGCAGCGGCTGGCAGTTCAGGCCGAGCTGGAGCACACCTTTGAGGTCATGCCCATCGGTCTGTTCAGTCTTGACCAGCGTGGCCGCTTTTTAGCCGCCAATCCGGCAATGCGCGGGATGGTGAGTCCGAATGTGCTGAGTGGTGCAGGCAGTTTCTGGCAGCAGTACTTCACCGAGGGTGCCTGGACGCAACTGTATCAAATGGTGCACAACAATCAGGTCGACGAGATCGAAGTCAAAGGCCGACCGGTATTGGGTGTTACCAGTTCAAAGCGTTTTCTGGTCAAGGCCACATTGTCCCACGACAAAATTGAGGGCTCCTTGCAGGACATCACGGAAAAGTCGAAAGCCGCCGAAGACCTGTATTTCCGGGCCAACCACGATTCATTGACCAAGGTACTGAATCGGCGCGGTATCGAGCGAGCCTTCACCGATGCCGCCAACAAGCGCACCGAAGGTAACATGCAGGCGGCTATGGCCTATCTTGATCTGGATCGTTTCAAACTGATCAATGACCTGTTTGGGCATGCTACCGGCGATCAGGTATTGCAACAGGTATGCAAGCGCGTATCCGACTTGCTGAAACGGGACTTTCAGATTGGCCGGGTGGGCGGCGATGAGTTTGTCATCGTGTTTTCTGAAACACCCATCGTTCTGGCAACTCTCATGTGCAAGGGTATCATTGAGAGTATTGGCACCCGGCAATACTTTGTTGGCGACAACGCGTTTAGTGTGCGTGGTTCAATCGGGTTGATCGAGGTCACTTCAGATACCCTATTCAACGATGCCATGTCAACTGCTGATCGTGCCTGTCGCCAGGCCAAGTTGGCAGACAATAACGGATTGGTCGTGTACGAGAGAGGGGCACCTGCATTCAAGCAGCACGAAGCCGAACTCAAGCTGATTGCGCTGCTCGCCACCAGTTCCGCCACGGATGGCCTGTATCTTGAAATGCAGCCCATCATGTCGCTCACATCACCCCATGAGTCGCTTAACTTTGAAGTATTGCTGCGCATGCGGGACGCTGACGGCAATGCGGTGCGTACCGACCACCTGATAACCGCCGGCGAAAACAGTGGGCGCATGGGCATGATTGACCGCTGGGTCTTGTCCACCACATTGGCCTGGCTGAACAAGAATTACGCTCAGATGAAACACATGAAATTTGTTTGCATGAATTTGAGTGGTGCTTCGCTGAACGACGAGAAGTTTCTGCAGGAAGTCTACAGTATGCTGGAAAACAATCCGCATATCGTGGGACACCTTTGCCTTGAAATCACCGAAAGTGTGGCGTTGCGCGATCTGGAGAATACGCGCCGCTTCGTCGACAAGGTTCGTGGCTACGGCGCCAAAATTGCTCTGGACGATTTTGGTGCCGGGTACACATCGTTTTCCTACCTAAAGGAGTTCACGGCAGACATACTGAAGATTGACGGTAGTTTCATTGTCAACATGAACAATCACCCAGCCAACATTGCCATCGTTGAAGCCATTGTCAGCCTTGCCAAAAATCTGGGCATGAAGGTGATCGCAGAGTGGGCTGAAGACACCGCCACCGTGCAAACCCTGACCGAGATCGGTGTCGATTACGTGCAAGGATTCGTGGTGGCACGACCCCAGCACCCGGACGAGCTTCTGACAGCCAAGTCGTCGGCAAGTTTCATAAAAAACGAAGAGCTCGCCCAGTATGTGTCGTTGATCGGAAATTCAGACCCGTTGCTGCTGCAATCGAATTTGTTTTCAGATGGCCTGGGGGTCAACGTACATTGACGCCCAGATCGATCAACCTCATTGTCATCCCGCATTGAGCAACCGCTTCAACTCCACACCCAATTCCGGTTTGTGGGAAAACGGATCGGTTGGATTGCGCGCCAACATGATGTCTTCCAGCCGCACTTGAACCGAGCTAATGGCTTTCGGGTGACTGTAGATATAGAACTGATTGGCGGCGATGGCGTCGAAAACCTTTTGCGCAACGTCAGCTGCGCTGACCTTGCCCGAACCCACTGCCTTGTCGCTCATGGCTTGCCCGATCAGCTGGCTTCTGGTTGGTTTGACCGCAACGCCGTCCGCAGGGCGATTGCGCTGGCTCTGTGTGATGCCGGTCGGCACAAAAAATGGGCATAAAACCGAGGCGCTGATCTGCGTGGTCACCAGGGACAGATCCTGATAGAGGGTCTCGCTCATGCTGACCACCGCATGCTTGCTAGCACCGTAAATGCCCATGTTGGGGGCATTGAGCAAGCCAGCCATGCTGGCGGTGTTGACGATGTGACCCTGATAAGCCGGATCTATTTTGGCGGCTTCAAGCATCATCGGTGTAAAGACGCGAATACCGTGCGCGACACCCATGAGGTTCACGCCAATTACCCATTCCCAGTCCTGTACCGTGTTTTCCCAGATCAGTCCACCCGCACCGACTCCGGCATTGTTGAAGACAAAGTGCGGCGCACCGAAGCGCATTTGCACGGCACGGCCCAACGCTTCCACCTCAGTGGCTTTGGAAACATCGAGCTTGAAAGCCAGCACCTGCGCTCCAGCCGCCTGCAGTTCTGCCTCTGCTTTGTCGAGTGCATCTTGCTGCACATCGGCCAACACCAGATTCATGCCCAGTTTGGCACCGATGCGCGCACATTCCAGGCCAAAGCCCGAAGCAGCGCCGGTAAGCACAGCAGTTTTGTTTTTGAAATCAGTGATCATTGGGATGCTCCACAGGTAAGGGGTGCCAGATCATTTCGAGATGCTCAATGCCGTCTTCGATATACGGTTTGCCTGCAGCCACAAAACCGTGGCGCTGGTAATACTTTTCAAGGTGTGCCTGGGCACCAATGCGAATCGGTTGCTGGCCCCACAATGTGCAGACCGCAGACAGCGCCCGATCCATGAGCAAATGGCCAAGCCCGTGGCCGCGCGCAGAAAGGCGCGTCACGACCCGGCCAATGCTGGCCTCGACAAACTTGATACCAGCCGGCAAACAACGCGCATAAACCACCAGTTCGCCATCACGATGACCCATCAAATGTGCGCCTGCGGCGTCGCTGCCGTCAATATCCTGAAAAACACAACTTTGCTCCAGCACAAACACCTCGCTTCGCAGTTGCAGCACGTCATGCAGTTCCTGCAAACTCAGCGCGTTAAAGGCGCAGCATTTCCATTCGACCGCAGCAACTGTGGCGGCAGCAGCATTCATGCTGGCACGACTGCCTTCAGCACATACCCGATGCGTGGAAAGTGCACATGCACGGTGCCGGCGCGCTGGTCTACCCGGCGCAAGGTATAGCGAGTGCGGCTGGCAACCAGCAACTCACCTTCAGTCGGTTCCTGGCCAAAGTTCTCGGCCGCCACCGTCACGCGGCTGCCCAGCGCAATGCCGTGTTCGTCCTGAAAAACAGTGTCTACTGGAGTCGCCATCTTCGAAGATGCCGCACACTCAGCAATCGCGTCGGTCGCAGAATATTTTTCCATCTGCCCGTGGCCGAGCGCCGCCATGCGGTCCATCCAGGACAGCACGGAGGGCGTGGCGTCCAGAATGCCGGCCATCACTGGCACCCGAAGTCGGGAGAACCACAAGGGGTGATAGGCAGCAAAGTCGGCGACGCAGGGTACGCTGCCCAGCAAGAAATGCTGGCCCTCCAGCATGTTGGCAAGGCGCCGCAGGTACGACTTGTATGCTGCGCTAGCATCTGCCGGGCGCAAGCGCGTCATGCCGGTACTCATGGCGGCACGATCAGCACCGAACGCCTTGGCTGCTTCCGGCGGTGCCGCCGCAAACATGGCAGTCGCGCCCTTGGGTTGCAGGCTATAGGCCATGGCGGCCCAGAACAGCGTGCTGTCGGCCCACTGTGCCAGCACCCGCGCCAGACCCTTGTGTTGTAAGGGGTACAGCGTGGGTGTGGGTTGCAGATGTTCCAGCACATCACAAATCAGTGCGCTGTCGCAGTAGACGTCTGAGCCTACTTGCAGGAAAGGCGTCTTGCGATAGCCACCGGTGAGCGCCAGCACATCGGGTTTCGGCATGATGGACGGGATGACGACCGACTTCCAGGCCACCTTTTTGTAACCCAGAACGAGCCTTATTTTTTCTGAAAAAGGCGATGTTGGATAGTGGTGAAGAATGATGTCGGTCATGCTATGGCCCAGGGTATTGATTGCGGACAGCGCCTTGCCTCGCGCAACAGCGAACTGTCCCGCGAAGTATCAGATCAACTTGACCAATTGCTTGCCGAAATTCTTGCCCTTGAGCAAGCCCAAAAAGGCTTCGGGTGCGGCTTCAAGGCCTTGTGCAACTGATTCTCTGGCCCGCAATTTACCGGTTGCCACCAAAGTGCCAAGTTCTTTCAGCGCCTCGGGCCAGAACTCCATGTGTTCGCTCACGATAAAGCCCTGCACTTTAAGCCGATTGACAAGAATCAGAGCCGGATAGGTGAGCGGCAACGGCGCACCGTTGTAGCCGGCAATCATGCCGCATACCGCGATGCGACCAAAGGCGTTCATACGGGTCAGCACGGCGTCCAGCACCATGCCACCGACGTTTTCAAAATAGCCGTCAATGCCGTTCGGGCAGTCGTTCTTCAATGCCTTGGCAAGCGACGTCGCATCCTGGTGTAACTTGTAGTCGATGCAGGCATCAAAACCCAATTCCTCGACCGCGTATTTGCACTTATCGGGACCCCCGGCAATGCCGACCGTGCGGCAACCACGTGCTTTACTGAGCGCGGCAAAAGCACTGCCGACGGCACCTGTAGCGGCGCTTACCACCATGGTTTCACCGATCTTGGGTTCGATGATTTTGACCAGTCCATACCAGGCTGTGACGCCGGGCATGCCGACCGCGCCGAGGTAAGCACTCAAGGGGATGTGACTGGTATCGACTTTACGCAGGGCGCCGAACTGATCGGCATCGACCACGCTGTACTGCTGCCAACCGCCCATTCCGACGACCTCGTCACCGACTGCAAATTTTGCATTTTTTGATTCCAGCACTTCTCCCACTGTGCCTCCACCCATGGTCTGGCCCAAGGCCTGTGGCTGGGCATAGCTTTTGGCATCGTTCATGCGGCCCCGCATATAGGGATCGAGACTCAGGAAATGATGGCGTACCAATACCTGCCCATCCTGCAATGCTGGCGTGTTGCTGACAACCAGTTTGAAATTGCTGGCGACGGCTTCGCCTGCAGGGCGGTTATCGAGATGAATTTGTTTGTTTTGCAGCATGGGAAACTCCTGAAAAAAATCAATCGGTTGAAATCACGTTGAAGGCGTTGGCGCTTTTCGGCCCAGTAGGCAAACGTTTGACGTACTTGAAGGTCCCGGTCGCGTGGGCGCAAGCGCGCCCGGCCTCGTCAAAGACCGTCCCCTCTGTGAAGGCCATGGTGGCAGTGCGGTGCATCAAATGTCCCTTGCCGGTGAGTTGGCCGCGCGCCGGTTGCATGAAGCTGGTTTTCATTTCGATGGTAACCACGCCCATGTCTTTTTGCAGGCTACGTGCTGCCACTGCCATGGTGACATCCAGCAAGGTCATCAGTGCGCCGCCATGGGTGACGCTGAAAGAGTTGAGATGTTCGGGTTGAGGGTCGTAGGCAATCTCAGACAAGCCAGCGTCAAACAGTTTCAGCTCAAAGCCCAAGTGTTCAACAAACGGAATCGCAACGCCAAATCCCATACCGAAATTCTGCGCAACCACAGCCTCAACCACCGGTGACCACACTAACCCCGCCGTCCACCGCCAGCCACTGGCCGGTGATGTGTTTGCCGGCGTCTGACGCGTACAGAACACACAAACCCTTGAGGTCTTCGTCGTCCCCCAGGCGCTTGAGCGGCGCGCCAGCCGCAAGCTTTTCTTCGCCCAGCATTTTGAGAGTGCCCATGGTCATCTTGCTAGGAAAAAAACCGGGGCAGATGGCATTGACCGTGATGTTGTACTTACCCCATTCGGCACCCAGCGCCCGAGTGAAATTGATCACCGCACCTTTCGAAGTGTTGTAGGCAATCGTCGTCATCTCCGACGGGTTGCCGTTCAGACCGGCGATCGACGCGATGTTGATGATGCGGCCCTGACGGCGCGCAATCATGCTTTTCTTGGCAATCTGCTGGCTAAGGATGAAGTAGCCGCGCACGTTGAGGTTCATCACTTTGTCCCAGGCTTCAATCGGATGGTCTTCAGCCGGGGCGCCCCAAGCGGCGCCCGCGTTGTTGACCAGAATGTCCACATCGCCCATGCGCTGCAGGGTCTCGTCGGCCAGACGGTGAATCTCGGCCTCTTTGGCACAGTCGGCGGCAATCCAGCGCGCGTCAATCCCGGCGGCCTGCAATTCGGCGGTGGCCTGCTCCAGGTCTTCGGCTTTGCGTGAACTCAGCATGATCCTGGCACCCGCTTCACCGAGGGCGTGTGCCATCTGCAGGCCCAGGCCGCGCGAGCCGCCGGTTACCAGGGCGGTCTTGCCTTTGAGATTAAATAGTTGTTGGACAGTACGTGTCATTTGAGGGTCTCCTGAACGAAGTCCATTTTGCAGGAATTTTTGGAATTTGCCCGGCGGCGGCTGTCTCACTGGCGATAGCGCGCATTTTGCGGAGGCAATGCACTCTGCGTCAACAGTGCCCCGTCATGGGTAGTACTGACTGCGCATGCGCTGACAATAGGCTTCCAGTTTCGGGTACTGTTTCGTATGCTGTTTCAGGGCCGATTCCACCGGTGGCCAGACCAGGTTGGCAAGAAATGCGTAAGCGGTCGCATCGAGCGAACAGGGCTCGTTGCCCATGAAGTAGGGCTTGTCGTCAAGAAAATCAGCCAGTGCCGTGATGTCGCGGCGACCAATGTCGTGGATCTCTTGCTGGCAGTGACGACCCATGCCGTGCCCGTGCATTTCCTTGATCAGTCCGCGCCGCGCAATGTGGGGCACAACCCATTTCAGCGGCACCGGCAACTTCCCAAAAAACGCGATCCTGGTTTTTTCCCATCCGGTCGGCTCCACCCAGCGGGTGTGAAGCACCGCCCAATAAAGATTTTCTTCAATAAGGCGCTGAAACGCGAGCGCGACGGCACGCTGATCAGGACCCAGCCGGGCATCGAGCTGATCGCCGTAGTTCGTCTTCAGATAGTCGATGATGAGGCTGCTGTCGGCTATGGTTTTGCCCTGGTCCTCGATGTAGGGCATCTTGCCTTTGGGCGCCTTGTTGAACGCCTGCAGGGTTGCCGGTTCGATCTCGAATGGCAGCTGGGCCATGCGTAAATACGTTTCCAGCTTCATGCAAAAAGGGCTGGCGTTTGGGAGACCGAACGCGGGGTCAAATTGATACAGTTTGATCATGCCCATATTCTCCGAGGTTGAAAACGAATTCTGGTTAAATCCACTCAATTCAAAATGCGTCTTCTGGCAGGTCAGCGCAAGTCCTATCGCGCGCCGTCACGACATTCAACCACGCGCCAATCTTGGGCAGTTCATAGTGGAAAAAATATTGCGCAGCGCCTATTTTTCCAGCCGTGTCAGCCTGGGTCTCTTCGCTATCCAGTGTCAACGCAATGCAACTCACATCCAGCCAAATCCAGGCCAGCACGGTGTGTCCAAAAGCCTGCATATACGGCACAGCGTTGGCAAGCGCATCTGACGGGTTGCCGGTGGCCCAGGCACTTTGGGTCGCAAAATTCAATTCCTCCCATGCCCGGCCCAACGCCACGGCGTGCTCCTGCAACTCGGATAGGAGCGATGCCCGCTGAATGGTCATGGCGATTCGACTGCCAAGCAGTTGCATGCCGCGTCCGCTTTCCATCAACACTTTGCGGCCCAGCAAATCCATCGCCTGGATGCCATGCGTGCCTTCGTGAATCATGTTCAGGCGGTTATCGCGCCAATACTGCTCGACCGGGAAATCGCGGGTGTAGCCGTAGCCACCATGGATCTGGATCGCCAGTGAGTTGGCTTCCAGACACCACTCGCTGGGCCAGCTCTTGGCGATCGGAGTGAGAACCTCCAGCAACAGACGGGCCTCGTCCGCCGCCTCGGCAGCGCCGGTGTGTTGCTCGTCAACCAGCCGGGCGCAGTACAAGGCCAGACTCAGGGCGCCTTCGCCATACGATTTTTGCGCCAGCAACATACGTTTCACGTCGGCGTGCTCGATGATGCGCACCTGCGGTTGCGACGCGTCCTTTCCGCCAGCGCTCACAGGGCGCCCTTGTGGCCGGTTTTTGGCATAGTCCAGCGAGGCGTAATAACCGGCCAGACCCAGCATGGTCGCCGCAATGCCGACACCGATGCGCGCCTCGTTCATCATGTGGAACATGCAACGCAGCCCCTCACCCGGCTTGCCTACCCGGTAGCCGACGGCACCGGCACCATGGCCATCAAGGCCAACCCCAGTGCTCAGTACCGGGTATTTGCCCTCGCCAAAATTGAGCAGCGTGTTGACCGTTCCGCGCCAGCCCAGCTTGTGATTCAAGCCGGCCAGTGCCACGTCATTTCTCTCACCGGTAAGCTCACCGGCACCGTTTACCATTTTTTTGGGCACGATGAACAGCGAGATTCCACGAGTGCCAGCAATAAACTTGCCATCCGGCCCCGGAATTTTGGCCAGCACCAAGTGGATAATGTTCTCGGTCAGCTCGTGTTCGCCGGCCGAAATCCACATCTTGTTGCCTTTGAGGCGATAGCGTGCGCCCAGCGGATCGGACTCAAAAGTCGCTCCATCCGGTACCGCACAAGTGGCCACATCCGACAGGCTGGAGCCGGCTTGCGGTTCGCTCAGGCACATGGTGCCCGACCAGCGCCCGGCAAATTCATTTTTGGAGAACACTTCCTTTTGCAGCGGCGTGCCATGCACCATGAGCAAATTAGCATTGCCGGTGGTCAGCATGCCCGTACCTATGCTGACGGAGGCGCAGGCGAAGAAGGAATTGGCTGCGGCCTCGATCGTGTAGGGCAACTGCATGCCACCCACCTCGTAATCCTGCGCGGCGCTAAGCATACCGGACTCGGCGTAGGTTCGCTGCGCTACCTGAGTCGCCCGCGGCAGGATGACCTTCTCACCGTCAAACCGGGGCTCTTCCACATCGACGGTTCGATTGAACGGCGCATATTTCTCTCGTGCAATGCGTTCACAGGTGTCCAACACAGCATCAAAAGTTTCACGCGAATGGTCTGCAAAACGAGGTCGCTGGTTCAGTGATTCTGCATCGAGCCACTGGTACAGAAGGAAATCAACAGTAGAACGCAGACTCATAGTTATCTACTTGGTTGGGGACCGAGCAGGTTCGCTTCGTGTCACAGCGATCTGTCCCACAAGGTTTCACAATACCTCAAAAATACCTGCCGCACCCATGCCACCACCAATGCACATGGTGACGCAGACGCGCTTGGCGCCGCGGCGCTTGCCTTCAATCAGGGCATGACCGGTCAGACGTTGACCGCTCATGCCGAAGGGATGCCCGACCGCAATGGCGCCGCCATTGACATTCAGACGAGCCGCCGGAATGCCGAGCTTGTCGCGGCAGTAAATCACCTGCACTGCAAAGGCCTCGTTCAGTTCCCACAGGTCAATGTCTTCCATCTTCAGGCCCAGACGGGTCAGCAGCTTGGGGACCGCGTACACCGGGCCAATGCCCATCTCGTCGGGCTCACAACCGGCGACGGCAAAGCCAAGAAAACGGCCCAGCGGTTTGAGGCCTTTTTTCTCGGCCACTTTTTCGTGCATTACCACCACGGCACCACTGCCATCTGACAACTGGCTGGCGTTTCCGGCCGTAATCAGACCGCCCGGTAGCGCTGAGCGCAGTCCGCTGATGCCCTCTTTGGTGGTGCCATCACGGATACCTTCGTCGTCGCTGACGGTTACTTTTTTCGTCGTCAAACCCATCACCTTGTCGGCCACACCCATCGTCACCGTCATGGGCGCGATTTCGTCCTTGAACAGGCCGGCGGCCAAAGCTGCCGTGGCGCGTTGCTGGCTGGTCGCACCGTACTCGTCCATGGCGTCACGGCCGATGTTGTATCGCTTGGCAACGATCTCGGCCGTTTGCAGCATCGGCAGGTAGACCTCTGGCTTGTTCTTGATCAGCCAGGGATCGGTCAGCATGTGCTGGTTCATCTCCTGCATCACACAGGAAATGGCCTCCAGACCACCGGCCACGAAGATGTCGCCTTCCCCTGCGATCACACGCTGGGACGCCAGGGCAATGGTCTGAAGTCCGGATGAACAAAAGCGGTTGATGGTCATGCCGGAGGTCGTGATAGGGCAACCCGCGCGCAGAGCAATCTGCCGGGCGATGTTGGCACCGGTAGCCCCTTCAGGTGTACCACAGCCCATGATGACGTCCTCCACCTCGGCCGCTTCAATGCCGGCACGCGCAATCGCTTGTTCGACCACGTGCCCCCCCATCGTGGCTCCGTGTGTCATGTTGAAGGCACCTTTCCAGCTCTTGGTAAGCGGCGTGCGGGCGGTGGAAACAATTACAGCTGAGGTCATGG
>JBAXBQ010000097.1:0-10636 GCA_037141865.1 Comamonadaceae bacterium | reverse complement strand
GGTGTATCGCCGTTTGACGGCGATCTGGACGATTACCAGCGCTACCTGCTGGACGAAGCCAAACGCCAGCGCGAGGCGATCAAGGAAGCCAGCAGTGTGGCAGCGAAAGCCGAGCGCAAGGCCCAGGCTGCGGCATCAGCGGCGCCGAAAACAAAAACCGTGTCAACCGGACTCAAACGGCGGCTGGAAGAACTCGAAGCGCGCATGACCGTTTTCAACGGCGAGGGCGCAGCGCTGGAAGCTCATCTTTGCAAGTCGCCGCCTCCGGCCGAAATTGCGGAACTCGGAAAGCGCCTGAAAACCGTCAACGATCAGTTGCAGCAACTCGAAGAACAGTGGCTGGCGTTATCGAGCGAGATTGAATCGCTGTCCGTCTGATGACAGGTTAGATCTTCAAAAAAGCTGCTACTTTTTGTCAACCGCCATGCGCGCCACCTGTTGATCCAGCAATATTTCCGGCTCGTCGGATTCGGCCCAGCTCTCGTTGTTCAGACCCGCTTGAAGCTGCTTCGTATCAAGCTCACCGGTCCACCTGGCGACCACCAGGGTGGCGACTCCGTTGCCCACCAGGTTGGTCAACGCCCGCGCCTCGGACATAAAACGATCAATGCCCAGGATCAGCGCCAGCCCGGCAACTGGCACAGTGCCCACCGCCGTCGGCACCCAGTTGCGGATAGTGCCCTAACAACACACCAAGAATCACCGCCGTCACCGCCTGCGCATAGAGGGACTTGCAGAGGGGCGCCTTTGAGCCTGATTGAATGAGTTCACGGCGTGTTCCAGGTGCGCTGATAAGACGGCACTCTAAACGCGAAAGTTGTCTCCGGCAACTATGGAAAACCACAATGCCGCCAGGTCAAAACGGTACGCCGTGGACCACCCCTGCGGCGCAGCTACTTGTGGGTAAACCCGGTGAACTGATAAACCAGCGCCAGACCGGCCACGTTGGCCCTGAAATCACCCTTGGGAGCGGCAACTCTGCCGGCGCTGACCAGCAACGATAGCGTGTTCGAAAAGCGAAAACCGATGGAGGCATTGCCCTGACCCACCAGGCCACCACCCACAGCCAATCCGCCGCCGCCGGCGGCGCCCAGCAAGGCCTCAGCCTCGACAAACCAGCGCTGCGACAGAGGCTGCTGCAGACCCACACCCACTTGACCTGTCATGTAGGCACCGGCATCACCGGCATAGGCAGCCAGGCCTTGACCGGTCACGAACCAGTTGGGAGCCACAAAGTAATCAAGCTGGACACCCAGATTGCTGACCGACTGGTCGACCGAACGGTTGCGCCACGCAGGAGCGGCCTTGAAATAAGTCTGGTTGACGACCCGCGCCCGAAGCTTGGTGGCATCAAAATCACTCAGGGCAGACCAGGACAGCGCTTGTTCAGACACGCCGGGCAAGCCAAACTGATAGTTCAGCTTGACGCCCAGACTGGTTGCAGTGAAGCTTCTGGATGGCGCGTGCACTTCGCCAAGCGATAACTCCAGCGCGGTACGCGAGCTTAGTTTTTGACTCAGTGAAATGCCAGCGTCCAGCAACAAGCCGCCGCCGGTGTCGACACCACCACCGCCGGCCGGGCCAGCCGCCGCGTGCAATTTGACTGCCGTGCTGTCTGAAAGTGCATGGCGGTAGCCGCCGCCCGCCAGAATTTGCATATAGCCATTGCTCTGGCCACCCATGGCACCCTCGGACTCCAGCTTCAAAAACCAGTGTTGATCCAGATAGGACAACCATTCGACACCCAGCAATTGCATACTGCTGTGTTGCGCCAGCCCGTCGTCGCGCACGACCGAGGATGGAATCTTGTAGGTGCGCGTCACCAACGCAAATTCTGTGCTCCGGGCCAGCACGGCGCAGTCGCCCGCAGTGGCGTTGCCAACGGCGGGCAAGGCGGTCGTCCACGCCGGGTTCAAGAGACTGAAAAATGGGTATTCGTACTGAAGATAAGGCTGCGTGCTTTGGATGACTCCGGACGGAAATTGCACGTGGCTGACACCCAAGCCGAAATTACCGTAGCGCCCGCTCTCGTAGTTTAGACCAACATCACCGCGCAGCATCAAGCCCCCGCCCGACAGGCCCCCGCCCGACAGCGTGTAGCCGCCACGCCCGCCGCCGGCACCGACAAACAGCCCGGCACGCGCCAACCAGTTCGGGCTCAGACGCTGGCGCGCTTCGCCTACCAGACCCAGGGTAATGAAGCCGCCACGCTCGCCGCGCACCGCGCCGTAAGTGCCCATACCCAAGCGCAACCTGTCGTTCACATCAAACAACAAGTCAAGGCCCAGCAGTCCCATCTTTTCGCCGCCAAGCAGTTCGACGCTCTCCGTAGTTGCTCGCCAGAGCGTTGGGGTTGGCACCAAGTTGGACTCGCTGCTTCCCTCGGCCTGCGCGACCAAGGGTGCATACAACGTGGCACAGCAGATTGCAACAGCCAGGCGTCGAAAGCGGGAGTTGGCACCCGCCCAAGTCATCATCATCCCATGTGCAAGCCGCCGTTCACCGAGAAATCGGCGCCAGTCGAATAACTGCCTTCGTCAGAGGCCAGCCAGGCAATGATGGATGCTATTTCGCTGGGTTCACCCAGGCGCTTGACCGGCACGGTGGCCACGATCTTGTCGAGTACATCCTGGCGAATCGCCTTCACCATATCGGTGCCGATGTAGCCCGGACTTACCGTATTGACGGTAATGCCCTTGGTGGCCAATTCCTGCGCCAGAGCCATGGTGAAACCGTGCATACCAGCCTTGGCGGCAGAGTAGTTGGTCTGGCCGGCCTGGCCTTTTGCGCCATTCACCGAAGAAATATTGACAATACGACCCCAGCCCTTTTCCACCATGTCGGCGACCACCTGTTTGGTGACATTGAACATGGAGTTGAGGTTGGTTTCAATCACAGCGTCCCAGTCTTCGCGCGACATTTTGATAAACATACGATCGCGTGTGATGCCGGCGTTGTTGACCAACAGATCAACGCTTCCATGCTCGGCCTTGGTCTTGGTAAAGGCTTCCACGGTGGAATCCCAGTCTCCAACATTGCCCACCGACGCGTAAAAAGTGAAACCCAGCGCGGTCTGCTCGGCCAGCCACTTGGCGTGGTCACGGGTCGGACCGCAACCGGCAATGACCTTGAAACCTTCCTTGTGCAAGCGCTGGCAAATGGCAGTACCGATGCCCCCCATGCCGCCGGTGACATATGCGACTTTTTGACTCATTGTTTTACTCCTGTAGTGACGATTGAATAGGCGAGACCGCACTATAGCCACAAATTACGCCAGCCGCATTGCGGAAAACACTGACAAAGACCCACAAATTGATACTGGCTGGGTGTGTCGGTCGACTTGAAAAGCTCACCGCAATACAGGCCGGACTGGGGGCTTCGCGAGCGCCGCCTTCCAGTCGCGAAAGACGTCAATGTCAAAGCCATCCGGATAGAAAAGGAGGCCCGGCGTGTGACCTTTGGTGTCAGTCACGCCGTACTGCCAGATGAATTCCTTGGTCTTGCGGTCAATCACCATGACGCGGTCACGCAAATCGTCAACCACAAATATGTCGCCGGTGTCAGGCAACTCGCGGGCGATACTGGAATGATCCAGCATTTTCTCGCCGTCCTTGACAAAATATTCCCAACTTATTTTGCGGCTGGCCGGGTCAAAAATGACGATACGCCCGGGCTTCCAGAAGTCAGCCACGATCACCTGCTTGCCATCGACCGTCAAGAAGGCGTCTGACGGATAGCGAATGTTGGGCGCTTTCACACTCCACAATACCTTGCCTTGACGCGTGATGCGCGAAATCCATGAGCCGGAAATCTCTGTCACCAGAATGTCACCATTTTCCAGTGGCGTGGCGCCGTTCGGGTGCGCCAGTTGATGGGGTGGTTTGTGCCGGCACTTGCCTGGCTTGCCCCATTGAGTGGCGATGCTGTTGTCCTTCGGGTCAATGATCAGAATGCGGCAATTGCGAATATCGGCTGTAATCACCTTGCCGTCGGCCAACAGGTGCGCGTCGTCGGGATAATTCAAAAAGCCGGGCGCCTTGCCGCGGAAGTCGGGCGTGCCGTAGGTCCAGGTCAGCGCCTTCTGTTCGTAATCGACGATGTGCACATCAAAGTTATCTTCCTCGCTCACTGCCAGCCGTTTGCCGTCAGGCGAAAAGTTCACATCTTCATTGCCGCGATAGACCTTCAGGCCGGGCGAAACAAACTCCCAAATGATGTTTTTGTTGGGTGCAATCTCGATCAGCCGATTGTTGCGCCGGTCGGCAATGACTACCGGATACGGCAGCGGTTTGCCCCAGGAAGGCACCGGGTCCTTGCGACTACCGGTCACCGGCGGAATCGGTGGCAAGGTGACGCCACTGGAAACAATGCCGGCACCAGTCATTTCCTCCGTGACGGTCACTTCCACCCCAGGCGCCTTGGGCTTGCCCGGCCGCGCGGCAGCTTGAGCGAAGGCAGGGACGATCATTGCACTGCTGGCCAGCAACAGCGCGGCGCAAAACCCTCGCGCTGCCATGACTCGTTGCGGGTGTTGCTGCATATATTCTTTCAAAATTAATTTACGGCGCAGCGTTGCGCATGAAAGTTAGCCATTTTCCTGGACGATGCGGCCATGAAGAGGCTGCGGTGCTCGAATGTTGTCGGCAAACCGGGCGCGCCAGAAGAGCAACTGAGCGGGCGACAACTCAAGCGGCTGCTTCATCACCAGCCAGGTCACGTTCTCGGTACACGGCGACGCGGTCAGCGAGCCTTCATAGCGATAGTAGGAGCGACTGCCGGGCAACAGACGACTGGCATCGACAGACGCACCGGCAATCAAGTGATCACCGTCAACAGGCTCGGGAATTTGGGGCCACAGCGCAGCCAGCGCCGGGTTCTCGCCGCCCTGGCGAAACAACACCACCAGCGCCAGCAGACGCCCGGTCCTGCTCTTGTGCAGCAGGTGCGCGGCCATGGCGAATTGTTCACCGGCAAGGCGATCACCGCCGGGTGTATGAAAGTGAAACTGCTGCAGCGTGAAACTCTCGTTGCCGATCTTGAGCCCGCCAGCGTTGCTAAAACGCACCCGCGCCGTGTGTCCGTCGTTGGCAATTTTCAAAGGCGCAGCGCGGTAATGAAACTCCAGCGCCGGCAACGCGTGCTTGACCGTTGCGACGATGTCGATGGGCGATTGCCTGAGTCCCAGGCGGCACAACGGGCTGTCAGCGCAGGCCCAGGCCGACGCCAGACCCAGGGCGGCGGCCAACCAGACGTTTCGCCACCCAGGCCCCATCCCCAGGCTCATCGCTCGATCGTCAACGCCACTCCCATACCGCCGCCGATGCACAAAGAGGCAATGCCTTTTTTTGCATTGCGGCGCTGCATTTCGTGCAGCAGCGTGACCAGAATACGGCAGCCGGACGCACCGATGGGGTGACCGATGGCAATGGCACCACCATTGACGTTGACCTTGGAAGTGTCCCAGCCCATTTGCTGATTGACAGCGCACGCCTGTGCCGCAAACGCCTCGTTGATTTCCAGCAGATCGAGGTCGGCCGCCTTCCAGCCAGCGCGCGCCAGTGCCTTTTGCGAAGCCGGCACCGGTCCCATACCCATCAGCGCCGGGTCCACGCCACTGGTGGCAAAGCTGGCTATGCGACCCAGCGGTTTGAGCCCCAAAGCGGCGGCTTTTTTGGCGCTCATCACCATCACGGCGGCAGCGCCGTCGTTGATGCCGGACGCATTGCCGGCCGTCACGCCACCGGCTTTGTCAAAGGCCGGACGCAGGCTAGCCAGCGCTTCGGCATTGGTCTTGCGGTTGAGGTATTCGTCAGCGGCAAAGACAATCGGATCACCCTTCTTCTGGGCGATGCTGAAAGGAACGATTTCGTCCTTGAACTTGCCGGCGTCCTGCGCGGCAGCCGCTTTTTGCTGGCTGGCCAATGCCAGGGCGTCCTGCATGTCGCGCGTGATGCCGTATTGCTTGGCCACGTTCTCGGCGGTGATGCCCATGTGGTACTGGTTGTAGACGTCCCACAGGCCGTCAACAATCATGGAGTCGATCATCTTCCAGTCGCCCATGCGCTGACCATCGCGCGAACCGAGCAAGACGTGCGGTGAGGCACTCATGTTCTCCTGGCCACCGGCAATCACGATGTCGCTGTCGCCCCAGGCCACCGCTTGCGCGGCGAGCATGACGGCCTTGAGGCCGGAACCACACACGGCATTGATGGTAAGCGCCGGCGTTTCTTTCAACAGGCCACTCTTGATCAGCGACTGGCGTGCCGGGTTCTGACCAACGCCTGCGGCCAACACCTGTCCCATGATGACTTCACCGATCTGATCGGCGCCGACACCGCTGCGCTCCAGCAAGGCTTTGATGACTGCGGCACCCAACTCGGTGGCCGGGGTCTTGGCGATGCTGCCGCCAAATTTGCCCACGGCGGTGCGCACAGCTGAAACGATGACGATATCTTCCATTTTCTTCTCCGTTTAATAAAAAAAACTTTGTGCTCAAGCGATCAGGCTTTTGCCTTCACATAGCGGCCAGGGGCGGCTTCGATGGCCTTGTATTTTCCCTTGCCGTAGGCCTTTGGCGCGGGGACCTGTTTGCCAGCATGGGTTTTGAGCCACTGTGACCAATCAGTCCACCAACTGCCGGGGTACTCGGTGGCACCGGCCAGCCATTCCGCGTGACTCTTGGGCAGTTTGCCGTCGGCGCGTATCCAGTGGCTGCGCTTATTCTTGGCGGGCGGGTTGATGACGCCCGCTATATGACCGGAAGCACCCATCACAAAACGCCTCTTTCCGGGCAGCGCCTGGGTCGACGCGTAAGCGCCCCCAATCGGCACAATGTGGTCTTCGCGCGAGCCGTAGATGTAGACCGGCATATCCAATTTGCGCAAATCAACCTTCTCGCCACAGCAGACGGCCGCGCCGGGTTTGACCAGCTTGTTTTCAAGGTAGGTGTTGCGCAGATACCAGGCGTAAAAAGGTCCGGGCAAATTGGTCGAATCACTGTTCCAGTACAACAGGTCGAAGGCCGGCGGTGTTTCGCCCTTGAGGTAATTGCCCACCACGTAGTTCCACACCAGGTCGTTGGGTCGCAAAAAACTGAAGGTGCTTGACAGGTCCTTGCCTTTCATCAAGCCGCCCTGGCCCATCTCCTGTTCACGGTAATTGACAAAAGACTCATCAATGAAAACGTCCAGGATACCGGTGTCGCTGAAATCAAGCAGCGAGGTGAGAAAGGTGGCACTGGTGACCGGCTTGTGACCGCGCTCCGCCAGCACCGCCAGTGCCGTGCCCAGAATCGTTCCGCCAACACAAAATCCAAGAGCATTGATGGTTTTTGCTCCGGTTATCTCCTGCGTCACGGCAATCGCCTTGATGGCCGCGTCCTCGACGTAGTTGTCCCAGGTCTTGTTGGCCAGCGAAGCATCCGGGTTGCGCCAGCTCACCACGAAAGTGCGGTGTCCCTGCGCCACGACATAGCGAATGACGGAGTTCTCCGGCTGCAGGTCCAGAATGTAGAACTTGTTGATGCAAGGCGGAATCAGCAGAAACGGCTTTTCGTAGACCTTGGCGGTCAGGGGCTTGTACTCGATCAACTGGAACAATTCATTCTCGAACACCACGGCGCCTTCCGTGGTGGCGACGTTTTTACCGACTTCAAACACGCTTTCATCGGTCATCGATACGTGACCCTGACGCAGATCGTGAATCAGGTTGGTGACGCCCTTGGCAATGCTCTCGCCCTGCGTTTCGATCGCCATCTTTTGCGCTTCGGCGTTGAACGCCATGAAATTGCTGGGCGCTGCCGCGGCACTCAGCTGTTCCACCGCAAAACGGATACGGGCCCGTGTTTTTTGGTCGGTCTCAACGGCGTCGGCTAGAGTCATCAAGGCGCGGGTATTGAGCAGGTAAGCGGCGGCGGCAAAAGAGGCGGCCGGGTTGTTGGCCCAGGCCTCGGCAGAAAAACGCTTGTCCTTGGCTTGCAGTTTGCCATGCAGACTTTCGTTCAACAGACCGGCGGCGTCCGTCAGGTATTGTTGCTGCAAGGCCTGCAACTTTTCCGGCGAAAAACGAATCGCTGGCGGTTTACCCTGGGTGGCGCCCAGTCCGGGCCCGGCGCTGCCCAGATCAATGTTCTGCAGGGACTGCAAAGCCTGGGTCCAGCTGTCACTTAAAGTCTGTTGAAACTGCTGCGCTGATTGCGCCCAAAATTCAGGAGAATCCTGTGCCATGCTGTGTCCTCTTTATTGCGCCTACTGAATGAAACCCGAGTATCTCAGGTCTTACCGTACGAGAACCTGACATACTGCAACATCCCTGCTTTTTCAGTCGCCAAATTTATGTACATTGTGCCGATTGCCTGGTTGTATGTTGCGCTCATGATGGCCGTCGCCGAAGCCACCAACACCAATGGCACGCTGCTGGGTGCGGTCATGACTTTTATATTTTATGGCCTGGCACCGGTGGCCCTGGTGGTTTACCTGATACGCGCACCGGGCCGGCGCCGCGCCATCAAATCCAGAGAAGCGGCCGAGCTGGCCGCACTGGCTGAGCTTCCTGCCAGCGCGCCTTCAAGCGAGCCAGATGCAGGCCGCCATGCGGCCACTGACGTGATCGCGCCGATGCGAAAAGAACCGTAGCGGCTGGCTGACGGTGCACCATGCCGGACTGCCGTCGTTGCCAAAAATTTGCGTGACACCCATGGCCTGCAGGCGCAACCGTGCCAGCGCAGGCAAATTTGCCAGCCATTTGCCACTGTCTGTCGGCATAAATAACTTGGCAGCCGCCGGGTCAGTGGCGACAAAGGCGTGTCGCACCTCGTCGCCCACCTCAAACGCTTGCGGTCCGATACAGGGACCCAACCAGGCCAGCATTTCGTGCGCCGCCTGCACTCTATCGACTTTGCGGAACGCGCAAAAGCGCTCCACAACAGACTCAAGAATCCCTCTCCCGCCCTGCCCTGCCAGGCCGCGCCAGCCCGCATGTGCCGCCGCCACCAGGCTGCCCTGCCGGTTGCTCAGCAGCACCGGCAGGCAGTCGGCCACCATGACAGTGCAAGCGACACCCGGCTGACTTGTGATGCAGCCATCGGCCAGGGTTCCTTGCTGTGTTTGGCTAGTCAGCCCAAGCACCTGCGCGCCATGGACCTGCGACAAAAAAACCGGCCGGGCCGCAATCGACTGTTGAAGAATTGCCCGGTTGGTCAGCACGTCCGACAAGCGGTCCCCGACATGTTCGCCAAGGTTGAGGCTGTCGTAGGGCGCCATAGAGCAGCCACCAGCGCGCGTGGTGCAAACCGATCGCACCTGCACAGGCGCCGGCCAATCCGGAATCAGCCAGGCGGGATTCACGACTCAGCCGCCCTAAGCTTCATGGTCCGGGCAATTGCTCGGCTGCGCCCGCTGGAATGCAGGCAGTGCCATGCAGGTATCGAATACCGCCATGGTCAAAGGCAAACCGTCCAGATTCACATCAAAACGCCGGGCGTTAAAGATCTGCGGTACCAGGCAGCAGTCTGCCAGCGTCGGCGTTTCACCATGACAATAAATGGGTGGCGCCAAAGCAGTGGGCTCACCCTGCGCGGCAACGGCGTGCAATTGACGCTCGAAACTCTCCAGTCCAACTCGCACCCAGTGTTGGTACCAGCGGTTTCTCGCTTGTTCCTCCAGCTTGAGTTCATTCACCAGGTACTTGAGTACGCGCAGATTATTGAGCGGATGAATCTCGCAGGCAATGAGCTGCGCCAGTGAGCGCACCCGCGCCCGGCTCAGCGCGTCCGGCGGCAGCAAGGGCGGTTGTGGATGGCACTCATCGAGGTACTCCATGATCGCCATCGACTGCGACAGACGCTGCCCATTGACTTCCAGCACGGGCACCATCGCTTGCGCCGCAATCGACGTGTAAGCCTCTTGTTTGTGTTCCCCGCGCGCCAGGTGGACCGGCACATAGTCGTAGCGCAAGCCTTTAAGCTCCAGTGCAATGCGCACCCGAAACGAGGCCGACGAGCGGAAGTAGTTGTACAGCTTCATGCCGCAAAGGATAAACCGAAAGCCGCGCTGGCGATCAATACGCCGCTACTGGCCTCGCCAAGCCCTCAGCCAGGCCTTGACCGAGCGCTTGAGCTCTTGCCCCGCGCGCCAGGCGGCTGAGCCGCGTATTTCGGCCAGCACAGCTTCTTTCCAGGTCTTCCAGCGTGGATACCAGCGGGCGAACCAGCGCAACTGCAGCAGGGCCGGCTGCGTCAACTGGAACAGACGCGCCACCACCGCGGTGCCGCCAATCTTGGCGCCCAGCAACAGGATCAGTCCCAGGGTTGCCTGACCTTTTCCAAACAAGTAGATCGCCAGCAACTTTACCGGCAGCAAAGCCAGCATGGGTACTCCAAAAACAAGCAGTGCCCAGCGTGGCGGTAACTGAGTAATTTTTCTTTCCAGCCAGGCCCACAGCGGCAGATGGGCCAGGCGGGCAAAAAGTGCGGCCAGCGGTTCCCAGCCCCACTCCTCGAATAGCAACAGCGCCGCAATCAGCGGGAAAAATAACTTTCTGAGAATGCTCCTGAGAAACTTCATCTCCAGCTCCGGCGCCAGTGGGCCGTGCGCCGCGCCGGGCCGCCCCAAGCAAGCACAGCCCCCTCGGGGGGCAG
>JBAXBQ010000096.1:0-10789 GCA_037141865.1 Comamonadaceae bacterium | reverse complement strand
ATTAGAGTTGCTGCAATCGCTTGTCGAGCTGAAGCAGCAGAGACGGATTGTCGAGTTGGGCTGCGGTGCTGCGGACCTGTCACGCAAGCTGCTTGCGCGATATTCAGACTGCGAAGTAACCGGGCTCGAAGTGGACGAGATGCAGCACGCCAAGAACCTGCTCAACCCAGTGCAGCGGCTTCAATTCGTGCAGGCAGGCGCACAGTCCATCCCCTTTCCAGCGGAAGCTTTTAACCTGGCGTTGATGCTGAAGTCATTGCACCATGTGCCACTCGATCAAATGGACAGTGCGCTGCTGGAGGTGCATCGCGTACTGCATCCCAAGGGACTGCTTTATGTGTCGGAACCGGTGTTTGCCGGGGACCTGAATGAAGTGATTCGATTGTTCCATGATGAGGAGGTGGTGCGCACCGCCGCCCAGCGTGCGCTAAAGGCTGCGGTGTCCTTGGGAGTCTGGGAGCAGGTGGACGAGATCCGGTTTGAAACACCTGTCTACTTCCGCGACTTTGCCGAATTTGAAAAGCGGCTGATCGGTATTACCTATCTCGATCATCGACTTGATGCCGCGACCCTCGCGTTGGTACGCTCACGCTTTGAAACTCACATGGGCGCCGACGGCGCACACTTTGTACGACCGATGCATGTCAACCTACTGCGCAAGTATTGAGATATTTTTGGACAAACACCAATGAACTGCTTGACGAAGGCCTGGACAGCTCATGAGACCGAACTGAGAGTCTGGCTGCGCCACCGCATGAACAGCCCGGCCGAGGCCGATGACCTGCTGCAAGACCTGTTTTTGAAGGCCTTGCGCCAAGGTGAACGCTTTTGTTCCATACAAAACGCCCAGGCCTGGCTATTTGAGGTGGCGCGCAACACGCTGGCTGATCACCTGCGGGTGGCGCGCAAAACGGTCGGGTTACCCGACGACCTGGTTGCGCCGACCGATGAGATAGACACCGTTGACACGCTCACCGCTTGCTTGCCGCGCGTGCTGTCAGAGCTGAGTTTCGATGACCGCGAAGTCATTGCGCTGTGTGATCTGCAGGGCATGGCTCAAGCCGACTATGCCCGCCAGAAAGATTTGACTCTTAGTGCGGTCAAATCTCGCATTCAGCGTGCTCGACAGCGCTTACGCGACCGCATGACGACCGCCTGCCAGGTGCAGATCGACGTTACGGGCCGGGTCAGCGATTTCGTGCCACGTCCGAGCATGGCTTAGCAACAACTGGTTTTACTGGCGGATTCGCCAACGTGGCCGCAACAGCACGATACGGTCGAAGTGCCCGCATCCGTGGCGAGTTGCCCTGTGACCGGGAATCCTTTTTTCACCCACTTGGCGAGGCCACCCGCCATGTTGCTGACATTGGTATAGCCGTGGTACTGCAAAAAATAGGTTGCCTTGAGACTGCGCTCACCAACATGGCAAACGAGAACAACTTCTCGATCCTTTGGCACTTCGCTCCAGCGTTGCTCAAGTTCCGTCAAGGGGATGTTCACGATGGCGGGAACATCAAATGCACAACTCGTCAGTTCCTCAGGTTCACGCACATCCACCAACAGAGCGCCGCCAGTGATCAAGCGGCGGGTAGAGGTGGGACAAACTTCTCTGGCTTCTTGAAGCATGACGGGTAGTTCCTTTAATGAAGTGGGGATGGAGGACGAGGTGCGGATCGGAGGCGGGTTAGGCGGGCGTAACACCCAGGACTTTGCCTGTGATCTTGCGCGCAATCGGGGCCAGAAAAAATATCACCGGAACACCGACGACATAAGCGATGCAGAAGGCTCTCAGCCACGAGCCCAGGAATTGATCGGACCAGCCAATATTGACGAGCGTGATGACAAAAGTCATGATGGAAATCATCATCGCGCCCATCAGCAGGGAAAAGACCAGATGGAATTTTTTCATTGGATTCATGATGTTGTTACCCCGTCAGGTCAAGCCGCTGTCAGCCATTGTTCGATCTTTTCACGACTTGGCACGCCGCCGGCATGCACTACCTTGCCGTTGATGACTACGCCGGGGGTGCTCATGACGCCATAGCCCATGATGTCGCGCAACTCTTCCACCTTCTCTAACTTGACAGTTACGCCCTTTGCCTTTGCGACTTGATCAATCAACGCGATCGTGTTCTTGCAGTTGGCACATCCTGTGCCGAGTACCTTGATGTCCATGAGGATTCCTTAAAGGTTGACGTTGAAGTAAAGACCTGCGGCTTAAAGCACGGCGTTAAAGACATAGCCCACCAGCAGGATGCCGGTGGCTACGACACCGACGAACGTAGCAATCAGGCGAATTTTCAGAACTTTGCGCAGGATGATCATTTCGGGCAAAGACAGTGCGATCACACTCATCATGAATGCCAGCACCGTACCCAGTGCCGCACCTTTGGCCAGCAGCGCTTGCACGATGGGGATGACGCCTGCGGCGTTTGAATAAAGTGGCACGCCTATGATGACTGCCAGTGGCACCGACCACCAAGCCTCCCGGCCCATGAAACTGGCCATGTAATCTTCGGGTACGTAGCTGTGAATGCCAGCACCGACGGCGATGCCGACCAGAATGTAGGGCCAGACCTTGCCCACGATCTCGCGGACTGACGAAAAGCCACCTTGAATGCGGTCTGCCAGGGTCATGCCAGTCGCTTCAAACTGCGCAGCCATCCTGGGCATGTCCCGCACCCAGTCTTCCAGATAGGCCTCCATCTTCAGGCGCCCGATCACCCAGCCGGCAACGATGGCCACCGACAGACCCAGGCCCATGTACAGCAGGGCCACCTTCCAGCCGAACATGCCGAACAACAGCGTCAACGCCACTTCGTTGACCATGGGCGCTGAAATCAGGAACGAGAAGGTCACGCCCAGCGGTACCCCCGCCTGCACAAAGCCGATGAACAGCGGCACAGCAGAGCAAGAACAAAACGGTGTGACGATGCCCAGGCTCGCTGCCATGACATTGGCGACGCCCTCAGTGCGTCCGGCCAGCATCGCGCGGGTGCGCTCCGGGGTGAAGTAGCTGTTGATCATGCCCATGACGAACACCACACCGGTCAATAGCATCAGCACCTTGGGCGTATCGTAGAAGAAGAACTGCAAAGCGCCACCAAGGTGGCTGGCCCGGTCAACCGGCAGTGATGCCACCAGGGCTTCGGCGACAGGATCCAGCGTCTGGTACAGAGCCAACCAGATGATGGCAGCAAGAACCAGAAAAACGACCGGCTGGCGAGTGTGCCAGCGCATCTTGGGAGAAATCAATGCAGTCATGGTAGTGAAGACGGAGCGATGCGACAAAAGATGCAGCGTTCTACGAAATTATTGAAAATAAACTTCTCGCCTACCCAAGCAAGCATTTGGCACGGACATCTCCGAAATATTGTTCATTCCAGCATCCGTCCTTCGCCAGCCTCCTCGACCGTCCGCCCATCCCGGATGTGATAAATCCGTTTGAAGGTCGGAATTATTTTTTCGTCGTGAGTGACCACGATGATGGCAGCCTGCGACTGCTGCGCCATCTGATTCAGAATTCGCATCACGCCCAGGGCGCGTTCGCTGTCGAGCGGCGCGGTTGGCTCATCGGCCAGGATCACCGGGGGACGATTGGCCAACGCCCGCGCAATGGATACGCGCTGCTGCTCACCGCCTGAGAGTTGCGATGGCTGCGCGCGGGCCCGGTGAGCTACGTCAAGGGCGCTCAAAAGCTCCAGTGCCCGTGACCGGGATTTTGCGTTGGACAGACCGGCCAGCATTGGAAGCAAGGCGACGTTGTCGGTGACATCCAGAAATGGAATCAGATAGGGGGCCTGGAACACAAAACCGATGCTGTCACGTCGAAGAGTGCGCAAATCCGGAATTTTCCAGACGTTGTCATAGATCACTTTTCCTCCCAGTACCATGCGCCCGGCTGTCGGTTCGATGATGGCACCCAGGCATTTGAGAAGCGTGCTCTTGCCGGAACCGGATGGCCCGACCAGACCGACCACCTCGCCCGGGCCGACACGCATGTTGACGTCCTTGAGCGCTTCCACCGCGGTGTCACCCTGGCCATAGACCTTGCGCAGACCTTCGATGACGATGCCGCCCTGGGTCGAGGGCGATGATTGCAGGTTTGCAGGACTTTTCATCATCGCGTTAACCACCAATGGCCTCGGCCGGATCGACCTTCAACGCCACCCGGATAGCCAGCGTGCTGGCCAGGGCACAGATCAGCATGGTGACGACAAATCCGGTGACTGCATCAGCTTGCTCCAGCAGCACAAATTTTGGAAATATCGGTGCCCAGAAAGTGGCCGCCACCTTGCCCACGATGAACCCGATCAGTCCCAGGCCCAGCGCCTGCTGCAGGATCATGGCGGCAATGGTCAGGTTGCGGGTTCCGATCAGCTTGAGCACTGCGATCTCGCGAATCTTGCCCAGAGTCATGGTGTAGATGATGAAGGCCACGATCGCTGCACTGACAATCGCCAGGATCACCAGAAACATGCCTATCTGCTTGGCCGATGTGGCAATCAACTTGGCCACCAGAATTTCTTCCATGCCGTCACGTGTAAACACCTGCAAGTGCTTCCAGCGGCGAATCGGTTCAGCCACCTGTTCAGCTACCAGCCCATCCTGAATTTGCACCAGGACGGCGTTGACGCTGTGACTGCTGGTCTGAGTAGACTGTACCGCTTCGAGCAGACCGGGCAGACCTGGACGATTGAACGCCTGATTGGCAGCCGTGCGGGCACGGTCATTCAGGACGGCGTCGTTGTCTTTCAGAAACTGGGCGTCCTGCGCGTCTTTGAGCGGGATGAAAACCATCGGATCACCCCCAGACGACACCATGCGCTGAGTCAGTCCTACTACGGCGTAGTCATGGCGGCGGATGCGGATGAGATCGCCCAGCGCAAATCCAGTCTTGACGTCGGCAACAGCCTCGTAGTGGCTGCGCGTGATGTGGCGTCCGGCCACCAGATAGCCCGGACTGCCGGGCTGACCCGGTTCCATGCCCACCACCATGGCCCGCACCTCGGTGCTACCTTGTTGCACCTGCATGGTGAAGTAAGTTACGTTGGCGGCGCGCGCCACACCTTGCATACCCAGAACACCGCGTACCAGGTCGTCCTTGATGCTGGAAGATTCAGCGTACGGGCCCTGTGTGTCTTTTTGCACCACCCACAAATCTGCGCCACTGTTGGTGAGCAGGGCGCGTGCATCGTCAACCATGCCGCGGTAGACGCCGGCCATGCTCAGAGTCACGCCGATCAACAAGCCAAGTCCGAGGCCGGTAAAGACAAATTTCTGCCACGCATGAAGAATGTCACGCCCGGCCAGACTGATCATGGTGCAGCGCCGACGCCCGCCGGCTTGACCAGTGCGTCAACCACCTGCACCCGGCTGTCGCTGCTGAGCGCCTTCTGGCTGTACACCACCACCTCGTCGCCCACCTTCAAACCTTCGAGCACCTGCACCTGCCCCTCCAGGCTGCTGGCACCCAGGCGCAGCGTCGTGAACACCGGCTTGCCCGATTCGATCCGCCAGACACCCGTTGCGCCACCCTGGCGCTGGATGCTGGCACTGGGAACCAGAACGGCCTTGCTGGTAGCGGGCAATTGCAGCGTGACTTCTGCCATTTCACCCACGGATACGGTGGACGGCATCTGCTCAAACGCGATCTGCGCGATTTTCTCTTCGGTAACACTGTCGCTCAGCATTTCGACCCGGGCCACATTACCCGCCACGGAAGTTTGCGACTGCGATCGCAGCACGATGTTGGCCTTCAGACCCGCCAGCAGGCCCGCTGATCGACCTTGATCGATGCGCAGCTTGATCCACAAACTGCCGGGGTCGATCAGACGCAGCACCGCCTGACCCGCAACGACGGTAGAACCCGCCTCCGCGTCGCGACTGCTCACAACGCCATCTGCTGGAGCCCGCAGGCGCACGTTCAAGCGCTGCTGTAACAAGCCAGCACGGTCTGCTTTGAGTCGCGTCAAATCCTGCCCCGCTCCAAGCACACCGGCCTGCGTCGCTTGCAGGGCTGCGTCGGCCGAGACCTTCTCCTGTACGCGCGCTTCAAGCGCGCCGGCACTGATAAAGTTTTTGTCAGCCAGATCCTGATTGCGCCGGAAATTGACAACGGCCAGTTCACGCCGTGCCGCTGCGTCGAGTTGCTGCGCCGCCGCAGCCGCCTGGGCACTGACAGCGCGCGTGATGGACGCATCGAGCGAAGCCAGTCGCTGTTCCAGGTCCACCGGATCCATTTCGGCCAGCAACTGGCCTGCCTTCACGCTGTCACCGACGTCCACCCTGACGCTGAGCACGCGGCCCGCTACCGTCGGACCTATCATCCAGTTGCGCCGTGCCTCCACCGTACCAATACCGAACAGGGCGGGGTTGAATGTGCCCTCCTTGACCTGATTGACCGTCACCCGCGTGGGTGCCAGAGGGCCAGAGCGCAGCATGACAAAGGCGAGCGCTGCCAGCAGCAGGACAGCCAGTGCGGCCAGAGGTAAACGGCGCTTGAGTTGGGCAGGGATATTCATTCACTCTCACTGACAGTTGTTGTGTTGCTTCCATTTTTCCTCATGCCCCATGACCTTGGCAAACTCGGGCACCTTGCAGCGCTCTTCTTCTGCCGGGTCGCGCGCGCCACTGGCAGACGGTGCAGTCGCAGAGGGCGTCGAGCGCATCGGCGGCGACCCAGTGCCATAGACCCATTGTGCAGTGAAAGCGATCAAGGCGGCGAACAGCAGCAGAACCACTACTTGAACAAGACTGAGCCCGCGGCGATCGGCTTTCGGAACATCGCATACTCCACCGGGGCAGAGCTGCGCCTGTTCCTTGTTCAACAAGTTGTAAACCTTGCAGCCAATGCAGATGCCAAACGCCGCCTCAAAGAAAAGCAGCAACAAACAGACCGAGCAAACGATCATGTTGATCGGACCAATCACGTTGTTGAGCACCATCAGGCACAGCATGGCCAGGGCCAGCACAAAACCGATGACCCAGGCAAAGCGCTTTTGCGGCGCACCGACGTACTCTGCCTGCTGCTTGCGCACGACCCACTGGCCGACGATCAGGCTCGGGGCATAGCGCGGATTGATGAAGATCCGGATCGTGAAGTCCACCAGGAAAACCACCACAAACAACCGCGTTGGTTGAAAGTTGCCCAGCAAAAATGCATTCATGAAGGAGATGAAGGCAAAGAAGAACAGAATGCCGGCGCTGGCCCGAACTGCTCGCTCGTTGAGCACGGGAACCGCAAATTCTGGACGTCGTTCGCCGAACTGGAAAGTGGAGTGGGTCATAAAGTTCTGCCAAATCTGCAATGGCCGTAGTATTGATGCACGCGCTCTCTGTCAGACAATTACTTTGTGAGGCCGGGAGGTGACGGAACGCTTGCCACAATGGCGAAACGCTTAAGAAATGCAATTACCCGGACCGGACCGTAATCCTCGTCAGCCTCGTTTTCTGTTTCAGTTTCGAGCCCTCCAACGCCCTGGGCGTGAAGCAATTTCCCATCCGGTTCCAGCACCAGCAGGTACGGGAAACCTCTGACCTTGGGCCACCTGGAGAGCACAGCGGCGTTCCTGTTTTTGGCTGAGTAGTTGACTTTAAGCCAAACGTAGTGGCTAGCAATCAAGGTCTTGACTTGCGGCTGTGAGGCAATAAACCGGTCGAGCTTGCGGCACCAGCCGCACCACTGTCCGCCGACGTCGACCAATACGCGCCTGCCCGTGACCTTCGCCAGGGACTGGGCTGTCATCACGTCCCTGGCAGCATCCCGCTGCGGATCAAATCCAGCCGGAAGATCCTGCGATGCCAGGACCGGTGGCAGCAGTAAGAACAGCAGACAAAACAGAGAACGACACAGCATATGCAAACAGCCGCGCGCCAGACTACTCCTTCATCGTGAACTTGTCACCAGGGCCGAACTCCACATTGGCCCTGAGGTAGCGGACCTTGATTCCTTTTTCCTTCAGTACGTCAAAAGCCAGTTCAGCCCGGGTCCCCGAGGAACAGTGAAACAGCACCGGCTTGCCGGCAGGAATCTCCGAAGAGCGGTTGGCCATCTCTTCAGCCGGAATGTTCAGAGCACCGGCGATATGCCCCTTGGCAAATTCTTCGGCTGTTCTGACATCGATCACCAGATGGGACTTGACTTTGACCGCTTCGTCGAAGTCCTTGATCGACACCTCGCCTTCGGCCAACTTGCGGACATAGCTGATCTTTGTTGGCGCCGCACCCGTCACCAACTGATTGCCGGCGGCAAGCCATGCCTTGGCACCACCAGGAAAGACGGTCGCATTCGTGTACTCCCACTCCCGTGTCCACTCAAGCGCCTCGTTCGCCTCTTCGTCCTTGTCCGAATAGAAGACGATGACCGCGCCATGAAATTCAGGGAATTGCTTCTCGGCGTTTCTCAGATCGGCAGCTGGAATATTGACGGCGCGAGGAATATAGCCACTTGCTGCTTTCTCTGCGGGCCGCAAGTCAAGCAGAACAATGTTGCCGCTCTTGATGAAGGACACACTGGACTCTGTGACGTAATCCATCTTCTTCCAGCCGGGCTCGCCCTCGGGATACATCCGTACATCCTTGAATCCGAGCTTCACGGCAATGGTCGCCGATTTCGGACTGAGCATGCAGGACAGGCCACCGCAATAGAAGACCAGGGTTTTGGCGCGGTCCGTCGGCAGGAGCTTTTCACCTTCCTTCTCAAGTTCGTTGAAGGGGACAGACACAGCCCCAGGCAAATGCCCTTGAATGTAGCGACCGACCGGACGCGAGTCGATCAGTACAAAACTCTCGCCGCCCTTCTTCACCAGCTGCAGCAGTTCTGCCACGGCAATTCGGGTCACACCGGCAGGCAAGGGTGCAATCACCTTGGTTATGGTCTTTGCCAGGTTCTCTGCCCCGACCCGCGAGTAATCGACAGTTAGCACCTCATCGGCGACGATGTCGTTGGCCGAGCTGGCATTTTTGAACTGAGTCGCAGCGTCAAACTTGAACACCAGCACGCCCTTGTTGGCTACTTCGAGCGCCACAGAACGAGACGTATTGGTCACGGATTTGACGCTGCCGGTCACCGCCTCGGCGAACGACGCCGAGGTGCAACCAAAACTTAGCGCAAGGGCCATGGCAAGGGGTAAAAGGGTTGAGTTTTTCATGATTAACCAGCTCTCCAAATTGAAATTTCTAAAGTGACCAATGCCGATCATTGTTCACGCTTGGTACGACGGATGACTTGGCCAGAAACATAGGCATATCCCTTGCTTTGCCATTGGGTGATCGCCGTCATGGCAGCAGGAACGACAGAAACCAGATCGTAGAAGTCGCCCGGTTGATAGCCTCTGAATTTGGCCGCATTGCGGCACACTTGAAGCGTCACGCCCTGATCAGTCAGCGATTGCAGTTCGTCGTAGATTTCCGGGTAGGCAGCTCGATTGAGACGAGACAACATGTGCAATTCGTTGCCATGCGCAACGATCACCAGATGCGATTGGCTCAGGACGCCGAATTCCTTCAATGCCTTGAGGTGATTGTTGATGTAGCCCAGCCCCTGCAACATGTCCTCAGGCTTTTCGTAGTTGAATTGGTAGACCGCCCGTTGCGCTCCCAACGCACCGGCATCGAACTTTGAAGGGTCGTTCGGGCCAGCGAATACTGCTGTGGCAATCCACATCAGAAGATAAGGCAACTGGCGCATACAGGTCTCGCTCTCTGGTAGGTCGTCATTGACAGTCGGCCTCGATCATGATCGAAGCTGACCGTCATGCTGTCTAGACAGGTGGTGCTGAGTTCCCAATCAGCAGCCAGCCGTCTTCTTGAATGACTTGGCCGTGTTCTTGCCGTCCTTGTCGAAACGGGCCCGGATTTCATCCCCTTCGACGATGCGCTTGTCCTTGAACTTGTCGAGCGTCAGATCATCGGTAACAGTGATCGTGACGAGTTCAGCGCTCTTGGCATCTTTCAGGATGGCAGTGGCTGATTTGCCATCTGGCGCGAGCTTGATCTTTGTGACCGGGCCGACCATCTTGCCTTCGTCAGCGAAAGCGTTGCCGGTGAAGGCCGCTCCCGATAAGGCCAGTGCGGCGGTCAGGATGAGTGTTGAGAATTTCGATTTCATTTTGCTCTCCTTGAAAAATGTTTAGAACTTCACTTCGAAAGTGGCGTAGACGTTGGTTGCGTTTTCCAGCGGCGTCATGGTCATCATCTGGCCGTTGACGCTGTTGATGTCGACCGGTGCGCCAACCCAGTTGTTGCTGCCGGTGTAGTTGAACTGGTAGCGCTGCACACCCAGACGGAAGAAGGTGCGGCTGAAGAAGGACGAGATCGGCGCCTTGTCGAGTTCCTGGATCAGGTAGGCTTCAACCACGTCGCCGCGCGTGCCAACCTTGGACGTCCACATGTCGTCGGCTGCCGGTGCGAAGGTGATCCAGTCCTTGGAGCCGTGGTTGTATTCGAAGCCGAGCTTGGTCTTCGATGGCAGGTCATAGCGCACACCCAGCGCGTACGCGGTGCCGGTCTTGCTGGTCGGCGCTTCGGGGCTAAAGAAGCCACCCGTCATCAAGCCCTGGAAGCCGAACTGCGCCGAAACGTTGTTGTTCGGATGCGTGACACTCATGCCCACGTCGCCAAACACCTGCAGGTCGCCCGGGCCGACCTTCTTGAAGGTGCTCATGAAGCCGATGCCGTACCAGTCGATGTCGCCCAGATTGGTCTTGGCGCCGGTGTTGCCGAAGTAGGTGTTGCTCATGGTTGGCGCATCAAAGATGTTGATGCCGCGGTTCCATTGCATCCAGAC
>JBAXBQ010000095.1:0-10858 GCA_037141865.1 Comamonadaceae bacterium | reverse complement strand
CCATGTTGGTGGTGGATGACCGCTGTCTCAATTCGCCGCTGACCGTTTTGGGCACGAAACAGGTGCCGACGACAGGCTGGTCCCCGGCAATTTATGTTTGATTTCGCCAACGGCAGGTTCGCGGCATGCCGTTTTCGTAAGCAAATGGACGATACGTCGCGCTAGCTGACGATCAAAGCATGAGGTTAATTTGAACCTCTACTTCATTGGAGAAGGCCGTAGTTTGACTTTTGGAAGAGACTGGTCTAATCTGCGAAACATGAATTCTGATCATTTAAAGTCAACACAGTCCGTCAAGGTAAAGGGAACCGCCCGGATAGCCAGCAGCCCAGTTCGGGATCGCTCCCAGCGAGCGGCCGGCCGGTCGGACACTCGCCAGGCACTTGTCTGGTGTGGCACGGAACTGTTAACCGAGCGTGGCTTTCAGGTAACCGGAATTGAGGAAATACTGAAACGGGTCGGTGTTCCAAAGGGCTCTTTTTATCATTTCTTCAAAAGCAAGGATGAATTTGGCGCCGCGGTAATTGAGAACTACGTGGCGTTCTACGCACGCAAGATGGACCGGATTTTCAACAATACGTCGAATACGCCCATTGCGAGGCTCAAGGAGTTTGTTGAAAACGCCAAACACGGCATGACTAAGTTTGACTTTCGACGGGGATGCCTTATTGGAAACTTGGGGCAAGAGTTGGCAAGTCTGGACAATGAGTTCCGAGAGCAACTCGAGGCAGTCCTTGTGTCTTGGGAAGACCGCGTTGCGGCATGTCTTCAAGAGGCTGTTCAAGCTGGAGAGATCGCAGCGGGAAGTGATGCTCTGGCACTCTCCAAGTTCTTCTGGATCGGGTGGGAGGGCGCCATATTGCGCTCAAAGCTGACACGCACCTTGGCCCCAATTGATCAATTTGCAGATATCTACTTCAGCAGAGTTGCCGTCTAAGCGTGCCAAGAAGCAATCGATTTCAAACGGGAAGGGTAAACACCTATTTTAGAGTTGACCGGTCTATTGCAATAATTTCACATGTTCTTGGACCCTGTCAGATCCTGCAAGATATCGACTTTCAGTCAGTTCGATGGAGTGCACTTGATTCAAGCCCTGACCGATGTTTTGAAGACGCAAAGTCTCGCCCATGTCTGATCCGCTGCTGATTCTCGATCAGGTGAGCAAGAATTTTGGCGGCGTGCAGGCTGTCAAGGGGTTGACCTTTTCTGTCGGCCAGTCGCAAATTGTGGGATTGATCGGTCCAAACGGATCAGGAAAGTCAACTTCAGTCAATTTAATTTCTGGAACCTTGCCGGTATCAAGTGGGAACATCCGCTTCCGTGGTCAGGATGTCAATCACCTTTCAATTAGCGCACGGGTGCCGTTGGGCTTGTCGCGGACCTTTCAAACAACCAGTGTTTTTCCAGAGTTCACTGTGCTCGATCAAGTGCTGACAGCTTGTCACACCAGTTTTAGCTCGAATCCGATAACTGCGGTGTTGCGGCTTTCTGCCGCGCGCAACGAAGAATCGAAGCAGCGCGACAAGGCAAGCAAAATTGTCGACTTTGTGGGGCTGGCGGCGGTGGCTGATCAAGCCGCCTCGTCCATTTCATCGGCGCAACAAAGGTTGCTGATGATCGGTACCGCGTTGGCCAGCGAGCCTCAACTTGTATTGCTGGACGAGCCCGCAGCAGGCATGGTAGCCAAGGAACGCAAGGAATTGTCCCGTCTCATCCTCGGCATTAGGGAGCAGGGCATCGCGGTACTGGTCATAGAGCACCACATGGGCTTGATCATGGAAGTATGCGAGCGCATCGTTGTGTTGAACTTCGGACAAAAAATTGCCGAAGGTTCCCCCGCCGAGATCCGTGCCAACCCTGCGGTCATCGACGCCTACCTGGGTGGAGCGCATTGATGCTGAATGTCAAAGATTTGCGGGCAGGCTACGGCAAGGTCGATGTGCTTCATGGCATCAACCTTGAGGTTAATGCGTCCGAGTGCGTTGCCCTGGTTGGTGCAAACGGTGCAGGCAAAAGCACGACGCTGAAATGCATCTGTGGCCTCATCGAGACGAGATCAGGAACCATTGAGTTTGAAGGGCAGCGCATCAACGGCCTACCTGGGCACAGCATCGTTCGCCGGGGCATCACCATGTGCCCGGAAGGCCGTCAGGTCTTTGCGGAGATGTCGATCCTGGAAAATCTGGAGATGGGCGCGCACACCCGTCGAGATAGCAAGCAACGCAGTGATCTGGAAGAAATGCTGGACTTGTTTCCCGTCTTGCGCAATCGAATGCGCCAGCGCGCGGGCACCCTGTCGGGGGGTGAGCAGGAAATGCTGGCAATAGCCCGCGCACTGATGTCGCGTCCCAAGTTGTGCATATTCGACGAGCCTTCGTTGGGGCTGGCACCAAAGATTGTGGAAGAAGTGGAACAGACGATTGCCCGCATCAAGGCAACGGGCACGACGATTTTGCTGGTTGAGCAAAACGCGTCGATGGCTTTGCGCTTATCAGACCGCGCCTATGTTTTTGAAGCGGGTGAAATCGTGCTGCAAGGTAGCGGCAAGGAGTTACAGGATCATCCCGAAGTAAGCAAGGCTTACCTCGGCTATTAGCATAGTGAGAGTTAAGCGTGAGTATGTTGAGTTGGTAATTAACCAGGAGTCAAGACAATGAAAGTATTGAGCAGGCATTTTGCGCTGGCAGCGTTGGTCAGCGTGCTAGGGATCGGGACAGGCGTCACCGCACTGGCCGCCGAAAAGGAGCTTCTCATAGGCGTCAATGACGCTCTGACGGGTCCGGGCGCTGTATATGGGCTGCCCCAGTCCAATGCAGTTCAGATGGCTGCGGAAGAGATCAATGCACGCGGTGGTATCAAGGCAGGGGCTGACAGCTACAAGCTCAAGGTCATCAGCAATGACGACAAGGCCAATCCTACGGAAGCGACAAACAGCGTGAGGAAGTTGATCGACCGCGACGGCGTCAAATACCTGCTGGGGTTTTGCTGCTCCGGCTCAACCAGCGCAGTGGCATCCTTTATTGAGAAAGAGAACGTTGTGATGTTGGTGGGCAACGCCGCTGAGCGTGCTATCACGGCCAAAGGCATTCCGAACCTTTTCCGCACACGCCCGCCAGCCGATTTCACCGGCGCCGCCGCAGGAACATTTGTTGCCAAGCGCGGCGCAAGAAACATTGCGGTCATCGGTTCACTCGATGTGTCCTTCTACACCCAGTATCTTGATGCGTTTGAGCGCGAACTCGTCAAGGCGGGGGGCAAGATCGTTGCCAAGGAAACCTTTGGCCTGAAAGACCGGGACATGACGCCGCAGCTGACTAAAGTGCGCGCCCTCAATCCAGATGCTTTACTGGTACTGGGCTATGTGGAACCAGCTGCGTTTGTTTACCGCCAGGCGACCGAACTGGGCATGAAGTTACCTCGCTACGGATTCACCAGCGGCAGCGAGGAACAATTTCTAAAGGTTGCAACCAGCGAGCAAATGGAAGGGGTTTGGGACCTGAGGCCGACCGAACTGACGATCGAAGCACTGGACGCCAACGCCAAGACCTATGTCGCCAACTACACCAAGAAATTTGGTGTGGCGCCGTCACCCAGTTCGCCCTATGCATACGATCAGGTGTACGTTCTCAAGAATGCCATTGAGAGCGCAGGTGGAGCCGATGACACGAAGAAGGTTCTCGCTGCCATTCGCAAGCTTGGTGTACCTAAGGAAGCTGTCATGAAGTACCTGCCTACCGGCGGCACGATGTTCGATGTCAATGGCCAAGCTTACACGTCGAATGGAGCCTTTCAGTGGCAAAAGGGCAAATGGGTTTATGTATCCGACCTCCCGTCCGACACCAAAACCTACTCGGATTACCTGCACAGTCTTCGCGGCAAGTAGACACCAACAAGCACAATCCCAGCACTGAACACACGGCTTGATGATGATCGAAATCTTTCAACAAGCGATCAATGGCCTGGCTATCGGAGCGGTCTATACATTGATCGCTCTGGGTTTGACGGTCGTGTTCGGTATTCTGGGGATCGCCCATTTTGCACATGGCTCGGTCGCCATGTTCGGGGGCTACCTCACTTTCACTTTTGCTGAACGGTTTGGTTTGCCTTTCTTTGTGGCGATGGGATTGGCCATGGTGGTCGGAGCCGTCGTCGGTTTCCTGATCGAGCGGTTGGCGTATCGACCGGTGCGTGACGCTCCTCACATCAATGCGTTCATCATCGCGTTGGGACTTACCATGATGATCGAGGGCATCAATTTGTTGCTCTTTGGTGCCGATCAAGTTGTCATCCAGACCCCGTATCGCGGTGTCTTCAATGTGCTTGGCATCGCAATTGCCGAACTGCGGGTTTTGGTGATCTTGACGGCCTGCGCATTGATCGCCGTGATTGCCCTGCTCATCAGCCGCACCAAGACTGGCAAGTCGATTCGTGCCGTGGCTCAAAACCGCCAGGCGGCAGTGCTGATGGGGGTCAATGTCAGCATGGTTTCCCTGGTTGTGTTCTCCATATCTTCGGCGCTCGGGGTCGCGGCTGGCGCATTAATCGGCGCTTTGCTGGCGATTGCCCCGGGCGTTGGTGAAGGCCTGGCTGTGAAGGGCTTCGCTGTATTGATCCTCGGTGGCTTAGGGTCCATCCCTGGCGCCATTGTTGGCGGTCTGATCCTCGGCGTGAGCGAGGCCATGGCGGCCGGCTTCATCTCCTCTGCATACAAGGACGTCATTGCCTTCCTGGTCATGATTGTTGTTTTGTTATTTCGGCCGGAAGGCCTGCTGGGAAAACGATGAATCCAAAGATCGCGCGTATCAGTGGTATCGCCGCTTTGCTCGTTGGGGCAATGGCCTTGCCCAGCGTGGTGAAGGTCCCCTACTTCATGCACCTGATCATCCTGGCGCTGGTTTGGGTGATCCTGGCCCAGGGGCAGAACCTGATTCAGGGCTTCGTCGGCTATGTATCAATCGCCCAGGCAGGCTTCATGGGAATTGGAGCTTATTTTTCGACTTTACTGACGGTCAAGTTGGGGTGGTCGGTATGGACGACTTTGTGCTTGTCTCCCTTGTTCACCGCCTTGTTTTCGATGTTGGTCGGCTATCCCAGTTTGCGTGTCAAAGGGCACTACTTTGCCATCGTGACGCTGGCCTACAACATGGTGATCTTCACCATCCTTTTGACCTTTAGCTCTCTGACTGGCGGCGAAGCTGGCATTTCCAATGTTCCACGACCAGCGGAGTTTTCAGTTTTCGGCTGGTTGTTCAATTTCGAAGGCCGCAGCAGTGCGTCCTACTATTGGCTCGTTCTGCTATCGGCCTTCTTTGCAACGGGGCTTTGTGCCTCAATCTTGCACTCGCGTGTCGGACGCGTGCTGGTGGCCATTCGGCAAAATGAAGTCTTGGCCGACGCTGTTGGCGTCAGCACCTGGCGCTACAAGTTATTTGCCTTTGTCGTGAGTGCCGGGCTGGCCGGGCTGGCCGGCTCGCTTTACGCGCACTACATCGGTTTTTTGAACCCAGAGCCCTTTGGCGTTGATCAATCACTGAATGCGATCCTTGCAGTGATTCTTGGGGGTAGCGGCACCTTGACCGGACCAGTGGTTGGCGCATTTGCCGTTACTTTCTTGCCAGAGTACCTGCGCATTGCAGACAGCTATCGCCTGGTAGCGTACGGCTTCATTCTGGTTGTTGCCACTATTTTCTTGCCGCGTGGGTTAGTCCCGGTTGCTCAAAGCCTGTTTTCGCGCGTCAAGTCTTTGATTGTTGGAAAGAAATGACAGGCCTCAGGCTCGACGAACAGAAATTGCTAGAGCGTGCGCGCGAGTTTGCACAACTGCATGTCGCACCCCAAGCGGCCCATTGGGCACGCGAACACCTGACCTGTGCCCAACTATTTCCGCTGGCGGCCAGCGTGGGCTTGCTGGGGCTTCAGATTCCAGCATCCCATGGTGGGTCAGCCATGTCGTTTGCCTGCAAAGCACAAGTCGCCGAAATCTTGGCGGCGGCGGATTTCGGTGTGGCGATGTCGCTGATCAATACGCACAATGTTGCAAAGCAAATGGCGAGGCTGGGGCAGTCAAGCCTCGTCCAGCGTTATGTTCCTGGTTTAATAGCTGGCCGAATCAGCGCTTGCACGGCTCTGACTGAAACGACGGCAGGCTCAGATTTTTCAGCAATCCAAACTCAGGCCGTTGCTGTGCCAGGCGGCTGGCAACTCGACGGTAGCAAGACATGGATTACCAACGCCGTTCATGCCGATGTCATAGTTGTCTACGCGCAGACTCGAGCAGGCGCCGGCGCGGCTGGTATTGCAGCGTTTATTGTTGATACTCACAGATCTGGGTTTTACCTTGCTCGGGGAGATGCAATGGGCCCGCTCTCGTCGATGGGAACGGGCGAATTTCAGCTGACTGGCTACCTCTGCGAAGAGGATGAGTTGCTGTCACCTGCAGGAGAGGCGTTCAAGGACATTCTGGGCGCCATCAATGGGGCGCGGGCTTATGTGGCGGCGATGTGCTGCGGCATGGTCGGCGAGTGTCTGCGCGTGGCAAGTGCATATGGTTTGCAGCGAAAAACTTTTGGAAAGAACTTGCTGGCCCATCAGGGCTGGCGCTGGCAACTGGCAGATGCCGCCATTGACCTGGAGGCAGCTCAGTTGATGGTCAGGCACACCGCCACGCTGATCGATACCGGAATGGATGCGCAAAGCGCTTGCGCAAAAGCCAAAGTATTTTCTACCCGAATGGCCCAAAGGCACATTACCGCACTGATGCATTCCATGGGAGCAGAGGGTTTGCGCGAAGAATTCCCGTTTGTGCGTCACTTGGCTGCCTCGCAGGTGGCGGGCCTTGTGGATGGTTCGACCGAGATGTTGCTTGAGCGGATCGCCAAAGACTTTAAAGCCAGTTCAAGTTCGCGCTGACGTGCAATTTAATTTTTAGATTTTTCAGAAGGAAAATTCAATGCGTGTATTTCAAGTTGAGGGTGATTGGGGTATGGACAACCTCAAACTTTCACAGCGGCCCGAACCGGTTGCCGGACCAGGGCAGGTTCTGGTACGCATGAAGGCGTCGTCGCTCAACTACCGTGATCTGGTGGTGCCTGAGCGCGGCTACGGCAGCTTCACGGGGACATTGCCTCTGATACCTATCTCCGACGGCGTCGGCGAAGTGTGCGATGTTGGCGTCGGCGTGCGTCGGGTGGCGGTCGGTGACCGGGTGTGTCCAACCTATTTTCAGAATTGGACTGGCGGTGAGCCTGACCTTGAACGGCTAACGCAGTCCTTGGGCGGCCCGATTGACGGCACGATGGCCGACATCATGTGCTTGTCCGAGCAGGGCGTAGTGAAGGTGCCTGATTACCTGAGCGACGTCGAAGCAGCGACATTGCCTTGTGCTGCGCTGACCGCGTGGAGCGCTTTAAGCACATTGAACAGCATCAAGGCTGGCGACCGCGTTCTGATTCAGGGCTGCGGTGGTGTTGCCTTGTTCGCACTGCAGTTTGCCCGCTTGCTGGGCGCACACGTCACGGTGATTACGTCCAGCGACGAACGGATGCAGCGGGTTCGCCAATTGGGCGCGGACGCGGTGATCAACTACCGAACTGTGCCAGAGTGGGCCAAGGCAACGCGGGATATCACCCTGGGCCGTGGATATGACCTGATTGTCGAACTGGGCGGCGAGAAGACCTTGCCTCAGTCCCTGCGCTGCATTCGTCCGGGTGGAACGCTCGCGATGATCGGCATACTTTCCGGGACTTCGATGTCGACCTCATTGGGGCTCATCATCACGCGCCAGGTGCGCCTGCAGGGCGTCACGGTGGGTCACCGCGACGGCTTCGAGGCCATGCTTCGTGCAATGGAGCAGCACCAAGTCAAGCCGATTGTGGACAGAAGCTTTGCCTTTGAAGAATTGAAGGAGGCCATGGCTTACCTCAAGAGTGGCGCCCAGTTCGGCAAGGTGTGCGTTGCTCACTAGTTCCCGCGAAAAATGCAGCAAGGGAAATCATGCTTTTTCCGATTGAGGTAGACACCCCAGACCCATCGAAGATGGCGTTTCAGATGTGCGAAACCGGTGAGCAAGTCACCTACGCACAACTCGACGCCCGGGCAAATCAGGTCGCGCAAGTGCTGCGATCGTGCGGCGCCGGCGCGGGCGACCATGTTGCGGTTCTCGTGAAGAATGATCGCCGCTTCCTGGAAGCCTGCTTTGGAATGGACCGTTGCGGCGTTTACTACACAACCATCAGCACCCGCTTGAACGCCGATGAAGTCGCCTACATCGTGGCGGACTGCTCGGCGAAGGTCTTGGTTGTTTCGTCTGACATGGGTGAAGTAGCAGGTCAGCTACGCGCTTTCTTGCCAGCTCATGTCCGCTGTTTCAGCGTTGGCACAAGCCTGCCTGGTTTCTCGAGTTGGGAGGATATGGTTGACGGTGCCTCAACGCTGCCTATCGCCGACCAGACGCAGGGCCTGGACATGCTCTATTCCTCTGGCACAACGGGGCGGCCCAAAGGGGTCAAGTGGCCAATGACCAGTGCGCCGGCCGGGCACAGAACCATGCTGGTCAACCTGCTGCAACCCCTGTTCGGCTATGGACCGGGCTGCCGCTATCTGTCGCCCGCACCGCTCTATCACGCCGCGCCGCTTCGCCATTGCATGACCGTTATCAAGTTGGGTGGAACTGTTTTTGTGATGTCGAGCTTTGATGCGAAGCGGTCGCTGGAAATGATAGAAGCCCATCGGATAACCCACAGTCAATGGGTGCCTACGATGTTTGTTCGCCTGCTCAAACTGGCACCCGAAGAGCGCGCGCGCTTTGACGTCTCGTCCCTGAAGGTTGCTGTGCATGCGGCAGCACCATGTCCTATCGATGTCAAGGAACAAATGTTGGCGTGGTGGGGACCCGTCATCAAGGAATATTACGCCGGCACAGAAAATAACGGCTTCTGCTCTATCACATCTGAAGAGTGGCTGCTCCACAAGGGCTCGGTTGGTCCCGCAACCCAGGGTAAGCTGCATATTTGTGACGAAGACGGAATGGAACTCCTGGTGGGAGAAACAGGCCTGGTGTACTTTTCTGATGGCCCAGTCTTCACCTATCACAACGACCCTGAAAGGACCGCGCAGTCCAGGAATTCCAAGGGCTGGACCACACTGGGTGATATCGGTCGCATCGACCGCGATGGGTTCCTCTATCTGGTCGACCGACGAGCCTTCATGATCATCTCGGGGGGGGTCAATATTTATCCTCAAGAAGCGGAAAACATCTTGATAGGGCATCCCAAGGTGCTGGATGTCGCTGTTATCGGCGTGCCAAATGAAGAATTCGGCGAGGAAGTCAAGGCAGTGGTTCAACCGGTTGATGTGCGTGACATCGGCCACGATCTGGAGGTGGAGCTAATTGAATATTGCAAACAGAGGTTAGCCTCTTTCAAGTGCCCGCGAACGGTCGACTTTGATGCCGAATTACCTCGGCACGCCACCGGCAAGCTCTACAAGAAAATTGTTCGTGATCGATACTGGCCTAAGCCGGGTGAATGAATCCCTCAACGAATTGACAACCGAGCCGAGCAACCGATGCGCGAGTGGGACTCCTTAGCCTTGGAGGCGATGCCTTCGTCCAAGTCAGCTGGAAGCAACGCGCTAAACAGGCGCCGCAAACACTGACTGTACAACAGAGACCAACGCCGCCTATGAGCGGACCAGATCATGAAATGCGAGCAAGCGAACTGAACGTCTGCTTTGGCTTTCCGGACCAAGGCTATGACTGACCGCTCCGTCCGACCATGACTGACTGGATTGGGCATTGTTCGCCTCGACGAACGTCGGCTGACTGGCAACCTGATTTGATGAAACCCCAAACGTCAAGTTTCGGACGAGCACTTCAAGGTGCCGGCTGGGTCTTGACGACCAAGTGCGGTAGTAGGTCAGTGTCTGTTTTGGAGCAGTTCCACTCTTTGATGCCGCGATGGTGCCTACAAACCTTGAATAAAGTTTCTTCAAACATCAACCATGCCGCTCAGACGCTGGCGGATGATGTCATCGGCCTGCGCCATGATGCGGTCAATCAGCTCCTTGACGCTCGGGATGTCATGGATCAGTCCGGCCACCATGCCGCAGGACCAGACGCCCGCTTCCATGTCGCCCTGCTGCATGATGCGCGGGTAGACGCCGGCCACTTCTTCGATGATGTCTTCAAATTTGAGGGTGGCGCCCAGCGTCCGTTCCTTGGCCAGCAGGCGATCGGTCGCCGCGTTGTGCAGCACGCGTTCGGTATTGCGCAGCGGGCGCATCACCAGGCGCGTATCGAGTTCGCTGGCAGCCACGATGGCCTGCTTGACGTTCTCGTGCACCGGCGCCTCTTTGGTAGCGATGAAGCGTGTGCCCATGTTCATGCCGTCCGCGCCCAGCGACAGCGCGGCGACCAGCGAGCGGCCATCAGCCATGCCGCCGGAGGCAACAAAAGGAATCTTCAAGGACTCGGCCGCACGCGGCAGCAGAATGAAGTTGGGCACATCGTCTTCACCCGGATGGCCACCGCATTCAAAACCATCGACGCTGACGGCGTCGCAGCCAATGGCTTCGGCCTTGAGCGCATGGCGCACCGAGGTGCACTTGTGAATCACCTTGATGCCGGCCTCATGCAGAATCGGCATCCATTTCTGCGGGTTGTTGCCGGCTGTCTCCACTGCCTTGACGCCGCCGTTGATGATGGCGCGGATGTAGCCGGGGTAATCGGGTGAACTCACCATTGGCAGGAAAGTGAGGTTGACGCCAAACGGTTTGTCGGTCATGGCGCGACAGCGCGCAATTTCTTTGGCCAGCAATTCCGGCGTGCGCAGCGTCAAGCCGGTGATCAGACCGAGTCCGC
>JBAXBQ010000094.1:0-10927 GCA_037141865.1 Comamonadaceae bacterium | reverse complement strand
CGCTGCGTACTTGACTCACGAACGCACCGCGTGAATGACCGGAACGTGTTTTTTATAGCCAGCGAATCCGTGTGCGGCAGCAAGTTCTCAAAGGTGGATTGGGTCTGGCAGACTGGCGCGATTTCAAAAAGCGAAGTGTATGAGCGCTAGGCTGCCAGACCCAATCCGCCGCACTCGAAGCGACGCTCACGACACAAAGTGGCAAAGAGCTACTTGGTACTCCCACCGCCAAGACTCAAAAAGTCGCCATCCTTGCCCAGCGACAGCAAGCCGGCCTGGGCATAAATGCCCAGCTTGGCGCGCGTGTCCACAATGTCGAGGTTGCGCATGGTCAGCTGGCCAATGCGGTCGACCGGCGAGAACGGCGCGTCTTCAACTTTTTCCATGCTCAGGCGCTCAGCCGCATAGGTCAGGTTGGGGGAGCTGGTGTTGAGCAATGAATAGTCGTTGCCACGGCGCAGCTCCAGCGTCACTTCACCGGTGATGGCGCGTGCCACCCAGCGCTGGGCGGTTTCGCGCAGCATGATGGCCTGCGGGTCGAACCAGCGGCCCTGATACAGCAGGCGGCCCAATCTGCGGCCGTTGTCACGGTATTGTTCGATCGTGTCTTCGTTGTGGATGCCGGTCACCAGTCGTTCATAGGCGATAAATAGCAGCGCCAGGCCGGGGGCCTCATAAATGCCGCGGCTCTTGGCCTCGATGATGCGGTTCTCGATCTGGTCGCTCATGCCCAGGCCATGACGCCCACCGATGCGGTTGGCTTCCAGTATCAGCATGACCAGATCGCCGAACTCAACGCCGTTCAGAGCCACTGGGCGGCCTTCTTCAAAGCGCACCGTCACTTCTTCGCGCTCGACCGTGACTTCGTCCTTCCAGAAAGCCACACCCATGATCGGGTTGACGATCTTCATGCCCGTGCTCAGGTGTTCCAAGTCTTTCGCCTCGTGCGTGGCACCCAGCATGTTGGAGTCGGTTGAATAAGCTTTTTCGGCCGACATCTTGTAGCCGAAGCCGTGCTGCGTCATGAAGGCTGACATCTCGGCGCGTCCGCCGAGCTCGTCAATGAACAACTGGTCGAGCCAGGGTTTGTAAATTTTCAGGGACGGGTTGGTGAGCAGTCCGTAGCGGTAAAAACGCTCAATGTCATTGCCCTTGAAGGTACTGCCGTCGCCCCAGATATTGACGTCGTCTTCTTTCATGGCAGCCACCAGCATGGTGCCGGTCACGGCACGACCCAGCGGCGTGGTATTGAAGTAGGTGACGCCAGCGGTGGAGATGTGAAAAGCCCCGCTTTGCAGAGCGGCAATGCCCTCGGCCGCCAACTGACTGCGGCAGTCAATCAGGCGCGCCAGTTCGGCACCATATTGCATGGCCTTGCGCGGGATTTCGTCATAGTCGGCTTCGTCGGGCTGGCCCAGGTTGGCGGTATAGGCGTAGGGCAGGGCACCCTTGAGTTTCATCCAGTGCAGCGCGGCGCTGGTGTCCAGGCCGCCCGAGAAAGCGATGCCGACTTTTTGACCGACTGGGAGATTTTGCAGAATGGTAGCCATGGGGTTCGCAATGCAGTTTTGAGTAAGCTGCGATTTTAGGCGACCCAGTCCATCGGACACGGCTACCAACGGGCCGGTTTAGCCGATTCGTGATCGCCAGGCCGGCTCGTTAAAGCCAACTGTCATCTGACCATCTGCCCATTGCACTACCGGGCGCTTGATTACGCTGGGGTGTGCCAGCATCAGGCTGCGGGCGCTGGCGGCGTCGGTTACGCCCGCTCGTGTGGCGTCGTCGAGTCGGCGCCATGTGGTGCCGCGGTTGTTAACCAACGGTTCCCAACCCAGGGCCTCGATCCAGGTGTCCAGATGCTGGTCTGGTACCCCCTGTTTCTTGAAGTCGTGAAGGTGGAAGTTCAACCCTTGACCTGTGAGCCAGGCGCGGGCCTTTTTGACAGTGTCGCAGTTGGCAATGCCATAGAGGGTGATTACGGGTTCAAGCATAGGTTTTCGTGGCAAGTACTATTTTTTCATTGCATCGCAAGTGGATGTGGGGTCTGGAACAGCATGAAGTGTGATGCGTTTTCCGGCAACTTCAATGTCTTTCAGGAGCGGCGCCAGCAGGCGGTATTGGTCAGTTTGAAGTTTTTCGCGAAAAGCCGCGCATGCGCCAAGATGGTTGGCAAGCGTGGCGGCCACGCGCCATCGGCCATTAGCTTCTTGTGCGAACACACTGGTTTGAGTATTGGTGGAGTTTTGATCGATCACGAGCAAGCTCACTTTTCCGCTGCCATCAAAGTCCATCGGATAGACGTCGCAACTTGCTGTTCTGCTTCTCAGGCAGGCTGGCAGGCGCCATTGGTTGGTTTCGCTGGCCCAGTTTTGTGCCGTGAATGACTCGGGTATGGGCTGGTTTTTGGGCCAGACCTTCAGATTGCTGTTCAATTCCTGGAGGGTCAGGCGCTCCCCGGACTTTCCCCAGCGGTCCTTCTTCTCGAGCGACTGTGCCGCTTTTATCCTCACCAGGGCGGCATCCTTGCCTTGAGCGCTGACTTTGAACTTCTCCAGCGCCGCCAAGCCGTAGCGTTTCCCCTCAAATTTCAGATAGTCAAAATCAAATCGTTCTGCGGTTTCGATGCCGCTTGCAAGCCGGGCGACCTGATGGGCCACCGAAACTCGAGCCGGATCGAGTACCGGCGAAAACAGTGCCAGCAGCAGCGCCAATATGACGAAGGCGGTGGCGATATTCACCGGCGCAACACCATCGAGCCAACCGGTCCCGCGGCTGGCCGCCCAGGTGTAGCCGAGTGCGTAACAACTGGCCACCAGCAGGCAGCAGGCGGCGATGATGCGGTCAGTTGTCCAACCGTGCTCGCTCACGCGCAGACTCAGAGCGTAAATGGCAATGGCAACCAGGGGTACCAACAGAAAGCTCGCCAGCCTGGCGCTGATGCGCAGTACGCGCGCCACTTCGTCCGCCATCAAACCATTTTGAAAGGCTGCATTGATCAGGAGCACCAGCACGGCAGCAGCCGACAAAAGCAGCGCGGCAGCGTGTTTGGTAGCCCAAAGTTGGGCCAAACCGGTGACCGGCAAGCTGCACAAAAAACCACCCACGATCAACAGGGCGACGGGCAAGATCCAGGACAGCAAGACCAGCACCAGATTGCGAATCCCGCGCACGATCGCAGGGCGCACGTCGGTCAGGTGCAAGGCGCAAGCAAACGCAAAGACGGTGACCGGTATGGCAAACCAGGATTCCCGCAGTAAATCCTGCAGAAAATTCAGTTGAATGAGCTTGAACAAGGCAGCGCCCAGCGCCAACACCATCCAAAAAACACCCACAAACAGAGCGGAAAACAGGATCTGAATCAGCAGCTTCCAGGCGCTGTCGAAATAGGTCGGATAACTGGCAACTCTTTTTTGGTCAGCCGCCGCCGCCAGGATCAGCACGTGTGCAATGTAGAAACCCGCAGCGCCAAACACCCACAGCAACAAGGACGGGTATTGCGCCTGGGGAATGTCGCGGCCATATTCCCAAGCCGGTGCGCCAACGCTGCGCCAGCTGTCGTGCACACCCAGACCTGCGGCGATCAGCGCTGCCAGCAAGATCCAGCGCCCTAGCGCCCGGTTTTGCAGGTGGCCCAGGCCAGACATCATCAGCACTGGTACAAACAGATCCAGCATCAGCAAGGGTGCAAACAGCAGTGGCTCGGTGGCGGGCCAAATTTGACTCTTGGCAGCGTGATACAAAAGATACAGGGTGAAGCCTTGGATCAGTCCCACTGCCAGACGCGCCTGCGCGGTCCGTGATGTCGGCATGGAACTCGGGACGGAGCCTTCTAACGGCAAGATCGTCTGCTGCATAAAGTTCTCACATTGAAAGCCTGGGTGCGTGAGTTTACTGTGCGGCTCTGGTCGCATACATGTCGCACTCGGCGACAATGTCTGCTGCATGAATACTGAAACGAAAACACTATCCGATTGGCTGGCACATTGCGAGCGGCTGCACCCCAAAAGCATCGATTTGGGCCTGGAGCGGGTGCGTATCGTCGCAGATCGCATGGGCATAGGCTTTACCTGTCCCGTGATCACAGTGGCCGGTACCAACGGCAAAGGTTCAACCTGCGCCATGCTGGAATCGATACTGCGTCAGGCCGGCTATCGCACCGGGGTTTACACCTCGCCGCACCTGGTGCGATTCGAAGAGCGGCTGCGCCTGCAGGGAAACCCGGTCAGCGCTGTCGATTTGGTGGCTGCTTTCGCCAGAGTGGAAAGCGCCAGAGTTCAAGACCAAGCAGAAACAGAAGTCTCGCTGACCTACTTTGAATTTTCCACGCTCGCTATTCTGGACGTGATGGTGCGTGCTGAGCTGGATGTGGTGATTCTGGAGGTGGGTCTGGGCGGGCGGCTGGATGCTGTCAACATCATCGAACCCGATTGCGCTGTGATCACCAGTATCGACCTCGATCACATGGAGTTCCTCGGCCCGGACCGGGAGTCCATTGGTTTTGAGAAGGCGGGCATTATGCGAACCGGTCGGCCGGTGGTAGTCAGCGATCCGATGCCGCCCCAAAGTGTGCTGGACCGGGCGCTGGAAGTCGGTGCCGATCTGTGGCGTCTTGGCGTTGACTTCAATGTATCGGGCGACAAGCAGCAATGGGGTTGGGCTGGACGGGGTCGTCGCTATGCCGGCCTGGCGTATCCCGCTTTGCGTGGTGCCAACCAGTTGCTCAATGCGGCCGGTGTACTGGCCGTTTTGGCGGCCCTGCGGGAACGCTTGCCGGTAACCGCCCAGGCGGTGCGCAATGGCCTCGCCTTGGTTGAACTGCCGGGACGCTTCCAGGTCATTGCGGGTCAACCCACGCTGGTACTCGATGTAGCGCACAACCCGCACTCGGTGGCGGCACTGGCGGCCAATCTGGATGCGATGGGCTATTTCCCCACCACACACGCGGTTTTTGGGGTCATGGCCGACAAAGATTTGATGCTGATGCTGGACAAGATCAATCCGTTGGTTGACAGGTGGTATTTCTCCGATTTGCCGACTCTTCGCGCCGAGTCCAGCGTTCATTTGCTGGATAAATGGCAGGCCCAAAATACCCGAAGAAATACCGCCGCGGCAGCCTACCCGGACCCTCGCCAAGCGCTGCAGGCGGCGATCGATGCGGCAGACCCCGCTGATAGAATCATCATCTTTGGCTCGTTCTACACGGTAGGTGGCATTCTGAAGGATGGTGTACCCCGTCTTCATGCCAAACATTTGAATTCCTGAGCCCAGACACAATGGCAATTTTCAAGTTTCGAAAAAGTGGCGACGAGCAGACGACTGCGCCAGTGCAGCCGGAAAGTATCGAGGTGATGCGCCGGCGTGCCAAGCATCGCCTGATCGGTGCAGCGGTGCTGGTGCTTATCGGCGTGCTTGGTTTTCCGATGTTGTTTGACAAGCAGCCGCGTCCTATCTCAGTCGATATTCCGATTGAGATCCCCGACAAGAATAAGGTCAAGCCACTGACCATTCCCGAACCCCTGGCAACGCAGCCTGCGAAACCAGACCTTGCTGCAGTTGTTCCACCCAAGGCTGAAGAAATATTGGCCAATCGTCCGATTTTGGTGGCGCCAGAAGTACCCAAGGCGACTGTCAAAGTGGAACCCGTATTGCCGGAAAACACCAAAAACCTGTCGCTACCGCCCAGCAAGGAAGTTGAGAAAGTGGCGGGCGAGAAAGAAGGTCGGTTTGTGGTGCAGGTCGGTGCCTATTCTGACGTCGCTCGGGCGCGCGAAGTTCGACTCAAAGTGGAGCTTGTTGGACTTAAAACCTATACCCAGTTGGTTGAGACCAAGGATGGACGCAGGATTCGAGTCCGGGTCGGCCCCTTTGCCGACAGGGCCGAGGCCGACAAGGCGGCGGAAAAAATCAAAAAGCTTGCCTTGCCTGCTGCGATTTTAAGTTTGTAGAGGTGTCCCGATGCCAACGCTGGACTGGGTGTTTATCGCGGTGTTGCTCATTTCGCTGGCGCTGGGTGCCTGGCGCGGCTTGGTCTATGAGTTGATGTCGGTGCTGAGTTGGATTGCGGCGTTTGTTCTGGCTCAATGGTTTGCGCCTGATTTGTCAGAAAAGTTACCGCTGACCGGAGCCAGTGAAGCGGTTCGCTACGCGGCTGGGTTTGTGCTGATATTTGTGCTGTCGGTCTTGGTTGGAGGTCTGCTGGCCAAACTTGTCAAAAGGCTTTTTTCTGCTGTGGGTCTGCAACCTGCCGACCGCGCGCTGGGTGCGGCGTTTGGACTGATACGGGGTGCGCTGGTTCTATTGACAGCGACGGTGGTCATTGGCATGACACCGCTGAAGACTGGATTGTGGTGGCAGCAGTCGGCTGGGGCGGGCGTCGCGTTGACAGTGCTCAAAGGATTGAAGCCTGTGTTGCCTGAAGAGTTTGGAAAGTACTTACCATAATGTGTGGAATCGTAGGCGTTGTCAGCAACGCACCTGTCAACCAGCTTATTTACGACGCCTTGCTGCTGCTGCAGCACCGGGGGCAGGATGCAGCCGGAATCGTCACGCAGCTCAATCGTAAATTCTTCATGCAAAAGGCCAAGGGCATGGTGCGCGACGTCTTTCGCACCCGCAACATGCGCTCGCTGCCCGGCAATTGCGGCCTCGGCCAGGTGCGTTATCCGACGGCCGGCAATGCCTACAGCGAGGAAGAGGCGCAGCCGTTTTACGTCAATGCGCCCTTTGGCATTGTGCTGGTACACAACGGTAACCTGACCAATGCGCATGCCCTGAAGGCCGAACTCTTCAGTACCGACCATCGCCACATCAACACCGAAAGCGACTCGGAAGTGTTGCTCAATGTGCTGGCGCATGAGATTGAAAAGACGACGCGCGGTATGCCTCTGCAGGCGCATGATGTGTTTGAAGCGGTGCGCAAAGTGCATCGCCGTATCAAGGGCTCTTACGCGGTGATTGCGATGATTGCCGGTCATGGCTTGCTGGCCTTTCGCGACCCGTTCGGTATTCGCCCTTTGTGCATGGGTCGTGGTGACGGTACCGTTCTGGTGGCCAGCGAATCAGTAGCGCTGGAAGGCACTTCGCACAAGTTTGAACGCGACATTGCACCCGGCGAGGCCGTGTTCATCGATCTGCAGGGCACCGTGCACGCGCAGCAATGTGCCGAACACCCGCTGCTGCGCCCCTGCATTTTCGAATACGTCTACCTGGCACGACCCGACTCGGTGATGGACGGCATTTCGGTCTACCAGGCCAGACTGAATCTGGGTGAGACGCTGGCCAAACGCGTCATCTCTACCGTGCCACCCAGCGAGATTGATGTGGTCATTCCGATCCCCGAGTCCAGTCGCCCAAGTGCCGCGCAACTAGCTCAGCTATTGGGTTTGCCGTACCGCGAAGGCTTTGTGAAGAACCGCTATGTGGGTCGCACCTTCATCATGCCGGGACAGTCGGTGCGAAAAAAGTCGGTGCGCCAAAAGCTCAACGTGATCGCCAGTGAATTCAAGGGGCGCAATGTGTTGCTGGTGGACGACTCGATCGTGCGCGGCACCACCAGCCGAGAAATCGTGCAGATGGCACGCGACGCCGGTGCCCGCAAGGTCTACATGGCAAGTGCTGCGCCGCCGGTGCGTTTCCCCAATGTCTACGGCATTGACATGCCGACTGCTGATGAACTGGTCGCGCACAGCCGTAGCATCGAGCAGATTCGCCAGCTCATTGGCTGCGACGCGCTGATTTACCAGGACGTGGACGGCATGAAGAAGGCGATCGGCTCACTGAACCCGGCTATCACGGGCTTTGACGCATCGTGCTTTGACGGCGTTTACGTTACCGGGGACATTACCGCAGACGACATTGCGCGTTTGAATTCCAATCGGGTGGTGGTTGATGAAGGCGCTGAAGACAACTCAAGATTGGCGCTGCCAAATCACGAAGAATGACAATGACTGAAAGAAAACTCCCCGATCATCTGCATCCAGACACATTGGCCGTGCGCATTGCCGCCGACAAAAGTCAGTATGGCGAGAATTCCGAAGCGCTCTACCTCACCAGCGGCTACGTGCAGCCGTCCGCTGAGACGGCGGCTCGGCGCTTTGCCGGCGACGAGGATGGTTTCACCTACGGCCGTTACGGCAACCCGACGGTGGCCAGCTTTGAGCAGCGTCTGGCCGCCATGGAAGGCACTGAAGGCGCCATATCCACCTCCTCGGGCATGGCGGCCATCCTGATGCTGGGCATGGGTCTGCTGCGTGCTGGTGACCATGTGGTGTGTTCGCAATCGGTCTTCGGCTCCACCATACGGCTGTTTTCTGGCGAGTTTGGCAAGTTCGGTATTGAGACCAGTTATGTCTCGCAAACCGATGTGGCGGCCTGGCGTGCCGCTATCCGCCCGAACACCAAACTGCTGTTTGCGGAAACACCCACCAACCCGTTGACCGAGGTCTGCGACATTGCCGCCCTGGCGGTCGTCGCGCACAACGCAGGTGCGATGCTCGCCGTCGACAACTGCTTTGCCACACCGGCGCTACAGCGCCCGATCACGCTGGGTGCCGACGTGGTGATGCATTCCGGCACCAAGTACCTGGATGGTCAGGGGCGGGTCATGGCGGGCGCCTTGTGTGCCAGCCTGGAACTGATCACTGAGAAGTTCCTGCCAGTGCTCAAGAGTGGTGGCATGACGCTGGCGCCCTTCAATGCATGGGTTGTGCTCAAGGGGCTGGAGACGCTGGACATTCGCATGCGGGCCCAGTCGGAGCGCGCGCTGGGTCTCGCGCAATGGCTGCAGGACCACCCTGCGGTGCACCGCGTCTATTACCCCGGACTGCCCAGCCACCCACAGCACGCACTGGCGATGGCGCAGCAGGGGGGCGTTGGTGGTGCCGTTCTGTCCTTCGAGGTCAAGGCGACCGGTGCTGAGCAGGCGCGTGAACGCGCATTTCACGTGCTCGACTCCATGCAGTTGTTGTCGCTATCGACCAACCTGGGTGATACCAAGACCCTGGCAGCGCACCCGGCCAGTACCTCGCATGGAAGGTTGACTGAAATCCAGCGCCTGGCTGCGGGCATTCAGCAAAACCTGATTCGGGTGGCAGTGGGCCTCGAATACCTTGATGACGTGAAGACTGACCTCGCCCGCGGTCTGGACACTTTGACATGACACAAAAAATTCGCACCCGGTTCGCCCCGTCACCGACCGGCTTCATTCACCTTGGCAACATTCGTTCGGCGCTGTACCCGTGGGCTTTTGCCAGGGCCACCGGGGGTGATTTCATTTTGCGCATTGAAGACACCGATCTGGAGCGCTCCACTCAGGCGTCGGTGGACGTCATTATCGAGGGAATGGCGTGGCTCGGATTGGACTACGACGAGGGCCCGTTCTACCAGATGCAGCGAATGGACCGTTACAAAATGGTGCTGGCTGAGTTACAGGCAGCAGGCCATGTTTACCCCTGCTACATGAGTGTCAGTGAGCTCGATTCCTTGCGTGAGCGCCAGATGGCGGCCAAGGAAAAACCGCGCTATGACGGCACCTGGCGCCCGGCAGCAGGCAAGACGCTGCCACCCATCCCCGAAGGCGTGAAACCGGTGCTGCGCTTCAACAATCCGCAGGGCGGCTCGGTAGTCTGGGATGACAAGGTCAAGGGTCGTATCGAGATCAGCAACGATGAACTGGACGATCTGGTGATTGCCCGACCGGACGGTACGCCGACCTACAACTTTTGCGTTGTAGTGGACGATATCGACATGGCCATCACGCATGTCATCCGAGGCGACGACCACGTCAACAACACACCGCGTCAGATCAATATCTTCAAGGCGCTTGGCCATCAGCCGCCGGTTTATGCGCATCTGCCCACCGTGCTCAATGAGCAAGGCGAGAAAATGAGCAAGCGCAGTGGCGCCAAGCCGGTGACGCAATACCGCGATGAAGGCTATCTGCCGGATGCCATGGTCAACTATCTGGCTCGCTTGGGCTGGAGTCATGGCGATGAAGAAATTTTCAGTCGTGAGCAATTTCTGCAGTGGTTCAATCTGGATCATTTGGGCCGCAGCGCTGCGCAGTTTGATGAGGTCAAGTTGCGGTGGGTGAATGCGCAACATCTCAAAGCCTTAAGCGACGCTGCATTGGCGCCCCTGGTGTCGGCGCAACTGCTTCGGCGTGGCATCGAGGCCGATCAGCGTCTGCACCGTATCTGTGCCCTGTTTAAAGATCGGTGCGACACCATGGTGGTCCTGGCTGACTGGGCGGCCAGGTTTTATGCAGACGTCACGCCAGACATCGAAGAGCTGGCACAGCATGTCACGGACGGGGTGAAACCAGCGATCAAGCTGCTGGTTGAAAAATTGACCATCTGCAAATGGGATAAGCCCTCGATCGCAGCCGCCATCAAAGAAGTGCTGGCTATCTGCAGCATGAAGATGCCGCAGCTCGCCATGCCAGTGCGGGTGCTGGTTATGGGGACCGCCCAGACGCCGTCACTGGATGCGGTTCTCGAATTGGCCAGCAGAGAAGATGTGCTGGCCCGATTGCAGACGGGCTGACATTTAAGGCTATAATTTAAGGCTTGGAAATCGGAATGCACTAACATTGCATTTCGGGTAGCGGGGGTATAGCTCAGCTGGGAGAGCGCTTGCATGGCATGCAAGAGGTCAGCGGTTCGATCCCGCTTACCTCCACCAAAATTTTCAGGAAGGAAGTCCACAGGTTACGACCCCATCGTCTAGAGGCCTAGGACATCACCCTTTCACGGTGAGTACCGGGGTTCGAATCCCCGTGGGGTCGCCAGATTCATCGCAAGGTGAACCAGGTGCAAGTCGGTAACAAGCAGGTCCGCAAGGTCCGGCGACTTGGCTCAAAAGAGCAAAAGTTACCACTACCAGGAGTGGTAGTTCAGTTGGTTAGAATACCGGCCTGTCACGCCGGGGG
>JBAXBQ010000093.1:0-11273 GCA_037141865.1 Comamonadaceae bacterium | reverse complement strand
CCGACACCAGCAGCAGTTGCGGTTCCTGTGGCTGCACCTGCGCCAACCGCCGCACCACCTCGGCCTGCGGCCATCACGCCGGTGGAGCAGGCACCGGCGGCGCCGCAGCCTTCTCGACCTGCTGGTGGTCAGGCTGCCACTGGCGCGGTCAAGCCGCTCACTGGCCTGTACCCGAATATGTACAACCCGTCGCGCCAGCGCAGTCTGTCGGAACTGGCCAACGAGCAACTCAATGGCGGGCGGCGGCGCGACCCGTTGGCAGAGGGTGTTGGCGCGGCGGAAATTCCGGATTGCATCGGTCCTAACAGTGGCGGCAGTTTGTTTGGTCTGGTGACCATCCCGATTGCAGCAGCTACGGGAAAGTGCAAGTTGTCAAAATAGATCCGCCGCAAGCACGCTACCCATTCATTCATTCATTTTCCAAAGCAAACCAGGAAAGCATCATGTCCCAACGACTTCCCATCACACGACGCAGCGCTGCGGCCTGGCTGCTTTCATTGGCGCTGGCATGGTGCAGTGCCGGCTTGGCACAGGCGCAGCCAAGCGCGGCGCCGGTTACGCCTGCCGCTTCAGCGGTGACCGCGGCGCCGGCCAATGACGTCGCCGCCATTACGCCGCCTGGGGCGCAGACTGCAGGCAATCCGTATGGTCTGCGCGCGGTCTGGGAGCAAGGCGATCTGATTTCAAGATCAACGCTGCTGATCCTGGCTGTCATGTCCTTGCTGAGCTGGTACTTCATCATCGCCAAGCTGCTGGCGCAGCGAAGTTTGAACGCGCAGGCGCTGGCAGCCAGGAGAGCCATCGCCAGCACTGATTCAATGCGGCGGCGCGCTGAAATGATGGATAAGGCCAGTGCGTTTCGTTCCATCATGGATTCGGCGACGGATGCGGCGCGTCGGCACGCCAGCCTGGCCGGGCAGGTCGACATGAACTCGTGGCTCAGCCAGGACATCGTGCGCTCGGTGGGGACCCTGCAAATGCGTTCGCAGGAAGGCTTGTCGGTGCTGGCTACGGTCGGCTCGACAGCGCCATTCGTCGGCTTGTTTGGCACCGTCTGGGGTATTTACAACGCACTGGTGACGATTGGCATCTCGGGCCAGGCCTCCATCGACAAAGTGGCAGGGCCGGTGGGCGAGGCACTGATCATGACGGCGCTGGGTCTGGCGGTGGCAGTGCCCGCGGTGCTGGGCTACAACTGGCTGGTGCGGCGTAACCGGGTGCTGCTGCACGCCGTCAAGGGTTTTGGTTCCGAGTTGCACACGCTGCTGCTGGTGGAAATTGACAAGCGCCAGCGCGCTGCAGTGGGCACCAGGGAAGAGTAGGCCATGGCCATCAGTTACACAGAGGCTGACGACGATGACGATGTTGTGTTGTCCGAAATCAACACCACACCGCTGGTCGATGTGATGCTGGTGCTGTTGATTATTTTTTTAATCACCATCCCGGTCATCAACACGTCGGTCGCGGTGCGTTTGCCCAAGGAAGCCAACCAGCTGCGCCAAAGCCAACCCGAGACGGTCGTCATCTCGGTCGACGCAAAAGGCGGCACCTACTGGTTTGATGCCCGCCTGGCCGACCCGCAAGGCCTGCAGGAAAAGCTCAAGATGATTGCCACGCGCACACCACAACCCGAAGTGCATATCCGGGGCGATGCCCGCTCTGACTATGAAGCGGTGGCCCGCGTGCTGTATGCCTGTCAACAGGCCGGCATCACGCGCGTCGGCTTTGTCACCGAGCCTCCGGCAAATCGCTGAGGTCAGACCATGGCAATTGACTTTGACGATGGCCTGGACTCCGGTGACCCCGAGGTCACTGCGGGCATGAACATCACCCCGTTGATCGATGTGTTGCTGGTGCTGCTGGTGATGCTCATCATCACCATTCCGATCCAGTTGCATTCAGTCAATATGGAAATGCCCGGCGGATTGCCACCCCCGACAGCGACCGAACCGCTGGTGGTCAGAATCGAGGTGACAGCGCAAAACCAGTTGCTTTGGAATGGTGAGGTGTTGCTGAGCCGCGTCGTGCTGGCCCAGCGACTGCAAGCCGCTGCCCAGCTGCGAGTGCAACCCGAGATCCACATCCGGCCTCATCGCAATGCCAAGTACGACACGGTAGCGGCGGTGCTGACTGCAGCGCAGCAGCAGGGCCTGCAAAAAATTGGCGTGGTTGGTTTGGACGAATACGCCCGTTAAGGCGTCGACGGGATCGCAATTAAACCGTCAGCTGCCAGTCTGAGTACGCGGTCAGCCCGCACTGCCGCCGCCTGCGAGTGGGTCACCAGCACCAGCGAAGCACCGTGCTGGCGCGTTTGCTCAATCAGCGCGTCCATCACTTTGGCGGCGGTGCCGGGGTCGAGGTTGCCGGTTGGCTCGTCGGCCAGCAGCAGACTGGGGCGATGGACCAGGGCGCGCGCAATCGCCACCCGCTGCAACTGACCACCGGAGAGTTGTTGTGGCAGGCGTTGACCGAGCCCGGCCAGGCCGACGGCTTCCAGCATGGCCTGCACGCGCAGTTCGTCATGCTGACCCAAAAGCAGCAAAGGCAGCGCCACATTCTGTGCCACGTCCAGGTGCGGCAGCACATGAAAAGCCTGGAATACAAAACCTGTTTTTTCACGCCGCAAACGGGCCTTTTGATCGTCGTTCAAGCGGCTCAGGTCTTGCCCGTCCAGTAGCACCGAGCCGCGGTCCCAGCTGTCCAGACCCGCCATGCAGTTCAGCAGCGTCGACTTGCCCACGCCCGACTCGCCGACGATGGCGACGAACTCGCCGTCGGCAACGGTCAGCGACACGTTGTGGAAGACCGCGACATCACCGTAGTGTTTGCTCAAATTTGTGACAACCAGGCTCATCGGCGGCCCTCTGCAAAAACCTTGGCAAGTGTCAGCACTTGATCGAGCGCATCAGGTGCATCGCAGGCCACGACTCGGCGCTGCGGCATGGAGCGTAGCCAGGTGAGCTGGCGCTTGGCCAACTGGCGCGTAGCGAAGACACATTTGTCGCGCAACTCACTCATCGGCCACAAACCATCGAGTGCCTCCCATGTCTGGCGGTAACCGACGCATCGCATGGCAGGCAAATCAGCGCTCAAGTCGCCGCGCGCGCGCAGGGCTTTGACTTCATCCACCAAGCCAGCGGCCAGCATGGCGTCAAGGCGCTCGGCAATGCGTTGGTGCAGCCAGGCTCGGTCAAGCGGCTCCAGTGAAATCAGCACTGTGTCACCAGCCACAAATCCAGGAGCCTTCAGTGCTTGAGATCCGTTGGGAGAGGAGAGAGCAGTTTTTTCCCTTGCGTTGTGAAAGAACGACAGGGGTTGCCCCGACAGTCGAAACACTTCCAGCGCCCGTGAAATGCGTTGCGAGTCCAAAGGATTCAGGCGCGCGGCGCTCACCGGGTCCACCTGTGCCAAGGCGGCGTGCATCGCGGGCCAGCCCAGTTGGCGCGCTTCGTCTTCCAGTTGGCGGCGAACGAGAGGGTCAGCTTTGGGCATATCGTCCAACCCATCAAAGAGAGCCTTGAAGTACAGCATGGTGCCACCCACCAGCAGCGGCATGTTGCCGCGCGCGTTGATGTCGCCAATCAGACGGCCAGCATCGGTCACGAACTCGGCGGCGCTATAGGGCTGCAGCGGGTCGTGGATGTTGATCAGATGGTGTGGCACCGCCGCCAGTTCAGCGCGGCCCGGTTTGGCCGTGCCGATGTCCATGCCGCGATAAACCAGTGCCGAATCGACGCTGATGATTTCAACGTCATGTTGTTGCGCGATCGCCATCGCCGCAGCGGTCTTGCCGGAGGCTGTCGGCCCCGCCAAAGCGATATAAGCCCCCACGCTTGCCACTTTGTGTGCTGCGCTTCCCCCCGAGGGGGCTGTTTCACGTAGGGGCGGCCCAGCGGTGAAACTGGCTCCGGCACTGAAACTGCGGCGCGGAGCTTCAGCGGTCACTGCTTGACCCATGTTTTTGCACTACCGTCCACGCTGCCAGCGCAATCAGCACGCTCCAGAACCAGATGCCGTAGACCAGCGGAAAAACCGTGCCATCCATGTGGCCACCCAGCCAGCTGCCGACTACAAATGCAGCCAGCATCATTAAAAAGCCGTTCAGCGCCGATGCGGCACCGGCCGCTTGAGGAAAGGGACCCACTGCGCCACTTTGACCACACGGTTGATGCACGCCATGGGCCAGCATGAACAGGTAGAACGGCAGCATGATGGCCCAAGGCGAGCGCAACCCGCTCAGCGCCAGCACGGCCATCAGCGTACCGCCAGTCAGCGTCAATGCACCTGCGATCGCCACCGAGCGTCGCACGCCAAAGCGCGGCAGCAAACGCCGACACAAAAAAGTGCCCAACAAGTAGACGAATGCCATTGAAAACATCAGCAAGCCGTAGTGTGTTTTGCTTAAACCCAGTACTTTGATAAAGACAAACGAGCCGGAAGCCAGGAACGTAAAGAGACCACCATAGGATGCCGTCGACAGCGCCGAAAAAGCCAGGAAAGTGGGGTTGCGCAGAATGGCAAGCCAGGTGCTTGCCAGGGTGGCGGGTTGCAGCGCCTGCAGACTTTTTTGTGGCACCGTTTCAACAAAACGCAAGGCAATGACGGCAAGGCAAAGCGCACCAAATATCGCCAGCGCCAGCAAGACGATGCGCCAGCTATACAGTTCCGACAGCAAGCCACCCAGCGGTGCGCTCAGGCAGGCAATGACGCCCAGACCACTTAAGCCCTTGGACATGACGCGCGCACCCTGCAGCGGGGTGTAGAGGTCGCGCACAATCGCGCGCGCGCACATCACACCCGCTCCCATGGCAGCGCCTTGCAAGGTGCGCCACACAATCAGCCAGCTCATACTGGGGGCCAGCGTGCTGGCGATGGATGCCAGCACGTAGGCCGTCAGACCGACCAACAAAACAGGACGCCGGCCAAAGCGGTCCGACAACGGCCCCCAGATCAACTGCGACAAGCCAAAGGACAGCAGCAGGGCGGTCAGCGTCAACTGCGCTTGCGCCATCGGCGCGCCAAAACCCTCGGTCAATGCCGGCAGCGCGGGCAGGTATAAATCTGTGGTAACCGGTTGCAGACCCAGCAGCAGCGATAAAATCAGAATGGTCAGACCGGGTGGCATGGCGGTGGGCAGTTTGGCAGGCATTGGGGCAAGCGTATCAGATCAAACAGCGAACACCCGGCTTGCTGGATCTGTTGCATCACACCAAACGACGTCACTCCTCATGCAGCACCGTCCCATCCAACTGGGCATGCTGAAGTCGCAACAGCCAGGCACCCCAGGCAAGGGCGGTCATCACGGTCATGGCACCCAGTTTGTGGGTAAGCGCGCCGATGAGCTGGGCTTTAGGCAACAGCCCGAGAGATGAGAAGAGAAAGATCCAATCGTGCCCGCCTTCCTCCCCCGTCATACCGGACAGCAGCATGAGCTGGGGCTGCAGCGCGTCGTACATATAGGGCGCCAGGTCAAGCAGCGATACGCCCACCAGCCATAAGCCGATGCAGGCTCCGTAGGGGTCCCGGTTTCTTAGCAACAAAGCACCGGCCAACACGGCAGGCATGATGAGTTGCCCCAAGCTGCCGCCCAGCACCATCATCCATGGGCCAAACAGCCTGAACACCACATGACCGGCCTCATGGAACACCAGCAGAGGTCGGTGCAGAAAGGATGCGCCAATTTCACCGGTGCGATAGTCCTGTCCAATCAATAGCAAGCCCCAGACTGCAAATCCGGCCAGTAGCGAAAGGCGCAGCCAAAAATTCATCGCATCCACACGCTGGGGCACATGCAACAACAGCTCGGTGATCGACAGCGGGTCTGGCTCGCGCAATCGCATCGACTGGCCGCTGTGCCTGTTGCGCTTTACTCCAGGAGCAAAAGGTTCTTCGTCCTGCTTCAATGCTTGAGCCACCTTGGCCAGAATGACACCACACGTCGGGCAGGATGCTGGCAGAGACTGGTCGTTTGGCAGCGGGGCATGGCCGCATTTTGGACAGTGAGTGAACATGGGCGCGGGTATATGTAAGACGGCAAGGCGCATTGAATAGATACTATTTTGCACATGCTTTCGCAGTAACGTTTAACGGCCGCGTTTTGACAAGGCTGCGGAGGGCTTTGGGGACGATGAATGACCAGGGATAGGGCGCTGCCCTGAAGTTACCGAGAGACTTTTAACTGAGAGTGAGTTGGCTTGCCACAAAGCTGCCGGTCACGCCAGGCAGCTGTATGGTTGCCTAATTTAGTTCCAATGAGGAGCTGTTTGTCGCATTCAACCTTCTACCCGAATCTGATCAAATACACCCGTCAAATTCGCTCCACAAGCGCCTCAAGCTCGTCGATCGGAAGCGGTCGGCCAGACAGATGACTATCATTCTCCGAGATGGGAATGAAAGGGAGCTTGAGAGTCGTTGTTCAAGTGGGTATTTCATAAAACCGAACAGAATTTCGCCCCGCATCCTTGGCCTGGTACATTGCAATGTCCGCCAATTTCAGAATCTCCTCTTCGCTGTGTAAGAGTCCGAGGAACAGCACGACGCCTATGCTGGCACTGCAATGGTGTTCAATCCTGTGGCTCGGTTGTGTTTCATCGAGGTGAAAGTCCAACTCATATACATCAGTCAAATTGGCCCTGACCTTCTCGGCCAAAAGCCCAGCCTGCAGTTGCGACTGCTCCCGATCAGCGGTGAGGTCGTCCAGCAGCACAACGAATTCGTCGCCACCGATGCGTGACACAGTGTCGATCTGCCGGAAACAATTCTTGAGTCGCTTGGCCACCTCGATCAGGACCAGATCACCAGCGGCATGGCCGTGCAAGTCGTTGACGGGTTTGAAGTTGTCCAGATCAATAAACATCAATGCGCCGTAGTGGCGACTCCGATCACTTGCCATCATGGACTGAATCAGACGATCTTTCAGAAGCATCCGGTTGGCCAGGCCGGTGAGCGGGTCGTAGTAGGCCAACTTGCGCACCAGTTCTTCCGCCAGTTTGCGCGCTGATGTATCGGCAATAAATGCAGTGAAATGCTGCACGCCGTCGCGCTTGAAGGGCAGAATGGAAAGCTCCACAGGAAATTCCTCGCCGCTGCGGCGCAGAGCGCTCAATTCGATGCGTCGTCCCAACATCTCTGACTGGCCCGTTGCCAGGAATCGTGTTAAACCGAATTGGTGCGCGGCGCGGTGCTTTGGTGGCGCAATGGTGTCATGCAGGGTCAGACCCACTGCCTCCTGCTTGGACCAGCCAAACATGCTTTCTGCCTGGCGGTTCCAGCCGGTAATTCGACCCTGGGCATCCATGCTGATCACCGCGTCCAGCGCTGCGTCGAAGAGGTCGCGCAGTGTAGCTTCGCTCTGGGCGATCTGCTCTGCGATCATTTTGCTTTTTGTGATGTCAGTGAAGGACCAAAGAGATACACCATCGTTCGGACTGATCAAACTGGCACTGAGGTCAACCCAGATGCAGGTCCCGTCCTTGCGCCTGTGCTCTATCTGAGACCGGAATACATGGCCTGCTGCCAGAACCGGGTAGGCCACCGCTCCAAACGCCAAAGAAGCCTGCTCGCTGGGATGGTTTTGGCTGGTCGGCGCCCCCACCAATTCACCCGGGCCATAGCCGAGCATGGTCTCGAAAGCCGGATTGGCCCAAATGATTTTGCGGTCCCGGACCGTCACGATACCGATAAGGTCATTTTGGAGAATTGCCTTTTGTTCACGCATTAGCGTGTCGATTCTCTCGTTTTGAAAAGACAGCTCTGTGTTGGCGACGACAAGTTCAATCTCGGCGTTCTTTCGGTCTGCGATGTCAATACAGGAGCCTATATACCCCATGAACATTCCGTCGGCATCAAACCGTGGTACTCCGGTGTCAACCAGCCAGCGATACTCACCATCGAAACGCCTGAGCCGGTATTCCATGGTGAATTCGTGTCGTGCGTCGAATGCATTGCCATAAGTGTCGAGACACCGATTCAGATCATCGGGATGGACACCTTCAGCCCAACCGCTGCCCATCTCCTGTTCCATGGATCGACCCGTGAATTTCAACCAGACTTTGTTAAACCAGTTACACAGTTTGTCCTGTGCCGAAGTCCACATCAACACTGGGGCGCTATCAGCCATGAGGCGAAAACGCGTCTCACTTTCACGCACTGCTGCTTCGGCTTGCTTGTGCTCCGTGATGTCCACGAAAGACCATATTGACTCATCGCTATCCTGGTATAGCTGTTCACCACTGATGTTGTACCACCCCAGTGATCGGTCCTTGCGCTGATATTGGATTTCAGTCCGAAACACCTCGCCCCTGAGCATCCCTGGATAGGCGGCTGCGGCAAACGCGGCATGGGCCTCATCGCTTGGATAAACAATGCGGGTCGGCTGGTTTAAGAGTTCGTCCACGGTATAGCCAAGCATGGTGGCAAAGCTTGCGTTCATCCAGACGAATTTGCGATTCTTCAGTTTGACAATGCCCGATATTTCGCTATGGAGAATGGCCTTTTGCTCCGCAAGCAGGCTCCCAACACGATCCTCCGCGGCCCTGCGCTCGGTGATGTCGTGAATGATTGAAACGAGAATCTTCCTGCCACTGACTTCGACGGGCGTCGAGTGAACCTCCACGGTTCTGATGTCGCCGTTGGCAAGCAGGTGCGGGAAGACGAAATAGCTACGATGCTGGTTGAGCGCAGCCTGACGTTCCGCCGCAATTTCGTCTTCATTGAGTTGATTGATGTCCTGTATGGTTTTGGCTACCAGTTCGTCATGGGCCCAACCGTAGAACGCGGATGCAGCTTCATTGGCGTCGAGAATCTGCCCGGTACTTGGCTCGATTTGAAGGAAGACGGCATTGTTTTGAGCGAACAAGGTTCTGAAGCGTGTTTCGCTCACCCGCAATTCAGCCTCGTTCTTGGTTAACGCCACTTCACGATTGTTCAGAATTTCCAACAGGTGATTAAAGCCAGCGACCATATCGCCGACTTCGTCCTGTCGGGTAATGGGCAATGCCTGGGCTGGCTGCTTGCTTGTCGCCATCCGTGCCAGCGTGCGTGCCGTGTTCAGCATGGGTGCAAGTTGCATCCGCAACATCCACCAGGTCAGCCCGCCAGCGAGCAGGGTCAGAAGAATCGTCGCCCATAGCATCCGTTGCTGCATGTCGTACACCGGCGCAAACGCTTCGGCGGTGGGGATGACCACACCCATGAACCAGCCCGCTATCGGAATGCCCTTGGCCGCAGTGAGTTCTTCCACACCTCTTGAATTGATCGAAACCCCGTAGCCTTCATAACCCTGTATGTAGCGGTCAAGCATTGTGTTGACGCCGGGCGGCGGGAGCAGCTGCATGATGCGGGATTTGTCCGTGGCAGTGACGATCAGCCGGTATTGCGGCGCGTTCAGCACAAAGCCTCCGCTCTTGCCGAATTGACCTTTCACAGTCCCGTCCAGAAAATTGGCTTTGCTCAGGTCAGTCACTCCGGCGACAGCACCGATCACCTTGCCCGCAGCATCCCGAATGGGCACAGCCATAACGAAAATTGGGTCCTTCAATACCTTGCTGGTGACCGGCTTGCTGATCGCCGATTTCCCGCCCTTGAGTACGGTCATCAGGTATTCCTGGTCAGCGTAATTTGTGCCTATGAGTACCGGCAAATTCGAGGCAATGACGTTCCCGTTCAGACCGCTAATCCATGTGCCGTCATTGAACATGATTGAAAGAATAGGGCGCCGATCCAACCGTGCCTGCAATGCCGCCGGGTTGCCGATCAAGGGCGCTTCAATTTCCTTGGCAATCAGTTCCAGTGCCGCTGTTCGTTCGATTAGCTCGTTATTGATTTCTCCCGCGACGCGGGAAGCGGTCAGGAACTGCTGCTCGCCCAACATGCGCTGCATATCCTCTTGCAGCATGTGGCTGGTGTAGAACGAGAGCAACCAAAGGCTGACAGTGAAAATGGCCAGCGTGAACAGCGTCACTCTCGTGTTGAGCGAGCGACGCAGCGAGACCCGTGAAATCATGCTGCCGTCCTTGCCCAAACTTCGCTGGTGTGGTGCGACCCGGGAGTCTGGAGACGCTCAGTCATAGCTATGCCCGGAGGTGACTGTGGCGCACCGATTGCCTCGGCGTCATGAGATGGGGCAACTGCTTGCCCGTTACTTCCATTGCCATGGTAATGGCCTCTGGTCCTGCCTCGTGGCCACTGACATACTACAGATAAGCGAAGGTCAGTCTACTCCCTTTCAAACGCACCAATACCGGGTGACTGCTTTGGAGCGACCAGATTGAATAGTTGCATGACTGCATAACAGCCCATTCTTGACGGTGTTGGCTGCGTCGATCAGATGTCAGGGGCAATAGCCGCTGAAAGCTGTCTTCCAAATTTCCAGACAACGGTCATTCAAACTGCTGGTTGAACCGCCCACTATGGACCCGCATGGTAGTGGTGTAGGGAGTCACTTATAATGCAATCGAGGCTATTTCATGCCCAAGCCTATCGTCAAATATCGTGTGCTCCACTCTTGTGCTGTGGGAGACACTGCCCTTGTGCATACGATAAACCACCCAGGCACCAGCAACAGCCAGCGTTCCCGTACTAGCATGGTGGTCAGCTACGACCCTAAAACGGGATGCTTTGAGACGTCCAATACGCGCTACATCCCCGGCCCCTTTGCCACTTGGCCGGGCGGTGAGGATTGCCCGGTGCTGCAGGCGGTGCCGAGGCTAAAGGCCGGCATCTCTGAATGGAACGTTTTGTCGCCAGCTTCTTCAGTCCCCCTGACTGTCCCTCTTGCGCTGGAGCCAACCACGGACCAGCCGCAATTCGACGACGCCGGGTTCTCGTCTAGTGTCCCGGACTAGCAAGGGCCCGCCCAGCGCCCACTTCGGCTTGCAAGCCCAATTTTCGTTTGATCTAGAGGCTGTCCCAGGTCACGGCTTGCTCTGCCCCTGGCGGGTGTGAGCCGCTTCCTATTCTTGGCTTCGCGGTCCAAGCTTAGCTCCCGGGTCTGAAGTCGTTCGAACGGCGCCGACGGAGACAGTTCCCGATTAATTGCATCAGTGATGAGACTTTTCAATGCGGTCGTCACCGGGCGTTGGTGCTCGTCTCTCAGGTGCTTGTAGTGCCATAGCGCAGCGGCAGACCGATGGCCGGAGATGCCGGCAATTGCTTCGTCCGATAGCTCAGTTGATTCGAAGAGTTTGTTGACAAGCTCATGGCGCGCGGTGTACGGCACTATCGCCTCATTAGGATCCCAACACCAAACCGCATTTGCGTCGTGCCGACTAGTT
>JBAXBQ010000092.1:0-11302 GCA_037141865.1 Comamonadaceae bacterium | reverse complement strand
CGATGCGGTCCGGCGCGCTGCCGCGCAGGAAGTCGTCGCCGGTCAGGCTGTAGCGCCCCCGGGACATCACCAGGATGGCGTGGTCGTCGGGTTCAATCCGGCTCTGCAGCTTGTTCCAGGAAGCTTCGCTCAAGAGGTTGCGCCCGATCGCCGGAACCGAGACATAGGCCAGGTAGAGATCGATGAAGGGATCCTGCGGATGGGCCAGCGCCTCGCTGTCCAGGCCACCGCCGTTGCCGCTGGCAAACTTCTTCTCAACATCGGCGTTGCTGAGCACAAAGTGCTGGATCAGACCGTCATCACGCAACGCCTTGACCGTGTGCGATTCCATCACATCGCGTTTGATGCGGGCAATCAGTTCGGGGTCGCGGCCTTCGGCAAAACCGAGCTTCTTGCGCGCCACCTTGAGCGCCGAGGACAGGATGCTCTGGTTGATGATGCGCAGCGAAGCCGTGGCTCGAGTGATTCCATCGAGTTCGGCCGCCTGCGGCGAGATGTTCTTTTGTCCGTGCGGACCAACCAGGATCTTGATGTTCTGTTTCAGCGAGAGCCCCTTGTATTGATCGACGAAGGCGTGCATCGGCACTTCGCCGAGGCCGCCGACGAACACCGGCTCGTGCTGCGACAGCACTTTGACATCGAGAAAGTTGCCGCGCTGATCCATGGCAATCAGCAGGTTGATCGGCACCCCGGAAAATCCCGGCACGGGTGCCAGATCGATTGATTCAAAGACGTAGCCCACCAGTTGATTGGCACTTTCTTTTTGCTGAAAGTTCGGCTCAAAGATTGGCCAGACCGGCATTTGGGTGTCTTTTTCGCCAATGATGTAGGGCGCTGGAAAACGTTGGGCCAGTTCGTTGCGGGTCATCACGCCGGCCAGCGCACAGGAAGCGGCTAGCAGCCAAACCGAAGCAACTAGGCAGACCCAGGCCAGCAGCGGGGCTTGCCGCAAACTGAGCTTCCGGAAACGATAGTGGAGCAGGGAACTTGGTTTCATGGTCGTGTCGATTGCGCTTGTAGTCACGTCCCATGCGAGCCGGATTTTCCCTGATCGAATTGGAGTGAATCAATAGCCGAGTTTGAACTTGTCCATCTGCTCTTTGGTGATCGCCGGGACATCTTCCTTTTTTTCCCAGCGGCTGAGATTCCACGCGCCGTCACCGACCCAGGCTTTGATGAGTTTGAGGTTGGTGGCCCGAATTGTGTCTGTTTCTCCCAAATGCCGGTACATATTGCCAGGCTTTTTGTTTGGCGTGTTGGCGCCGTCGTCAAGTCGTCGCATCAGTGCACCCGAGTCGGGCCAGCCGATCAACTGGATAAGATCGCCGTAGCTGCTTATGCGGGGGCCTTGCTTGTCCTTTTTGAACTTTTCCTGTTCCAGCAAAAAGTCGGCCAGAGAGGGTGAATCGTCACCATGGCATTCAATGCATTGCGCCTTGATCAGCGGACCGATGTCGTTGCGGTAGCTTGGATCGGCTGCCAGTGCGACGCTCGCCAGTACGCCGCAGGTGAAAGAAACGAACAATTTGAGTTTCATGCTGCGTATCTCCAATTAGTTTTCCGGGTGCCGCGTCTCCAGATAGGTCTTTATGGCCCAGACTGCTTCCTGATTGAAAGTTCCTTGGAACGCAGGCATTTTTTCCGTGCCGTTGCGGACCTTGCCCTTCATGGTGATGGCCATGAAAAATTCATCGACTTCCTTGAAACAAGCCTTCTTCTTGGTTTCGTCCTTCTGATCCAGGCACTCGGTGTCGAGTTCACGCAAGTCAGGTGACATTCCGCCCGATACCGCCTCAAGGCCATGACAGCGCGCACAGTTCTGGGTGTAGGCCGAAACCCCGACCTTGACCGCTTCGGCCAGACCGCGATATGGGTTTTCGCTGCGCATCTCATCGCCCAATGGCGGCAGTGTGTGTGTGTCGACCGCCTGCGGCGTGACATCGCCATGTGCCAGTGCGTGCAAAGGCGCAAGCGCTGCGGCGGTGAATATGAAACAGCCACAAATGATGGTTGTCTTGAATCTCATGAAAAGTCTCCTGACTAATGGAAAAAAATCGATGCAGGCTTACAGCAATTGGCGTGCCACTGTCCTGCGTCCGCTATACAAGCTGTAGCGCGAGGGATGCGGCGTTCGATGTGCTTCACAACGACTCACTTTGTGTTCGTTGCTGGGGTCAAAGGCTTTCAGGGCTGACGATGCTTCAAGCCGTAACCCTGCACGATGCGCGTCACGGTGCCATCAGTCATCAGTTCATTCATGGCCATTTCAAGTGCTTTGCTCAGCTCGACATCTTCTCTCTTGACCGCCAGGCCAATGCGCCATTGCTGCATCTTCAGAAGCTGATTTGGCGGCAAATCGATGGCGAAGCGGGCGTCGGAGCCGACGCCGTTCTCCAACTCACCTTGCTGCCCCAGCACGGCCGCCACAGCCCCCGATTTCAGTGCTGCGATGGCGTCCTCGGTGCTTTTGAAAATCTTCAGTTTTTCGCGGTAGCGTCCGTTGTCAGCGGACAGCATGACGAGTGCGCCCATGCTTTCGCCTTCCACGCCCAGCGACAGTTTTTCGAAGGGCTCAAGGTTCTCCAGATCCGGTAGCGCCTCCAGTCGACGCCCGACCGCAAAGCGCTCCCGGTGATAGGCAGCGAAGATCTTGACCTGATCGACTTTGGCCATGAACTGTGGATCGACTGGCACGTGCATCATGAGGTTGGCCGGTCCGTAGCCGATGGGTGTGCCCTTCCAGACCATCTTGCGCAGATCGCCATCCACATCATCGCCGGCGCTAAACCACAGAGGTGTCATCTTCACCCCAAGCTTGGCCGCTAGCGCTTCTGCCAAATCGACGTCAATGCCTTTGCCGTTGTCGGAGAAGGGCGCGAAATCCTTATACAGGGCAACCGTCAGGACGCCGCTCTGCTGAACTTTCTGCAATGCTGTTTTATCCTGGGCACGGGCGACCGGTGCTGCAAATAGAAAGGCCAGTGCCAGTGTGCCGCACGCAGCAACTACACGTCCGAGTGGCGCAAATCTGTTCGGCAACTGCGAGAAAACAGACCCTTGAAGCATTGTGAAATCCTCGTTAGATGACGCGTGTCTGTGATGATGTCGGCGCAGAACAAAGGATCGGCGGCAACCCCTGTTGCGCCGATCTTCATACGATGGTGGATCGTTGTTGTCAACGATCCACCCAACCTAACGCCCCCGATTACTTGCTCTTGTGCAACTTGAAGACCCATGTCATGCCACCCTGGGTGATGTCGGCCACTTGCTTGGCTACATCGCCACCCCAGAGTGGAACAGCACCGCCCCAACCGCTGACCACCGATATGTACTGCTCGCCGTCCTGCTCCCAGCTGATTGGCGGGGCAATAATGCCGGAGCCGGTCTGGAACGACCAGAGCACCTTGCCGGTCTTGGCGTCGGCGGCTTTCAGTTCGCCGTGCGGCGTACCCCAGAACACCAGATTGCCCTTGGTCACCAGTGCGCCACCCCACAGTGGTGCCGGATCCTTCACTTCCCAGACTATCTTGCCGGTGGCCGGGTCGATCGCACGCAGGGCGCCAATGTAATCATCGAACACCTTCTTGATGGTGAAGCCGGCGCCCAGATAGGCAGCGCCCTTCTTGTAGGCAACCGGTTCATTCCAGATTTCCATACCCCATTCGGTGGTTGGCACGTAGAACAGGCCGGTATCCGGGCTGTAAGCAGACCCCTGTTGATTGGTGCCACCGAGGAAGGACGGCGCTGTGAACACGCTGGTGCCCTTCTTGCCGTCGGCGCTCTTGACCGGATCGCCAGGCCGGTTTTCCGGGACAAACAGCGGGCGACCGGTCTTCGGGTCCAGACCCGTGGCCCAGGTCAGCTTTTTGACGAAGGGGAAGCCGCGTACGAAGGCACCGGTTTTGGCGTCCAGTACATAGAAGAAGCCGTTCTTGTCGGGCTTACCAATCAGTTTGCGGCCGGCCTTATCGGTGTACAGAATGTCAACGGTCATCGCGTCAAAATCCCAGCCGTCGTTGGGTGTGTGCTGGAAGTGCCAGGCAATCTTGCCGGTGTCAACGTCAATGGCGACGGTCGAGCACGAGAACAGGTTGTCACCCGGGCGCAGTGCCGAGTTCCACGGTCCGGGATTGCCAGTGCCGCAATAGGCCAGATTGGTTTCGGGATCGAACGAGCAACCCATCCACGGCGAGGCGCCACCGGTCTTCCACAGGTCGCCCGGCCAGGTCGCGTTGGTGGTTCCCGAGATGCCATTGTCCTTGCCGTCCTTGCTGCCCATATGACCTTCAACCGTCGGGCGCATCCAGACCTGCTTGCCGGTCTTGGCGTCGAACGCGGTGACACGGCCTACCACGCCAAATTCGCCGCCCGCCATGCCGGTGATGACCAGACCCTTGGCGATGACTGGCACGGCGGTGATCGAGTAGCCTTCAGCGTAGTCACCGACTTTTTCTTTCCAGACCACCTTGCCGGTATCCTGATCCAGAGCCACCAGAACCGAATCCAGTGTTCCGAAAATAAACAGGTTTTCGTACAGGGCGCCGCCGCGGTTGATCACGTCGCAGCAGGGCATGATGCCATCGGGCAGCTTATGGTTGTATTCCCACAGCTTCTTGCCGGTCTTGGAATCGAGCGCCCAGGCACGCGAGTAGGAACCGGTCACGAACATCTTGCCGTTGTGAACGACCGGTTGTGACTGCTGGCCGCGCTGCTTTTCACCGCCAAAAGAGAAAGACCAGGCTGGCACCAGATCTTTGACGTTCTTGGTGTCAATCTTGGTTGATGGGCTGTACCGCTGCAGCTTTGTGCCCATGCCGTAGCTCACGACATCACCGACGGTGCTGGCATCGTTTTGGATGTCCTTGTCGGTGACGCGCGCTCCAGCAAGGCCCGTCGTCAAGCCGAGGAAGACCCCCACTACGAATAGATAGCTTAAGGTTCGTTTCATCATGTCTCCAAATTGATTTATGTTCTGTCGAGCCCGCTATGACGTGCTCAACAGGCATCGAAACAGCAATACTTGTGCCAGGCGGGTCAAGCACTTCCAAAGCCCTCGTTCTAAGCCCCACGAAACTGCTTGGCTTCCAGCGAGCTCGCCGTGCCGACGAGCGCAAAAGGTACTGCGGCTCAAACTCTAGTCCTTAACAACTGGATTGAAACTAGGGTTTGTACGATCCGTGTTAACCCTGTGAAGTGTGTCAAACCGCAACATGCGAACACGCAACACCTGCCGTTGTAACAACGGCTGTTGTGCCGTAGCGGCCGGGAGAAGTCAGTGTCGCCCGGGCAGCGCGAATACCAGCAGCGCACCTCCTTGTTTGAAACCAAAGTTGGCATTGCCTCCGGCCGCCACGGCAATGTATTGAACCCCGTCCACAGCGTAGGAAACCGGCGGCGCGTTGACGCCGGCGCCACACTGGAACTGCCACAGCAGTGCGCCAGAGTCGGCGTCAAAGGCGCTCAAAAAGCCGCTACCCTCACCAGTAAACACCAGGCCGCCGGCTGTCGCCAGCACGCCGCCGACCATTGGTTGTGCGGTCTTGTGCTGCCAGCGGATGCGACCCTGTTCGCGTGTCGAGATCGCGCTCAGGGTGCCCCAGTTCGGCTCGTCGATGGGTTCGAGAGAGGAGTAGCGCAATGCCGGTTTGTCCGCTGTGGCGGCGATCTCGTGTACCGCATAGCGGGTCGGGCTGTGCGAGGCGGCGACATAGACCAGGCCCGATTCTGCGTTGAATGCAACCGGTGTCCAGTTCGACCCACCCAGCGCGCCGGGTGCCACGCGCACGCCTTCGGGTGTAGGACGCGCAAACAGGTTGATCTGCGGCACGAAGGGCTCGGACTTGTAGAGCAGTTCACCGCTGCGCCGGTCATGCACATAGAACCAGCCCATTTTGGAAGCCTGCCCTATGGCCGGAATCACACCTTTGTCGCTGGGCAGATCAAACAGCAGCGGCGGGCTCGCGACATCGTAGCCCCAGACATCGTGCGGCACCTGCTGGTAAAACCATTTGAGCTTGCCGGTGTTGGCGTCCAACGCCACCAGCGATACGCTGTAGAGGTTATCGCCCGGGCGCGAGACGTCATCCATCTGCGGCGAGGGGTTGCCGGTGCCAACAAACAGGGTTCCGGTGAGCGGATCGAAGGCTGGCGTGGTCCAGGCTGAGCCACCACCGTGGCGGGCTGCATCGGGATACTTCGCCAGCTCACGGCGCTCTTGCGTTGTATCGCGGTGCAGTGGCATACCGTCGGGCGTCAAGGGCCGAAATGCGCCTTCCCAGTTTGACTTGGCAATGGTGTCGAATTGCCATACACGCTCCCCGGTGGCGGCATCGAAGGCGGCATAAAAGCCGGGGCGCCCGTAGCTGCCGGCGAAGCCGACAACGGCGCCCAGCGGCGCATTCGGTCGGTCGCCCTCCAGATGCAGACCATAGCCGACGCCGGTGATGCCGATGATGATTTTGCCGTTGAAGGCCAGCGGCGCCATGTTGGCGCCAACGCCGGTGGCGCCGGTGGCGGTGTGGCCGCGCAGCGCGTCATTGAGCGCCAATTGATCGGTCTTCTCGGACGGGCCTTCGTCGCTGGCCAGCGGCGTGTCCCAGGCGATTTTCCCGGTCTTGGCGTCGAGCGCGATCAGGCGCGCATCGACCGTACCCATGAACACTTTGCCGTAGGCCACCGAGACCCCGCGATTGGCCGGCCCGCAGCACATTTTGTCGGACTTGCGCTTGTGCTGATAGCGCCACAACTCGCGCCCGCTGAGCGCATCGATGGCGGCTACGTGGTTGAAGGGCATCGACAAATACATCACGCCATCAACCACCAGTGGTGTAGCCTGAAACGTGGCGCTGGTGCCGCTCTGGTAGATCCAGCGTAGAACCAATTGCGAAACCGATTCGCGGTTGATTTGCTTTAGCGGTGAGAAGCGCTGGTTGGTGTAGTCGCGGCCATAGCTGAGCCAGTTTTCCGAGTCGCTTGCGGCCGCGCGCAAGCGCGCGTCGTCTACTGGCGCGGCTTGCGCCAGCCAACTGGCCAGCAGCAGCCAGACCAGCGCGGCAAATGACAGGCGGGCGTTTTGGCGCATCATCAAAAGGCGAGGCTGGCGTTGACGCCGAGGACATAGTTGCGCCCCGGCGCCGGGGTGAACGGTGTGCTGCTGTTGACCAGTACGGCCCCGACATAATCCTTGTCGCCCAGATTTTCAATACGCAGGAATTCGCTCAGGCGAACAGCGCCCAGGCGCTGTTCGAAGCCACCGCGCCAGTTGAGCACGGTATAGGATGCGGCGGCGTCTGAGTTCTGGTCATCGACATAAACCTTGTCGCTGTAACGCGCCTCGATCGCGGTCGAGAAGCCGCTGGCCGGGTGCTTCCAGGCCAGTTCGCCATACAGCGTTGTTCGGGGTGTACCGGGAATTTGATTGCCGCTGTTGATGGTTTTTGAGGAACTCTTGAACGATTCTTCGAAACGCGCGTTCAGCAGAGAATAGGCCAGACTGGCTTTGAGGTTGTTGCCCAGATCGCTGTCAATCGACAACTCCAGTCCGGTGCGACCGGTCTTGCCGGCGTTGGCGTAAACCGAACGACTCGCCACGCTGGTGTCAACGACGATCTCCTGGTCCGTGCTGATCTTGAACAGTGCCAGGTTGACGAGCGTGCTGCGCCCCACGAGTGCTTTGACACCGGTCTCAAAATTCACGCTGCTCGAGGGCTGCAGCGCGAAGTTCAGGCCGCTGGCACCGTTTGCCTTGTAGGCCAGTTCGATGAAGGCAGGTGTGTCGAATCCTTTGCCGGCATTGACATAGAGGTTGACGCTTGGGTTGAGGTGGTAGATGAGTCCAAGCACCGGACTGGTGTTGGCGTAGCTGGCCGTCCCACTGTCGTCGGGATTGGTCGTGCTGGCGGAACTGGCGATGTAGCGGTCCCGGTTCTCGTAATTGATCAGGCTGCGGCGCACGCCGCCGCTGAGCGTCCAGTCTTTCCCCAACGCCCACTCGGCTTGCAGGTACTGGCCTGAACTGGCAGCAATATTGTTTTCGTCGCGCCGCAAAACACCCTGTACACCGGCGTTGTTTTCGTAGCCGGTACGCAGGTCGAACATGCGCTCGTAAGTCAGACCCAGGGTCAGGGTCAGGGGACCGGTTGGTGTTGTGGCCTCATGGCTCCAACGCAAGTCGGTTCCAGCGAAGTCGCGGTCGATGTAGCCGATTCCGCCGGAGCCCTTGATGACAGGCGCCGCGTTAAAGGCAGTCGAGCCGCGCGTCATGGTCTGGCGGATGCCGGTCCATACAATCGCCTGCACCGCATCTTCGTTGCTCAGCCGATGTTCCAGATTCAAACCGGCCTGCGTTTGTGATTTGTTACCACCAGCGTTGTACTTGAGCGCATCGCTTTGTATCTGGTGCCGGTCGGCTTCGAGTTGGGCCCGTGTCAGGCCCTGTGGGTCCTGGTTGTAGGGTTGGTCCAGGCCGTTAAGTACCAGGGTGGCCTTGGTTTGCCCACCGAGTTGCCAGCTCAGCTTGGCATTGAGCTGGTCGCGTTGCACCGCGTTGTGCTCGCGGTAGCCCTGGCTCTCGTAGCGGGAGGCGTCGATCAGGTAGCCTAGGCCGCCGCTGGCGCCCTCGGCTTGCAAGTCAGTGCGCCAGGTGCCGAAGCTGCCGCTGTAGGCGCTGGCGTTGACGCGTGGCGTGCCCTTGCCTTCGCGCGTGAAGATCTGGACCACACCGCCCGAGGAGTTGCCGTAAAGCGCGGAAAACGGGCCACGCATGACCTCCATGCGTTCGGCCGAACTCAGACTGAAGGTTGACAACTGGCCCTGGCCGTCCGGCATGGTTTGCGGTATGCCGTCGGCGTACAGGCGGATGCCGCGTATGCCAAAGCCTGAGCGTGCGCCGAAGCCACGCGACGAAATGAGCTGATCCGACGAAAAACGGTTGGTATTGGGTGCCACGATGCCCGGCAGGCGCGAGAGCGATTCCGAGGCATTGACCATGAATTGACCGTCCTGAATCTGTTCGGCGCTGAGCACATTGATCGACATCGGCAGATTAAAGCTTGAATGCCAGATCCGGCTACCCGTCACCACAACCGGACTCAGGTCCGACGCGTTTTGCGCAAGCGCTGGCACTGCCAGCGCCGCGAACAGGACAAGAGGCAGCGCACTGGGCCGGTACTTGGCCGGCAACTTGAGGTGAAAAATAAACATGGTGCACATCCTTGAAAGATGCAATCAGTCTAGGGTTGTCAGGCGTGCAGCACATCAGGAAATGCCTGAATAGGTCCTCATGATTTTCATGAATTTTTGGGCCCAGGCCGTGTCGGTCTCGACTGCAGTCATGGCACGGGCTTTGCTCAGTATGATCAATGCCTTGTTGGGCATAGAAGCGTCCTGCTTCGGGACAACAAATTTTGCCAAATGAAAATGTCATGAGCCTTCGCCTTCAGGTCAACTTGATCATCACCGTCCTGATGGCCATTTTTGCGTCCGTGCTGATTGGCTTGCAGATCGACAACACCCGGCGCAGCGTGCATGACGAGGTGCTGGGCGCCAATGTGGTGGCGACCCAGCTGCTCTCGCGCATGCAATGGGTGTACGGCACCAGTGGCCTTGCTGGCATGGCCGATTTCCTGGGCCAGGTCGGGCGCATCCGGGCCAATGAAGTCGAGTTGCGTGACGACCAGAACAATCTGGTCTTCAGTTCACCGCCCTCCGTTTACAAGGTTGGGCGCGAAGCGCCGCTCTGGTACGCCAGCATCGTCTCGCCACCCTTGCTGCCGCAAGAAATTCGCTTGCCCACCGGGCGTCTGTTGCTGCGGGCCGACGCCTCGCGTGCAGTCCTCGACGGCTGGGATGACTTGCGTCCGATGCTGTGGATGGTTCTGGCAGGCTTTGTCCTGGGTAATGTTGTCGTGTATGCCTTGATGGGGCGCGCCTTGAAGCCCTTGCACCAGGTCGTACAGGGTTTGCGCGACATGGCGGCCGGTGACTACGGCACGCGCCTGACTGAATTGGTTGGACGCGAGGGGCGCCAGATTGGTGCTGCCTTTAACCACATGGCGCAATCGGTTCAGGACAGCATCGAGGCCAAGCGGCAGGCAAGGGAGGCCGCACTGGCATTGGCCGAAAACCGGGAATTCACGCAGGCTATTCAGAACCGCATCGAACAGGAGCGCGGCGCCATCTCGCGCGAGTTGCATGATGAGTTGGGGCAGCAAGTCACTGCCATCAAAAGCGTAGGGCTGGCAATTGCCCGGCGCGCGGCCGGCACGGATCCGAGCATCGAACAGTCGGCGCGGTTGGTGATGGACTGCGCCGATCAAATATACGACGGCATGCACCGTTTGATTTCCAAACTGCGCCCGCTGGCGCTAGATCAGTTTGGTTTGCAAGATGCGCTGCGTGATCTGCTGGGAGAAAGCCAGTTGCACCATCCGGATTTGCTTGTCAACGCGAGCCTGCCTGAGGCGCTTGACAAACTGGACGGCGAACAGGCTACCGCCGTCTTTCGGATCGTGCAGGAGGCGGTGAACAATGCGCTGCGCCATGCGCAGGCCAATCGCATTGACGTGCTGCTGTCGGCGTCAAACCAATCCTTGCACTTGGCGGTGAGTGACGATGGCATTGGCCGGGTGACGCAGTTTCAAACCGAGGGGCATTACGGTCTGTCGGGCATGCGCGAGCGCGCGCAGGCCTTGGGCGGCAGTTTTGTCCTGCAGCAGGTGGAGCCCGGTGGTGTGCTCATCAAGGTCAGCTTGCCACTCACAAAGAAAATTGATGCATAAATTGAAAGTCATGCTGGTCGATGACCATGCGGTGGTACGGGTCGGTTTCAAACTGTTGCTTGAGGCCAGCGATGACATCGAGGTGGTGGCCGAGGCCGACAGCGGTGAAGCGGCATGCCAGATGTGCGAGGCGGCCGCGCCCGATGTGGTGGTGATGGACATCGCCATGGCCGGCATGGGCGGCATCGAGGCGATAAAACGACTCACGGCCAAAGACAGCCGTGTGCGCATTTTGGCCTTGTCGGCGCACGAGGACATCAGCCATCCGATACGGGCACTACAGGCTGGCGCCATGGGCTATCTGTCCAAACGCAGCGCCCCCGAGGTACTGATCGATGCGATTCGTGCAGTGGCCAAGGGCCAGCGTTATGTCGATGCCAAGATCGCGCAACGCATCGCCCTGCAGGCCATCGGTGGGGACAAGGGGCCGGTCGAAAAATTGTCGGCGCGTGAATTCGAGGTCTTTGTGCAACTTGCGCGCGGGCAGTCGGTGGTGCAAATCTCGGACACCCTGAAGTTGTCAG
>JBAXBQ010000091.1:0-11364 GCA_037141865.1 Comamonadaceae bacterium | reverse complement strand
CGCCGCTTCCACGCGCTGTGCCTCCTGACGAGTGGCTTCCTGGCGTGCCGCCTCCTGCTTGAGCGTTTCCTGGCGCACTGCTTCCTGTCGCGCCGCTTCCACGCGCTGTGCCTCCTGACGAGTGGCTTCCTGGCGTGCCGCCTCCAGCTTGAGCGCTTTCTGGCGTGCCACCTCCTGTTTGACTGCTTCCTTTCGTTGAGCCTCCTGTTGAACGGCTTCCAGTTTCGCCCTTCGGCGCTCTAGCGCTTCCTGCTTCCGCGCTTCTTGCCGTGCGGCGTTTTGACGCTGCCTTTCCTGACGCGCGGCTTGTTTTTGCTCTGCTTGCTGCCGCGAAACTTCTCGCTTAATGGGTTCCTTCTTCAATGCTTGTGGTCGGGCCGCCTCGGGTGGCTGCGGTTTTGGAGGTGGAGTCGCGACCGGTTGTTTTATCGGATCCGGCGTGGCTGCAACGGGCCTGGAGCGCACCGGTTCCTTGTTTGAATCGCTAGCAGGGGCACCACTTGGGGCGGGAGCGCCGACCTGCTGGCTTGGAGCGGGATTGGCGCCGGTTTTAACCTCTTGCGTCGGCGACGTTGCCGAATTCGGCTTGGCGACCGTTCCGGGCGCTGAGGCAAGCACTACATTCAAAGCGGGCGCTGTGGCGCGTCCCCCGCTGCTTCCAAAAATGCCTCCTGGTTGTCCGACGCCGGACAGGTCGAACTGTAGGGTCATGATGAGGCCATGAATCAGCAGCGAAATCAGCAATGCCTGTTCAATGCTCAAGCGTAATCTGGCAGGCTTCCAGCGGCGGCGCCGATCCCGTCGAGCTTCTGCACGCGGCGATGAACGGTCCCTTGAACTTGGTCTCATGCCCTGGACCGATGGGGGGTCGCGATAGCTATCAATGTGACCTTACGTAGAGGTCAACGGCCCCGTTCACAAGTCGGTTGCGACTGGAATTCAGCGGATTGGTGCGGCTTAACAAGTGTTCATTCCCAAAGATTTGTAATTGGACGATATTCCAAGACCTGATCCGCCGGGAAGCTGGTCCCATGCCGCATGCTTCGTTCTGGTCAGTTCGTTGTATTTTATTTCAAGAAGCCAACGGGTGGGCAACAGGCCTCGCTAAGCCTTGCCATGAGCAGAGTTGGAAAACATGCAAAGTTTCGCCACACTGACCAGGTAGTTTGGTCACTCGGGAGTGACGACCGACTCCGCTAGGTCCGGCCTTTATCCGCTTTCGCCCCGCGCAGCAAGGTGAGTGCCAGCAAAGCCGAGGCCACCATCAAAAACAAACTTACTGCATTCAACACCGGTGAAGCGCCTTCACGCATGCGGCCATACATCATGACCGTCAGCGGTGCATCCGAGCCGACCAGCATCAGCGTCGTGTTGAAGTTTTCAAACGACATCAGGAAGGAGATGGCGGCAGCGCCGATGAGGGCGGGTTGCAGATAGGGCAAAGTGATGGTGGCAAATACGGCCAGGCGCGAGGCACCCAGGTTGTAGGCGGCGTCTTCCAGCGTGACATCGAAGCGCTGGAGTCGTGCTGCAATGGTGAGACTGGCAATCGACACAATGTAGGAAAACTGTCCCAGCACCACCAGCGGCAATCCGGGACGCAAAAACTCCAGTTCCAGCCCCCACAAGTCGTCTGCCAGGTTGGCAATGCGGCTGGCGAAGGCCAGGATCGAGATACCAAGAATCACACCGGGGATGACCAGTGGTGCCAGCATTAACAACGATAGCGCCCGTTTGCCCCGAAACTCGCACCGCTCCATCAGGAAGGCATTGGCGGTGCCTACCAGCACTGCAAGGGCAGTGACCCAACTGGCCACCAACACGCTGGTCCACAGACTGCCCAGCATGGCGGCGTCGGCAAACAGGCCGCGACGACCACTACCCAGGGAGCCGCTTAGAAACCAGTCCAGCGTAAAGCCGCGCCAGGGCGGTGCCGGGTAGGGCGCGTCGTTAAATGCAAATACTGCGACCACCACCAGCGGCAAAAAAAGGAAGGCAAAGAAGGCCAATGCGTAGCCATTTGTGCTGGCACGCAGCCAAAGCGGGCGGGGCAGTGAGGGGATCATGAGCGCCGCATCACTTCGCCAAATTTTTGACCACTGAGTTGTAGGCCCAGCCAGACGATGGCGGTCGACAAACCCAGCAGTAAAAAGCCAAACGCCGCCCCCTGTTCCCAGTTAAAACGGGTGATGAACTGGGTATAGATCTGTTCGGTAAACCATTGTGAATTCTTGCCACCCAGGAGAGTCGGTGTCAGATAATTGCCCAGGGTTAGCATGAAGACCACGATGCAACCCGCCACAATTCCGGGCGCGGCGTGTGGAATAACAATCTGACGCAATATGGACCAACCGTTGCCGCCCAGATCGTAGGCCGCCTCAATCAACGAGTCGTCCAGACTCTCCAGCCCACCGACGAGCGGCACCACCATGAACAGCATGGAGGTGTAGACCAGTCCAACCATGATGGTAGCGTCGTGGTACAGCAACTCCACCGGCACCGGTGTCAGCCCCAGCGAAACCAGCAGAGCCGGCAATACACCGGACTCGCGCAGCAGAATCATCCAGCCCAGGGTACGCACAGTCTCGCTGACCCAAAACGGGATCAGGCACAGAATGAACAGCATCGATTTGGCGCGACCACGGGCGATCTTGGCAATCATCCAGGCGATAGGGAACGCCATCAATAGAGTGATGACAGTGGCCAGAATCGACATCGTTGCCGTGCGCACAAAGGTCTGCCAATAAAGCGGCTCTTCAACAAAGGTGCGGTACTGCGCCAGGCTGGCCTCATAAACACGCGGCGCGACGCGAGCCCGCAGCGACAAGATGCCGAGCTCCACGTGCGGCAGCAGGATCAGACCGACCAGCCATAACAGCGCCGGTGCCAGCAGCAACATCAGCATCAGGCGCGCCTGTGCCTTGCCGCTGTCAGGATTTTGAGTTGCCATGGTCGGCCGAAAAACACACGGCCCGTTGCGGATCAAAGCCGAAAACCACAGCTTCGCCGACCACCAGATCAGACAGGTGTCCGGTCTGGGGCAAGGCAATGCGGAATTCTGTACGCGAACTGGTCTCATGCAATAGCACTGCCGAATTGGCTCCGTCGAACAGCAGACTGTCGACTTGCGCCTCGTAGTGGGGCAGACCTGCGTCCGCGAACGAGCGGGCAGTGCGTGACAGACTGGCCGTTTCCGGACGCACAAAAGCCTCCACCGCGTCACCGACATGAATTGTTCCGATGGCGCGTGCCGGCAGCGCAAAGCCCGCCGCACTGGTCACGGTCACAATGTCGCCGTCAATCTGTGTGGCCCGGCCTTTGACGCTGTTGTTGGCGCCGACAAAGCCTGCTACAAACGGCGTTTGCGGCGCGTAGTAAAGCTCTTGTGGCGTACCGAGTTGTTCGAAGCGTCCGTGGTTCATGACGCCGACATGATCAGACAACACCAGCGCTTCCGACTGATCGTGTGTGATGTAGACAAAGGTGGTGCCAAAAGCCGCCTGCAACTGCTTGAGCTCGATCTTCATGTGCTCACGCAACTTGAGATCCAGCGCACCGAGTGGCTCATCGAGCAACAGCAGGGTCGGCTCCAGCACCAGGCTGCGGGCAATTGCCACGCGCTGCTTTTGCCCACCTGATAGTTGATCGACCCGCTTGCTTTGCGCGCCGGGCAAACTGACGCGTTCCAGCATTTCGCCAACACGCCGCGCAATCTCGGTGCGTGGCACCCCCCGGCGCGCCAGGCCGTAGCCGACGTTGTCGCCAACCGACATCATGGGAAAAAGCGCCAGGTGCTGGAACACCATGTTGACGGGGCGCTGGTTGGGCTGCACACCGTTCATGGGTTTTCCACCAATGCGGATTTCACCAGAGTCCGGGCTCAAAAAGCCAGCAATCATCCGCAAGAGGGTGGTTTTGCCGCAGCCGGAAGGGCCCAGGATAGAGAAGAAACTGCCACGCGCGACACTGAACGACAAATCGTCCACCGCCGCAAACGCGCCGTAGCGCTTGCTCACGCGCACCGCTTCTAAATCAGGCTGCGCCCCCACCGAAATGGGTGCGGACGCAGCCGCTGTATGACTCACCGCAGGGGTTTTAATTCGCCGCTTTGATGCGGTCCAGCACGCGGCCTTCAATGTCTTCAATGCCAGCCGGGACCGCCGGGTACCACTTGACGTTTTTCAGAGCGGCTTCCGGGAAGCTGGCGGCAAATTGGGCCTTGAGCTTGGCATCCGCCAATTGGTCCGCGCCTTTGGAGGCGGTGAAGTTGCCGGCCGAGGCACCCACTTTGGCGGCAATTTCGGGACGCATATTGAAGTTGATCCAGGCGTAGGCCGCAGCATCATTTTTGCCTTTGGCGGGGATGGCAAAGGTGTCAATCCAGCCGAGTGCACCCGACTTCGGTGCGATGAACTGGATTTCAGCTTTTTCGCCGTTGAGCTTCCAGCCACCGGTGTCCCACATCATGGCGCCGACGATCTCGCCGGTGCGCATGCCGTTAAGCAACTGGTCCTTGTTGTCCCAAAAGAATTTGAGATTGCCTTTGCAGGCGATGACGGTCTTGCCGACGTCATCCATCAGAGCAGTGTAGGCTTTGGCATCCTGGTAAAGCGCAAACGGGTCCTTGCCGGAAGCAAAGGCAAATGCCAGCAAGGTTGGGCGCTTCAGGCGCACGGCAGTTTTGCCCTTGACGTCGGCGCGGCACAGATCCGGGTAGTCGCCCATTTTTGTGAGCTTGGTATTGACAACCAGACCATCGGTACCCCAGATGTGGGGAAGACCGTAGACCTTGCCGGCCAGCGTGGTGTTTTTCTTGGTGGCTTCCAGCATCGACGGGATGAACAACTGAGCCTTGAGTTTGCTCAAATCCATCGGCTTGTAGATACCGAATTCCTGTTGTGGTCCGGTGATGCGGTCCTGCGAAGGCTGTGCCAGATCGAAACCCGCGCCTCCGGTGGCACGCAGTTTGGAAATCATTTCTTCGTTGTTGGAGAGTGTCAGCTCAACTTTGTAACCACTTTCCTTTTCGAATTGCGCCACCACGTCAGCCGGCGCATAGTCGGCCCACGTCAGCAGACGCAATGTTTTATCCTGTGCCGTGGCGGTGCCGACAACGCCCAGCGCAATAACGCTTGCCGCAATGAGGGTATGGTGAGCTTTCATGCGTGTTTCCTTGAATATGTGTGACAAAGCTAAATCCGGTTGACAAGAAGATTTGGCGACCAGAAGTCTGCGAAGACTACCGCAGGCAAGTGACATTTTGATGTCAGTTCGATGACCCAGGTATGGTATTTTCCCTGTATGACATTTTGGATCGACACCCATTGCCACCTGGATGCACCAGAATTTGCGCCGGACCTTGCGGTGGTGCGGGCGCGGGCAACAGCCAATCAGGTTTTGCATTGCGTGCTGCCAGCGGTGGCGGTTGCCAACTTCGACGCCGTGCGGCGCCTGGCGCATGCCAATGCCTACAGCTACGCATTGGGCATCCACCCGGTGTGCGTTGCGCAGGCCAACGACTCAGATCTGGCCAGTTTGGACGCGCACCTAACGCAGCACCACGCCGATCCGCGACTGCTGGCGGTGGGAGAAATCGGGCTGGACTATTTTGTACCGGAAATGAAGGTGGGCGCATTGCGTGAACGCCAGGAATACTTTTACCGCGAGCAACTGAAGCTGGCGCGCAAGCATGAACTGCCGGTGATCCTGCATGTGCGCCGCTCGGCTGACCGCTTGCTCAAAGGCTTGCACGATATCGGTGGCTGCGGTATCGCCCATGCCTTCAACGGCAGCGCCAGCCAGGCGCAAGCCTTCGTTGCGCTGGGTTTTAAACTTGGATTTGGCGGCGCGCTGACCTATGAGCGGGCGCTGCAACTTCGACGCCTTGCCACCACGTTGCCGCTTGAATCCATCGTGCTGGAGACGGATGCGCCCGACATGCCTCCACACTGGTTGTATGTGAGTGCGGCGCTGCGTGCCACTGGCATGGCGCAGGGTCGCAATGAGCCGGGCGAGTTGTCACGCATCGGCGCCGTTCTGGCAGCCTTGCGCGGCATCACATCCGACGAGTTGGCCGGCGCGACCACGCACAATGCCATCGCTGCCCTGCCGCGCCTGCGTGCGCTGCTGCCAGCTCAATGTTAGGTCACCAGGGGACCGTCAGTAGTGTGTCGGTATCACTCTGACACCTCAACGCGTACTTGACTTCACCATGTCATTGTTGGCCAGCAGGCGTTCCAGCTGGGTAGCAGAAATCACGCCGCGAATTCTGGCTGGACCCTGTTCTTTGGCGGCTTGAACAACAAGCAGGTGCGTGCAACTTAATATTTCGAACGTGGTCACCACGCTGTCAACATACGAGTTCTTCAGTTCGTCATAGTCAATGACGTCAAGCTGGCTTAACTCGGTCATGACGTCAGCCACACAAAGATCCTCAAGTTTCACCTGGCGACGGTTGGCTACTTGCATTGGTTTAGTGCCGATCAGAGCAGACGCCGTGACAAGACCCTCAACACATGGGAAGTCACTTGTCACGAAAAGGGACCGCACCCCTCTATCGATCATGACCCTCTCTGCTTGCGCCAGCGGAGTCACGGGATCGATGGTCTCGGCCTTGACAATGGCCAGATCGGTCATCACATCGAGGGCAGACGAATCCAGCGAGACATTACCCTTTAATTTTGGCTGCGCTTGCTGGATGCAGGTCCCGGCCGGAAATCGATACGTTGTCAACACAGGTCGCCGCATTCATGCACTCGCTTTTGTCAATAGAAATTAAGCCGTAGAAATTGGAGCATGGTTTATTCGTTTCAAATGTAATATTTTGTTAGGGTTCGGGTCGGCAAAATGAGGTCGGCAAAACCGTCACAAATGGGGCTTGGCAAGCCAGCATTTAAATCAAGGAGCCAGATCAAATATGGACCGAGACCAAGGGAAAAATTATCCGGTGCAGGTGCGACAACGCTCATGGAGTGTGTGACCGACGCTGCAACCGAGACCACGAAAAACGACATGTTTGGCGTAATGGTATAGGCAAAATAGGCCTATGCAGCTATAAAATACATAGCGTTTTGCAGTCTGACTGGCGGCAAGTCGTGTTCCCCACGAGTGTTTGGTGATAATGCCAACATCTTGAAAAAACGCGCAACCAAGCTCCCCGAAGTTAACTTCTCCGACGAAGGCTCACTTCGTCACCTGCATCTGGGGACCCAATGGATTCAGGGCACCATGCGGATGGAAGCTCCGACAGCGCTGTTTCATGAATACATTCAGCGCATGATGGCTTGGCTGCTGTTTGTGGAGCCCGCTAGCGTGCCTGCGCTTACCGCCATGCAGTTGGGGTTGGGGGCGGGCTCGCTTACCAAATTTTGCTTCAAGGAACTGCGCATGAAAACTACTGCGATAGAACTTAATCCGCAGGTGTTGACCGCTTGCCGGGGTTGGTTCAAGTTACCTGTTGACAACAGCCGCATGCAGGTGGTTCTGGCAGATGCCGCGCTTGAAATTCAGGATGTCAAATGGTGGGGTCGGGTGGACGCGTTGCAGGTTGATTTGTATGATCATGAAGCGGCGGCGCCGGTGCTCGACAGTCTTCCCTTTTACGCACATTGCCGGCGTTTGCTGACCACTGACGGCTGCATGACCGTTAACTTGTTTGGCCGGGCATCGAGTTTTAAGCGAACAGTTGAAAAGATATCGGCCGCTTTTGGAGCGGATACCGTGTGGGCGTTCAAGCCGACGCGCGAAGGCAATACCGTGGTGTTGGCGCAGCGAACACCGAGTCGGCCCCGCCGCGATCTGCTGCTTGCTCGTGCCGAGGTCATCCAGACCCGGTGGGGTCTGCCGGCGGCGAAATGGGTACGGGTTTTCAAGCCCATGCTGGCATGAGCAGCGCCGCACGCCCCAAAATGCCAACGCGAGTTGCGTTTACTGGCGCACTGGATTGGCGGGTGCTGGTCGAATGGCTGCACATTGATGGGGTGATCAGTGCCGAAGAGGATCGGCGTATCACGGCACGCTGCGCCCAGGCCGAGAGCGTGCAGCACCCTTTGTTGCGCCTTGCCAGCGTGTCTGTGCGACGTGCCAGTGACGGCAAACCGATGGACGTAGAGTTGTTGACGCAGTGGCTGGCCAAGCGTGCGGCGCTGGACTATTTACGCATTGACCCGTTGAAGGTTGACGTTGGCAAGGTAGCAGACACCATGAGCGCTGCCTATGCCGAGCGCCACAAGATATTGCCGGTACTGGTGAACCCCAGTGAAATCGTCGTAGCGACAACCGAACCTTTCATCATCGACTGGGTGGCCGAGGTCGAGCGACAATCGCGCCGGACAGTGCGCCGCGTGGTTGCCAGCCCGCTGGAAATTCAGCGCTACACAGCAGAGTTTTTTGCGCTTGCCAAATCAGTGAAAGCCGCCAACAAGGCGGGCGGCAATAGTGGCGGCGCCAGCTTCGAGCAACTGGTTGAACTCGGCAAGACCAACAAACAGCTCGATGCCAATGACCAGAGCGTGGTGCAGGTCGTCGACTGGCTCTGGCAGTACGCGTTTGACCAGCGTGCCAGCGACATTCATCTGGAGCCACGCCGTGAGCAGGGCGTAATACGTTTTCGCATCGACGGTGTGCTGCACCCGGTTTACCAGATGCCGATGGGCGTGCTGGGCGCCATGACAGCGCGCATCAAGCTGTTGGGTCGCATGGATGTGGTGGAGAAGCGCCGGCCGCAAGATGGCCGCATCAAGACGCGCAATCCACGCGGCGACGAGATCGAGATGCGCATCTCTACTTTGCCAACAGCTTTTGGCGAGAAGATGGTAATGCGTATCTTTGATCCCGATACCACCGTGAAAGACCTCGATGCACTGGGATTTTCTGCGCACGACGCGCAACGCTGGGAGGCATTGGTTAAACGTCCCACCGGTATTATTCTGGTCACTGGCCCGACCGGCTCGGGAAAAACCACCACCCTTTACTCCACCCTCAAACGGGTGGCGACAGAAGAGGTGAACGTCAGCACGGTTGAAGATCCGATTGAAATGATCGAACCTTCTTTTAACCAGACCCAGGTGCAGCCGCAGCTTGATTTCGGTTTTCCGGAAGGTTTGCGTGCCCTTATGCGGCAGGACCCGGACATCATCATGGTGGGCGAGATCCGGGATCAGCAAACAGCTGATATGGCGGTGCAAGCTGCGCTGACCGGGCATCTGGTTTTCTCCACCCTGCACACCAATGATGCGCCGTCGGCTATCACGCGACTGATGGAGCTGGGTGTGCCTTCGTATCTGATCAACGCTACCTTGTTGGGCGTGCTGGCGCAGCGCCTGGTACGCACCTTGTGCAAGCATTGCAAATTGCCAGATGCGGCGGCAACACGGGATGCACTGGCCGAACTGGTCAAGCCATGGCAGATCAATGGCCCTTACCAACCGTTCAGGGCAGTCGGTTGTGTCGAGTGCCGCATGACCGGTTTCATGGGGCGCATGGGGCTGTACGAGTTGCTGGTTGTGACGGAAGCCTTCAAGGAAAAAGTCAACCGTGAACCTAACAGCGATGCGCTCAAACGTCAGGCAGTGATCGACGGCATGCGGCCCTTGCGGCTGGCCGGCGCGCTGCGGGTGGCCGAAGGCCTGACTGTGGTGCAGGAAGTTCTGAGCGCTACGCCGTCTTTAACGTGAGCAAGGTTGCAACACCGATAAACGTGCAACCAATGTCTCTTCGCCTGTGGCTTCCCATGCAAAATAGATGGGTCAAATAGAGAGAATCTGGAGTGAATTCATGGCTATAAAGAGTCAAAAAGACTTCTTCACGGGACTGGCTTTTATGGCAGTAGGCGGTGCCTTTGCCTGGGGCGCCACCACTTATACAGTGGGCACCGGTGCTCGCATGGGGCCGGGCTACTTTCCATTGGTGCTGGGAGTCCTGCTGGCCCTGCTGGGTGCCGTGATTACCTTCACGGCGATGGTGGTCGAAACCGAGGATGGCGAAAAAATTGGCAAATGGATCTGGCGCCCGGTCGGCTACATTGTCGCGGCCAACCTGGCTTTTGGCATTTTGCTTGGGGGGCTGGCCAGCATCAACTTGCCAGCCATGGGCATGGTGATTGCCATTGTTGCCCTGACATTGATTGCGGCCAAGGCCGGCTCCGAGTTCAAATTGAAGGAAATCCTGATCCTGGCGGCGATTCTTGTCGCTGGCAGTTATGTGACTTTCATTTTGTTGCTCAAGCTGCAGATTCAGGTCTGGCCAACGTTCATTACGGGTTGATGGAGTAACTCATGGATCTCATTGCAAACCTCTCCCTCGGATTTGGCGTTGCCTTTACCCCAATCAACCTGCTGTACGCCTTTATCGGCTGCATTTTGGGCACCCTGATTGGCGTGTTGCCCGGCATCGGCCCGGTTGCCACCATTGCCATGCTGCTGCCCGCCACTTACGCGCTGCCACCGGTGTCGGCCCTCATCATGCTGGCCGGCATTTATTACGGCGCGCAATACGGTGGCTCCACCACTGCCATCCTGGTCAATCTGCCGGGTGAATCTTCCTCCATCGTCACCTGCATCGACGGCTACCAGATGGCACGCCAGGGGCGAGCCGGACCAGCCCTGGCGGCAGCCGGTTTAGGCTCGTTTTTTGCCGGTTGCGTTGGCACCCTGATTTTGGCCGCGTTCGCGCCACCGTTGACCGAACTCGCCTTCAAGTTTGGCCCAGCCGAGTATTTTTCGCTCATGATTCTGGGCTTGATAGGCGCCGTCGTGCTGGCGTCGGGCTCCCTGCTCAAAGCCATCGGCATGATCATCCTGGGATTGCTGCTGGGCCTGGTTGGCACCGACGTCAATTCCGGCGTGGCGCGCTACAGCTTCGGCATTCCGGAACTGACCGATGGCATCGGATTTGTGGCGGTGGCGATGGGCGTCTTTGGTTACGGTGAAATTATTTCCAACCTGGCGCTGCCGGAGGAACACCGCGAAGTCTTCACCGCCAAGGTGCAGGGTTTGTGGCCGACCAAGCAGGACTTCAAGGACATGACACCTGCCGTGCTGCGCGGCACCTTTTTGGGCTCGGCGCTGGGCATCCTGCCCGGCGGTGGCGCCTTACTGGCTTCCTTTGCCGCTTATGCGCTGGAGAAAAAGATCAAGGGCAAGCCGGGTGAAATTCCCTTTGGCAAAGGCAATATCCGAGGTGTGGCCGGCCCGGAGTCAGCCAATAACGCTGGCGCGCAAACCTCCTTCATTCCTTTGCTGACCCTGGGCATTCCACCCAACGCCGTGATGGCCTTGATGGTCGGCGCCATGACCATCCACAACATCCAGCCGGGTCCGCAGGTGATGACCAGCAACCCGGAACTGTTCTGGGGTTTGATCGCTT
>JBAXBQ010000090.1:0-11816 GCA_037141865.1 Comamonadaceae bacterium | reverse complement strand
TCAAATAAAATTGAGCGACGCCGGGCCGCCCCTAGGCGCGAAGGCCCCCGCGGGGCTGGAGTCTGCGGCTCCAAGCCTGCCCGTGCAGGGTTGGACAGACGACAGAGGTGAAGCGTCTCGCGAGCCGCGGCCTGCAAGGCCTCGCGCAGCACACGAAGTGACAAGCGTGGGGGCCATGTTTGGCAAGGTCGCAGTGCTCATGGGTGGTGCTTCCGCCGAGCGCGAAGTCTCCTTGATGTCGGGGCACGGTGTGCTGCAGGCGTTGCGCTCGCAAGGCGTCGATGCCCACGCCTTTGATCCATCAGAGCGTGATCTCGCTGAATTGAAACGTGACGGCTTTGATTGTTGCTTCATCGCTTTGCATGGTCGCTTCGGTGAAGACGGCACGGTGCAGGGTGCGCTGGAGCTGGCGGGTATTGTGTACACCGGTTCCGGCGTTATGGCATCCAGCATCGCCATTGACAAGGTGATGACCAAACGCTTGTGGCGCGCTGAAGGATTGCCAACCCCTGCCTGGCAAGTGGTGGACAGTGCGTCCGCTACCCGCAACGCGTTTGCCGAACTGGGCAGCCCCATGATCGTGAAGCCGGCGCGCGAGGGTTCCACCATCGGACTGACCAAGGTTGCCACACTGGAGCAATGTGACGCCGCTTATGCGCTGGCGGCGCAACATGACACCGAGGTTCTGTGTGAGCAGTTTATTGGTGGCGATGAGGTGACTATTGCGGTGCTGGGGTCGGGTGTAACGGCAACCGCGCTGCCAGTGATTCGGATCGTGGCGCTGGAAGGCAATTACAACTACCAGAACAAATACTTCACAGACACCACGCAATATCTGGTGCCTTGTGGTTTGCCTGCCGGCGAAGAACCCCAGATTCAGGAGTTGGTCCTGAAGGCCTACCGAAGTCTGGGTTGCCGTGGCTGGGCGCGCGCCGACGTGATGATTGACGCACGCAGTCGGCAACCCTATTTGCTGGAGATCAACACCTCACCGGGCATGACCGGGCATTCGCTGGTGCCGATGGCGGCCAAGGCGGCCGGCATCAGCTATCCGGCGCTGTGCATTCTGGTTTTGCAACACGCGTCGCTCGACTATGCGACGAGCCAACCAAAGGCGGTGGCATGAAAAAAGCCGTGCTGCCAATGGACATCAAGCTCATGAACGTGACGGCTGCCATCCTGTTTGTGGCGTTTACCTTGTTGTTGGCGGCTGCGCTGGCAGGCTGGGCCTCGCGCCATCCCGTGTTTGCCATCCACGGCATCACGGTCAACGGTGAGGTGGCACACAACAACGCCATCACCCTCAGAGCCAATGTGGCACCGCGACTGAGCGGTACCTTCTTTACGCTGGATCTGGCGGCCGCGCGGCTTGCATTTGAAGCCGTGCCATGGGTGCGCCAGGCTGTCGTGCGACGCGAGTTTCCCGATCGGCTCAAGGTGCTGTTGCAGGAGCACAAGGCAGCCGCTTACTGGGGCAGCGAGGGGGAATTCAGACTGGTCAACAACTTTGGCGAAGTATTTGAAGCCAATACAGGTGAGGTGGAGCAAGACGCGCTGCCACGCTTGATGGGGCCTGACGGTCAGGCACCTCGGGTATTAGCGATGTACCAAGCCCTGCGCGGGTTATTTGAGGACATGGACTTATCACTGGACCAGACTGAGCTAAGCGTCCACGGCGGCTGGCGCGTACACCTTGAAAGCGGCGCAACCATTGAGTTGGGTAGCGGGTCGACGGCGGAAGTGCTGGAGCGCACGCGACGATTTCTCAAGACACTGACGCAGGTGACTTCCAGTTATGGGCGCAAGCCCGATGCCCTGGAGACGGCGGATTTACGGCATGAAGAAGGTTATGCGGTGCGCCTGCGCGGCGTCACCACGATGGCAACAAATGTGAAAAAGCCATAGCGGCAATTTAAGCAACAGGTGGACATATGGCGAAAGAATACAAAGATCTGGTGGTAGGCCTGGACATTGGCACCGCAAAAGTGATGGTGGTCGTGGCCGAGGTGCTGGCCAATGGCGAGCTCAAGCTGGCGGGCCTGGGTGTCGCTCCCAGCAATGGCATCAAACGGGGTGTCGTGGTCAACATTGATGCCACGGTGCAAAGCATTCAGCAGGCGTTGAAAGAGGCCGAGTTGATGGCCGACTGCAAGATCACCCGTGTCTACACCGGCATCACTGGCAGCCATATCCGCGGCTTCAATTCCAGTGGCATGGTAGCCATCAAGGATCGCGAAGTGTGCGCAGCCGATGTTGCGCGGGTGGTGGAAACTGCCAAGGCCATCAATATTTCGACCGACCAGCGCCTGCTGCTGGTGGAGCCGCAGGAGTTCATCATTGACGGGCAGGATGTCAAGGAGCCGATCGGTATGAGCGGCATCCGGCTGGAAGCCAAGGTGCACATCGTGACCGGTGCGCAGAGTGCCGCCGAGAACATCATCAAGTGTGTGCGACGCTGTGGTCTGGAAGTAGAGCAACTGATGCTTAACCCGCTCGCCAGCAGTTTGTCGGTGCTGACTGAAGACGAGCGAGAGCTGGGTGTCGCCCTGGTGGACATCGGTGCCGGCACCACCGACGTCGCCATTTTCACCAATGGCGCCATCCGTCACACCTCGGTCATTCCGATTGCCGGCGACCTCATTACCAGCGACATCGCCATGGCCTTGCGCACACCGACAAAGGACGCCGAAGACATCAAGGTAGAGAGTGGCTATGCCAAGCAATTGCTGGCCGACGCCGAATCCCAGGTCGAAGTCCCCGGTCTGGGGGATCGTGGCCCGCGCATGCTCAGTCGCCAGGCGCTGGCCGGTGTCATTGAGCCCCGTGTTGAAGAGATTTTCTCTTTGGTGCACCAGGTGATGCGCGAGTCAGGCTTTGAAGAAATGCTGTCCAGCGGCATTGTCCTCACAGGTGGCAGCTGCGTCATGCCCGGTATGGTCGAACTGGGCGAAGACATCTTTCTCAAGCCGGTACGGCGCGGCATTCCCAAATATTCAAATGCCTTGTCTGACATGGTGGCGCAGCCCAGGGCTGCCACCGTCATGGGCCTGCTCGAGGAAGCCCGGCTGGCCCGGTTGCGCGGCTTCAAAGTGGCGCAAAAAAATGGCTCGATGAAAACCGCTTTTGGCCAGGTCAAAGACTGGTTTGTGGGGAACTTCTGATCATGAATTACTTAACGTTAAGTGCAGCCGCAGCGCCGGGCCGCCCCAAGCAAGGCACGGCCCCCTCGGGGCTGAGCCCCGCGGCTCCCGGTGTGCCAGCGCACATCGGGACAGGGCGAAGAGACTCTGCCTCTGGCAGTGGCCTGTCCAGCGCAGCACACGAAGTGGCGAGCGTGGGGGTCACCTTCAGTCCTCATTGGCGATGGCGGTGTGCGGGTCCGCCTGCCTGATCTGGCTATAAAAATGATTCCAAACAATTTCGGCAACTGTCAACTATTTGAAACTTCAGGAGAGAAAAATGCCTATCGAAATGATTGAAGAAGTGGTCTTTAACCAAGGTACACAAATCAAGGTTATTGGGGTCGGTGGCGGCGGCGGCAACGCCGTCGGACACATGATTGGCTGCGCTGTGCAAGGCGTCGAGTTCATCTGCGCCAATACCGATGCGCAGGCCCTGAGCCGCAGCGATGCCCACAAAAGCATACAGCTCGGCAGCGGCGGTCTGGGTGCCGGCAGCAAGCCTGAAAAGGGGCGCGAAGCAGCCGAACTGGCGGTGGACGACATTCGTGCCGCTATCGACGGCGCACACATGCTGTTCATTACGGCTGGCATGGGCGGTGGCACCGGTACCGGCGCGGCACCCGTCATCGCCCGGATAGCACGTGAAATGGGCATTCTGACGGTCGGCGTGGTGACCAAGCCATTCGACTTTGAGGGCGGTCGGCGCATGAGCAATGCCGAAAGCGGCCTGATCGAACTCGAAGCCAATGTCGACTCCCTGATTGTCATTCTCAACGAGAAGTTGCTTGAGGTGCTGGGTGACGACGTCAGCCAGGACGTGGCCTTTGCCCATGCCAATGATGTGCTCAAAAACGCAGTCGGTGGCATCGCCGAAATCATCAATGTGCCGGGCCATGTGAACGTCGACTTTGAAGACGTGCGCACCGTCATGGGCGAGCCCGGCAAGGCCATGATGGGAACCGCAGTGGCAGCCGGTCCGGACCGCGCACGCATCGCGGCGGAACAAGCTGTCGCCTGCCCGTTGCTCGAAGGCATTGATTTGTCGGGCGCCAAGGGTGTGCTGGTGTTGATCACTGCCGCCAAAGGGTCTTTGAAGCTTAGTGAGTCCAAGCTGGCCATGAACACAATACGCGCCTATGCCTCGCCCGATGCCCATGTGATCTACGGTACCGCCTACGACGACAGCCTGGATGACCAGATTCGGGTTACTGTGGTGGCTACCGGTCTGAGTCGCCAAGGTGTGCGCCGCACCGCGCCACCGCTGCAAGTGCTGCGCACCGGTACCGACAACGTGCCGTTTCATGTGCCAACGCTGACTACGCCGGTCAATGGCCCGATGTCGTCCGTCACGATGACAGGCGCCACAGCAACTGCCGGCATGGCTCATCCCGACTATCACGCAATGGCGACGCCCAGTGTCTGGCGCACCCGGGATCGCACCCAGGCGGCGGCCAAGGTAGATGCGCTGGCCTCGGGCGGCATGGATGACTTCGAGATCCCGGCGTTCTTGCGCAAGCAGGCCGACTAGTAAAATAGATTGGTGCTACAACAACGAACCCTTAAATCTCTGACCCGGGCCGTTGGCGTCGGGCTGCACAGCGGCCAGCGGGTGGAACTCACCCTGCGGCCGGCGCCGCCCGATAGCGGCATCGTGTTCCGGCGCGTCGACCTGCCCGAGCCGGTCGACATTCTGGTGTCTGCCACGGCTGTGTCAGATACTCGGATGGCATCGACCTTGTCCAAGGGCAATGCCAAAGTGCACACGGTAGAGCACTTGATGTCGGCCTGTGCCGGACTCGGCGTCGACAATATGGTGGTCGATATCAACGCCGAAGAGGTGCCCATTCTGGACGGCTCGGCTGCCTCTTTCGTGTTCCTGCTGCAAAGTGCCGGCATCGAGTTGCAGAATGCCCCCCGGCGCTTCATTCGCCTGTTGAAGACGGTCGAAGTTCGCGAAGGGCAGGGCGCATCCGAGAAATGGGCACGGCTGGAGCCCTACCAAGGCTACAAGCTCAGTTTTGAGATTGAATTCGATCACCCGGCGGTCGACGCCACCGGTCAACGCGTCGTCTTTGACATGAGTACCGGCTCGTACTCGAAAGACATTGCGCGGGCCCGCACCTTCGGCTTTACCAAGGACGTGGAGATGATGCGGGCCAATGGCCTGGCATTGGGCGGTGGCCTGGACAACGTCATTGTGATGGACGATTACAAGGTGCTGAATGCTGACGGATTGCGCTACGACGACGAGTTCGTCAAGCACAAAATTCTGGATGCCATGGGCGATCTTTATCTGGTCGGCAAACCCTTGCTGGCCAGCTACACTGCGTTTCGCTCCGGTCACGCGCTTAATAACAAGCTGCTGCGCGAGTTGTTGTCACGCCCCGATGCCTGGGATGTTGTGACCTTTGAAGACGAAGCACTTTCTCCCAAAGGTTTTGCACAGCTGGCCAGGGCTTGGTAAAGTCTGTCGGCTCAACTTTTAGTCCCACCATGCTGTTATTTCGTTGGCTGATACTTTTACTGTTGCTGGGTTCGGTCGTGTCATTCGCGTTTTATGCCAGCACCGGCCAGCCCCGCTTTAGACGCTATGGACTGCTCACGCTCAAATGGGTTTTGATTGCAGGCTTCGGCTTTTTTGCCGTGCTGATTCTGGAACGAATTGCCTGACGCTCAGCACTGCAAAACAGCCTGATGCGTGGTCAGCGCGTGATCACGACTTTTTGGTACAGCCCGCCAAAGTAAGTTGTCTTTTCAAACTTGGAGATTGCAGTCTCGCTGGGCAGCCAGTCGACAATTTCACCGCGCCACAAGTCCATCGCAAACGGCTCCAGGGTGGTCAGGATAGGCACCATCACATAGCGAAATGGATTGCTGGCCATGGGTCGGTGGTAGTCCACAAAAATCAGCTTGCCACCGGGCTTGGTAACGCGCAGTGCCTCGGCAATTGTTTTGCGTCGCACCTCGACCGGCTGCTCATGCAACAGAAAAAATACCACCACCGCGTCGCGACTGGCATCCTCGAACTGCAGGTCATTTGAATCCTGGCGCAGCACCGTCACCTGACTGGTGTTTTTCAGCTTGGCATGCAAATTCTTGATTTGAACCGGCGCCACATCGATCACATCCAGACTGCCTCGTGGCCCAAGACGTTGCACCAGATGCTCGGTAAAGTTGCCATAGACACAGGCCACCTGCAATACCTTGCCGTCGATGACATCGCCCATTTCCTGCAGGGCAGCATCGCGCAGCCGGGCAAAGTTGCCCCACAAAATCAGATTCACCAGCCATTGACGCTCAAATACGCGAACGGCATTCGGGTGGACGTAGGCCCACCAATAGGTTTTTTGTAAATACTCGGGAATGGGAACCGATGAAAATGACTCGGTGGTGGCGAGGGTGGCCGATTCTTTGGGACTCAAGACTAAACCTTTAAAACCCCCGGGGTGACGCCCACCCTGCTACAGGATGGGTGCGATGATACAACGCCTGTCGGTCCGCTTCAGATGCGCAGCAAGTACAGCACCGACAGCACTGTGCCCAGCGCTGCCGTTGCATAGACAACAATCGCAACCACCGAATCCTGGCGCAGACCAAAATCATAAAGTGTGACGCGCAGCCGATGTGCCGCATGCCATAAAAACAGTGCAATCACCGCCAGCAAGAACAGTTTGCCAAACCAGCCTGCGGCAAAGGCATGGAAATTTGCATAGGTAAACAGATCGGGCGCGTGTCCCAAGGAGACCAGCAAATACAGCAACACCAGCACCGGTGCCAGAAACGCCGCCAGCGTGCCGCCAGCGGCAAACAAGCTCCAGAAAATTGGTTTATTCGACTTGGCCATGGTTACAGCACTCCCGCGAAAAACAAGACCACCAGCGAGGCAACGGCCCATACCGCGTAGTGAGCGCCAACAATGTATTTGCCGGCCAGGAACTCTTCGCCGATTTGAACAGGCATCGCCTTGGGCGTCACGTTGAACCAACTGGTAGCGTTATGCACTGCAAAGGCAAAGACGAAAGCCAACCCCAGGAAACCCCAGGGACCTTTGAGGGCTGCCATAAAGGACTCGAATGCTTCTGGCCCTTTGGACAATCTCTCCAAAGTACACAGCATCAGCAGCGCGAAGGCGCCAATAAATATGCAGGTCACTTCGCGCGACATATAGCGCATGTAGCGCGGGTGCTTGAGGAACCAAGCGGTTTTCGAGACCTCACGGACATAAGGTTTGCGGCTCATTTTGCGCCTCCTGGTAACAGATGTTCCTTGAACCAGTCCAGAGTGCTGGCGACCTTGACCTGTTGCAGCGCGCCAGCCGGATCGACGGCCTTCGGGCACACCTCGGAGCAGGCGCCGACAAACGAGCATTCCCATACGCCTTCGTTGGTGGCTATGACCTCCTGACGCTCGTCGCGTCCGCCATCGCGTGAGTCCTGGTTGTAGCGGTGTGCCAAAGTGATGGCAGCCGGCCCGATGAATTTGGGCTGCAAAGCGTATTCGGGGCAGGCGGCGTAGCACAGCATGCAGTTGATGCACATGGAAAACTGCCGGTACTTCATTAGCTGCGCCGGGGTTTGCTTGTACTCGCCCTCGGCAATGGATTTCTTTTCCTTCGGGATTAGATACGGCTTGACACGTTTGAGCTTGTCGATGAAGTCATCGGCCACAGTGACCAGATCGCGTTCGATCGGAAAATTGGCCAGCGGCTCGACCCGGATCACGCCCTCATAAGAGCGCAAAAAGGCGTGGCATGACAGCTTGGGTTCGCCGTTGACCATCATGCCGCAACTGCCGCACACCGCCATGTGGCAGGACCAGCGAAAGTTCAGCGTCGGGTCGATGCTTTCCTTGACGGCATTGAGTGCGTCCAGCACCACCCACTCTTCATTGCACTCCACCTCGTATTTTTGAAAGTGCGGCTCACTGTCTTTTTCCGGGTCGTAGCGCAGCACTTCAAGCTGAACCATGCGCTTCTTTAACTGTGTCATTTGTGGTCTCCCGAGTAGTCGCGCACGCCGGGTGGCGACTTGGTTATCACCACATCCAGATAGTCCAGACGCGGGGCACTCTGGCCCTGGTAATAGGCCATGCTGTGACGCAGGAAGGTCTTGTCGTCACGCTCGACGTAATCGAGCCGCTGGTGCGCGCCGCGTGACTCTTTGCGTGCCAGGGCGCTGACGGTGAGTGCTTCGGCGCAATCCAGCATGGAGCCCAACTCCAGCACCTGAAACAGGTCGGTGTTGAACACATTGCTCTTGTCGTGCAGGACCACCTTGTTGTAACGCTGGCGCAGTTCGGCGATCTTGGCGACCGCTTCCTTAAGGCCAATTTCTTCCCGATAGAGACCCGCATTTTTCTCCATCGTGTCCATCATTTCCTTGCGCAGACCCGACATCGATTCGGCGCCATCGGTGCGTGAGAACAACTCTCGCACGCGTGCTTGCGATTCATTCGCCTTGGCTTCGAGTGCCGCCGTGTTGGGCGCGGGTAGCCCCTTCATGTGCTCAATCGCCGACATGGCAGCGCTCTTGCCGAAGACCAGCAACTCGACCAGCGAGTTGGAGCCCAGCCGGTTGGCACCGTTCAAGCTGACGCAGGCGCATTCACCGGCGGCAAACAAGCCCGGCAGCGGTGTCGCTGCTTTGGTGTTGGTGGAGATGCCACCCATCATGTAGTGCACCACCGGTCGAATCGGAATCGCGTCCTTGACGATGTCCACACCCAGGTAGGCAATGCCCAACTCGCGCACCAGTGGCAAGCGCTCGTCGATGTATTTCTCGCCCAGGTGACGCATGTCCAGCATCACGCATTCGCCCCATGGCGTGGTCACGGTATTGCCTTTTTGCAGTTCATGCCAGTAGGCCTGGCTGACGCGGTCTCGCGGGCCCAGTTCCATGGTCTTGAGCTGCGGCTTGCCGAGCGGTGTTTCCGGGCCCATGCCGTAGTCCTGCAGGTAGCGACGGCCATTTTTGTTGAGCAACACACCGCCTTCACCGCGGCAGGCTTCGGTCAGCAAGCTACCGGTATTGGGCAAACCGGTGGGGTGGTACTGGACAAACTCCATGTCCTTGAGTGGCACGCCGGCGCGGTAAGCCAACGCCATGCCGTCGCCGGTCTTGATGGCGCCATTGGTACTGAAGGGGAACATGCGCCCGGCACCGCCGCCGGCAATGATGACCGATTTGGCATGAAACTGCTTGATCATGCCACTGCGCATTTCCATCGCCGTGACGCCCTGGCAGCGACCGTCTTCCACCAGCAGATCAAGCGCGTAGTACTCGTCAAAACGGGTGATGCTGGGGAACTGCAGGGTGGTTTGAAACAGCGTGTGCAGAATGTGAAAGCCCGACTTGTCGGCGGCAAACCAGGTGCGCTGCTTTTTCATGCCGCCAAACGGACGCACCGCGACCGAGCCATCGGCTTCACGGTTCCACGGGCAACCCCAGTGTTCCAGCTGGGTTAACTCTTTGGGCGCTTCCTTGACGAAATATTCCACGCAGTCCTGGTCCGACAACCAGTCGCCGCCGCCCACCGTGTCGTCAAAGTGCATGTCAAAACTGTCGTCCGCCTTGATGACGCCCGCTGCGCCGCCCTCGGCGGCACAGGTGTGACTGCGCATCGGGTAGACCTTGGAGATCAGCGCTATGCGCAGCGTTGGGTCGGTCTGCGCCAGCGCAATGGCGGCGCGTAAACCGGCACCCCCCGCGCCAATGATGGCGACATCGGTATTGACTATTTCCATGTATTCCTTTCCATCACCGCAGTGATTGCTGTCCTAATGAGTCGTAAAGAAGCCGATTCCAACCAAAGTCAGCAAGGTCAGTCCGATCAGGATCAGAGCAAAGCCCAGAACCTTGGAGGCGGCCAATTGTCCGGCTGAAGGTGCGTCCACCAGGTGTTTTTCAAGTTCACCGCTGTCGACCATGCGCTGGTACTCCACGCCATGATCATGTTTGAACTCTTCCAGTGAGAACGTGCCGGTGAACATCACCACTTCCAGCGGGAACTTGTCCGGACGGAAGTGATTGTTGAAGAAGTGCACGGTGAACAGGAACACCACCGCCAAGAACGCTTCTTCGCCATGGAAGATGGCCGCCACGTTGAAAATCCAGCCCGGCAGGAAGGCACCGAAGAAGCTCGGCAGCCACATGATCAGGCCACTGACGCCAATGATGGTGACACCCCAGAACGGTGCCCAGTAGTCAAACTTCTCCCAATAGGTCCAGCGGTCAAATACCGGGCGCGGACCCTGGCCAAAGAACCACTTGAACATGGCCAGCATGTCTTTGCCGTCCTGCAGGTTTGGAATCATCGAGTTGGGGCCGAAGAATTTGAAATTCCTCCAGTCGCGCGCAATGCGCCAGCCCAGGTAGAGCAGATGCCAGAAAAACACGCCGGCAAAGAGCACTGCGGCCACGCGGTGGATGATGCCCGCCGTGTGCGGTCCACCCAAGGCCTTCATAAGCGTAGGCGCCCACGAGACTTCCGAGTAGAACAAGGGCATGCCGGTGAGGGTCAACACCATCAGACTCAGGGCAAAGGTCAGGTGGGCAATACGCCAGATCCGGCTAAAGCGCTGTACATGTTTGCCGCGCAGGTGTGCCGGGACCGAATCAGGTTTGATGTGCGGCTGGCCGGCGCGCGCTTTGCGCTCCTGGCGCTCTCGGTAGAACCAGAGTGCCGTATGCAGCCAGAAGAAGCCAAAGGTGCCCACCAGCAGTTGCACCATGATTTGCCAGGCAACCCAGATCTGCGGGTACTTGTTGAAATCATGGGCGTTGCCATGCGGCTGGAAGCTGGCAAAGCCGGTTGGTACCTCAGGCAAGCCCTTCTTGGCGTTGTGACAGGTGCGGCAGGTTTGCATCCGGTTGTTCGGATGCACCATCGATTTCGGGTCGCTGACCTTCAGAATCTGGTGACTGCCATGGCAGTTGTAGCACTTTGCCGTATAGGCGTAGCCCAGCGTGCTGATCTGGCCGTGGAACGTATCCTTGTAGGTGTCGAGCTTTTCTACGTGGCAGTTGCCGCAATTCGACGAAACGGTCAGCTTGAAGGCGTCACCCGAGGTATTGCTGATGGCGTGCGCGGTATGGCAATCGGAGCAGACAGCGCCTTGTGCCAACATCTTCTTGCTGTTTTCCTGGCCGTGCACCGAGCCCAGGTAGGCTTCCAATTGGTCGCCATGACAGGACGCTCCGCAAACGGTCGGGATGCTCAGGCGCCACTGGGTATATTGCGGCGTATTTTTTTGCGGAACGTTAAAACTGTGCGTATCGTGGCAGTTGTCGCAAGCCGCATTGGGCTTGGTTTTGTCGTCTGCACTGGGGCGCGCATGAAATGATTTTCTGTAGGCCTCGATGTTCTTGGCCACTACACCCAGGCGCGGCCGCTCACTGGTCCTGCCACGTTCTACCGTCTGTTTCCACAGTTCTTCGTGACAGCCAGCGCAATCGACCTTTTTCAGTGCAACCGCAGGGTTTTTGGCATGTGCATTGCCCTTCTCGGCGTTGTCGGCGTTGTCGGCGATGTCGGTGTGGCAGGCCACACATTGCATATTGCCATGCACGCTCTGGGCAAATTTGTCGGCTGCCATGCTACGCAGCGCGCGTGGTTTGCCTTCTGCTCCGGGCACCT
>JBAXBQ010000089.1:0-12449 GCA_037141865.1 Comamonadaceae bacterium | reverse complement strand
GGGCCGTGCGCCGCGCCGGGCCGCCCCAAGCAAGCACAGCCCCCTCGGGGGGCAGCGCAGTACACGAAGTGACAAGCGTGGGGGTCATATCTCAAATTGAACGCAACTGAACCTTGTCATAGGCCAGCAACAACTTGCGATGCATTTCACAGCCCACCAGCGCCAGCCCCGGCGCCGCGATACCCATAAAGCGATCGGTCTGCATGATGAGCGCATGCGCCTGTGCCACGGCACCGGCACCGTAAAGCTGACGCAAGGCATCCAGATAAGGACCGCTATCGCCCATTTCCGCCAGATTGATCAGGCTCTCAATACAGGCATAAACATTGCGGCGCTGCGCATTGAGCTGGTCGAAATGCCGAACCCAATCGCAGCCCTCCAGCGTCGCTGTTTCATCACCAATGGCCAGCGCCAGCAACGTTTTGAGTTCACCCACGCGCAGGTCGCTCCAGAACGATCCGGCATCCGCCGCCAGTCCTATTACCGCCGCCACCGGTCGCTGGTCGGCCAGCGCAGATTCATTCAGAGTGTCCAGCAGATCCGAGCATTCTTCGTCGTCCAGCTCGGGCAGATTCAAGATCGCTTCGCGAATATCGTTGCCGACACTATTGTTCTCGAACTCGAGATCGTCCACCGGGTAAATCTCGGACATGCCCGGCACCAGAATGCGGCAGGCATAAACGCCCAGGTGGGTGAAGTCGGCAATGTAGATTTCGCGCGCGTCACGGTGAATCCGCTCGACCGCCCAGGCGTAGTCCTCGGCCGTGGTGTTGCTGAAGTTCCAGTCGCAAAACGGATAGTCGGGTTGATCACCCAGAAACGCCCAATGGATGACGCCACTGGAGTCGACAAAATGGATCTCGATATTGGTCGAACTCGCTACTTCTTCCAGATCAAAACCCGGCACCGGAAAGCCGGCCAGCGCATCCAGAGCCCGACCCTGCAATAGTTCGGTCAGGGCCCGCTCCAGGGCAATCTCGAAGCGCGGGTGCGCGCCAAAACTGGCAAAGCAACCCTGGTCCTGCGGATTCAACAGGGTGACGTTCATCACCGGGTATTGACCACCCAGCGACGCGTCCTTGACCAGAATGCCAAAGCCGGCGGCACGCAGGGCTTTGACGCCCGCAGCAATACGCGGATAACGCGCAATCACGCCTTCCGGCACATCGGGCAGACAGATGCCTTCGCTGATGATGCGACCCTTGATGTGACGCTCGAAAATCTCCGACAACGCCTGCGTGCGCGCTTCGGCCTGGGTGTTACCGGCCGACATGCCATTGCTCACATACAGATTGCCAATGATGTTGACCGGGAAATAGGTGACCACGCCATCGCGTTCGCGCACATAGGGAATGGCGCAAATACCGCGCTCGACGTTGCCCGAATTGAACTCCACCAGGCTGCTGGCGTCAACGCTGCCTTGCGGGTTGTAAAACTTGTGCAGACCCGGGTTCAATAAATCGACCGGCCAGCTGCCATCTTCCGGCACATCAAACCAGCGCTCCTGCGGATAGTGCACGTAATGCCGGTCTGCCACCTTGGGACCCAGGTAATAGTGGGTCCAGAAATAGTTGGTGGACAGGCGCTCGAAGAACTCGCCCAACGCGCTGGCCAGACAAGCCAGCCGGGTGGCGCCCTTGCCGTTGGTAAACAGCAGCGGGCAATCGCGGTCCCGGATATGCACCGACCAGATACCCTCTACCGGGTTCAGCCAGCTTCGCTCCTCAATATGAAACCCGAGCGACTGCAGCTTGTTTTGCAGTTTCGTAATGGTGGACTCAAGCGAGGCATCCTTGCCGGGAATAAAGTTTTCTGTGGTCATGGGTGCCAGCATACCGCAGCCCAGAAGCGCGCCCCCGGGCGTCGGTCTGAAGGTAAACTCGGCGCCCAGGCAACACCAACAAACGCACCGGAGACTTTCATGATCCTCGAACTCGCCGACATCCGCATTCACCCTGGTCAGAACGCCGCGTTTGAAGAGGCCATCCAGCGCGGTTTGAAAACCGTCATCCATGAGGCCAAGGGCTTTCAGGGCTACAAAGTGAATCGCGGCATTGAAAGCACTGAGCGCTACATCCTGCAGGTGTTCTGGGACACGCTGCAAGACCATACGGTGGGCTTTCGCCAATCGCCCGCGTTTGCCAACTGGCGTGCCATTGTGGGTCCATTTTTTGCTGCGGCCCCGGTGGTCGAGCACTTTGAACTGGTCAGCAAATCAGCCTGAAAGAAAATCCCCATGAACTACGTTTTCAATCCCGCGCCAACCGTATCCGTTGCCGTGTTGGGCACAGCCCTGCGTTTTCCGGTGCACCGCATTTATTGCGTCGGACGCAACTACGAGGATCACGCCAAGGAGATGGGTTTTAGTGGGCGCGAGCCGCCCTTTTTCTTCATGAAGCCGGCCGGTGCGGTGGTGGCGGTTAACGCCGGTCAAAGCGGCACCATGCCCTACCCCAGCCTGACCCAAAACCTGCACCACGAAGTCGAACTGGTGGTGGCCATTGGAACCGGCGGCAAAGATATCAAGGCGGCCGACGCGCACAAACACATCTTTGGTTACGCCGTAGGTCTGGACATGACACGGCGCGACCTGCAAAACGATATGAAAAAACAGGGCCGTCCCTGGTGCATCGGCAAGGGTTTTGACCATTCGGCACCGATCGGCCCGATAACGCCGGCGTCAGTTGCCGGCGAGATTGGCAACGCCGAGATTTCGCTACTGGTGAACGGCCAGCATCGTCAGCGCAGCAATGTGTCCAAACTGATCTGGAACATTGCCGAGACCATCGAACACCTGTCGGCCGCCTGGGAACTGCAACCCGGTGACTTGATTTACACCGGCACCCCGGAAGGTGTGGCCGCAGTGGTGACCGGAGACACCATGCTGGGCAGCGTGACCGGACTCGAATCAGTCAAAGTCACGGTCAGTTAATCACGCTCGGCTAACGACGAATACACTGGGTTCATGCTGCGCACCCCCATCAAACACTGTAAAAATTGCGGCGCGGCGGTGCTCTATCGGCTGCCGGACGATGGCGATACCAAAGAGCGCGCTGTGTGCACCGTTTGCGACACCATCCATTACGAAAATCCCCTTAACGTGGTGGGCACGGTGCCCTATTGGGGAAATAAGATCCTGCTGTGCAAACGCAACATCGAACCGCGCTTTGGAAAATGGACGCTGCCGGCCGGCTTTATGGAGTTATTTGAGACGCTGGCTGAAGGCGCCGCCCGTGAAACGCTGGAAGAAGCTGGCGCGCAGTTCGAAATGGAAGATATTTTTTCAATTCTGAACGTGGCCCGCGTTGGCCAGGTTCACATGTTTTACCGGGCCCGGCTGCTCAGCGACAAGTTCGACCCGGGCTTTGAAACCATCGAGGCACGGCTGTTTACCGAAGAAGAAATCCCCTGGGACGAGATCGCCTTTAGAACCGTCAAGGCAACGCTGGAACACTACTTTGCCGACCGCCGTGCTGGTCAATTCTCTTTTCATGCCATCGACATCGTTTGACCCCAAGCCGGGCCTGACAAGCTGCGCCGAATTCTGGCTCTACCGCATCGGTGCATACCTGCTGCTCAACTTCATCGATGACCCGGTCTGGTTGGCGCTGATTTTTTGCTAAGCCACTGCACCCATGTTGCCCTGCTACGTTTTGCTTGACCTGGAAACCACCGGCGGCAACCCGGTGTTTGATCGCATCACCGAAATTGCGGCCGTGCGCATCGAGGACGGCATCGAAGTCGCCCGTTGGAGCACCCTTGTCAATCCTGGCACTTCCATCTCGTCGTTCATCGAGCGGCTGACCGGCATCAGCAACCAGATGGTGGCCAGCGCACCTCCTTTTGCCGATGTCGCCACGCCATTGCTGGAGTTGCTCGAAGGCGCCGTGCTGGTGGCCCACAACGTGCGTTTTGACCACGGCTTTTTACTCAACGCATTCGCCCGGATGGAGATCCCGCTGCGTGTCAAAACGCTATGCACGGTGCGCTTGTCACGCCTGCTGTATCCGCAGCATAGAGGCCACGGTCTGGACGCCATCATGCAACGCCACGGCCTGCAAACCAGCACCCGCCATCGTGCCATGGGCGATGTGGACGTGGTGCTGGCCTGGCTTGCAGTTGCCACGCAAGAACTTGGCGCAGCGCAAATCAGCCGCCACGCGGCTACTCTTTTGCAAGGCAGCGCAGCGCTGCCGCCACAGCTGGAAACCGCGCTCAGCGACGTTCCGCAGTCCCCCGGTGTCTACCTCTTTTATGGCGAGAGTGCACTGCCCTTGTACATAGGCAAAAGCATCAAGATGCGCAGCCGGGTGCTGTCGCATTTTCAGGCGGCGGGACGCTCGGCCCGCGAAATGCGCATTGCACAGGAGATCCGGCGTATCGAATGGATTGAAACCGCGGGTGAACTAGGCGCCCTGCTGCTGGAGGCGCGCCTGGTGAAAGAGCGCCAGCCGGTTTACAACCGCCAGTTGCGCCGCGAACGCACGCTATGCGCCTGGCGGCTGGACGCCAATCCGCTGGCGCGACCGCTGCTGAGCCTGGTGCGCGGTGAAGATCTGGCGCCACAGGAGTTCGGCCAGCTATACGGCGTGTACCGCTCCAAAACGCAGGCCATTGCAGGCCTGCGTGAGCTTGCTGACAAGCACTCTTTGTGCCCGCAGGCGCTCGGGCTGGAGTCCGGCCGGGGCCGCTGCTTTGCACACCAGATTGGCCACTGCAAAGGCGTCTGCTGCGCCGGTGAGAAACCTGAGTTGCATCACCTGCGACTACAGCTGGCGCTGGCACAGCAACAACTGCAGGTATGGCCGCACGCTGGCAAAATCGGTTTGCGCGAGCACCATGACGCCAGTGGTCGCACTGACATTCACGTATTTGACCAGTGGTGCCATCTGGCTACCGTGCATGACGACAACGAGCTTGAAGAAGCGCTGAACGCCAGGCGCACGCTGGCCTTTGATCTGGACACTTACCGCCTGCTGATCAAGCACTTCGCACCGCCAGACAAGAGCCGCCATGAGATCATCGAATTTAGCACCCATGTCTAAAAACGCCATTGCCACCGTTGCCGCACAGGAAGACGTGCGCCAAAAAATGGGTGACGCCATTTTGAGTCTGGTGCTGCGCGTACCGGCGTCCGGCGAAGGTGAAGTTGCGCAGCCCAAAGCGCGCTCGCGTGCACTGGGCCGAGTGGCCGCGCGGCAAGCCAGCCTGATGGCCGGTTCGCTGGCATTGCCGCCGGGCTTTCTGAGTTGGCTGACCATCCTGCCGGAGTTGCTGGGTGTGTGGCGGCTGCAAGCGCAATTGGTGTCCGACATTGCGGCGGTTTACGGCAAGACCACCGCGCTGGGCCGCGAGCAAATGCTTTACTGCCTGTTCAAGCACGTCTCGGCCCAGCTATTTCGCGACCTTGTGGTGCGCGTCGGCGAACGCTATGTTGTCAAGGCCGCCTCGCTGGGCTTCATTCAATTGGCAGCGCGAACCCTGGGCGTCAAGGTAACGAAAAACATTCTGGGAAAAAGTGTTTCCCGCCTGGTGCCGCTGATTGGCGCGGTCGGCGTCGGTGCCTACGCCTACTTCGACACCACTCAGGTGGCAAAGACCGCCATCGAGTTGTTCTCCAAAGACATCGAACTGGATCTATCAACCCTTTCGGGCGGCAGCTAACCCGGCGGCGGTTTGACTGGCCTGATCACATTTTTCAAACAAAATGCGCCCATGAATTCCGTAGACTGTGAGCTGACCAGGGCCAATCTGGATAAGTTCCTTAAGGACGCGCATGAGGCGCTGGACGGTGGCCACGTGCAAGCCGGCCGGGAGTTGTCGCACCGGGTGCTGAAAATGGCGCAAGTGCTGGATGACAAACACTATGAAGCGAAGGCGCTGCTGTGCCTGGCGCACTGTGACCGCATGCTGTCGCACTACCGGCGCGCGCATCGGGCCAGCCAGCGTGCAGCGCACGGCTTTCAGCTGTTGGGCGACACCTCGGGCGAGGTCATGGCGCTCACCACGCATGCCTTTGTCGCCATCAACCTGGGCCGCAACGAAGAGGCCGTCGAAGCCGCGCTGCTGAGCGTGCGCCTGAGCGAGCTGCTGGATAAAGATGAGCACAGTGTGCTGTCCTACAACGCCTTGGGTGCCGCCTATTTCTGGAGCCACCATTTTGACAAGGCAGAGCAGGCGCTGCGTACGGCCATCGAGATTGCCGAGCACGCCAAGCCACCTCTTAGCACCTTCCAGTCGCAAGTCAACCAGTGGTGGGCGCAGGTCATCCGTATCTTTTACGAACGCTATTTCGACGGCGAGCTCCCCTCGCTGGCACTGATGCGGGTGACCCGAGAGTCCATCACGCAGCGGGTCGCCAGTAGGCACGGTGCCACCAACCCACTGAGCAATAGCGCTACCACCGAAGCCGTTTTGTCGTTTGGCACCAGTCTGGACGCTTGTTGGCACGGCCAGCTGAATCAGGCCCAAGACGCCGCCGACGCACTCAACGGCTGGGCACAACACTATGGCACCTTGACTTGGCTGTCGGCGCTGGAGGCCTGGGCACGCACCGAGATTGCCTGGGCGCGGCAAGACTGGCCTGGTGCCATGCAGCAAGTCGCGCACCTGATAGAAATTGCGGTGACCGTGGAACACGAACAACTGGCTTGCCTGGGCCACCTGCTGGCGTCGCAGCTCTACATGGCGCAAGGACTGAACGGCCCTGCGCTGGACGAGTTGCGCCGCCTGCGTCTGCGTGAGCAACTGATTCGCTGCGACTGCCTGGAAACCCGTGAGAACGTGATCGACTGGCAGTTGAACCTGCGTCAGCGCCAGCACAACATTGACCGGTTGGAGCGAACCTCCCGCCAACTGGAAAAATTGTCTCTGGAAGACACCTTGACCAACATCCCCAATCGGCGAGGGTTTGAACGCTACGCCGCCGAGCTGTTGCGTTTCGGTCTGGAGCGCAGCCAGCCGCCCTGCGTGGCCCTGGTTGACATGGACAATTTCAAAACCATCAACGACAAGTTCTCGCATCAGGTGGGCGATGAGGTACTTAAGCGCATCGCGCAAATTTTGAAAACCTGGATCCGTGAAGAAGATATGGTGGCCCGCCTGGGAGGCGACGAATTTATCATCGTCTTCAAAACTGCTGATCTGAAAGTGGTGCAGCTGGTGTGCCAGCGCATCAGCATTGCCGTTGAAGAGTTCGTCTGGTCCACCATCGGTGCCGGTTTGCAGGCCAGCATCAGTGTTGGCATAGCGCGTGCTACGCCGGGCGACACTGTAGCAACGCTGACCCACCGCGCCGACACCGCCATGTATGCAGAGAAGAAGAAAAAGCATGATCAAAGCGCGTAGGCTTGGGCAATGTGCTGAGCGGTCGGACCGGTAACGCGCGACCAGCAATGTCAATTACAGCCGCTTCGCGTCAGTCAAGACCCAGGAAGCCGACTTCGGTCTGTATTACCTGATCCACACTGTCGGCCCCGATCAAGCGCCAGTCTACAATCGAACTCGATGCGGCTGTAGCTCAGTGGATAGAGTATTGGCCTCCGAAGCCAAGGGTCGTGGGTTCGATCCCCGCCAGCCGCACCAAACTCAACTTCGCCACCCTTCGCGTTGGCGTTTTTGTTTCCGGCAAACCCGCGCGGAGATTGGGCTTGCGGCAATTTGAACGTCGTCGTTCTGCGTTGTACTTCGCCAATAGCCTGGGGGTTCCATGGGTTGCGCCGGGGGTTTGAGACATTTTCGGCGGCGACCAAACCCCTGGACTTACCGCAAAGCCATGTCCGACGAGGCTTTGCCGGAAATGCTGGACTGAATGACTTTAGCGAGTCACAACGCTTCGGGCGCGCTCGCGCGCGTACATCACGGCGATACTGAATGCCTCGCGCGGGCGCGCGCATTGCTTCGTTAAAGCGCCGCTAAAGACACCTTGCTGACGGTCAACCTTTCGATCTGCCTGCTCCAGATCAGTCATTGAAACCTACAGGTTGTCGTTTACCTAAGCGAAGCCAATTTCGTCGTCAACTGGTGCAACGGTGTTCGACGATAGGCATTTGTCATACTTTGATCGGATCGGATTGACTTGAATGGGGTAGTGTCAAGACTTCAATGTTTGGTGCTCGCGCACGAGGCGGTCCTGCGCCGCATTGAAAATGGCGTAACGATTCTTGCCTGTCTGTTTCGCCTGGTACATGGCTTGGTCGGCCTGACGCAGCAACTGATCAGCATCAATTTCCTGCTCCTGCGGGTAGAAAGTGACTCCCAGGCTGGCCGAGACCTGCAGCACCGCGTCACCAAACTGCACCGGCTGCGCTGCCGCGGTCAGCAAGCGGTTAAGCATGGGCGCGCTGGCGTCCGCATCGGTCAGGCCCGGCAACATGGCGACAAATTCGTCGCCACCCAAGCGGGCCAGTGTGTCCCCTTCCCGCAGCGCGAGTTTCATGCGCTCAGCCACGGTGATGAGCAAGTGATCTCCCGCATCGTGCCCGTGGGTGTCATTGACTGCCTTGAGGCCATCGAGGTCAAGAAAAACCACACCCACCTGCTGGCCGCTTCGCCGGCTCTGGGATAGTGCCTGTCTCATACGGTCGGTCAGCATAGCCCGGTTGGGTAGCTTGGTCAGCGTGTCGTAATTGGCAATGCTTTCGAGTTCGTCGTGTTTTTCTTGAAGTTCCTGCTTGGCCTGCTGGAGTTCAGTGACATCAACCCGGAACCCCACAATGTAGCCGTCAGGCGTTCTACGTTCAACGGTGTGCAGGGTGTCACCGTTCGCATGCTTTTCCAAAATCGGTGTGCCCACGCTGGCACGATGTGCGTCCAAGCGCTCGCCGACCCATTCCTCTACCCGCCCAACGGCAGCAAGGTAGCGACCTTGTTTGGCGCTGTTGCGAATCAGTGTCTCAAAGCTGACACCTGGCACCATCAGGTGCGCGGATTCAGCATAGACCTCACGGTATTTTTCGTTGCAGAACACAAGGCAGTCGTTCGCGTCAAAGATGACAAAGGCTTCGTTGATGGTCTCAACGGCAGTCCGTAGCAAAGCCTCGGCCCGCTTTATCTGCAAGGCGCTCGCTTCTGCCGCTTCTTCGGCCCGCTTGCGTTGCTCGATTTCATTCTTGGCACGTACCAGAGCGTTTCGGGTTACTCGGTTGCCGTAATAGACCATACCGGCAGTCATGCCGAACAATGCGGTGTAGTTCAACCACTGCGTTACGCCGACGCTGTAATTGGGCTGCGGTAACAGTCCGGCGTTTTCTGCAAGTATCAAGCCCAACACAGCCAGCGAACTTGCACTGGTAGCCATAAGGATGCCGGGCAACTGAAATAGTATGCCTACCACGAGGATCCAAATCACGTAGTGGGCGGCGGTCGGTGTGCGGACGGTTCCCAGACTGATGTTCGCACCTGTTAGAAAAACAAAAAAGAATATTACCAGCGCGGACGCGACAAAGGTAATCCTGCCGCTGTGCAGGATGCGCCAGCCCAGCGTGAGCATGACAAGCCACGATGTTCCGATAATCAGCGAACTAGTGGGGACGTTGTCTCCAAGTAACACGGCAACAGTGACCAGCGTCCCAAAAAACAGGTTGATGCCGATAACCTCGTTGAGAAAACTTGCGCGGCGTGTTTTTTCCTCATCACCTGGAAATACCGGCGGCGCAAGAACGCGTTTGATTGTGGTCATCATGATTTTCTGAGTCACCGCAAGAAACTTGGAGACTACAGCGGGCATTATGACGGGTAGTACCTTCTCAAGAACACCGATCCACAAGTGGCGGTCCATGGCGAACGCTGCCTGACTGGGCCAGGCAACTCAAGCAATTGGACTTCCGGCAAGCCGCCTGTGACGGTGGACTGGTATCGCCGCGATCCGGCCCCATGACAAGGCACCCCAACCGTCGGCACAAGATACCTCTATCTTCCCTCAGCCCTCGCCACCGGCATGTCCGCCCAGCAACTTGTGTACTCCGGCGTTCGACGTTCCTGCTTCATGGACCATGCCCGCCCACCTTCTGACATTGGGCACAATGCCATCGGAGGGAAACGAAATGAAGATGCTTGTGAGAGCCTTGTTGAATGCAATTTTGGTCTGCCTTGCCCTGCAGGCACATGGGCAGCCAGCACAGAAGGTCGTTGATATTCCAACCCGGCCCGGTATTACGCAGAGGGTTTTGGTCATCGCCCCTGCTGCTTCTCCCCAAGCCAGTGTCATCTTGCTGGCGGGCGGTCATGGCGGACTGCAGATCTACCCAAATGGTTCGTTCAAGTGGGGTGAAGGCAACTTTTTGGTTCGCAGTCGCCAACTTTTTGTTGACCAAGGTTTGATGGTGGCCGTGCTCGACGCGCCGTCTGATCGCCAGAGTCCTCCGTTTCTCAACGGCTTTCGCCAAATGCCGGAACACGCCCAGGACATCAAGGCGGTGATAGCTTGGTTGCGTGAGCAAGCGAAGGTGCCGGTCTGGTTGGTGGGCACCAGTCGCGGCACTCAGTCCGCGGCCTACGCTGCAATAGAACTCTCGGGCGCGGGAGGCCCTGACGGCGTGGTATTGACTTCAACCATACTGTCCGATTCAAAAAGTCGCTCGATCAATGCAATGGAGCTTTCCAAGCTGCGCATTCCGGTACTGGTGGTACATCACGAACAGGATGGTTGTTCGGTTTGCCGTTTCAGTGACACAGCGGAACTGATGGATAAGTTGGTCAACTCGCCACGCAAACAACTGTTGACGTTCAAGGACGGCAGCAACAGGGGAGACCCGTGCGAGGCCTTTGCCTATCACGGCTTCAACGGTCTCGAACCCGAGGTGGTGGCCCAGACAGCAGCGTGGCTGCTTGCGAGGTGAGGACTTTTCTGACAAACCAAGGCCTGGCACCCAATCCCATGTGCAGTCACTACCAAGCCATCAAAGAGCGCGAGCGCTTCTACCGCGAGTTCGGCGTTTACCCACCGGATGAGGAGGGTAAGTTCAACGTATGGCCCGGCTATATGGCCAGCGCCATCCGACGCCCAGAACATTGGGGTGTGGGCGATGAAGCTGTACCTTCACGAGAGTCCTTCGCGGGTCGCTTTGGCTTGATACCGCACTGGGCAACCGACCCCAAGGCAGTACGCAACACTTTCAACGCACGCAGCGAGACGGTGGCAACCAAGCCGAGTTTCCGGGAAGCCTGGAAGCGTGGCCAGCGCTGCATCATCCCGGTTGAAGCCTTCTTTGAGCCGGACTGGCGCAGCGGCAAGGCCATCTCGACGCGCATTGCCAGTGCCGATGGACAGTCACTGGGCATTGCTGGATTGTGGTCATGGTGGAAACCAGCCAGCGGGGACATCATTCACAGCTTTGCCATGCTGACCATCAACGCTAGAGGGCACGCGCTGATGGAGAATTTTCATAAACCCACCGATGAGAAGCGCATGGTGGTGATCTTGCCGCCAGAGCGCTATCAGGATTGGCTGGAATTGCCGGTGGAGCACAGCATGGCGTTTATGAATCTGTACCCTGCCGAACTACTTCAAGCTGAGCCAGCACCACCACCAACACCCGCATTGATCTCATGACCCCCTACTCGGTTCTGTTTGTCTGCATGGGCAACATCTGCCGCAGTCCTACCGCGCATGGCGTGTTCCGCCACAAGGTCAAAGCGAACGGTCTGGACCGGTGGGTCAACGTCGACTCGGCAGGCACCCACAACTACCATCCCGATAGCCCGCCAGATGAGCGGTCACAGGCGCATGGCAACTACAGCGCCAGCTTGGACGGCATGGACCTCGACGGACAACTGATCGTCGAGATCAAGTGCCCGTACAAGGGGCAAGCCTCAGCGTTGTGGAATGATGTCCTCGTCGGTCACTTGCCAGACCACTACGCCGCCCAAGTGCAACATCAACGGATGGTCAGCGGGGCTGCGCTGGCGCACCTGTGGGTCTATGACGGCTCTCAGGGGCTGCTGCACGCTATCGAGCGTGATGAGGCTGCAATGCAGCGCATCCGCGACGGCTGGGAGCAATTCCAGAGGTATCTGGACAGCGATACACCACCGCCGCTCACTGATGCGGACACGGTGCAGCGCAGTGATGCTGCATGGACTACAGCTGCGCAGGCGTTTGCTGACGCCAAGCGTGCCACGGACGTGGCTGATGCAACACTGGCGAAGGCTCGGGATGAGCTTGTGGCTTTGGCACAGCATCCACGTGAGCAGGGCTCCGGCGTCTCGGTGACACGGTACTGGAAGGCCGGCAATGTTGATTACAAGAAAGTGCCGATGCTCAAGGACGTGGACTTGACGTTGTATCGTGGGAAGGCACGCGGGGAGGTGCGGGTCACTGCTGCATGAGCATGGTTGATGGCGGGGCCTTGATCAGGTCTTACTATCTGTGACCTCACGGCTGCACCGGATTACACGTGTAGCTTGAAACAGTGGCTTATGCGTGGCACAGGGACTCATGACATGTCAAA
>JBAXBQ010000088.1:0-12715 GCA_037141865.1 Comamonadaceae bacterium | reverse complement strand
TGATGGTCCGCCAGTTGCAGCCGTGGCATCAGAACCTGGGCAAGCGGCAAGTTAAAGCGCCCAAGATTTATTTTCGCGACTCGGGTTTTTTGCACGCCTTGATGAGCGTGCAAACATTACCAGCCTTGTTGACGCACCCACAGTGTGGTGCCAGTTGGGAGGGTTTTGCGTTGGAGCAGGTGCTGCGCATCGCGCAACCTGATCAGGCCTATTTTTGGGCAACGCATCAGGGCGCAGAGCTCGACTTGCTGCTGTTCAAGGGCAATCAGCGCATCGGTGTGGAATTCAAACGCGCCGATGCACCCCGCATCACGCCGAGCATGCGCATTGCCATCGACAACCTGAAACTCGACGCCCTGTATGTGGTCTATCCTGGCCTGCACCGCTATGCGCTGATGTCGGGCATTGAGGTTGTACCCTTATGGACCTTGCTACCCGGCGTCCCGCTTAACTAATCTACACTTCGCAGGCTTGTGTCGTCATCGTTTTTTCACCGTCATCAACCAGGAGTCATCATGTCGAAGCTTTCTTTTAGTCGCCGTCAGGCACTTGTTTTGGTCGCCGCAGCGGCAAGCCTGAGCACAGGTCTGGCAATGGCCCAGGCCAAGCCCAAGGTCGCCGGCATTTACACCGTACCTTTCGAGCAGCAGTGGGCGGGCCGCCTGCACCAGGCCTTGAAGGCGGCCGAGGCGCGTGGTGACATTGAATACAAAGCCAGCGAGAACGTGTCCAACGCCGATTACGAGCGCGTCATGCGTGAGTACGCCACTGGCGGCAGTGTCCTGATCGTCGGCGAAGCCTTTGCGGTTGAAGCAGCGGCACGCAAGGTAGCCAAGGACTTCCCCAAGGTTTCGTTCCTGATGGGTTCATCCGGCAAGCCGCAGGCACCGAACTTCAGCGTCTTCGACAACTACATTCAGGAGCCGGCTTTTCTTTCCGGCATGGTCGCTGGCGGCATGACCAAGAGCAACAAGATTGGCATGGTCGGCGGCTTCCCCATCCCGGAAGTGAATCGCCTGATGAATGCCTTTATGGCCGGCGCTAAAGAGGTCAACCCCAAGGTTGAATTCAGCGTCAGCTTCATCAACAGCTGGTTCGATCCACCCAAAGCCAAGGAAGCCGCCTTTGCCATGATCGACAAGGGCGCCGACGTGATGTACGCAGAACGTTTTGGTGTCAGTGATGCAGCCAAGGAAAAAGGCAAGCTGGCCATTGGCAACGTCATCAACACACAGGACAAATATCCTGACACCGTGGTTGCTTCAGCGCTCTGGCACATGGAGCCCAGCATCGACCGCGCTATCAAGCTGGTGAAAGACGGCAAGTTCAGCGCCGAAGACTACGGCCCCTACTCGATGATGAAGCACAAAGGCTCGTCGCTGGCACCGTTGGGCACTTTCGAAAAGAAGATTCCGGCCGATGTGGTGACCAAGGTGCGTGCAAAAGAAAAAGCCATTCTGGACGGCAAGTTCAGCGTCAAGGTAGACGACAGCCAGCCCAAGTCAACGGCTAAATGACAGACTTGTCATTGCGGCACACGAGGCTGTCGTTGCGGGCTTGACCCGCAATCCATGGATGCCGGATCATGTCCGGCATGACAACTTACCCCGGATGACAACTTCTGGTTGTTTTGGCATCCCCATGTCTGACGCCGTTCTTCAGCTCTCCCACATCAGCAAGCGCTTTGGCGCGCTGGTGGCCAATGACGACATCTCGCTGCAGCTCCATCGCGGCGAGGTGCTGGCACTGTTGGGTGAGAACGGTGCCGGCAAATCTACGTTGGTCTCCATTCTGTTTGGGCACTACACCGCCGATACCGGCACGATTGAAGTCTTTGGGCAAGCGCTGCCCGGCGGCGACCCCAAAGCGGCGCTGGCTGCGGGCATCGGCATGGTGCACCAGCACTTCACGCTGGCTGACAACTTGAGCGTGCTGGACAACGTGATGATGGGGTCGGAACTGCTTTGGCAGCCGTTTACACGTCACACGCAAGCGCGCGACAAACTGATGCAGGTGGCGCAGCGCTTTGGTTTGACGGTCAACCCCAAAGCCCGGGTCGGCAGTCTGTCGGTCGGCGAACGCCAGCGTGTCGAAATTCTGAAGGCCCTGTACCGCGGCGCCCGCATACTGATTCTGGACGAACCAACGGCAGTGCTGACGCCGCAGGAAAGCGAGGCGCTGTTCAAGGTCCTGGCGCAGATGGTGGCGCAGGGCTTGTCCATCATCTTCATCAGCCACAAACTTGGCGAAGTGCTGCGGGTATCGGACCGGGTCGCCGTGCTGCGCCATGGCAAGCTGGTGAGTGAGGCCAAGGCCGCAGGCACCAGCCAGGCGCAACTGGCGCAATGGATGGTGGGCCATGCAATAGAGGCGCCGCAGCGGCGCCCGGCCACGCGGGTGGGAAATGCAGTGTGTGTGCTGCATCAGGTCAGCGCTGGCGTCGGGCGTGAGCGCCTGGACCAAGTGTCGCTGACGCTTAATAGCGGTGAAATTGTGGCCATCGCCGGGGTCTCGGGCAATGGCCAGGTAGCGCTGGCCGAATTGCTGTGCGGCACCCGGGCGTTAACGGCAGGTCACGTTGAATTCTTGGGCAAGCCGATGCCTGCGCATCCGGCCCGATTGGTCGAGTTGGGGGTTGCCAGAATCCCGGAAGATCGCCACGCCGTGGGCGTGGTGGGAGATTTGCCGATGTGGGAAAACGCCGTTTCCGAGCGGCTGCGCAGCCCAGCGTTTTCACGCTTTGGCTGGGTCCGCCGTGCTGTGGCGCGGCTTTATGCACAACGCGTCATCGCGGCCTTTGACGTGCGCGGTGGCGGAGCCAACACGACGGCGCGTTCACTGTCAGGCGGCAACATGCAAAAGCTGATACTCGGGCGCGCCCTGCTGCATCCGGGTAACACATCCGACAGCAAAGCCGTGACGAGTCCGAAGCTGATCGTTGCGCACCAGCCGACCTGGGGTCTGGACATTGGTGCGGTGGCCTACGTGCAGGCACAGCTGATCGCAGCGCGCGACGCCGGTGGGGCTGTGTTGTTGATCTCGGATGATCTCGACGAAGTGCTGACGCTGGGCGACCGCGTGGCGGCAATGCACGGTGGGCACCTGAGCGAGGCGCGCAACGCACTGGATTGGAGCCGTGAGGCGATTGGCTTGGCCATGGCCGGCTCAGCACACAGCGACAGTTCAAACACCACCGGGCACGGAGCCAGCGCATGAGATTGGAAAAGCGCAACGAGACATCACGACTGGCCCTGGTGCTAGCGCCGCTGGGGGCCGTTGCCACCACCCTGGTGATCAGCGCTCTGCTGGTACTGTGGGCTGGTGCCCCGGTCGGACAAACCTATGGTCTTTTGTTCAAGGGCGGCTTTGGCTCGGTCTTTGCGCTGAGTGAGACCCTGACCCGCGCCATTCCGCTGATGCTCACTGGCCTTGCTGCCACGGTCGCCTTCAAGGCGCGCCTGTTCAATATTGGTGCCGAGGGTCAACTCTACGTTGGCGCGCTGGCCGCCGTGGCGGTCGGCGGACTGCACGACGGTACCGGGTTTGCACTGCCGTCGGCGCTGCTGTTTGTGCTGATGATGCTGGCCGCCGCGCTGGCCGGTGCGCTGTTGCTATTGGGGCCGGCGCTGATGAAGGCCAAGCTGGGTGTTGATGAAGTGGTCACCACGCTGCTGCTCAACTTCATTGTGCTGCTGCTGGTGTCGCTGATGCTCGACGGCCCCATGAAAGACCCGACCGCCATGGGCTGGCCGCAAAGCGTCGCCTTGATGGGCGAGCTGGAGCTCTCCAAATTGATTCCCCAAACACGCGTGCATACCGGTCTCATCTGGGGTTGCGTCTTGTCAGTCGGTTTGTGGGTACTGATGAAATACACCGTGCTGGGTTTTGACATTCGCGCTGTCGGTGCCAACGCGCGCGCGGCCGCCTTTGCCGGTGTCTCAGTCACCCGCACCATGATCATTGTGGCCATGCTGTCGGGCGCCCTGGCTGGCCTGGCCGGTGCCATTGAGGTGGCCGGGCGCACCGGTTATCTGACGCTGGACATGTCGCCCGGTTACGGCTATTCCGGCATCGTGATTGCCATGTTGGCGGCCTTGCACCCGCTGGGCGTGGTGGCTGCCAGTGTGTTTGTGGCCGGTGTGCTGGTAGGAGCCGACAGCATGAGCCGCGCGGTCGGTGTGCCGACCTATATCGCTGATGTGATCGTCGCTGCGTCCTTGATTTCGGTGCTGGTGGCCACGCTGCTGACGCAGTACAAAGTGCGGTGGAAATAGTGGAACTATTCGACGTCCTCGCCAACCAGTCTTTCTGGGTCGCTGTACTGCGCATTGCGACGCCGCTGATTCTGGGCACGCTGGGTGTGTTGCTGTGCGAGCGCGCCGGCGTCTTGAACCTGGGTATTGAGGGCATCATGGTGGCCGGCGCCTTCACTGGCTGGCTGGCGGTCTATGTCGGCGCTCCGCTTTGGCTGGGCGTGCTGGTGGCAGCGATCACTGGCGCAGTGTTTGGCTTGCTGCACGCCTTTTTGACGGTGGCACTGGCCTTGTCGCAACACGTGTCGGGTCTGGGCATCACGCTGCTTGCCACGTCGCTCAGCTATTACGGCTACCGCGTGAGCTTCCCCAAAGTCACAACGCCGCCGACCATCACCCCGTTGCATGAGATGGACTGGCTGGGCCTGCCGATACTGGCGCAACAAACCCCACTGACGCTGCTGGCACTGATCGCTGTGCCGCTGATTGCCTATACGCTGTACCGGACACCGATCGGTCTGGCGCTGCGCATGGTCGGCGAAAATCCGCAGGCTGCTGAAGGGCAGGGGGTGTCAGTCGCTGCGGTGCGCACCGGTGCCATTGTGGCCGGCTCGGCGCTGATGGGTGTGGCCGGTTCGTTCCTGACGCTGTCGGCCTTCAATGCCTTCTTTTTCAACATGGTCAACGGACGTGGCTGGATCTGCGTGGCGCTGGTGGTGTTTGCCTCGTGGCGCCCCGGCAAGGCTTTGCTGGGAGCCTTGTTATTCGCATTTTTTGACGCCCTGCAACTGCGCCTGCAACAATCAGGCGGTGCCATCCTGCCTTACCAGATGTACCTGATGCTGCCCTACGTGCTGTCAATCGCGGCCTTGATTTTGGTGGCCCGCAAAGCGAGCTACCCACAGGCACTGATGAAACCCTACCGTAAAGGTGAACGCTAGATGCTTGATCTACTGCTGAAAAATGCCACGCTACCGGATGGACGCAACGGCATGTCGATCGCGGTTCGTGCAGGAAGAATAGTCGAGGTTGCAGCTGGTCTGGATGCCCAGGCGCAGGAAGTGGTTGACGCGCAGGGTTTGCTGCTCAGTCCGCCGTTTGTTGACGCCCATTTCCACATGGACGCAACGCTCAGCTACGGTTTGCCGCGCGTCAACCAGTCCGGCACGCTGCTGGAGGGCATTGCCATTTGGGGCGAACTCAAGCCGCTGCTGACCCAGCAGGCATTGATTGAACGAGCGCTAACGTACTGCGACTGGGCGGTGGCCAAAGGGCTGCTGGCAATCCGCAGTCACGTTGATGTTTGCGACCCACGGCTGTTGGCGGTTGAAGCGCTGCTGGAAGTCAAGCGCCGAGTCGCACCCTATCTGGATTTGCAACTGGTGGCCTTTCCGCAGGACGGCCTGCTGCGCGGCCCACAAGGCCCTGAGCAGCACCTGAGCAATCTGAAGCGCGCCCTCGCTATGGGCGTGGACGTGGTTGGCGGCATTCCGCATTTCGAACGAACCATGGCGGATGGCGCACTGAGCGTCAAGCTGCTGTGTGAACTGGCCGCCGAGCGCGGCCTGATGGTGGATATGCACTGCGACGAATCGGACGACCCGCTGTCGCGCCATGTCGAAACACTGGCGTTTGAAACCCGACGTTTGGGACTGCAAGGCCGCGTCACCGGCTCGCACCTGACCTCCATGCACAGCATGGACAACTACTATGTGTCAAAACTGCTGTCCCTGATGGCAGAGGCGCAATTGCAGGTGGTGGCCAATCCGCTGATTAACATCACCCTGCAAGGTCGACACGACACGTACCCGAGGCGCCGCGGCATGACGCGCGTACCCGAGCTGCTGGCGGCCGGCATCAACGTCGCCTTTGGTCACGACTGCGTGATGGACCCCTGGTACAGTCTTGGCTCTGGCGATATGCTGGAAGTGGCGCACATGGGTTTGCACGTGGCGCAGATGACAAGTCAGGCCGCTATGCGCCAGTGCTTTGAAGCCGTGACTGTCAGTGCGGCACGAATTTTGAACCTGCAAGACTATGGTCTGGAAGTCGGCTGCAATGCTGACTTCTGTTTGTTGCAGGCACGCAATCCGGTGGAAGCCATCCGCCTGCGCGCCCCGCGCCTAAAGGTGTTCCGACGCGGCCAGTTGGTGGCCGAGACGCCAGCGGCCACCAGCCAGTTGCTGTTGTCCGGGCGACCGGCGCAAACCTCGCTGATGTTGCCTTTGAGTTGATGGCAGTTGGCTTCGATCTGATTCGATCCGAGTCCACTTCAGTCCTCGCCTTTGACCAGATTTACCTGGGGCGGCAGGGCATTTAAATTCACTCAGGCGCCATGCTGTCCCAGGCACTGAGAGCTTCGGCCGCGTACATCAGCGCCGGACCACCTCCCATGTAGACGCACACGCCCAGCATCTCTTCCATTTCCGCGCGCGTGCACTGAAGTCTGTGCAATGCCTTGACATGAAATCCGATGCAGCCTGAGCAATGTTGCGTGACACCAATGGCCAGCGCAATCAATTCCTTTGTCTTGGCGCTAATGGCTCCCTCGGCCATGGCGGCACGAGCCAGTTGCCCAAAACCCTGCATCGCTTCAGACTGCGATTTTCGAAATGGAGCGAGGTTCTGATTGATATCCTGAATCAGTCCAATATGGTCAAAGGTACTCATATGAAATTTGATGCGTCCGATGCGCTAAAAATAATTTGGTTCAAAAGGATTGCCCTGAATGAGCCCATCCCGCTCTATCGACATTCCTGCTTGGGGCAGCCATCCGGCCGCTCATGGGCTGGCAGTGGGCAACGGTTGACCTCAAATGGTGACATCGACAGCAGCGTGGTCAGCGCGCTGCACACGCTGGTGACGCCCCAGAAGACAAAAAAAGTCATGGTGTAGACGCTCTGGCGCGACCACTCCACAGGATGGCCGAACCACTGCAGGTCTTGGGGGTCGACCATGCCAAACACCAGCACTTCAAGCACGCCGGCCATCAAAAAAGCCGGCCAGGCGATCCACATCAATCGTTGTGACAACATGTTGGTCTGTCCTTTAAATGAGCGAACGGTTTTGCACTGCGATTCCTTACTGCGGAACCAAGAAAACTGACTTTTCTGACAAGTGACCGGTCGTATCCAGCGCATCGATCTCAAAGCGAATCGGGTGCACACCTGGCGCCGCCGTATCAGCAGGCGCCTGCACCCGCACTGCCACCCAGCGCGCCTGGGTCGAGTCCACCAGCACCACATTGTCGGAGCTGATCTGCAGTCCTGGCAAGCCGTTGACGGTTATCTGGTAATGCTGCGGTGATTCTGTGGCGTTCATGAGTTGCAGCCGGTAGACGTTCTCGATTCTGCCATCGGCCACAATGCGCGCGGTAACGCCGCGGTCGCGCACGACGTCGACCTTGAAGGGTGTGCGCAGCGTCAGGCTGACCAGCATGGCGACGACGATAGCGCCCAATATGGTGGAGTAGATCAGCACGCGCGGGCGCAGCACATGGCGCAGCGTCTGTGACTGGCTCCAATGCTGCTTGATGGCGTTGTCGGTGGAGTATTTGACCAAGCCACGCGCATACCCTATTTTGTCCATCACAGTGTCGCAGACGTCGACACAGGCGCCACAGCCTATGCATTCATATTGCAGGCCTTGGCGGATGTCAATGCCGGTGGGGCAGACCTGCACACACAGGCTGCAGTCGACACAGGCGCCCAGCTTGAGTGCCTGGTAGTCGGCCTTGCGGCTTCTGGCGCCGCGCGGTTCACCGCGTTCAGTGTCGTAAGTCACGATCAAAGTGTCTTTGTCAAACATGGCACTCTGGAAGCGCGCATACGGGCACATGTGTTTGCAGACCTGCTCGCGCATGAAGCCGGCGTTGCCGTAAGTTGCAAAACCGTAGAAGAAGACCCAGAAGATCTCCCAGGGACCCAGGTCGAACTGCACAAACTCAACGCCGAGTTCCTTGATCGGGGTGAAGTAGCCGACGAAGGTGAAGCCGGTCCACAGAGCTAGCGCCAACCACAGGAAGTGCTTGGTCACTTTGCGTGCGGCCTTGGGCGTCGCCCAGGGCTGGGCGTCTCGGCGCATACGGGCCGAGCGGTTGCCTTCGACCTTTCTCTCTATCCAAAGGAAGATTTCGGTGTACACCGTTTGCGGGCAGGCAAAGCCGCACCACAGGCGTCCGGCGACCGCGGTGAAGAGAAACAGTGACAGTGCGCTAATGACCATCAAGCCGGTGAGGTAGATGAAGTCCTGCGGATACAAGACCAATCCAAAGACATAGAAGCGCCGGGCTCCCAGGTCAAACAGGACCGCCTGGCGTTGGCCCCACTGCAGCCAGGGCAGACCGTAGAAGATGATCTGGGTTAGCCACACCATGCCCCAGCGCCAGTTGGAGAACAATCCCGAGACGCTGCGCGGGTAGATCTTCTGGTGCGAGGCGTACAGGGAAAAGGCCTCCTCGGGCGCCTCCTGTGCAATGATCGGGATGACTTTTCTGGGCTCGGGTAGCGGGCTGTTCAAACCTTATCCTTTACTTTTCAGGTGCATCGATCTAAAAGTCACAGACCGGCGCTCTTGGCATCTTCGGCCATTTTTCTTTTGAAAAAAGCCCAGAACCAGACTCCCATGCCCAACATGAACGAGATCCCTACAACGCTCATCAAACCGTAATCCGTAGTGAACAAATCAGTAAGCATTTTCATGTGACTTTCCTCTCAGAGTTTAAATGGGGATGCCAGCCATACAAGCCGCAAGCGATACCATACCCCTACGGGTATAAATTGTTCTGATGTGCATCAACTTATCTCGATAGAAATTTGCTGGTTGAAGTAAAGCTCGACGAACGACCGGGCGAGCACTTGTCAACCCCCAAATCCGTCCGGCATCTGCAATGCCACCACCTCACCGCGCGCTGTGACCACATCATCGGCCAGAACAGTGCTTTCAACAATCACTTTGCGACCCTTGATTTCCTTCACGCGACCTCGGATTTCCAGCGCGCCCGCGATTGGTGTGGGTTTGAGAAAGTCCACATGCAATGAACCGGTGACAAATCGAAAGGGTGGCAGCGTGTCCATTTCACGACCTTCGGCACGGTACATTGCAGCGGCGGCAGTTCCGGTGCTGTGGCAATCAATCAGTGACGCAATCAGGCCGCCATAAGCAAAGCCGGGAATCGCCGTGTGGTAAGGCTCCGGAGTAAACCAGGTAACTGTTTCCTCACCGTCCCAGAAGGTCTTGATCCGGTGCCCGTGCTGATTTTGCGAGCCGCAGCCGTAGCAATGGGATACGTTTTCGGGATAGTAGTCCTGGAATGCTTTCATGGCGATTTCTCAAACGGATAACAAGTGACATTTATCGATCCGTATGCTACGCCGAACTTCAATTGTTCGGCCCAGGACCATACGAAGTCCCAATTTGATTTGTTTTAATCATTATATAAGCATACAATTATTTAATGGGTTGGCCGAAGACGGTTATCACAACTCAAACGTGAAGCTGCGATGCGAACAGTGTTACTGCCAATGAAGGAGGTTGAACCATGAATGCAGGTCTGATGATTCGTCTGGTCACTGTTCTTGCCGTGACTCTGTCAGGTCTATTGGCTCTGCCGGTGTGTGCGCAGGATGAGGCTGCAGATGCCTTGATCAAACGTCTCTCCACCGAGGTACTTGACAACATAAAGGCTGATCCATCGCTCCGGGGTGGTGATATGTCCCGGATCATTTCGCTGGTGGATACCAAGGTCATGCCAAACGTCAATTTCAGGCGCATGACCGCTTCGGCAGTAGGACCAGCCTGGCGGCAGATCAGCCCCGAACAACAAAGTCGTTTGCAGCAGGAGTTCAAGATTCTACTGGTACGCACCTACGCTGGCGCGGTAGCGCAGGCCAATGACCTCAGCTTCACGGTCAAGCCGCTGCGCGCCTCAACCGACGACAGGGAGGTGGTGGTTCGCACCGAAGTGAAAGGCCGAGGGGAACCCATTACGCTCGACTACCGGTTGGAAAAATCACCGGGTGAAGGTGCTGGCTGGAAAATCTACAACCTCAATGTGATGGGTGTCTGGTTGGTGGAAACCTACCGCAGTCAATTCGCACAAGAAATAGGTGCCAAGGGCATTGATGGTTTGATCGAGAAATTGGCGGATCGCAATAAAAGCAATGCCAAAAGAAGCTGAATCAGCGATCCATCCGCTCACGCGCTAATTTGTCACCCAACCCACTGCCCTTGCCAACATCAGCAGCGCAATCAACATACAAAACCAGGCGAATGCCTGTTGCAAACACCTAGCGTTCAGTTTCTTGGCAACTTGCTGCCCGGCCAGCAAGGACAACACGGCGCCGGCTGAAAACGGCAGGGCTACAGCCCAGAGCACAGGAGCGTGCAGGGCAGCGGCCGTGATCCCGCTCATGGAAACGAGGGCAATGACGGCCAGCGAGGTGGCCTGGATGCTGCGGATATCGAGATCAGTGTGGCGCTTGAGCGCCGGGATGATGACAAAACCGCCGCCGACGCCGAGTAGGCCACTGAGCATGCCGGCGATCAAGCCCGTGCCGGCCAGTGCCTGGGCGCAGGGCCGGGTCCAGGTGAGACGCTGGTCGGTTGGGTTGACGCGGCACAGCACGGCCGCTGGCAACTGGGTTGCCTGACCGGCTTGCCTGAGCATGCGCCAGGCGGTATAAATCAGCACCAGAGCGAAAGCGCCCAGCAGCGGGCGATTCGGTAACCGCTGTGCCAAGTAGACGCCCAGCGGCGCCACCAGCATACCGATGGCGCCAATCATGGCGGCGGCGCGGTAGCGCACGATGCCCTGGCGCAGGCCCAGCCCAGCACCCAGCACGGCGGCCAAGCCGACTGCCACCAGGCTTACCGGCGCGGCCTGTTGCACGTTCAGGTGCAGGCCAAACACCAGTAGCGGGATTGCCAGCACACCGCCGCCCGCACCTGTGAGTGCCATCACCAGGCCGATGATGGAGCCCAGGGTGAGGGCGAGAGCGGGAATGGTTGATTCCATCAGGCTTGTTTAAAGCAAGTTGATCGGAATCTTCAGATAGCTGACGCCGTTATCTTCAGGTGAGGGAAGTTTGCCGGCCCGGATATTGACCTGCACGGCCGGCAGGATCAGGACTGGCATGGCCAGAGTATGGTCGCGCGCCTCGCGCATGCCAACAAACCCGGCTTCGTCAATACCGTCGTGGACATGAATGTTCTTCTCGCGCTGCTCGGCCACGCTCGTGACCCAGGCCGGTTCGCGCCCGGCTGGCGGGTAGTCGTGGCACAAATGCAGACGCGTGCTTGCTGGCAGCGCCAGAATTTTGCGGATCGACCGGTACAGGGTGGCGGCGTCGCCGCCGGGAAAGTCGCAACGTGCCGAGCCATAGTCCGGCATAAACAGAGTGTCGCCAATGAAGGCATCCTCGCCGATGAGAAACGTCAGGCAGGCCGGTGTATGGCCCGGTGTCTGCATGACAAGGACTTCAAGGTTGCCGATGCGCAGCAGTTCGCCGTCGTCAAGCAGATAATCGAAATCCATCCCCGTGCAGTCTTGCGCGCTGGCGTTAAAGATCTTCCTGAAGGCAGTCTGTACTTCACAGATCGGACGCCCGATGGCAACCTTACCGCCGAGCTTTTCCTTCAGGTAAGCCGACGCCGAAAGATGGTCGGCGTGGGCATGCGTTTCGAGCAGCCAATCGGGCTGCAGGCCCTGCGCCGTCATATAGTCGATCAGCCGATCTGCACTGGCATGCGATGTACGACCCGATTTCGGGTCGTAGTCCAGCACGCTGTCGATGACCGCTGCCCGTGAGGTCACGCGGTCTGAGACGACGTGGCTGACGGTAAAGGTCGCGGGGTCGAAAAATGACTGAATGGTCGGCGTCGGCACCGTAATCATCTCGGACAAGCCGGCTTATTCGAAGGCGGGCAGACTGGGTTTAACGACCGGTTTTCCGGCAGCGACCCAGGCATCAAAACCGCCGCTGATCGATTTGACATGCAGGTAACCCATGTCGTGCAGGGCGCAGGCCGCCAGCGCGGCGCGACCGCTGGTCTTGCAATAGAGCACAACCTTAAGGTCGCGCGAACTGAGTTCCGGAGTGCTGCTGAGCTTGAATTCCAACAAGCCGCGTGATGCATGGATAGCACCCGGCAAATGACCTGCCGCATATTCGTCTGCCTCACGAACATCGAGTAAAACATCGGCCTCACGTATGACCTGCTCTGCATCCTCCAGGGGAACTTCCTGGATACGGGACTTGGCGATACCGACGAGGTCGTGTGCTGTCTTCATAAGATTTGTCCAGAGTTCAAGCCAGAGTAAAGATACATCGGTATGCTACGCTAAAGCCTCACTGCGCAACCCGGCCTTACTGATAAGTTTCATGAACACGTCGCTGATAAATGAAGAATTAGAGTTGCTGCAATCGCTTGTCGAGCTGAAGCAGCAGAGACGGATTGTCGAG
>JBAXBQ010000087.1:0-12882 GCA_037141865.1 Comamonadaceae bacterium | reverse complement strand
ATCGTCGCCCGTCGCAGCTCTCCGGTGGCCAACGCCAGCGCGTCGCCATGGGGCGAGCCTTGGCGCGCGACCCGCAGCTGTTTTTGTTCGATGAGCCCCTGAGCAATCTGGACGCCAAACTTCGCGTTGAAATGCGCGCCGAGATCAAGCGTCTGCACCTTGTCAGCGGCATCACCAGCGTCTACGTGACGCACGACCAGATTGAGGCCATGACGCTGGGCAGTCGCATTGCGGTGATGAAGGATGGGGTCCTGCAACAAATTGGCGCGCCGGACGACATCTACAGCCGTCCGGCCAACACCTATGTGGCGGGCTTCATCGGGTCGCCCACCATGAACATGATTGCCGGTCGGGTTGAGACGCCCGGTGCCCAGGGCAAATTTGCCTTTGCCGGTGGCGCGCTATCGCTGCCTTGTCCGGTGGGCCATGAAGTGACGCTGGGCCTGCGTCCCGAGCATGTTCATCCGAGTGCCGATGCACCCTGGCGTGGCGAAGTGGTGCTGGTGGAGCCGACCGGTGCCGACACCTTTATCGTGATCAAGACGGCGGTGGGTTTGATCACCGCCCGCACCGCGCCGCATTCGCCCATCAAAGTGGGTGACCTGACAGGCATCGAGGTGAGTCAGGCGCACGCCAACTGGTTTGACGCCGGCAGCGGTGTGCGTATAGTCTGAGGTAGCAACGGACCGGCGCCTGCGGCGGTCTACAGAATCACCTGTACCGCCTCGACGCGGGCACGGCGAATCAGCGCACCGATATCTTCACCGGCAACCCCTGCCGCCAGGGCGTTTTCAGCCAACGACTGCGTCGCAACGCCTTGTGCTGCTGCCAATGCACGCAGCAGTCTGGGCGCTTGCGGGTAGGGTGAGTCAGCCTGTCCCAGTCGCCCGCGGGCATCGCACTCGCAGGCCAGCAGCGCTTCGCCAAACCTGGGGGGTTTGCGAATGGCGTCGCAGCGCTCCAGCAGGCGCACCACAGCCGCAGCGTTCAGGTCGGCGCTGCGATGAATGTTGCCGTGCTCGCGTGCCACCACGTTGGCCAGTTCGCGACACTCGGTGGGGACGCGCAGACGCTTGCAAACCTCCTGCAGCAATCGCGCGCTGCGAAGCTCATGACCAATATGGCGCGGCAGTACATCCGGCGCGGTGGTGCCCTTGCCGAGGTCATGCGTCAGGCAGGCAAAGCGCACCGGCAAGCTGGTTCGAAGGCGGGCGCTCATGTCCAGCACCATCATCATGTGGATGCCGGTGTCGATTTCGGGGTGGTAGTCGGCGCGTTGCGGCACACCCCACAGCTGGTTGACCTCCGGCAACAAGCGCTCCAGTGCGCCGCATTCACGCAGCACTGCAAACATGCGCGATGGCGTGTTTTCCATCAGGCCTCGGGCCAGCTCTTGCCAAACCCGCTCCGCCACCAGATGATCGGCTTCGCCGGCTTGCACCATCTCGCGCATCAGTTGCATGGTCTCGGGTGCCACCGTGAAATCGGCAAATCGCGCCGCCAGCCTGGCCACGCGCAGGATGCGTACCGGGTCCTCGCGAAAGGCGAGCGTGACATGCCGAAAGACTTTGTTGACCAGATCCTGGCGTCCACCGTAGGGGTCAATAAGCGCGGCGCTGTCAGGATCAAACCGGCCATCAGGAAGCAAGGCGTCGATCTCAACCGCGATTGCGTTCACGGTCAGATCGCGCCGCGCCAAGTCTTGCTCCAGCGTGACATCGGGGGCTGCGTGAACGCTGAAACCGTGGTAGCCGGGCGCGGTCTTTCGCTCGGTGCGGGCCATTGCATATTCTTCGTGCGTCTGGGGGTGAAGAAACACCGGGAAGTCTTTGCCCACCGGCAAAAAACCTTGGGCGACAAGGGCTTCAGGTGTGCCACCCACCACGACCCAGTCACGATCTTTCATTGGCAGCCCCAGCATGGCATCGCGGACCGCACCACCGACCATGAATATCTGCATCTCAGCGCTCCAGTCGATAGGGTTCTTCGAAGGGCAAGAAGTCCTGCTCTGCCAGCGCGCCATCGATCCAGGCCTGGACTCCGGCCAGGGCGTACACCCGGTCGACGTAAGCGGTAATCGCCGGGGGCACCGGCAGTGCGTAGGTTTTAAGGCGCGTGCACAGCGGGGCGAAGTAAGCGTCGGCCACGGTGAAATTGCCGAACAGCAGTGGCCCGCCATGACTGTTGAGCAACTCCTGCCACATCGCGACCAGGCGTGCCACATCGTTGCGCACGGCAACCTGATCGCGCCAGATCAGGGCCCCGGTATCGATCAGTGACGCCTCAATGTTCATCGGGCATTGGCTGCGCAAACCGTTGAAGCCGGCATGCATCTCGGCACACACGCTGCGCGCCCGTGCCCGGGCCGTCTTGTCGGCTGGCCACAACTTCTTTTCGGGAAATTGTTCTGCCACATATTCCGCGATGGCCAGCGTGTCCCACACGTGCAGGTCGCCATCCAGCAGCACCGGTACCTTGCCGGTGGGGGTTAGCGTGCCGATGGTTTTCTTGAAGCTGGAGTCTGCGTCGAAGGCGTCGAAACGCACCATGACTTCTTCAAACGGGATATCGGCCTGTTTGAGGAGCACCCAGGCGCGCATCGACCAGGACGAATAGTTTTTGTTGCCAATAACGAGCTTGAGCATGAGGTTCCTTCAGGGTAAATCGATGCTTGTTTCAGGTGCGCTGGCATCGCGCGGTCCGACCGTTCCCAGACGACTCTTGAGCGACTGTGCCTGTCCGCTGATCAGCGCTGCATAGCTGGTGGTGTTGGCCAGTACTTTTTTCACGTAATCGCGGGTTTCAGCAAACGGGATATTCTCGGCCCAGATAGCCGCTTCCAGCACCGGAGCGCCGCTTTGACCGCGCCAGCTTTTGGGGCGGCTCGGGCCCGCGTTGTAGGCAGCGCTGGCGATGGGCATGGAGCCGTCAAAGCTGTCCAACACCAGTTTGAGGTAGCCGGTACCAATCGCAATGTTGGTGTTGGGCTCGGTCATTTGCTGCAGTTTGAAGTCGGTCAAGCCGATTTTTTTGGCCGTCCAGCGCGCCGTTGCCGGCATCACCTGCATCAAACCGGTGGCACCGACGCCTGAGTGGGCGTCCATCACAAAGCGGCTTTCCTGGCGGATCAGGCCATAGACAAAAGCCGGATCGAGCCCAATCTGCATGCTGCGTTTCAACAGCGCGGCTTTAAAGGGCATTGGAAAGCGCTGGCCGAAGTCGATCACGGTTTTGGTTCGATCACTGGTGTTGATGCAGCGATCCCACACCTCATGCTGGCATGCCAGATCAGCAGCGGCCAGCAACTCGCGGTCGTTCAGGCCGCCGCGGCTGTGCAGGTTGGTGTTGTAGTTCCATTCGCGCACACCCTCGCTGCGCAAACCGATCTCAATGGCATACAGGCCGCGCAGCAGGCCGGGGTTCAGGCGTGCGCCTTCTTTCTCTTCGGCGGTTAGGGGCTCTGGCGCGGCTGGCACGGTAATGCGCTGGCCCAGTTCCTCCAATGCCAGCTGCTGGTAAAAACCGCTGACGCCAGCAATGCTTGTCCGCAGGCGTGTCGCTTCAAGGTGAGCTACCTCATCCGGCGCCAGATTGAGCAGTGCGCGTGCCCGCCAGTAGATCCAGGTGGCGTCTTTGCGCTGTGCCTCAGTCATGGCCGCGATGGCAGAGGCTACCTGTGTCCAGTTGCCAGCCCGAAGAGCGGCACGGGCCTTCCAGGCCAACTGGTCATCGTGCATGAATTTATCCTGCCCATTCAGGAACAAGCCGATGGCGTCATCCGACAGACGCATGGCGGCACGTTTGCCGATCACCCCCCACACCCAGCTACGCTCCTCGTCGGTAAGCTGGGTTTTCCAACGCAATTTGTTGATCTCGACGGCCGCCGCGTCGGGGTTGCCGGCAGCCAGGCGGATCAGGGCCAAGGTGACCAGTTCCTTGGTGCGCAAGCGAAGGGCCAGCAACTTGCCGGTCAGGTAACGTGCCGGGTTGGCGTAGATGGCACCGGCTGTGTTAGCCCACTCGGCGTTGAGCAAACCAACGGCCTGGGTCGCGATGCGTGCGTTGCCCATTTCCATACCCAGGCGTGCGCGCAGCCAGGCCGTGCGGGGCTTGATCTTGTCGGCCTTGATTTGCTGCTCTGCTGCCGCAGCGCAACCATCGTCAGCCTCTCTCTGCGCCAGCCATAACTCTTCAACCTGCTGTGCCACATCCAGTTGGCTCGAACTGAATTCAGTCATCAGCGCGTAACAGCGCACGGAACGGTCATCGTTCATGCGGAAATTGGGGTACTCGGCCATGAAAGTGCCCCATTCCCGGCGCTGACCCAGTAGCGCCAGCCAGTCGTTGCGCAGACGATCTTCCTGGTAGGTGCCGGCATAGCGGGACAGGAAGGCCTGAATCTCGCCCGCTGTTGCCGACTCGAGCCGGGCGTGCAGTTCCCAATAGGCACCCCATGGCTCCAGTGGGTGACCTTGAATCTGGGGCAGCAGGGCACTGAGGCGTTTGGTGTCGGTTTTTTTGAAGGCCTGGCTCATCTCCAGAATGACATCGTCGAGCTGGGACTTGACCCTGACGTTTGCGTTGGACTGAGCGTGCGCCGGCGCAAGTGGCGATAGTGTGAGGCAGCTCAGCAACGCAATCGATGTCAAAATGGTGTGAAACTGCATGTAGGGATTATGGACAACTCTGATGGACACAAGGCACAGGAAAAAAAGGCACTCCGCGCGCTTCTCATTGAGCAACGTCTGAACCTGGCGGACCGACTACAACGCGCTGATTTATTGCAGCAAGTGATGCGCATCTGGTTGGTCGGTCGCCCCGACACCGTGATTGGCGCCTATTGGCCGATCAAGGGTGAATTTGACCCGCTGCCGGCGTTGCATCGCTGGAAGGAAGACGGCGAATTGCTCGATCAGCCGCAACCCCGCCGCATTGGCCTGCCGGTGGTCGACAAGGTCCACAAGACCATGACGTTTCATGCCTGGTATCCCGGTTGCCCGATGGAAGAGGATGCCTATGGCATTCCAAAGCCCAAAGAGACCGAAGTAATAGTACCGACGCTGTTGTTTGTGGCTTGCGTTGGCTATGCGCCCGGTGGCTATCGACTGGGTTATGGGGGTGGTTTTTATGACCGCATGCTGGCAACCCTGGAGCCGCGCCCGCTCACCGTAGGGTTGGGCTATGCGCCGGGCTTTCTGCCCGATTTTGAGCCTGAACCGCATGACATACCGCTCGACGCGATCCTGAATGAGAACGGCGTTGTCTGGCCGATGTAGCCATGGATCTGGAAAATTTTCTGGACCCGTTGATTGACACCTCATTTAAGGGCTTCCCGCACCACAGCCCGCCTCTGCGTCGCTCCCAAATCGGCGCGCAGGGCTGGAACGTATTAAATGGCGACCTGCCCTTACCGCTGGCCGTCATCAAGCGCGATGTGATGCAGCACAACCTGGCCTGGATGCAGGGGTTTGCAAAATCGCTGGGCCTGGGTCTGGCACCGCATGGCAAAACCAGCATGTCGCCCCAGCTGTTTCGCCAGCAGCTTGACGCCGGCGCCTGGGGCATGACTTTTGCCACCGTGACACAACTGCGCGTCGGCATTGCTGCCGGGGCGCAACGCTGTCTGATCGCGAACCAGGTATTTGCCGAGGTGGACCTGCAGGGTATTGACGATTTGCTGCAAAGTCAGGCCGGTCTGCGCGTCATCTTTTTGGTCGATTCAATGGACCAGTTGGGGTTGATCGAGGACTGGCAGCAAAAACATCCAACGGCCCACGCTTTTGAGGTGCTGCTGGAAATCGGTGTGGCGGGCGGGCGCACCGGTTGCCGGCACCTCACGCAAGCACTGGAACTGGCCGGGCGCTTGCACGCCAACCCGGCGCTGCGACTGGTGGGCGTGGAGTGTTATGAGGGGCTGGCCGCCACCGGCCATACCGAGCAGGACCAACCCTACGCCCGGCGCCTGATGGAGCTGGTTCAAGCCGTGGTCAAGGCGTGCGATGAGCAGGACCTGTTTGATGGCGATGAAGTTTTGGTTAGTGCCGGTGGCTCGGCTATTTTTGACCTGGTGGCCAGCTACCTGACACCGGCACTGGGGCGCCGCGTGCAAGGCCTGTTGCGCTCGGGCTGCTATGTCACGCACGACCAGGGCACCTACAAACGCATGATGAGCGCCGTGGCGGCGCGCACCGGCTGCGGTGATGGCTTGCAGGCGGCGATGGAGGTGTGGGCCCGTGTTCAGTCATGCCCGGAGTCGGGGTTGGCGATTCTGGCGGTCGGCAAACGTGACCTTTCTTACGACTGGGAAATGCCCATCCCGCTGGCGGTTTGCCGCCGCGGCACCCGCAGCTTGCACGTGGCTCCAGCAGACTGGAAAATTGCCGGGCTGAACGACCAGCATGCCCACTTGCGCGGCACTGATCCGCAATTTGAAGCGCTGCAAGTCGGTGACCTGGTTTGCCTGGGCATTTCGCACCCCTGCACCACTTTTGACAAATGGCGCTGGATGCCGCTGGTGGACCCCGACTACAACGTGTGCGACGCCATCGTCACCTGCTTTTGATCAATCAGGACGTAAAACAGCTTGCCAGCATTGACTTGCCTGTTCATTCCCGACGCCCCCGCGTCTCTATCCATGCGGGTTTGCTGGGGTTTGAAGTGGTCAGCATCGACCCAGTTTAATGTTTGGACCCCGACGTGCGATTTTGGCCACCTATCCTAAAATCACCATCTTTGCAACTGCAGGCCAATTGGAGAACCGAGTATGAATACCGTGGTGTTTGAGCATGTGCAAGTGCGTGACTTGCCCACAGCGTGGCAAGCCAAGTTGGGCAATTTGTTGAACGCTGGGTTTTCCAAGGTGACGGTGCGCATCGAGGAGGACACCACGGAGTCCGCTGATGCTGCGCAGTTCGCCAATGACCCACTATTCGGCATGTGGCGTGACCGTGAGGATATGGCCGATGTGGATGCCTATATCCGCTCCATCAGGGCTCCGCGCTTTGGGGTGGACCCTAAGGTGCCTGGCGCGGCCGCCGAGAACCATGAGAGCTGAACGCAATGCTGATTGACTCTGATGTCTTGGTGCTGCATACGCGCGGCAATGTGGCCGCAGCGCGGCGCCTCAATGCCATCGCGCAATGGCAGATTTCCGTGGTGACTTACATGGAACTGGCCCAGGGTTGCTCGGACAAGAGCAACCTGGATCGGCTCAAGAAGGGCTTGGCCGTACGCCAAGTACAAGTGCTGCACATCACCCCGGCTATCTCGCAGCGCGCCGCCGACTTGGTCGATGCCTTGGCCCTCTCGCATGGCATGCGTCTGGCCGATGCCCTCATCGCCGCTACCGCCATCGAGCACCGCATCCCGCTGCTGACCGGCAACCTTAAGCACTTCTCACCTATCACGAATTTAACCGTGGAGGCGTTTGTGCGGTGACGGGTTTAAGGTTGCTTTCTGCAACCTTAATGACAAGCGCTCGAGGTAGTCACAAGCTGTGACCACCTCACTAAACTCCAGCCTTAGCGGCCAGGGGGTTGAGGGAGGTTTTTCCTTTTTTAGAGAACAACACTGCTTCGGAAACAACAGGTCAGGGCATGCGGACGGGACAGTTGGGCAAGGCGACTAGAAGCGGATAGTTCCAGGAGGAATGAACGCACAACCAAAGATGAAGAGCCAAGCAGCTAAAAAGGTGAACACCATGAAGGATGAATACGATTTTTCTAACGCATAGCGGGGCAAGTTTTACAAGCCCGATTTGCGCCTGATTCTGCCCGTTCGGCTGGAGCCTCAGGTGTTGGACTTTTTAGCCAAGCGCGCCGAGGCCAAGGGCACTACGCTGAACGCTTTGCTCAAAAATTGATATTGAGCTGATAGAGGCGGCGTAAGGCCATCACCCAAGACAGCCAGCGGCTAAAGAAGAAGCCACCGAAACCCCTCAGCTTGAACGGCTGGCTGGGGGGACGGGTGGCTTTTTGTTTATTGAAGAGAGTCAACCGCTGGTGTACCGCATCGTAGGCGGCACGTTTGCAAACCTGCTTCCATCGGGCTCTTTGCTTGGCGACGGCACACACGCTGCAGGCTTTGGTACCGCGCTTACCCCGCTTGCAGACTGGCTTTGCGGTCGTAGCACGTCGCCTGAATTGCCTTGCCCGTTCATTCCCGACGACCCCGCATCGACCACCCCACCGTCGCTATTGGCATTCTGGTGCGCAATCTAAATGGACCTGAAGCTTTCCTGAGCTGTATTCTGCGGCTGCATAATGTCCTTGATCGACTCATCCAGCGCATTGCCAAAAGCATCTGTGGCTTAGGGATTCACGCAAATTAATGCCGACGGCTCTGATAGAGAAGGTGACGCGGACATCTGGACAGGACACCGCTCATTTATGCCACTCTAGTGTCGATAGTGGCTATTGCAGGCATAGTCCGTGATGACTTCCACGATCTTGGCGTTCGGGTCAAACTGATTGCGTAAATAGGTATTCAACTGCCGACTTTTGATATCAAACGTCTTATTACCTCGCTCAATGATCTCAACCGTTTCCAACCTAAAACCGATCAATTCCAAATGGGGTTCAGTGTGATCAGCTGGCCGATCACTCTTGTGCTTCAGACATGCGATCTGCGTGCTGTATCGCTTGCCGTCTTGAGGCATCGTCCAGAAGTCATCGCCAATAAACACCAGGCTATGGGTTTTTCGATAGGGCCGATAGGCTTTGCGCACTCAGCTACGGTGTTGCCAACGCCAATCCCCTCGGCAGTTTTGTAGCGCGCGTTGGAGGTGCGTGGCGTAATTCCCCGATTTTCTTCGACATTGGTCAGAACCCACTTACCCGCTTGCTGTACGCGCCATTGTTGCTCTTTGATGTAAAACTCACACATGCAGTTGGCGCGGAGAAATTCTTCGTCACCTTGCCGTGCTACCACATCAAATGGATTCGAGATTCGGGAGTCTGAAGACTCCTTCAGCGCTCTGCTTCGAACAGTGCTCATGCGCTCGTAGGAAATTGTCAGTTGAGGGTACACAGCACGAAGCATGGCGATGGATAGGTCTTCACCTTGATAGGGACCAATTCCTTTCCAAGTAATTAGCCAATCTGGATCTACCTTTGACTGTGCGGGTGGCTCACCGCCGGCCCAAGCTGGCATGGAAACCAACCACATGAAAAACCAAATAAGCGATCGAAGAAATTTACGCATGAACCACTCCGTCACATCTTCTTGAGATAGTAGTTGAACTGGGTTTGTGTGCCGGTTGGGTTGGTCGCATCCAGCAGTCGGTTGAGGTTGTCATAGGCAAAGTGTTGGTCCAGCGCGGTCACGGGTGGTGCATTGTTGCTATGGATGTAGCTGCTGATGCGCACGGCCAACCCAATCGGATCAGACTGCTCGCTCCTCCACTGCTGCCAGTTGTATTCTTTGTTCCAGTTCTGATGCACTTCAATCCTCTCTTTATGAAGTGTTCCAGGGCTTTGATTTCACCGCGCGCTTTTTAACCGCCTTCGACCGCTGCGCTGTCAGCGCCGCCTGCAGTGCCAGGCGGGCCCAGGGGGCCATCAGCGCGGGTGACTCCATGGCGTCATCGGGGGCGCTGTAGTAGCCCATGCTCATCGGCTTGTCTTTTGCCTGGTAGACAAAACGTTCGCAGCCAGCGGCTTCAAAGAGCGGGCGCGATGTTTCGTCGGCCTTGAGCCAGAGTTTCTCGCCGGAACCCAAGTCGGCCAGAATGGCCAGCGTCAAGCCGTCGGTGCTGATGCCGTAGGCACCAAACATGCGACGCGCCACGCAGGGGCCTACCGTTGCCAGCAGGTCGCAGCAGTATTCGGCAAATTCACTGGGAGCCTTCGCCATGTGCCAGCCCTAACATTCCACGATGTTCACTGCCAGACCGCCGCGCGAGGTTTCTTTGTATTTGGTCTTCATGTCGGCGCCGGTCTCGCGCATGGTCTTGATGACGTTGTCCAGCGACACCACGTGCTGGCCATTGCCCTGCATGGCCATGCGTGCTGCGTTGACGGCTTTCACCGCGCCCATGGCATTGCGCTCAATGCACGGCACCTGCACCAGGCCGCCAATCGGATCGCAGGTCAGGCCCAGGTTGTGTTCCATGCCGATCTCGGCGGCGTTTTCCACCTGCTCGGGGCTGCCGCCCATCACCGCTGCCAGACCGGCGGCGGCCATGGAGCAGGCAACGCCGACTTCGCCCTGGCAACCGACCTCGGCGCCACTGATCGAGGCGTTGCGTTTGTACAGAATGCCGATGGCCGCTGCAGTCATTAAAAAGTCGACCACTGCGTCGTCGCCACTGCTCTGGCTCGCGCGACCGTTTTGGCCCAGTACGAAGCGGTCGCAGTAATGCAACACCGCCGGAATCACGCCGGCGGCACCGTTGGTAGGCGCTGTGACCACGCGCCCGCCGGCAGCGTTTTCCTCGTTCACGGCAAAAGCGTAGACATTGATCCAGTCCAGCACCGACAGCGGGTCTGCCAAGGTGCGCTCGGCGCGCTCACGCAGCTGCGCTGCCAGCAGCGGTGCGCGGCGTTGTACCTTGAAGGGGCCAGGCAGTGTTCCCTCGATGCTCAAACCGCGTTGTACGCATTCACGCATCACGCGCCAGATGTTGAGCAGCCCGGCGCGGATCTCCTCGTCGCTGCGCCAGGTGCGCTCGTTGGCCCACATCACCTGGGCGATGCTCAAACCATGTTGGCGGCAAATGGCCAGCAAAGCGTCGCCCGAGGTAACTGGATAAGGCACCTTCTTGTAGGCGCTGAGAACCGCCTCGTTGGAGGCACCTGCCGTCACCACAAAACCGCCACCGACGCTTAAGTACTTGGCTTCCTTCAAAAGCTTGCCCGTCGCATCCATGGCGCTGAATTTCATGCCGTTGGGATGCTCGGCCATGGCTTCGCGCCGGTACATCAGCAGGTGTTCTTTTTCTCTGAATGCGATTGATTGGCCCCCCAGCAGTGTCAGGGCCTGGCTGGCGCGCGCTGCGTGGATCATGGCAGGCACGGCTTGCACGTCGATCGTGTCTGGCGCGTGGCCCATCAGGCCCAGCATGACGGCGACGTCGGAGCCATGGCCCTTGCCGGTGGCGCCGAGTGAGCCGTACAACTCGCAGGTCACACCGGCAGTGGCTTGCAGCAGGTCGTCACGCTGCAGCGCCAGGGCAAACAGACGCGCTGCGCGCATCGGACCCACGGTGTGCGAGCTGCTCGGTCCGATGCCAATCTTGAAGAGGTCAAAAACACTGATAGCCATGGCCTGATCTTATGCGGCTTCAGCGATTGAGCGCCATTAATGCGCGCGCATCGCTCTCGTAGTCTTTCAAGGTTTCCATCAAGCGCAGGCGTTGCGCCGGTGTGGTGCTGTTGTGCAGGTTCGCAAATGTCCTGCAACTTTCCTGGATCGATTTGTCCATGTAATTTCGATAACTGGCATCCGGCGAGTTGAGGGCACGTTCCAGCAGCGCGCGCATCTCTGTGCTGACGCTTAAACCCTCTGCTTGAGCGTCCTGAATTTTGCGCAAGGTTTGCAGCGCGTCCTGCTGGCGGCGCTGCGATTCACGGTAGCTTAAACCGGCGTCAAAAATGGAACCCGCCACACCGGCTCGCAAGGCTGCCAGTTGGGCTTGCTCCAACCGTCCATAAAAAAGCTCGGCCCGATCAGTCAATTGCTTGACGCGCCGGGCGTTGCGCTGCGACGCTGACCCATCCTGCCACTCGTCACGCCACTTTTGGCTGCGCTTGTCGAACTGGCGTGCCAGGTGCTCTAACTGTGTCTCGGAGAGTGTCGGCGCCAGGGCGACGACCGTCGGCGCGGCCTGATCAAGAAGTGCTTGCAAACGCGGACGCAGTTCGTCAAACAAGACGCATAGCTGTGCCGAGTTCACGTCAGCGCTTGCCAGGCGTTGCAATTTCTCCAGCGTGTTGACATACAACGGAAGTTCGCTTTGACGGTGCCACGACTGCAGCGCGGTCAAATCGGCTCGCAGTTTGATGGACTGAGCCTCGTTGAAATCGAGATAACTGTCAAGCCACCAGTAGCCTAGTTCCGGGGCATTGTTGTAGCCCAACTTGACCGCGCTGCAGCCCATCAGCGACAGCGTCAAGAGCACGGACAGCAGCGCACCGATAATGTGGCGCAGATTGAAGAAAAGACTGGCGGATCGACTGGAGACGGGCATGGCAAATTTTTCCGAAAACACCACAACGCCAGGCGCCGTGGATGTGGTGATCATGGCGGCCGGCAAAGGCACGCGCATGAAAAGCAAACTGCCCAAAGTGTTACACCTTTTGGCTGGACGTGCACTGTTGCAGCATGTGCTGGACACGGCGGCGGAATTGTCGGCGCGTCAGGTGGTTGTGATCACGGGTCATGGTGCCGAAGAAGTTGAAGCAGTCCTCACGAGTTCTCAAAGTGCCGTAAGCGGTATCGAGACTAACTTTGTGCGCCAAGAGCCGCAACTCGGCACCGGTCATGCGGTGCAACAAGCAGTACCGGTGCTGCGTGATGATGGCATGGTGGTGGTGCTGTCGGGTGACGTGCCATTGACCCGCTGTGACACCTTGCGCCAGTTGATAGCCGCCTGTGCCGGCAACAAGCTGGCGCTCCTGACGATTGATTTTGCCGATCCCAGCGGCTACGGGCGCATCGTGCGCCAGGGTGAGGTGGTGCAGGCCATCGTCGAGCACAAGGATGCCAGCGCCGCACAGCGCGCCATCACCGAGGTCTACAGCGGCATCATGGCGCTGCCGGCCGGGCAACTCAAGCTGTGGTTGGCGCGGCTGGACAACAAAAACGTCCAGGGCGAGTATTACCTGACTGATATTGTGAAATTTGCCGTGGCTGATGGTGTGCCGGTGGTGGCGCACAAGATTT
>JBAXBQ010000086.1:0-13384 GCA_037141865.1 Comamonadaceae bacterium | reverse complement strand
CCGATTGGCAGACGCGCCAGTGCTTGCGCAGTCATGCATTCAAGCATCACTTTCACAACGCGCGCTAAGTACTTAATTTTGAACGTTTTTTGCTTTTAAAATACTTCAAAACCGGTTCTAAGTCCTTGATTTCATTGCAAAAAATTTATTGCATACCTGTTTGTTTCGAGTGAATTTGCTGGTACAGTGCAAAAAAGTGCAATTAAGTGGTGAAAAGTGCCTTTGTACTTTCATTTCTTTGTAGTCGGTAAAAAAAGGTGTGCTGTCGTGTTTCAAGGGGCCTCATCAATAAGTCTGGATACCAAAGGTCGGCTGTCTGTGCCGACCCGGCATCGTGACGTACTGAATGCCAACGCCGCTGGTCAGCTCACCATCACCAAGCACCCGCACGGCTGTCTGATGGTGTTTCCCGGTCCCGAGTGGGAAAAATTCCGCGAGCGTATCGCTGCCTTGCCGATGTCTGCGCAGTGGTGGAAGCGGATTTTTCTGGGCAATGCGATGGATGTCGAAATGGATGGCACGGGGCGTGTGCTGGTGTCGCCAGAACTCCGTCAGGCCGCAGGCATCGCGAAGGACGTTGTGCTGCTCGGCATGGGCAACCACTTTGAGATGTGGGACAAGGCGACCTATGAGGCACAGGAAGCCAAGGCGATGCAGGGCGACATGCCCGACGTCTTCAAGGATTTTTCTTTCTGAAGGCTGGCGGTGCAAACCTCATGGACACACACCACCGTTTTGTTGAACGAAGCAGTTGATGCGCTTTTCACCAATCCGGATGCGCCGGCAGATGATCCAGGCGCTGGTCGGCAAACTTATGTGGACGCCACCTTTGGTCGTGGTGGTCACGCCCGTTTGATTCTCTCCAGACTGGCACCGCAAGGGCGCTTGATCGCCTTCGATAAAGACCCCGATGCGTTAGCCGCGGCCGCCACCCTCAACGATCCACGTTTTTTCATCCGGCATCAGGGCTTCTCGCATTTGAGTGAGCTGCCCGAGGCCAGTGTGGCGGGGGTGCTACTCGATCTGGGCATCAGCTCACCGCAGATCGATAACCCGGTACGCGGTTTCAGCTTCAGGCATGAGGGTCCCTTGGATATGCGCATGGACACCACGCGCGGCATCAGCCTGGCACAGTGGCTCCAGACAGCAGAGATTGACAAAATTGCGGAGGTGATACGTGACTATGGCGAAGAACGGTTTGCTGGCTCCATTGCAAAGGCGATTGGCGCTCGCCGACAGGAACGGGGCCCAATTTCAACCACCACCGAATTGGCCCAACTCGTGGCTGACACGGTCAAAACCCGCGAGCCGGGCCAGAACCCTGCAACGCGCACATTTCAGGCTTTTCGGATTTTCATCAACGCCGAGCTTGAAGAGCTGCAACAGGCGCTAGAAGCCAGTCTTCACGTTTTAGCCCCCGGTGGACGTTTGGTGGTCATCAGTTTCCATTCTTTGGAAGATCGCATCGTCAAGCAGTTCATCGCCAAACACTCGCGTGATGAATATGATCGCCGCGCGCCCTTCGCGGCGCCCAGGGTCATGCTGCTCAAGGCCCTGCAGCGCAGCAAACCCAGCGCGGCCGAGGTGGCGGCAAATCCGCGCGCGCGCAGCGCCATCATGCGCGTGGCGCAGAGGACAGCGGCATGACCGGCGCCGGGCCGTCCCAAGGCGCGAAGGCCCCCTTGGGGGCAGCGCAGTACGCGAAGCGACAAGCGTGGGGGCTTCAAAATGACCAGGCTTAACCTCATGTTACTGCTGGCTGTGCTGGCCAGCTCCCTGTATCTTGTCAATGTGCAATATGAGTCGCGCCGACTGTTCTCTGATCTCGACAAAGCTCGTTCGCAAGCACACCAACTGGAGGCGGAAAAGGAACGCCTGCAAGTTGAGAAACGGGCGCAGGCCACACCTTTGCGGGTAGAGCGACTGGCCAAGGAGCAGTTGCAGATGCGCTCTACAACGCCGGCCACCACCCACTATGTGACCTATGGCGCCGGCTCCTCGCCCGCCTTGGATGTTGCGACTTCAGCAGCCACCCTGAACAGATCCAGCGCAGCAGGGCAAGCCCCATGAGTCGCAGCGTCGCCTACACCTCCAGCCCCTTGCTGGCAAGCCGAACTCCAGTCTGGCGGAGCAAGTTTATTGTTGCTGCCATTGCCCTTGGGTTTGTCGGTCTCGCTGCACGCGCGGTTTACATCCAGGTGATTGCTAACGATTTTTTTCAAAAGCAGGGTGAGGTTCGTTTTGCAAGAACACTGGCCTTGCCGGCCAATCGTGGTCGAATTCTGGACCGCAATGGTTTGATACTGGCGTCCAGCGTACCGGCGCCAAGTATCTGGGCCATTCCGGAAGATATAGAACGTGATCCAGCCCAGTTGCAGCAACTCGCCACGCTGCTTGAGATGCCGCTGGTTGAACTCAACAAGCGGCTGGAGGACGAGGACAAGACTTTTGTCTGGCTGAAGCGCCAGGTCGACGATTCCGTTGCGCAACAGATCATGGCGCTGAACCTCAAGGGCGTCTATCAACGCAAGGAATACAAGCGCCAGTACCCGGAGGGTGAAGCGGCCGCCCATGTGGTCGGCTTCACCAACGTGGAAGACATCGGCCAGGAAGGCATTGAACTCGCGTTCAACAAGGAGCTAGCCGGGCGCAACGGATCGCGCCGGGTCATCAAGGATCGACTGGGGCGCGTGGTGGAGGATGTCGGTGAACAGATTGCCCCAGTGGACGGGCCCGATTTGCAACTCAGTGTTGACAGCAAGGTTCAATTCTTCGCCTATCAGAAGCTGCGCGATGCGGTGCAGTTGTACAAGGCCAAGGCTGGCAGTGTCGTCGTGCTGGATGTCGTGACCGGTGAAGTGCTGGCGCTGGCCAACTACCCCAGCTATTCACCTGCAAAAAGGCAAAACCTGAGCGGCGCACAGTTGCGCAACCGGGCTCTGACCGACACCTTCGAGCCCGGTTCCGTGATGAAGCCGTTCACCATTGGCCTGGGCCTGGAGACCGGCCGTGTCACGCCGCAGACCTTGATCGACACCGGCGCCGGCAAGCTCACCATCACCGGCTCCACCATTTCAGACTCGCACCCGAATGGCGTGTTGACGGTCGAAGGCGTGATTCAAAAGTCCAGCAACATTGGCACCACCAAGATTGCGATGCAGATGCAGCCGCGCGAAATGTGGGAGTTGTTTTCACAAGCAGGCTTCGGGCAAAAGCCGCAGATCAGTTTCCCCGGTGCAGTGTCGGGCCGGCTTCGCCCTTACAAGACCTGGCGACCGATCGAGCAAGCCACCATGTCGTACGGCTATGGTCTGTCGGCATCGCTGTTTCAAATGGCCCGCTCCTACACCGTATTTTCAAACGAGGGCCAGATCATTCCGCTCACCATGCTCAAAAGCAGTCAACCTGCGGTGGGTGTTTCGGTGCTGTCGACGCGCACTGCTGGTCAGGTTCGCAAGATGCTGCAGATGGCCGCTGGTCCGGGCGGCACCGGGCAGAAGGCGCAGACCATCGGTTACTCGGTGGGCGGCAAATCCGGCACTGCCTACAAACAGTTCGGCAAGGGCTACGGCAGTACCGGCAATCGCAAATACCGGGGCTGGTTCGTCGGCATGGCACCGATCGAAAAGCCGCGCCTCATTGTGGCGGTGATGATTGACGAGCCCAGTGCCGGCCAATATTACGGCGGTGCGGTGGCGGCACCCGTGTTCAGCGAAGTGGTGCAACAGACTTTGCGCATGATGGGCGTACCACCGGATATGGCGGTCAAGCCTCAAATCGTAGCCAAAGCGGAAGAAGAAGAGAGCTTCTGATGCTTGAATTGCGCACACCCATCGAAGCCGCTAACTGGTTACGCAAACGCGTGACCGGGACGATTCATGTTGACAGCCGCAGGGTGCAGGCCGGCGACGGCTTTGTCGCCTGGCCAGGCCTTGCAAACGACGCGCGGCAGTACGTGGCGGCAACTTTGGCGGGCGGTGCAGCAGCCTGCCTGGTAGAAATGGACGGAGCCGAGCGCTATGCATTCGATAGTGAGAATGTCGCCGCTTTCCAGCAACTCAAAGTGGCCAGCGGACCGATTGCCGCTGCCTACTTCGAACAACCGACGCAACAACTTGCCGTGCTGGCGGTAACCGGCACCAATGGCAAAACTTCCACCGCCTGGTGGCTGGCGCAAGCACTTTCAAATCTGCGGCAGGTGGCGCCCATTCCATGTGCGGTGGTCGGTACATTGGGCACCGGTAGACCGCCGGCTGTCGTCGCAACCGGCTTGACGACGCCCGATGCGGTGTTGTTGCAAAAGACCTTCAGGCGCTTTGTCACCGAGGGCATTCAAGCGTGCGCGGTTGAGGCGTCCTCGATAGGTCTCGAAGAGCGCCGTCTGGATGGCACCCACATAAGGACCGCGATATTCACCAATCTGACGCTGGACCACCTTGACTACCACGGAACGATGGAAGCCTATTGGCAGAGCAAGGCGCGGCTGTTTCAGTGGCCTGGCTTGCAATCAGCGGTGATAAATATTGACGATCCGCAGGGCGCTGCGCTAGCTGTCACGCTGCGTGGCAAGGTGCCTGATGTCTGGACTATTTCCTGCACCGCCGCGGCACGCCTTCAGGCACGCGACATTCACTATAACCAGCGCGGCTTGCATTTCAGTGTGGTGGAGGCTGGCGCGCCAGATGGGTCGGCCGACAGCGCCAGCCATGGGCTGCAGACGGAGTTGATCGGGCACTACAACGTTTCCAATCTGCTGGGTGTGATGGCCGCGATGCGGTCTATCGGTGTGCCCTTGGCGGCCGTCATCGAGTCGTGTGCCGACCTGACTGCGGTGCCCGGTCGCATGCAGTGTGTCGGCGAGTTGGGGCAGCCGCTGACCGCAGTGGACTACGCGCACACGCCCGACGCATTGGGCAAAGCACTGGAAGCGCTGCGTTCCCTTAGCCGTCAGCGCGGCGGCCACCTGTGGTGCGTGTTTGGTTGCGGCGGTGACCGCGATGCGACCAAGCGACCGCTCATGGGTGCCATTGCCGCACGGCATGCCGACCGTCTGGTGGTGACCAGTGACAACCCACGCAGCGAAAAACCCGAGACCATCATCAGCCAGATTCTGCTTGGCTTGACCGGCCATGCATCGGCTATCGTCGAACCGGACCGGGCGCAGGCCATCCGTCAGGCACTTGCCCAGGCTGGCGCCAACGACGTGCTGCTGATCGCCGGCAAAGGTCATGAAGACTATCAGGAGGTAGCTGGCCAGCGTTTCCCATTTTCAGATCTGGACCATGTGCGCCGTGCATTGAACGCCTGGGTCGCGCCGGCCAACCAACCGGGGACTGGCAATGATTGAGATGCTGACCCTGCAACAAGTCATGCCATGGCTGGACCATGGGCGCTTGTTGGGTAGCGGCGAAGTTGCTTTCAAGCGTGTTCACAGCGACACCCGCACCGTTGAGCCGGGCGATCTGTTCGTGGCGTTGCGCGGAGAACGCTTTGATGCCAATGATTTTCTGCTTGAGGCCAAGGCCAAAGGTGCGGTTGCTGCCCTGTGCCAGGGTGATGCAGATGGTCGTCTAAGCGCCGCCGGCCTGCCCGGTTTGATCGTGACGGATACCAAACAGGCGCTGGCAGCGCTGGCAACCCATTGGCGCGCACGGTTCAAGCTGCCGCTGATTGCAGTCACTGGCAGCAATGGCAAAACGACGGTCACGCAGATGATTGCGGCCATTTTGCGAGCTTTCAAACCGAAGGCATTTCTTGCAACACAGGGCAACCTCAACAACGACATCGGGGTTCCGCTGACGGTCTTGCGATTGCGCAGCGACACCGAAGTGGCAGTGATGGAATTGGGTATGAATCATCCGGGCGAAATCGCAAGCCTGGCCGCCATTGTCAAGCCGACGGTTGCGCTGGTGAATAACGCGCAGCGCGAGCATCTGGAGTTCATGGCGACGGTGGAAGCAGTGGCGCAGGAAAACGGCTCCGTCATTGATGCACTGGCAGGCAACGGTGTAGCGGTATTTCCGTCCGACGATCGCTACAGCCCGTTGTGGTCGGCGACAGCGGCACAGCGCGCGGTCTTGCGGTTCTGCGTTGCTGGCGCGGCTGCAAGCGAGGTGGACATCCGTTGCACTGAGGCTGTATGGTCGGGTGCGGCCTGGCAGGTGACGCTGACCACCCCGGTCGGAGCGTTGCGCTATGCCCTGCACATAGCCGGTTTGCACAACGTCAAGAACTCGGCAGCGGCTGCCGCCTGCGCGTTGGCAGCGGGTGTCCCTTTGCAGGCCATCGCGCAGGGTTTGTCAGAGTTTCAGCCCGTCAACGGACGCTCGCGCGCGCTGCTGGTCAAGTGCGGTGATCGCAACATCACGCTGGTGGACGACAGCTACAACGCGAATCCCGATTCGGTTCGCGCCGCTATTGAAGTATTGGCCACGCTACCCAGACCGCAGCTGCTGGTGCTGGGCGACATGGGTGAAGTGGGTGATCAAGGACCGCTGTTTCACGCAGAAGCCGGCGCGCTGGCCCGCAGTCTCGGAGTTGACTCTCTATTTACTTTGGGCGACTTGTCTGCCAAGACCTCGGCAAGCTTCGGCACGGGCCGTCATTTTGGTGATATTCAATCGCTGCAGGCGGCTGTTTTGTCAGAGCTCGCGCAACTCGGCAGCGTGCTGGTTAAAGGTTCACGCTTTATGAAGATGGAGCGCATGGTCGAAACAATTGCCAATGCTGCACAAACTGACAAGGACAAAAATATGCGGTTAAGCCTCCATACCGGGAGCTCACAATGCTCTTGAGCCTTGCCCAGTGGCTGCAGTCGCTGTCGTCTGAATTCGGATTTTTCCGGGTCTTCCAGTACCTGACTTTTCGCGCCGTCATGGCGGCTCTTACTGCGCTTCTGATGGGTTTGATGGCAGGACCTTTTGTCATTCGTCGTCTGACCGAGCTCAAGATTGGCCAACCCATTCGGGGTTATGGCATGGAATCGCACTTCAGCAAAAGCGGCACGCCGACCATGGGCGGAGTCCTGATTTTGCTGTGCATCGCGGTTGCCACGCTGTTGTGGGCCGATCTAAGCAACCGGTTTGTCTGGATTGTGCTGCTGGTGACGCTGGGCTTTGGTGCGATTGGTTGGGCCGATGACTGGCGCAAGGTGGTGCATAAAAATCCGGAAGGCATGGCGTCAGTTGAAAAGTACCTTTGGCAATCCGTGATCGGTTTGGTGGCTGCGCTGTATCTGGTGTTCAGCATTTCGGAGAGTTCCAATTTTCGGGTACTGGAGCTATTTTTCAAATGGGTGCAGTCGGGCTTTGACTTGAACCTGCCGCCCAAAGCCGGCCTGTTGCTGCCTTTCTTCAAGGAGGTCAGTTATCCGCTGGGCGTGCTGGGTTTTGTCGTCCTGACCTACCTGGTGATTGTGGGCTCCAGCAATGCCGTCAACCTCACCGATGGCCTGGATGGGCTGGCCATCATGCCAGTGGTGCTGGTCGGCTCATGTTTGGGAATATTTGCCTACGTGACGGGTAGTGCAGTCTATTCAAAATACCTGTTTTTCCCGCACATTCCGGGTTCCGGTGAACTGCTGATCTTCTGCTCCGCCATGGCCGGTGCCGGTCTTGCGTTCCTGTGGTTCAACACCTATCCGGCTCAGGTCTTCATGGGCGATGTCGGCGCCTTGGCTCTTGGGGCTGCTTTGGGCACCGTCGCCGTGATCGTGCGCCAGGAAATTGTGCTGGCCATTATGGGTGGCATTTTTGTGGTGGAGGCGCTGTCGGTCATGCTGCAAGTGACTTACTTCAAATTCACCAAGAAGCAATATGGTGCGGGCCGGCGCATTTTGAAGATGGCCCCGTTGCACCACCATTTCGAGAAAAGCGGTTGGCAAGAGACGCAGGTGGTGGTTCGTTTCTGGATCATCACCATGCTGTTGTGCCTCGTCGGATTGTCCACGCTGAAGTTGAGATAAGAATGACCCCCACGCTTGCCACTTTGTGTGCTGCGCTGCCCCCCGAGGGGGCTGTGCCAGGCTTGGGGCGGCTCGGCGCCGGCACGTTGAACCTGAAAGACCAGCACGTTCTTATTCTGGGCCTGGGGCTGTCCGGACTGGCAATGGCGCGATGGTGCGCGCGCTGCGGCGCCCAGGTGACGGTGGCGGATACCCGGCCTGCACCACCGCAGTTGGCGGCCTTGCACCTGCATCTGCCGGGCGCCCGTTTTGTCAACGCGGCATTCGACGCCGCACTGGTGCACGGCACGCAGTTGAGTGCGGTGTTCAAGAGTCCTGGTCTGGCACCGCATGAAGTTGCCGTCGTATACCAGGCCGCGCGGGCCGGCGGGATAAGGATGTCAGGCGAACTGGGTTTATTTTCTGACGCGCTGGCCGACCTGAAGACAACCCGCGCTTACGATCCCAAGGTGCTGGCGATAACTGGCACCAATGGCAAGACCACGGTGACTTCACTGACCGGGCAATTGATCAGCCGGGCCGGTAAATCAGTGGCGGTAGCGGGCAACATTGGCCCGACTTTGCTTGACACCCTGGCTGAAAGTCTGGACGCCGATGCGCTGCCAGAAGTGTGGGTGATCGAGTTGTCCAGCTTCCAGCTCGACGGCCAAACAGCGTTCGAGCCGAGTGCTGCAACCGTGCTCAATATCACCCAGGACCATCTGGACTGGCATGGCTCGATGCTGGATTACAGCGCCGCCAAGGCCAACGTTTTTGGCCAGCAGGCGCTGATGGTGCTCAATCGCGATGACCCGACCGTGATGACGATGTTGCCGCAACCGATGCGGGTCAAGCTGCAGCGTCCGAGCTTTCGACGCCATGTCACTTTCGGCAGCGATATGCCGCTGCGTGCCGGTGACTTTGGCATCGAGCAGGTCAATGGCATGGCGTGGCTGGTGCGTGCGCTGGACGCAGATGAGACGCTAAAGAATCGCAAGGGGAGCGAGCCGGAATTATTCGTTCAGCGCCTGATGCCGGTTGACGCTTTGCGCATTCGGGGTCGGCACAACGCGCTCAATGCGCTGGCGGCCCTGGCGCTGGCCTCGGCAGCAGGCTGTTCATTGGGACCCATTCTCTACGGACTGCGTGAATACCGGGGTGAACGGCATCGGGTCGAGTCCATTGGCATCTTCAATGCGGTGGAGTTTTTTGACGACAGCAAAGGCACCAATGTAGGTGCCACTGTGGCCGCCATCAATGGTCTGGGTGGTGACCGCAAGGTCATCGTCATTCTGGGGGGTGAAGGCAAAGGGCAAGACTTCGCACCGCTGGCCGAGCCGGTGTCCCGCAACGCGCGCGCCGTGGTGCTGATCGGGCTCGACGCGCCGAAAATACGGGTAGCCCTGCAAGCCAGTGGTGTGCCGCTGATGGACGCCAATTCGATGGCGCAGGCGGTGGCGCTGGCGATCGGACAAACCCACGCCGGAGACGCAATCCTGATGTCGCCGGCTTGCGCCAGCTTCGATATGTTTGACAACTATGAGCATCGCGCCCAGGTCTTCATAGAAACAGTGAAAGAACTTGCCAGCGCGGCTGGTGTCGAGATGGAGGGCGCATTGTGAGCACCTTGCTGGCAAGCCTGCGCGGCTGGTTCGGCCTGTTGGCAAGGCCTGCCCTCGACGTTCTGCCAGTGCGCCTGGGAGCCACCCGACTGGCCGCTACCGGCAGCACGCCGACACGGGTATTGGGCTTTGATCAGGCGCTGGTTTGGGTCACAGTTGCGTTGCTCGCCTGGGGCCTGGTGATGGTTTATTCGGCGTCGATTGCGATGCCGGAGAACCCGAGGTTTGCCAAGTACACGCACAGCTATTTTCTGCTGCGTCACACGATGTGGCTGGCCTTGTCGTTTGTTGCTGCACTGCTGGCTTTTCAGATTCCGGTGGCGACCTGGGAGAAAGCGGCACCGATGCTTTTTGTCGCCTCTCTGGTTCTGTTGGGCGCGGTATTGATTCCCTATATTGGCAAGGTGGTCTATGGCGCACGGCGCTGGATCGCCATCGGCCCGTTTGGATTTCAGCCGTCCGAGTTGGCCAAGTTCACGGTACTGCTGTACGCGGCCGACTACATGGTGCGCAAGATGGATGTCAAAGAGCGATTTTTCCGCGCCGTGTTGCCGATGGGCGCGGCGGTGGCGGTGGTAGGCGTCTTGCTGCTGCTGGAACCCGACATGGGCGCCTTCATGGTGATTGCGGTGATTGCCATGGGAATACTGTTTCTGGGCGGTGTCAATGCCCGCATGTTCTTTCTGATTGCGACGGTTTTGATGGTGGCTTTCGCCCTGATGATCGCCACCAGCGAATGGCGGCGTGAGCGAATTTTTGCTTACCTCGATCCCTGGAGCGAAAAAAACGCACTGGCCAAAGGCTATCAACTTACGCATTCCCTGATCGCCATTGGGCGCGGTGAAATTTTTGGCGTTGGCCTGGGCGGAAGTGTCGAAAAACTGCACTGGTTGCCAGAAGCGCACACCGATTTTTTACTGGCCGTCATCGGTGAGGAATTTGGCCTGGTCGGTGTCATCGTCGTCATTGGGCTGTTCCTCTGGCTAACGCGTCGCATGATGCATATCGGCCGCCAAGCTATTGCACTGGACCGGGTGTTTGCCGGTCTGGTGGCGCAAGGCGTGGGCATCTGGATGGGGTTTCAGGCCTTCATCAACATGGGCGTCAATCTGGGCGCCTTGCCGACCAAGGGACTGACCTTGCCGTTGATGAGTTATGGTGGTTCTGCGATTCTGGTCAACCTGGTGGCGCTCGCCGTCGTGTTGCGCATTGACCATGAAAACCGCTTGCTGATGCACGGAGGACGGGTATGAGCAAGTGCGTCCTCGTTATGGCCGGCGGTACCGGCGGCCATATCTTTCCGGGATTGGCGGTGGCGCAAGTTTTGCGTGAGCGCGGCTGGCGCGTGCATTGGCTGGGTGGCATCGGCAGTGCGGAGCAACCGAGCATGGAAAGTCGCTTGGTGCCGCCGCGCGGATTCGCGTTTGAGTCGATTGATTTTTCCGGCGTTCGCGGCAAGGGGCTGATAACTGTCGCGATGCTGCCCTGGCGTCTGCTGCGGGCTTGCTGGCAAAGTCTGCAGGTGCTGCGCCGCGTCAAGCCGGATGTAGTCGTGGGACTCGGCGGCTACATCACTTTTCCGGCCGGGATGATGAGTGTCCTGCTGGGCAAACCGCTGCTATTGCATGAGCAAAACTCAGTCGCTGGCATGGCCAACAAGGTGCTCTCCAGAGTGGCGCGTCGCGTCTTTACGGCTTTTCCGGATGTCATGGCAAAGGGCGTCTGGATTGGAAACCCATTGCGTCCGCCCTTCGTCGGTGGGCCTGATCCAGCCACCCGTTTTGCCGGGCGCAGCGGCCCCTTGCGTTTGCTGGTGGTGGGCGGCAGTCTGGGCGCGCGTGCCCTGAACGACATCGTGCCGCGGGCGCTGGCCCTGCTACCGCATGCCGAGCGCCCGCTTGTCATTCACCAAAGCGGCGCCGCGCAGATAGATGCGCTGCGCGCCAACTACGCAGCCGCTGGCGTACAGGCGCGACTGACCCCCTTCATTGACGACACGGCACAAGCCTTCGCCGATGCGGATCTGGTGATTTGCCGCGCTGGCGCCAGCACCGTGACCGAAATCGCAGCGGTCGGCGCTGCCGCCCTGTTCGTGCCTTTCCCGTCCGCCGTCGACGACCATCAGACCCGCAACGCCAGGTACCTGGTCGATCACGCGGCGGGTTGGCTGGTGGCGCAACCGGACTTGAGCCCGCAGTGGCTCGCCGACATGTTGCAAAAGTTGGATCGTCCCATGCTGCTGACCTGCGCCACGCGCGCCAAGGAACTTGAAAAGCTGGATGCCGCTGCGAAGATTGCGACGGCGTGCGAGGAGTTGAACTCATGAAACACGCTATTCGCCATATTCATTTCGTCGGCATCGGCGGCTCCGGCATGTCGGGCATTGCCGAGGTACTGTTCAACCTGGGCTACACCATCTCGGGCTCCGATCTGGCGGACAGTGTGACTTCAAGACGCCTCGCCAAGCTGGGCATTCAAACCTACGTGGGTCACTCGGCCAGCCATGTTTCAGGGGCTGACGCAGTGGTCACCTCGACGGCAGTCCAAGGCGACAACCCGGAAGTGCTGGCAGCCCGCGAGAAGCGCATTCCGGTGGTGCCGCGCGCACTGATGCTGGCCGAACTGATGCGCCTCAAGCAGGGTATTGCGATTGCCGGCACGCATGGCAAGACCACCACCACCAGCCTGGTCGCAAGCGTACTGGCCGAGGCCGGGCTGGACCCCACTTTTGTCATTGGCGGGCGCCTGAACAGCGCCGGCGCCAATGCGCGACTGGGTCAGGGTGACTACATTGTGGTGGAAGCGGACGAGTCGGACGCCTCGTTCCTGAATCTTTTGCCGGTGATGGCGGTGGTGACCAATATCGACGCCGACCACATGGAAACCTATGGCCACGACTTTGGTCGTCTCAAGCAAGCCTTCGTTGACTTTTTGCATCGCATGCCGTTTTATGGCACCGCCATTTTGTGTACTGATGATGCTGCAGTGCTTGAGATTGTGCCGCAAGTGACCTGCCCCATCACCAGCTACGGATTCAACGAAAACGCCCAAGTGCGGGCCACTGAAGTGCGGGCGGTGGGCGGACAAATGCACTTCACCGTGCAGCGGCGCAACGGCGTGGTGCTGCCAGATCTGGCGGTGGTGCTGAACCTGCCGGGGCGCCATAACGTGCTCAATGCCCTGTCGGCGATTGCGGTGGCGGTGGAGTTGAACGTGCCCGACGCCGCCTTGTTGCGCGCGCTCGCCGAATTTAAAGGTGTCGGTCGCCGCTTCCAGAGTTATGGCGAACTGCCGGTGCGGGAGGGTGGATCGTTCACGCTGGTCGACGACTATGGTCACCATCCGGTTGAAATGGCAGCCACGCTGGCGGCAGCGCGCGGTGCCTTTCCCGGGCGGCGTTTGGTGTTGGCGTTTCAGCCGCATCGTTTTACCCGCACTCGCGACTGCTTTGAAGATTTCGTCAAGGTGATTGCGCAGGCCGATGTGGTGTTGTTGGCAGAAGTGTACGGCGCCGGCGAGGCACCCATTGTGGCGGCGGACGGTCGTAGCCTGGCGCGAGCGTTGCGCGTTGCGGGTCACATCGAACCGGTCTTTGTTGATGACATCGCTGTCATGGCGCAGGCCATTGTGGATACCGCTCGGGCCGACGACCTGGTGCTGTGCATGGGAGCAGGCTCGATTGGCGCAGTCCCCGCAAAAGTAGTCAACATGCTACAAAAGTCAGAGCAGTTGTTAAAGGAGGGACGAGGCCATGAGCCAATTTGATCAAATAAAATTGAGCGACGCCGGGCCGCCCCTAGGCGCGAAGGCCCCCGCGGGG
>JBAXBQ010000085.1:0-13615 GCA_037141865.1 Comamonadaceae bacterium | reverse complement strand
CGCTCATCGGGCTCGATGCGCCCGGCTGCGCGCACTGATCGGTCGAGGACGCGAAGCTGTGCCGCCTCGGTGCGCACGCCAAGCTTTTGAATCTTCTCGGTGCTGATCTTGATCTGATTGGCAGCCGCCGGTTCTTCGTCAGCCCCGCCCGCATAGACCGCGATGTAATCCATCCCCATCGGGTCTTTTTTCGGCGTCGGTGAGGTGTCGCTCAGACCCATCGGGTTGCGGTAATACAAAAGTTTTCTCTCAACTTTTGCGGCGTTTGCGCTCGCACCAACCGTACCAGACGTCGCCGTCACACTGTCTTGAGGCAGAGCTGCTGCGCCCTTGTGGCCTTGCCAGTAGCCAGCCCCTGCGGCCAGTGCTACGGCGATGACGCCGATGGCAATCCCTGCGCCCTGTTTCATAAATCTTCCCCAATCAGTTTCTCGATCTCGGCGCGGCGCATTTGCGCTTCAAGCTGTGCCTTGATCTGGCTTTGTCGGGCCATGCGGATTTGCCGCTGGGCGTCGAGCAGGGTGGCGAAGTCGACCTTGCCGTTTTCGTAACCCGCCAGGGCGGAATTGAAGGTCAGTTCTGTCTGCGGCAGCAAGCTGCTGGTCATCAGCATGTCGCTGTGCTGCGCGGCCTCCATCGCGGTCAGATTCTCGGCCAGGTCAGACAGCAGTTGATTGGCGAGAGCCTCTTTGCGCGACTGCGCCGCGGCCAGCATGGCTTCGGACTCGCGCTCCTGGGCGCGCCTTGAAGACTGCTGCAGCGGGATGTTGACTTCCAGCATCAAGCCCCATTCCTTGATGGCGCTTTGGTACTGGGTCGGTGAAATGCTGAGGGTGAAATCGGGGTAGCGGTTTTTGTACGTCAAATCACGGTTTTTTTCAGCCGCCCTGATGCGCGCCTCTTCGGTAAAAAGCTGCGGGTTGCGACTGCGCACGCGCTGCTCCAGTGTTGCGGCGTCAAGTTGGCCCGGCTGTGGCAATGCACGCAGCTTTTCGGCTGCCGCCAGCGCTGCCGCTGCGGGTCGCGCCAGCAAGGCATTCATCCGCGCATCGGCCTGCTTGCGTTCGCTTTGCAGGGCCACCAGGTCATGCTGCATGCTGGTCTGTTCGACCTGGGCGCGAATCACATCCTGCTGGGCCGCCAGACCGTTGCGGTAGCGCACCTGTGCAATTTTTTCCAGCTGCGTCATCAAATCAAAAATCTCCCGGGTCAATTTTTCGCTGCCTTGCAGGTAGTAGCGCTGGGCCTGCGTGGTCTTGACCCTGGCCACCAACTCGGACCAGCTCACGGTCGCCTTGCTCTGGCTGCCATCAGCTTCGAGTTGCGCAATGTCGCGCTTCAAGCCGCGCTTGCCAAACCACGGCAAGTCCTGCATGAATGTGTAGCGGGTGCTACCCACATTGCTGGGCAAAATGGTCGGATTTTGTTCGCCCATTTTGGTGATGTCCATCCACTCGGTACGAAATTTCGGGTCCGGCAAGGCGCCGGCGGGCGTGACGCGCTCAGCAGCGGCCTGTGCCTCGTAGCGCATGCTGGCGTAGTCCGGATTGCGCTCTTTGGCCAGCAGCAGAAGGCTTTCCAGATTGGCGCCCGGGAGCGGCTCATCAGCCAGCGCCGTGACAGGCGCCGCCATCGTCAACAGTACGGCAACAACGCCAGCGCTCAGTAGGTGTCGCATAGCTTGACCTTACTTGGCATTAGCACTAAGCAGTGCGTCGTCAACCAGCTTCTTCAACTCATTAAAACCGAAGTTGGGCAAGGGTTTGCCATTGACAAAGAATTCCGGCGTCATGGTGACGTTCAAGGTTTTCGCGTCGGCAAGATCCTGCTCGATCAGCTGCGCGACTTCGAGTGAACTGACGTCGGACTTGAGGCGATCCATGTCCAGGCCCAAGCCGCTCAGCGGCGTCCAGATCAAAGCCACTTGCGCCGTATGGTTTTGCACCCAGCTTCCCTGGGACGCAAACAGGGCTTCCAGAGTTTGCTTGAACTGCCCCTGCTTGCGCGCGGCCTCAAGCACTTTAACCACCTGGTCCGATCCGGGATGAAATGGCGCATAGCGGACAGACAGGCGAATCTTGCCGGGGTGGGCTGCCATCAGTTCTTTCACCAGCGGATAAAAGTCGCGACAGGTGCCGCACGCAGGATCAAAAAATTCGACGATATGCACCGGCGCATTGGCATCACCGAAGCCGGGTGAATGAGCACGCACCAGAGCGGTCTGGTTTTGCCTGGCGGTCTGCGCCGCCTGCTCGGATTTTTGCCTGTTGTAGAAGAAGGCAGCAACGATGAAGGCGATGACCAGCAGCGCTGCGGATGCGATGAAAATATTTTTTTGTTTCATTGGGGTGTCTTGAAGTTGCTGGCAATCAGTAGTGCGTTGATGGCCAAAAAAGCGACTGCGGAAAGTAAGGGAATCGTGACAAAACCGAACCACTCAATTTGCACTGTTGCGCACGGAATACCTTGTCTGCAAGGCGTCATGCTCTCGGGTATGTAGCCGGCTACCAGCAGCAGATGAAAACCCGCTACCAGCAAACCGGCTATTGCCAACGGTAAGGCATAGCGCACGACCTTGGGGTCGAAAGGAAAAAGTCCCACCGCCAACACGAAAACCAGCGGGAACATAAAGATACGCTGGTACCAGCACAGCACACAAGGCGCAAAGCCCATGACTTCGCTCATGAACAGTGCGCCCAGCGTCGACAAGGCAGCGATCAACCAGGCGGCAAAAACCAGCGACCAGGCAGAGGGTTTCATGGCAATGCCCACCTGCGCGACCAATTATTTGACCAGTTCAAAGCGCACGATGGTCATGCCGCCATTCGCCGGGTTGGTGGCAAAGCGGATTGTTTGACCGACCTGCAGTTTGTCGAGCCAGGAAGCCTCCTGAACGCGATAGACCATGGTCATGGCGGGCATGCCGTCTTTTTGTGCGCTGTGCGCCAACGTCACTTTCTTTGCGGCCTTGTCAATTTTCTTCACCAGACCCTCCTCAAAGGTCATGGCTGCACCAGCTGGCGATTGCATTGCCGCAGGCTCGCCATGCATACTGTGCTCCGTTTGGGCGATTCCGTACACAGAAAAGCCCGCTGCGGCCAACGCGAAGAGCAAAACGGAATGGGTACGCAATGACATGAACTCAACCTTTCTTGAATCGAATGGCGCTAGTCTGCACGTTTTAGCCCGACAGAAAGTTGACCCGGAGATTACATTTTTGTAATTTTCAGCCTGCTACCCTCGCAAGCTTAGCGCGTTGCCTATGACCGACACCGAGCTGAGGCTCATGGCCAAAGCCGCCAGCCGTGGCGACAACCCCACCTGCCGTGAATGTCGAATCACGGCGCAGATTCCGGCGTTACCTGACCGTTTGAAGATCGGTCACCACCAGAGCGCCACCGTCACTAATGGCCGTGAACCGCACTTTGTCGCCGAGGCGAACTTTTCCCAGCAAGGCCGGTTCCCGGACCCGAAACACCATCGTCATGGGCGGCATGTCAAGGTTCTTGATTTCGCCATGTCGGATGGTGATCTTGCCAGTGTCCTTGTCAATTTTGCGAACTTCGCCCTGCGCCATTTCATTGTGACTCGTCATTTTGATGTCACCCGTCTTGCCCGGCTCCGCGACGACCTTGCCACGTGCAACCTGAATGGCGCCCTTCATGCCGGCCTCGTAATGCCCTGGCTGCAGACAGGCAAAGTCCAGCGCTCCCGATTTGGTGAACTGCCAGATCAGCTCGCCGGTCTGGCCCGGCGCTACGCTCAGCATATTGGCATCGGCATGCTCCATTTCCGGGAACTTTTTCATCAGCGCGTCATGCGCCTTCAGCGCCTTTACGGTGCCCAAGACAAACTCATGCTTGAGCTGCCCGGAGTTCTTGACGACAAAGCGGATCGTCTCGCCTTGTTCCACCGCCACCTGGTTCGGCGTAAAGCGCATGGTGTCTGCCATATCGACCGCGATGCTGCGACTCACTTTGCCAGCCTGGCCCGGTTGGCCAATATCTGAGGCGTGCTCATGGCCGCCAGCGTGGTTACCCCCTGCTGAAGCGACCGTCACAAAGCAGGCGGTGACCAGAGTCATAAAGAGGTTGCATAGTTTCATGAATTTTCCTTCGGCACAAGTCCGCCAGTGTGAGAGCTGTGAGAAGTACACCCACAATCAAACTCAAGCAGCAATGTGCAATTTGTCCCCCAACAGATCACTGACCGCCAGATTACATTCCTGTCATCTAAGCCGTTTCACGTTGCAGGCGGCGCAAAATGGTGTTCATGAAAATTCTTATTGTTGAGGACGAAGCGAAGACCGGGGACTACCTGAAACAGGGCTTGGTCGAGGCCGGCTTTGTCGTCGATTTGATGCGCGACGGCACCGACGGCCTTCATCAGGCACTGACCGAGGCTTACGATCTGGCGATTCTCGATGTGATGTTGCCCGGCATCGACGGCTGGGCAGTTCTGGCCGGCATTCGCCACGCGGGCAAGGACACGCCGGTGTTGTTTCTGACCGCGCGCGACCAGGTTGATGACCGTGTCAAAGGTCTGGAGCTCGGTGCCGACGACTACCTGGTCAAACCTTTTGCCTTTTCCGAATTGCTGGCCCGGGTGCGAACTTTATTGCGCCGCGGAACGAAGGCCTCGGCAGCGGAATTTTTGCGTGCCGCCGATCTGGAACTTGATTTGATGCGTCGTCGTGTCACCCGCGCCGGCAAGCGCATCGATCTGACGGCCAAAGAATTTGCATTGCTGGAACTGCTGCTGCGCCGCCAGGGCGAGGTGCTGCCACGCTCTCTGATCGCGTCGCAGGTGTGGGACATGAACTTTGACAGCGACACCAACGTGATCGAGGTCGCGATGCGCCGTCTGCGCGTCAAACTTGACGACAATTTTGAGCCCAAGCTGATTCGTACCGTGCGCGGCATGGGCTATGTGCTGGAGAACCCGGATTGCGCATGACTGGCAGAACCTCGATCACCCGACGGCTGACGCTGCTGTTCGTCATTGCCTCGTCTGCCGTGTTGCTGGCACTCGGACTTGTCGTCGCTTCGTCGGTGGAAAGGCATTTCGAAGACCTGGACATGGAAGTGCTGGTCGGCAAGATGGAACTGACCCGGCACGCCCTGACGATGTTGAAGTCACAAGACGATTTCGAACGTCTTGCCCAGCAACTGGACCACTCACTGGTGGGGCATCACGGTCTTGAAGTGATGATCATCGGTGCCAATCATGCCGTGCTCTTTGCCACGCCGAACGCCAGCTTCGCCCCCGACCTGGTGACTGCCAATGCCACCCAAAATCCCAATAGTCCCATGCTCTGGACGCTCGGAGAACAAACCTACCGTGGCATCGCGGCGGAACTGCCCACCGGCATCAACGATCAAACCAAAGTAATCGTCGCGGTGGCCACTGACATCGCTCACCATCAGTCGTACATGCGCTCCTTCCTGCAGACGCTGTGGTTCTTTGTGGCCGGTGCAGCGGCGCTGACCGGCTTGCTGGGTTGGGTTGCGGCCCGGCGTGGCCTGGCGCCGCTGCGCGCCATGCGTCAACAGGCGCAAGTGGTGACAGCCCAACAACTTAGCCATCGATTGCCGGTCGAGTCGGTACCGCTGGAACTGGCTGAGCTGGCGCAATCGTTGAACGACATGCTGGCACGGTTGGAAGAAGCATTTCACCGACTCACGGATTTTTCTTCCGATATTGCGCACGAGTTGCGCACCCCCGTCAGCAACCTGATGACACAAACCCAGGTGGTACTGTCAAAAGCACGCAGTGCAGACGAGTACCACAGCATTCTGGAATCAAATGCCGAGGAGTTCGAGCACATGGCACGCATGATCTCCGACATGCTGCTGCTGGCCAAGGCGGACAACGGGATGGTGGTGCCGAACCGTGAAACCTTCAGTCTGGCGGCAGAGGTCCGCGCGTTATTCGACTATTACGATGCAGTGGCGGAAGAGAAAGGGCTGCGCCTCACGCTGGAGGGCGACGGCGAGGTCAGTGCCGACCGGCTCATGCTACGCCGGGCATTGGGTAACCTGCTGTCCAATGCGGTGCGACATTCACCGCCGAACACAACCATTAGAGTCAGCATCAGCGCACCTGCGGACACCATCTCGATTGCAATGGAAAACAGGGGCGATACGATTCCGCAGGAGTATCTGGAACGGGTGTTTGATCGCTTCTTCAGGGTCGATCCGTCACGACAACGCTCAAGCGAAGGTACCGGTCTGGGATTGGCCATCACCAAATCGATTGTTGTTGCCCATGGCGGTACGATTTCCGTCGCATCAATTGACCGCGTGACCACATTTTGGATCATGCTGCCGCGCGCTGGTTTGGTGCCGCTTTGACCACGGATTGCTGCCGACAAGATCTTTCTGCTACGATTTGCCCATGCAAACCCTGCGCAACGCCAACCTGCTAGCCCGCTTCGTACTGGTGTGGTTTGCCTTGTCCGTTGGCGTTGCAATCGCGTCGCCGATTGTCAAGCCGCAAGGCATGGATCTGATCTGCGCTGGCACGGGCGTGATGAAGTTGCTGGTCAAGACCGATGACGGTACCCAACCGGCGTCCACCCACGCGCTGGACTGCCCACTTTGCGCGTCCATTGGTGCGCCGCCCCCGGCGGTACGCCTGATTGCTGAACCATTTCAACCTCTGGCCCATGTGCTGCAAAGCATCCCTGCGGCCGACATTGCACTTCTCACTGCTGCCCCACTGTCGGCGCGCGGGCCTCCTTCGTTCTCCTGATCGGTTGAATTTATGACGTCTGGTCCACCCACTAGGTGGATACCATGCGACTCGCCTTACCGCGTGAGGATACTGGTTCAAACCCGGGGGACGAATGAAAACAGGAGAAGGAAGTGAAAGCCAGCAATGAATTTCAACGACCTGAAAAATGCAAGCCCAAGAATTAGAAAGTAGCTGACATGCTCCCATTAACTCGACTCTTGCCTTGGGCCCTGGCGTTGGCTTGCGGGGCTGTATTCACAGGTCAACTTTTGTTGAAGGGTGTAGAGCAGGACCGTATCCGTCAGGCCATGGCGGATGCGTTTAACAGGCCTAACGATCCAGTGACGGTGGCCCCGCTGGTGATGCAAGGCGAGCACGCTGTGGTGGGCTGGATTCAAGGCGGGCAAGGCGGTCGAACCATTCTGCGCAAGTTGCAAGGCCAATGGAACATTGTGGTTTGTGGTGGCCGCAGTCTGAAAGATGCTGCAAACCTGGCACAAACCGGCATACCCATGCCAACAGCCATCTCAATGGCCGAGTCGCTGGCAAGTGCCGAGGCCAAGCTTGATGCCGAGACCTTGAAGAAATTTGCCTTGTTCGATGGTGTCACACCAACGGATGCCCCACCAGGCATCAATCACTTGGCTTCACCTGAGGCCGCACGCTGAGTACCGCTATTTTTCTGAATTCGATTTACCCAACTTTTTTTAACCCGCTGAAAGTAAACCCATGAAATTCAAATCCCTCTTTGCCGTGACCGCTTTGGCCACTACCTTTGTTGCACCCTTGGCAGCTCAAACCGTTGAGGTCAAGGATGCCTGGGTCCGCACTTCGGTGCCAGGACAAATGGCCACCGGCGCCTTCATGAAAATCACCTCCAAGGAGGGTGCCAAGCTGGTCGGTGCGTCATCACCCGTGGCCGGTGTTGCTGAGGTCCACGAAATGAAAATGGAAGGCAACGTCATGAAAATGAATGCTGTGGCAGGGGGACTCGAGTTGCCCGCCGGCAAGACAGTAGAGCTCAAGCCAGGCGGTTACCACGTCATGTTGATGGACTTGAAGGCAGCGCTACCCAAGGACAGCACCATACCTTTGACGCTGGTGTTCAAGGACGCCAAGGGGGTTGAAAGCAAAGTTGAACTCAAGGTCGCCGTCGGTACCGCCGCTCCTTCGCACTGACCGATTGGGATTGAACTCAACGCCAACAGCTTGGTAAGTTTCCAGTGTTGCTGAAGTCGCACTTCGTCCTGCTGCGCCGCCCTTTGGTGGTGTGGCTGGCCGTGCTGATTTCGCTGTTCGGCGCTTTGGCGCCCACCGTATCGCATGCGCTTGCGTTGACGCCGGGCACAGCGCCAGCCATGCATGTCATTTGCACCAGCACCGGGGTGCAATCGCAAGCTACCTCTGTTTCGCCGGATTCCGCTGACGGGCAGGAATCCGCGCCCTCTCTTGAACATTGCCCGTTTTGCCTGCTGTTACACGACCGTGTCGCACCTGCGCCGCACTCCCTGGTTCACCTCTTCGACGTGTTGAGCGAACACCAGGCGCCCACGGTTCGGCAGGCTTTTTTCTTCTTCACCATCTTAGGCCTGGCGCCGCCGCCGCGCGGGCCACCTGTTCTCTCGTAGTTACTGAATCAATAGCTTCTAGCCCATGCAACTTAGGGACTAGAAGCCAATTTGTTACGTGTTCTCGAGCTTCATGCAAACACGCGCATTGCGTTCGTCAGCGTCGCTCTGTCGGACTGGTTTTTTATCACGACGCGTCGCCCTTGCCATAAAGAACATTGAACCGCTGCCAGGCAAGGCCGACAGCCCCCATTTTTTTGTAACCAAATAGAGAAATTCCTCCATGTCAAAACCCGAACCTTACACCCTGGCCCGTGCCATAGCGCTTGCCCTGCCTGCGCTTTGCTTGTTCAACGGCCAAGCGCAAGCTGCCGACGTGACGCTGGCGCCAGTCACCGTCACCGCGACGCCCATTGCCACTGGCGCCACTACGGTGGACAAAGCCACACTGCAAGCCAAAGTCGCTTCCACCAGCGACACCGCCCGCATGCTCTCAGACGTGCCGGGCCTGAGCCTCAACGGTGCTGGTGGTGTGTCCAGCCTTCCTTCCATTCACGGTTTGGCCGATGACCGCCTGCGCATCAAGGTGGATGGCATGGACCTGATTGCCTCTTGCCCCAACCACATGAACCCGGCGCTGTCGTACATCGACCCAAGCAATGTCGGCCTACTCAAGGTCTATGTCGGGATCGCACCGGTGAGCGCCGGGGGCGACTCTATTGGCGGCACCATCATTGCCGAGTCGCGCGCACCTGAGTTCGCTGCACCCGGCCAAGCCGCCATCACCAAGGGCGAGGCGGGTGCTTTTTATCGCAGCAACAACAAAGCCAGCGGCGTCAACCTGTCGGCCACCTATGCCACTGACAATTTCAACATCAGCTACAGCGGAGCCACCAGCAAGGCCGACAACTACATCGCCGGAGCTGATTTCAAGACGACAACCGCTACAGGTCGCGCGGGGCACACGTTGCCCTTGAACGAAGTGGGCTCCACCGCTTTTGAGACACGCAACCACAGCCTGGCACTGGCCTTCAAGAACGACAAGCATTTGTTCGAAGCCAAGTTTGGCCTGCAGGATATGCCCCACCAGTTGTACCCGAACCAACGCATGGACTTGCTCACCAACGACCAGAAAAGCATCAACCTGCGTTACTCCGGCCAGTTTGACTGGGGTGCACTACAGGCGCGCGCGTATCAAGAAAAGGTCGATCACTACATGGACTTCGGCACCGACAAGATGTTCGACTACGGTGCGATGGGCTCGCCCAGCCTTGGCATGCCCATGAATACCTCAGGGAAGACCACAGGCACCAGCATCAAAGCGGACATTGCCCTGACGCAGCACGATTTGTTGCGCGTCGGTGGAGAAGTTCAGCAATACCAGCTCAATGACTGGTGGCCACCAGTGGCTGGCAGCATGATGATGGGCCCTAACGCATTCCTGAACATCAACAACGGCGAGCGTGATCGCACGGCGCTTTTTGGTGAATGGGAAAAACATCTTGCGCCGCAATGGCAGACCACAATGGGCCTGCGCTTCGAGCGGGTGAACACCAACGCCGACAAAGTCCACGGGTACGAGCAGGCCACTTTCCCAAGTACCGCACCCATGATGATGGACATGATGAGTCAAGGCAGGGACGGCGCCAAATTCAACAACGCCGACAGAACAAAAACCGACAACAATCTGGACCTGACCGCCCAGGCCAAGTACACCGCCAGCCCGAACTACGACATCGATGTTGGTTTTGCGCGCAAGACCCGTTCGCCCAATTTGTATGAACGCTACACCTGGTCTACTGCGGCCATGATGGCGATCATGAACAACGTGGTCGGCGACGGCAATGGTTACGTTGGCGATGTGAATCTGAAACCGGAAAAGGCCAACACCCTGTCGGCCACTTTTGACTGGCATGCCGCCGACAACAGCTGGGGTTTCAAGACCACACCGTTCTACACCCAGGTCACCGATTACATCGATGCGGTTCGGCAGCCGTCCAGCGCTGGCAGCATGATGGCGCCATCGGACAACAACGCCACCAGGACGACTGGGTTTGTGAGGCTGCAGTACGCCAACCAGTCTGCGCGACTGCACGGATTTGATGTATCCGGCCACATGCCGCTGACCACCAACGCATTTGGCGCGTTCGGGCTCAAAGGCCTGTTGAACTACACCAAGGGCACTAACCAGGACAGCGGTGACGATCTCTACAACGTGATGCCACTCAACGCCAAGCTGGCCCTGACGCATCAGCTCGGCAACTGGGACAACAGTCTGGAATTTGCGGTGGTCAAGGACAAGAGCAACGTGTCTGACGTCCGCAATGAGATCAAGACGCCGGGCTACGGCCTGGTCAATGTGCGCAGCAGTTACACCGTCAAACAAGTGCGGGTGGACTTTGGCGTCGAGAACCTGTTCAACACCTTCTACTACCTGCCCACCGGCGGCGCGTACACCGGTCAAGGCGCGACCATGGGCATCAACAGCATTCCATATGGCATCGCTGTGCCTGGCATGGGCCGCTCGGTATATGTCGGTGTCAATGTGAAGTTTTGAACTTAGAAATTGCCCCTTTCAAGCCCTCAATCCCGCAAAACCCCGTGAGTCAAACCATGAAATCAACTCCATTCAATCCCAAAAAAAAGGTACTCTTCCCGGTTGCCCTGGCAGTTGCCCTGGCGTTCCCCTGCACCCAATCGGTCTGGGCACAAACCGCCACTTTGCCGTCTGTCACTGTCACGTCATCACCAGTCATTGACAGCAACGCCACCGACCCGTTTGCCAGTTTCAGCACCAGTGTCACTGGCCAGCAGATTCAGGACTTGAATGCTGTTGATCTGGCTTCAGCATTGCGCCGCACACCAGGTGTGACCATTTCCCGCTTTAATCCGGTCGGCTCCTTTGGGGGCGAAGAGGGGGGTGCGGTCTACATCCGTGGCATGGGCAGCAGCCGCCCGGGCAGCGAGATCAAGACCTATGTGGATGGCGTGCCGTTCTACATGGCGGTGTGGAACCACCCGTTGCTGGACCTGTTGCCGGTCAACGCCATGGAGCGCATTGACGTGCTCAAAGGTCCGCAACCACAGGTGTGTGGCAACACTTTTGGCGCCATCAATCTGGTGCCCAAGCGCGCGGGCAAGGGCGATGGTGTCACTGGCGATGCCCAGCTATCAGCGGGCAGTTTTGGTACGGTGGTTGAACAGTTTGACCTGACTGGACGCAGCGGTGATCTGGACTATTCGCTGGCCCAGGGCTACGCCAAGTCCAACGGTCACCGACCTGATGCCGACGGCAAGCTCGCCAACCTCATGGGTCGCGCGGGCTACAAGTTCAGTCCGCAGTGGTCGGTCAATCTGCTGTTGCTCAGTGCGGACAACACCGCTGGTGACCCAGGCCATGCCACCACCTTGGCTGGCAAGGGTGATCAGTACAACACCCGTGGCAGTTTGGTGGCTTTGACGGTGGTGCATGACCATGACTGGATTAAAGGCGCGTTCAAGGCCTATGCCAACAATGGGCAAGCCGAACAAATACCGGGCTTCACATCCAAGTTCAACATGTCGGGCATCCGCTTGAGAGAAGACATCAGCGCCTGGAATGGGGGCAAAGTGTTGGTCGGGGTGGACATTGACAAACTGTCTGGCGAGGTTTCACCGATTGGTTTTGATTCCGAGAAGCTGACGCTGACTTCACCCTATCTTGCCGTCAGCCACACCGCCAGTATTGGTTCGGGCTGGACCATCACGCCTTCGGCCGGCGTGCGCAGCTACAGCCACAACCTGCTTGGTGATTCAACTGCGCCACATGCTGGGGTGGTGGTGCACAGCGCGGAGCAACTGGCCCTGCGCGCCAATGTGTCCAAAGGGGTGAATTTCCCAGGGCTTGATGCCGCTGTGTTGTCGCAGTTGATTCCGCCGCTGGGTGCCAGCTGGAAAACGCTGGGCGCCGAAAAAATGGATCACAAGGAAATCGGCCTGAGCTGGTTCCCCCACAACGGCACCAGCATTGACGTGTCTGTGTTTTCAGACCATGTGATTGACCGCTATGTGTTTGCCTTCCCGCCTGCGGTGTCGGCACCTGGGTTCATCAACCTGGGTACCTACGATGTGCACGGCTCCGAGATCAGCGTGCAGTATCAAATTGGCACAGGCTGGCGCCTGTTTGCCGGGCTGACCAAGCTGAGCTCTTCCAAGGCTGACTTGCCCTATGCGCCGAGCAGCAGCGTCAGCCTGGGTGTCAATTGGCAGGGTGGTGCATGGCGCGTGAGTGCAGATGTGCAAAACCAGAGCAGTATGAACGTGCTGGGCCAAGCTCGGGCCAGTGGTGCCCCCAACCCGACCAAAGTGGAAGGCTTCAGCGTCGCCAATGTCCGTGCCGCTTTCCAATTGCCGGCGCTTGGCAGACGTGGTGAGGTTTTTGTCGCACTGGAAAACCTGTTTGACCAGCAATACGAATTCCGCGCCGGCTACCCCATGCCCGGGCGGTCCATGCAAGTCGGCTTGCACACCAGTTTCTAACCCAAGGAGAGTTCACATGACATCGATGATTCGCCAATTCTTTTCTGCATTGACTTTGGTTTGGGCCGCATCCTTTGCCGCCAGCGCTATGGCCCACGGCACTGACCAGGAGCAGATTCAACACGCCATGATGGCCACCTTTGACAAGCCCAACAACCCGCTCAAAGTGGCACCGGTGGTGGTGCAGGGCGACTACGCGGTGGCGGGTTGGATACAAGGCGACAAAGGCGGACGTGCTCTGTTGCAAAAGACCAAGAGTGAATGGCAAATTTCTGCCTGTGGTGGTGGCGGACTGACGCAAGCCAAGGTGCTTGAAACCACAGGTATGTCCGCAGCCAGCGCCAAGACTCTGGCCAGTGCAGTGCTGGTTGCCGAGTCCAAACTCACCGCACACCAGCGGCACCTGTTTGACAGCTTCGAAGGCATGATGAAAATCGAAGCGGGTCAAGCCAGCCACGGTCAGGACGAGGCAAACGGCGCACATGCTGCGCATGCCGCACCTGCCAAGTAACTGTGGAAAAGGAAGCGGCAAGCGCGCGGTGCAGCGCGGCAGCAAGCAAGAATCCCCAGTGTTGATTGACGTTGCCGTAAATCTCGCGCGCTATACTGAACTCGTTTAATCAGGGCGTCCCGGTATGAGAAGCAATGCGCTGATCAATCGCACTCGAACGGGCGCAACCTAAACGGCAATTTCAAGGAGAAATGGCAATGCAAAGAAGAGAAATATTTGGCGCCTTGAGCGCTGTCGCGATGGCCAGCTTGGCTGCAAAATCGTTTGCTCAGACCGAACCAGT
>JBAXBQ010000084.1:0-13795 GCA_037141865.1 Comamonadaceae bacterium | reverse complement strand
GTTGGGCGTCTGACTTCCAGTTCTTTTTGCCACCACTCAGCGCGTAAGCGGCATCCACGGCAGCATCCAGTGCGCGATGGGCCTTCAGCAGCTTCTCTGGCATGGGCGGGTTGTACAGGTCGGCCAGCGTGGCGCCCACTTCGGCGCCGCGGGCGTCGAGCACGGCTTGCGCCGCCTGTTCGACAGCAGAGCGCAATTTCCGCACCTCCGCTTTGACCGACTTTGCATCCAGATCGGGCCACGGAAAGTTGTTGTAAACAATCTGATTGGTGTAGCGGTAATCGCTTTTGATACGTCCGCATACATGGCTGACCCAGGCCATGTGCATGCGCGAGGTCAAAACGCCAAATTCATACGATCCACCATTGGGAATGCACAGATTGGCGTCACCGACGATCACTACAGGCGGCATGAAGCCAATCGGTATGATGCTGCGGCGTTCGGATGAGTGGCGTGGGACAAGAATGTAGCGCCCCATAGGTTGGCGGATTTCGCCAAACAAATGCGGCCGATCAGCCAGCGCCTGCGTGGCGGGTCGCGAACTGGCCTTGCGGTGATGCTCCACCGCCCTCACGCGCTTCATCACCTCCGGCATCGCCTTCAACTCGGCCGCAGGGCAGTCCACCAGCCACAGGCACCAGCGCTCCGGTTGTTGATGAGTAAGCGGCCAGTCACCAAGCCTTGGCACTGGAGGACCCATCGACCTCAAAAATGAGTCATGCCCTGGCACGCCAAACTTCAACTTGACTACTGACCCCGAGCCAACCGAACGGTAGTCGGGCCAAGTAATGCGGTGCGCCGGCCTGTTGGTTGAAGCCGGTTTTTTTCGCAACGATAGAGCGACTTTATGGAAGGACAGCGGATTGGGGAATACGCCTTGTGGCGTACGGGGACGACGCCTGAATCGCCTCGATTTGGTCCATGATGCTGTTCATGCGTGCCACGATCGCCTCATAAGGCGCGGGCGAGGCCAGATCAACACCGGCCTCTTTCACCAACTCGTACGGATAGCGCGAGCCGCCGGCCCGCAGAATATTCAGATAGCGTTCCCGTGCGCCCGGCGTACCTTTCAGAATTGCGTCGGCAAACATGCTTCCAGCTGAGATCGATGTGGCGTACTGAAACACGTAGAACCGATTGTAGAAATGCGGAATGTAGGCCCACTCAACGGTGTAGAGCTCGTCAATCTTGACCACGCCCTCTTTGTCGCCGTGGTAGCGTTTGAGGATGTCGCCATAAATTTTGGTCAGCGCTTCTCCGGTCAGTGACTCGCCCTTGTCGACTTTGGCGTGAACATCACGCTCAAAGGCGGCGAACATCGCTTGCCTGAAAAAAGTGCCCCGCAGATTCTCCAGCGCAGAGTCCAGATACAACATCTTTTCACTGTCATTGCTGGCGATCTTCAGCATGTGATCGAGCAGCAGCACCTCGTTGGTGGTGGAAGCGATTTCGGCCGTGAACGTAGGGTAATCGGCGTTGATGAAGGGTTGGCTCCGGTTTGACAAATAGGAGTGCATCGCATGGCCCCACTCATGCGCCAGCGTCGAAAGCGATTCGTAGTCATCGTTGTGATTGAGCAGCAAAAAGGGATGCACGTCATAGACGGAGCCGTTCATATAGGCGCCAGAGCGTTTTCTCGGACGCGGGTAGACGTCCATCCAGCCGCTTTGGACGCCTTGCTTCATCGCGCGTGCGTAGTCTTCACCGAGCGGCTTGACCGCAGCCAGCATCAACTCGGTGCTCTGGCCTATGGGGTACTTCAAATCGCTCGAAACCATGGGCGGGTAAACGTCGTAGTAACGCATTTCACTCACACCAAGCATTTTGGCGCGCAGTTTGAAATAACGGTGCAAGGTTGGCAGATTGACTTCTGCCTGCGCCACCAAAGTGTCATAGACCGCCCTGGGTAACTTGTGGGTATCCAGCGCTTGCGTCAACGAGTCGGGGTAATTTCTGACTTTGGCCAGCGCGGCATCCTTCTTCAGCTGTTCGTAAAGCGTCACGCCAAAAGTACGCTCGAACTCTTTCCATTTACCCCAAAACGCATCAAACACCAGCTTGCGATCGGCCCGATTCTCAAGAGCGCGGTACTTGGTATAGGCCGACTGATCCACCACAATCTCGGCGCCGTCCGACAACTTGACTTTCGGCCACGGCATGTCGGCGTCTGACAGGGTGGAGTAGACCGCACCGGCGGCGCCAGTGGCCAAACTGAAATTGGCAATCAGTTGCTCTCCCTTTTGGTCCAGCGTGTGGGACGCAGCGCGCAGGATGCCGTCCAGCCAGTGGCTGTAGATGGCCGTCGACTTGTCTGCTTTGAGCAGGGCGTTCACCTTGACGCGACCGAGTTTCAAAATCTCCGGGCTGACAAATGAAGTCACTTCGTCCACATGGTTGCCCACTACATCGGCACGCTGTTTCAAATCCTGGCCAGCGGCCAGCCCCGTGTCCTCGTCAGAAAATTGCGATGCGTAGCTCGACAAGCGGTAATAGCGCTTGAGTACTTCGGCATTCAGGTCCAGACAGGTCTTGAAACGTTTGGCCGATTCCGCCAGGCGACCACTGCACGATGCCAGAACTTTCAGTTGTTGCTCAAGCGTGGCTGCATCCTTGTCCCAATCGGTCTGGGTCGCATATAAATCTTTCAGGTTCCACCGGTCGGCTTCCTGCTCGGCACCCAAGACGGATGAAGCCGCGGCCGTTATCAAGGCAAGAATGGCAACTGGAAAGTGTTTTTTCATGGCGGTAAATGCGACTGCGCGCAGGGTTGACTGGCTCCATCATCCCAGAATATCTATTGCCTTGCTGCGCGCGTGTTCCGGCAGAGTACAGGCCGACTACCCGTTGCCACGATCCTCTACTCACCCAGCTTCAGGCTATCCTCGCAGCCATGAACCGGCAAACAAAATTGACTGCACAGGAACTGAGTGAACTGGCTGATCGTACTTTGGCCTACTACAACCAGCACGCCGATGACTTCTTTATTGGCACACGAGACCACGACGTCAGCCAGAACATGGCCGCCCTGCTGCAATTTATCGAAGGCATGGCACCGTTCACTATTCTGGACTTTGGCTGCGGTCCGGGCCGCGATCTTAAAGTTTTCAGGGAGCGTGGCCATACTGCGGTGGGACTGGAAGGTGCTGCACGTTTTGCCGAAATGGCGCGTACCTACAGCGGCTGCGAGGTATGGCAGCAGGATTTTCTTGCGCTTGATTTGCCAGCCAGCCATTTTGATGGTGTGTTTGCCAATGCCTCCCTGTTTCACGTGCCCGGTCAGGCGCTGCCACGGGTCTTGTCGGAGTTGCACGCCACGCTCAAACCGGCAGGCGTTTTGTTCAGCTCCAACCCAAGGGGCAACAACGACGAGGGCTGGAACCGGCAGCGCTACGGCGCATATCATGATCTGGCAAACTGGCACCGCTACATGACGGCGGCTGGTTTTGTCGAGCTGATGCATTTTTACCGGCCACCCGGCTTGCCCCTTGAGCAGCAACCCTGGCTGGCCAGCGTATGGCGAAAAGCGCCGTTGCCGGCGCCTGATTAGAAGGACTTTGGCAGGGCCGTTGCTATCATTCAGTTGAAATCCTCCGGAAGCACTGCTCATGTCCATGGTTCACCTGGCGCTTCGTCGTCCCTACACCTTCATCGTGATGGCGCTGCTGATCGTGTTGGCGACACCTTTTGCGCTGCTCAGCATGGCGACCGATATTTTTCCGGAAATCAATATCCCGGTCGTCAGCATCATCTGGAACTACGGTGGCCTGTCGGCGCAGGAAATGGGACAACGCATTGCTGGCCAGAGCGAACGCGGTCTGACGACCACGGTTAGCGACATCGAGCACATCGAGTCGCAATCGCTTGCCGGTGTCACGGTCATCAAGGTGTTCTTCCAGCCCACTGCCAACATCCAGACGGCCATCGCCCAGGTGGTTGCCTCGATGCAAACGCAGGTGCGCCAGTTGCCGCCCGGCATCACGCCGCCGCTGGTGATCAAGTACTCGGCCTCCAGCATCCCGGTGGTGCAACTTGCGTTGTCCAGCCCGACGCTGCCCGAACAAGCCGTGTTCGACGCGGCGGTCAACACGCTGCGCCCGCAGCTCATCACCATCCCGGGCGCGGCTGTGCCCTTTCCCTACGGTGGCAAGAACCGGTTGATCTCGGTTGACCTTGACACCGCCGCGCTACAGGCGCGCGGACTGTCACCGGCCGATGTCGTCAACGCGATCAACCTGCAAAACCTGATTCTGCCCTCGGGCACCGCCAAGTTCGGCGGCACCGAGTACACGGTCAAGATGAATGGCTCGCCCGACACCATCGCGGGCTTGAGCGACCTGCCAGTGCGCACGGTTGGCAGCGCCACCACCTATCTGCGCGATGTGGCGCAGGTGCGCGACGGCTTCTCGCCGCAGACCAACATCGTGCGCCAGGACGGCGCGCGCGGCGTGCTGCTGTCGGTATTGAAGAACGGCGGCGCCTCCACGCTGGACATTGTGGCGAACCTGAGAGCGCTGTTGCCGCGCGTGGCGCAAGTACTGCCGCCGGATGTCAAGGTCACGCCCCTGTTTGACCAGTCGGTTTTTGTCAAGGCGGCAGTGACGGGGGTGGTCGTTGAGGCACTGATCGCTGCTGCGCTGACCGCCGCCATGGTGTTGCTATTCCTGGGCAATTGGCGCAGCACTTTGATCATCGCGCTGACCATTCCACTGTCAATCCTGGCCTCGATCCTGGTGCTGAAGATGCTCGGCGAAACGCTGAACCTGATGACCTTGGGCGGTCTGGCGCTGTCGGTCGGGATTCTGGTCGACCAGGCGATCGTGACGATCGAGAACATCGAGCGCCACCTGCACATGGGCGCGCCTATTTTTGAAGCGATCGAGACCGGCGCCGGAGAAATTGGCGTCGCCGCCTTCGTCTCGACGTTGTGCATTTGCATTGTGTTTGTGCCGATGTTTTTCCTGTCGGGCGTGGCGCGCTTTCTGTTCGTGCCGATGGCCGAAGCCGTGGTGCTGGCGATGATCGCGTCCTATCTGCTATCGCGCACACTCGTTCCCACGCTGGTGCTGCTGTTGATGAGCAACACCAGCGTGGCGGCCACCACAACCCGGGTCAATTTGCTACAAAAGCTGTACCGTGCCTTCGACCGCCGTTTCGAACGTGTGCGCCGCACCTACACGCTGGCGCTGTCTGCGCTGCTAACGCAGCGGCGCGGTTTCGCACTCTTGTTCATGGGCTTTTGCCTGGTGTCGTGCCTGCTGGTGCCTCTGCTGGGGCGCGACTTCTTCCCAAGCGTCGACGCCGGTCAGATTCGCCTGCACATGCGCGCGCCGACCGGCACCCGCATTGAGGAGACCGCGCGCCTGGCCGACGCTGTCGAAGTCGTCATCCGCGAGATCATCCCGAGCGACCAGTTGGAGACGATTCTTGACAACCTGGGTGTGCCCAACAGCGGCATCAATTTGTCATACAGCAACGCCGGCACCATCGGCACGCTGGACGGCGAGATCCTGCTGTCGCTGCGCGAAGGTCACGCCCCGACCGAGCGTTTCGTCACGCGCCTGCGCTCCGAGTTGCCACGACGTTTTCCCGGCATCGAATTCTTCTTTCAGCCGGCCGACATCGTGACGCAGATCCTCAACTTCGGGTTGCCGGCGGCGATTGACGTGCAGTTCACTGGCGCCGACGTCGCCGCCAATGCGCAACTGGCTGCCGAGTTGACCCAGTCGATCCGGCATATCCCGGGTGCGGTGGATGCCCATGTGCACCAGCGGCTCAACGCGCCGGCACTGAATATGCAAATGGACCGCAGCCGCTTGCAGCAGATGGGCCTGTCCGCCGCCAACGTCGGGCAAAACGTGCTGATCTCGCTCTCCGGCAGTTCGCAAACGGCGCCCGCCTTCTGGCTCAACCCGCAAAATGGCGTGGTCTACAACATCGCGGTGCAAACCCCGCAATACCAGGTCGATTCACTCGACGCCTTGCTCAACATGCCGGTCGGCAACGGAGCCGGGCCGGCGGCTGGCGCCACCGGCAGCACGCAACTGCTGGGCAACTTGGTGGAGGTGACGCCGAGCCAGATGGTGGCGGTGGCTTCGCGCTACAACATCCTGCCAGCTGTCGATGTCTTTGTCAGCGTTCAGGGCACCGATCTGGCGAGCGTGGCCAATCGGGTCGAGACTTTGGTGGATCAGATCCGGCCCAAGCTGCCGCGCGGCAGTCAGGTGGTGCTGCGCGGCCAGGTCGAAACCATGCAGACGTCATTCGTCGGGCTGGGCGTCGGGCTCATGATGGCCATCGTGCTGGTGTACCTGCTGATCGTTGTCAACTTCCAGTCGTGGATCGATGCACTGGTCATCATCGCCGCGCTGCCTGCGGCACTGGCCGGCATTGCCTGGACACTGTTTATCACCGGCACCACACTGAGCGTGCCGGCGCTGACGGGCGCCATCATGACCATGGGCGTGGCGACTGCCAACAGCATTCTGCTGATCTCGTTTGCGCGCCAGCGCCAGGACGCCGGTGTGTCACCGCTGGCGGCGGCACTCGAGGCTGGCGCGACCCGCATCCGGCCAGTGCTGATGACCGCGTTGGCGATGATCATTGGCATGATCCCGATGGCACTCGGCCTGGGTGAGGGCGCCGAGCAGAACGCACCGCTGGGCCGTGCTGTTATCGGTGGCCTGCTATTCGCGACAGTGTCCACGCTGTTCTTCGTGCCGGTGGTGTTTGCAGGTGTGCATCAGCGCCGGGCGCGGCGCCAGGCAGTGCGCGCAATGCATCCTATCGTTCCTCATCCCCAGGAGACTTGAGTCATGACCGAACAACGCCATTCGGCCCTGGGATTGCACCCCATTGAAGTCAATCCGGGCGAGGAGCACGTCGAACTGCTCAAGCGTCGGCAGATCTTGCGCCGAACCTGGATCGCCGCCCTCGTCATACTGGTGTTGCTGGCAATCGGTGCCGGCCGCACGGTCCTCAGCCGGATGGCGAATGCGCGCGCGCTGGACGCCAGCAGCGCCGAGCAGGCCACACAATATGTGAAGACCACAGTGGCCAGGCGCAACGCGGCCGGCCAGACCTTGAACCTGCCCGGCACCTTGCAGGGTTTCGTGCAGTCGCCCATCGCAGCGCGCGCCACCGGCTACCTGAAACGCTGGAGCAAGGACATTGGCGCCAAGGTCGCAAAGGGCGAGCTGCTGGCCGAGATCGAGACGCCCGAAATCGACCAGCAACTGAGCCAGGCGATTGCCGCGCGCGAGCAGGCGGCCTCCAACCTGTCGCTCGCCAGGAGCACGGCCGAACGCTGGGAAGGTTTGCGCAAAAAGGACGTGGTGTCGCAACAGGATCTGGATGAGCGGCGCAGTGCTGTCGCCCAGTCGCTGGCCTTTCTGGCCGCGGCCGAAGCCAACGTACAGCGCCTGCGCCAGTTGGAGGACTTCAAGCGTGTGGTGGCGCCGTTTGCCGGAGTGATCACGCGGCGCAATGTCGATGTTGGTGACCTGATTGACAGCTCGCGTTTGCTGTTCATACTGTCGCAGACCGACCCGCTGCGCGTCTATGTCAACGTGCCACAGGCCTATGCCCAATTGGTCAAGATCGGCCAGCAAGTCGTGGTCACGCAGGCCGAGTTGCGCGGCCAGCGTTTTCTCGGACAAGTGGCTCGTACCTCGGCGTCAATCGATGCCGTTACGCGCACGATGCAGCTTGAAGTGACCCTGACCAATCACGATGGTCACCTGCTACCCGGCACCTATGTGCAGGTAGCGCTACCGCTGCAGGCGAGCCAGTCGCTGGTGGCACCGACCAACACGCTGTTGTTCCGCAGCGCTGGCACGATGATCGCGGTAGTCGATGCGCAAGGCCACGTAACGCTACGCCGGGTCAGTGTCGGACGCAACTACGGCGCTGAATTCGAGGTGCTGGACGGCATCAGCGAGACCGACCGCATCGTGCTCAATCCGCCGGATTCGCTGGCCGATGGTCAGGTTGTTGTGCTGGCGAGCGACAAGGATCGCAAGTGATCGCGCGGCCTGCAAGCCTTGCAGTCTGCGTTTCACTATTGTTTGGCTGCGCGGCTGGGCCCGAGTACCAAAAGCCTGCGCTTGAGCTACCGCTCAGCTGGAAGGTCGAAGCGCCCTGGCGTGAAGGCCGACCCGACGACACGGCCAGCAAGGGGCCGTGGTGGCAGCGGTTTGGTGATGCCGAACTTGACGCACTCGAACAGCGGGCAATTGCCAACAGCCCGACGCTGGCCATGGCCCAGGCGCGACTGGCGCAAGCACGCTCGGCACTGGCGGCGACCACGGCCAGTGTGCTGCCGCAGATCGGTTTGAGTGAGCGCGCCGCACGCCAGAAGATTTCCGCCAACCGGCCATTGAGCAATTACGCCAGTCCCAATTTCTCCACCGTCCAAAACGAGCTGAGCGTGGCAATGACGGTGAACTACGAAGTCGATCTGGCCGGGCGCGTGCAGCAGTCCATAGCGGGTGCCCAAGCTTCGCTCGCGCAATCGGTAGCTGACCTCGAAAACACCCGCTTGCTGCTGACAGCCGATCTGGCGACCAACTATTTCAACCTGCGTGAAATCGATACCGAACTTGACGTGCTGGGGCGCGCCATCGGTTTGCAGCAGCGCGCGCTCGAACTGGTGAATGCGCGCCATGAGCTTGGCGCCGCAACCGGCCTGGACCTGGCCCAACAGCAAGCACTGCTGGACACGACGCTGGTGCAGCTTGACCTGCTGCGCCGCCAACGCGGCCAGTTTGAGCATGCCGTGGCAACACTGGCCGGCATTGCGGCGCCACAGTTCACGCTGGTGCCCAACCAGCGCGAAGTGACCACGCCGCCGGTGCCGCTAGGGGTTCCTTCTGATGTGCTGCAGCGCCGCCCCGACATCGCCGCGGCGGAACGTGCCATGGCCGCCGCCAACGCGCAGATCGGCGTCGCCAACGCAGCTTTTTATCCGAGCATCATGTTGGGGTCGGCCCTCGGAGTCGATAGCCGGGAACTCACGACCCTGTTCGACGCGCCAAGCGTGTTGTGGTCGCTGGGCCTGTCGGCCGCGCAAACCTTGTTCGACGGTGGGCGCACCCGTGCCAACGTCGCATTCGCTGGCGCCGGGTACGCTGCGACGGTGGCGAACTACCGGCGTGTGGTGCTGGCTGCGATGCAGGAAGTCGAGGACGGTATCACCGGACTGGCTGCGCTGGACCACGCAGCGCTTCAGGCGCACAAGGCAGTCGCCAGTGCGCGTCGGGTGCTCGACATGACGACGGCACGTTACGAGGGTGGCGCATCCACCTACTTCGACGTCATCACGGCACAGCAATCGCTGCTCGCCAACGAGCGCCAGGCCGCCCAGTTGTTAGGCCAACGACTGGTGACCTCGGTATTTTTGATCAAGGCGCTGGGTGGTGACTGGCAGGGTAGCGCAAATGCAACCTCAAAGACTGACACCGCGACTGAATGAAGTCAGCGCCCTGAGGATGACAAAGCCCAGGACGGCAGCATCGAAGCCAACACGCCGTCTTTGAGGACCAGTTGATGGTAGATGGCGGCGCTGGCGTGAAGCCCGGCGGCCCAAAGAATGGCGTCACCCAGCCAGGTATGAAGGGTGGCAATCGTGGCGCCGGTGTCGTGCGACAAGCCCAGACGCGGCGCAATCTGCACGCCCGCCAGAAGTGTCAGTGGAAGGACTGGGCCACGAATCCGTAGCGAGTCGACGCGTGTTGTTCCATCTGGATTCTCATATTTCGTTATGAGATGGTAACCCCACGGTGAGTCAGCTCTTCTTGCCCGCCGCCGTGTACATCTCGCTGGCCGGCACCATGCGGCCATGCAATGGCAGGATGCGCTCCACCTGAAGGTTCAGGCGTTCGATGTTCTGGACCAGGTTAAGGGTTACTTCACTCGGCTTGGCCGGTGCTGGCGCGTTGGGTGGTCCGGGTGTATACGCGTCGGCTTCGATCAGTATTTTTTCCTGCGGCAGATACACCATCATGAAGCCCTGGGCGTGCAGGCTGCCTTCGATGTAATAGACCTCCACCACACGCTCGCCATCGGTGAATGTGCGTTTGCCACCGATACCGCTGATCACCGCATTTTTGCCGGACCTTTGCATCGCATCGGGATTGATCCGGTTCGGGTTGGCCAGGATGCGCTCGAAGTAGGGCTTGGCCGAATCGCTGGTGACCAGCGTGATGCCGTCGGCCACGGCCGTTCGCAAGCCACCTGAATGGTCGAAGTGATGATGCGAATTGAGCACATAGCGAATCGGTTTGCCGTTGCCCAGTTTTTTCACTTCAGCCAGCAGCGGCTGGGCACGGCCGTCCCATAGCGGGCTTTCCACCAGCATCATGTGGTCCTTCATTTCGATGGCAACGCTGTTGTGCGAGCCACCGGCCATGAACCACACGCCAGGGGCGGCCTGGTCCGCTGTTACCCGCTCCGTAGCAGCCATGACCAGTGCCGGAACTTCAATCGTGGCAGGCACATTCGGCTTGACCTCGTCCACCGCCAGTTCCAGCACCGGGAAGCCACCCAGGCTCTGGCGAATGCGCATTGGAAATTTGACGCCGCCAAAATCGCGGTAGTCCGAAAAGCTGATGACCGATGCGGTGTCGCCCAATACCGGATTGGGTTGGAGAGATTCAATCTGTTCCACCAGACCGGCTGGGTTGATCAGCGCCGTGGCACTGAAGTGGCCCGGCACCGTAAACGACACTGCTGCCATGGACCTGCCAGCGTTGCTGCGCATTTCGAGCGTCGCTTTGTTGGCGAGTGCGGCCTTAATGACGCCATGCGGTGTGGTCCACAGGTCGTGAACGCGTCCGTCCAGCGACGATGCAGCCGCAATCGGCGCCGGCCCGGCCATGTTCCAGGCAAAACCGCCGCGCATCAAGCCGACGGTGCGTTGCTCCCCCATGCCCATCAGCGGTACCGCACCACCACCGCTTGGCTCGGCGCGGCTGCGCGCAGCGTCCTCACGAAAAGCGACATTGTCATAGTCGGCAAGGCGCGAAAAGCTGGAGTAATTGATCGTCGGCCATGCATTTCCAGGTTCATAGGCCTGGCCAAAAGTTGCGCCGCTGCCGCTGCCGGAAAACGAAATACTGTGCAGAGTCGTGCCGCCCATCGCCAGGTTGGCGCGCGTCAGCACAGCATCGGCATTTTCAGAGGGCACACTGGCACATGACGCCAGGGAGGCGACGGTCACCGCTAAAACCGCTGACCGACCGAGTGCGCTCAAATAAGAGAGTTGCATGCTTGTCTCCACTGGTTCATTTCAAACTCCCTTGATCAAGGCAATCGCTGCACCCAGCGGATCCAGAAGGACGGCAAACCGCCCGATATTGGGAATATCCGTCGGCGCTACCAGGGTCTGTTTGGCACCCAGCCTGGTGGCTTTGGCGACAGCGGCGTCGCAATCAGCTACATGCACGTAGGGCAACCAGTGCGCCGGTACCCGCATGTCGGCAGGTTGCTGCATAACGCCGGCGCGCGGCCTTCCACTAGTGTCCTTGAGCACGTAATAAGTGCCCTGCGGCCCCATGTCCATGGCGTCATGGCTGAAGCCAAAAACCTTTTCATAAAAAGCCACGGCGGCGGCGGCGGCGGGGCTGAACAACTCGTTCCAGAACCAGCCACCGACTGGTGTTTTCTCCGCGTCCGGCGGGTCGCTCCGGGCGCCTTTCCACAGGCTCACGGCGGCGCCTGTCGGGTCGGCAATCACGGCGGCGCGGCCAACATCACCAAAGTCAACCGGTGGCATCAACCCTTTGGCGCCGGCGGCTGTGGCGGCGGCAAAACTGCGGTCCACATCCGTCACCGCCAAATACGAACCCCAGTGGCTGGGCACCCCTGGCTCGCCACTGCGAAAACCACCAATCGCGTCGGCACCGTTCATGATCATGTCGTAGGGCCGCTCGCCCATCGGCACTGATTGAACGCTCCAACCACACAGCGCACCATAAAAGTCGCGCGCTTTTCCGACGTCGTTGGACACGTGTTCGAACCAGACAAACTTTCCGGGCAGGTAACTCATGCTGATCTCCTTCGGTTTAAAAAAATGCTTTCGCCGTATGGCGCTACGCTACTGGGGACTGGTGCTGGTAAAGCTGACGCGCTGGCGCAACAGGTTTTGCGCGCGCAACACATTGGGGTAATTGGCCATCAACTGGCCGCCTTCGGTCATGAACTGCAGGTAGGCCAGAATCGGTGCCACGAACAAGTCGGCAGCTGAGATCCTGGCGCCAGCCAGGAAGTCACCACTGCCATAGGCCTTGTCGAGCGCCGCCAGCTGGTCTGGCATCTCCTGCAAGGCCGCATCGATCACACCGCGGTCCGGCTTGCCGCCCTCGCCCCTGGGAAAAATAATCTGCAACACATAGCGTTTGACCATGGTGTCGTAGTAGTAACCATTGACGGCGCTGATCCACTGTGCGCAGCGCGTGCGGTCCAGGATGCTGCCCGGCCGCAATACAGAGCCCGAATCAAAACACTCGTCCAGGTAGTTCACGATGGCCGCGGTTTCCCAGATCTCAATGTCCCCATCACGCAACGCCGGAATCCGGCCAAACGGATGCACCGCCAATAGTTCGGCGGAGCGCGGTGCACACATTTGCATGCTGTACGCCACCTCCTTTTCGGCCAGCGCCATACGCACGGTGCGGGTATAGGTGCTGCGTGCATCTCCCAACAGGGTGAGGGTGCCGGCGCTGCCACGCGGGTCCAACGAGTCGTTGAGCCGGTTGAAAGTGGAGGCCCAACCCTGCTGGTGAGCGTCGCGTGCCGCTGCGGCCGGGAAACCACCGTGCGCCATGTGCAGCTCGGTGCCACCATCCTTCTCGTTCAGGCTTACTTCAATCAGCGTCACGACGTTTGGCATCGGACTGTTCTCACCCTCCCACTGCCAGCTATAAACCAGTCTTGAAGGGCGCTGCAGTTGCTTGTAGTGTCCGCCAACGGCAACGACGCTGCCGTCGCGGGCCTGCAGTTCAACGCGCCAGGCGCCGCCCTCCCGGGGGTCGACTTGCGCAGTGCGCACCTGCATGCCGCGCGGCCCCATCCAGGCGGCTAGCCCTGCTTGGGTGGCAAAGGCGTCGAACACTTTTTCGCGCGGTGCGCGGATAAAACGTGAGAGGCTAAGCGTGAAAGTCTCTGGAGCGTTCATGATGACTTCTTCTTCCTGGTAAGCGGGGCACGGCGGGCACCGTCTGGCGGCCGCACCCCACGCGGTCGCCGGGTAGATCGGGGACTTGTCGCCGATGATCCAGTTGGCGCGGCAGGTGGTCCATCAACCTGTTCGAGCACCTCAATCAACCGGTCCAGGCTCTGCTCCCAAAATGCGCGGTAGGGTGACAGCCAACTATCGGCCAAACGCAGCCCAGGAGGATTGAGACGGCAGATGCGCCATTGGGCGTTGACCTTGCGCTCAATCAGTCTGGCATTCTCCAGCACGCGCAGGTGGCGCGAGATAGCTGCCCCGGAGATGGCAAACGGTTTGACCAGGTCGCCGACACTGGTTTCTCCTCGCGCCAGCCGTGCCAGAATGGCGCGCCGGGTCGGGTCTGCCAAAGCCGAGAAGGTGACGCTGAGGGGATCAGACAACTGCGGGCTCATGACTTCATTTAACTAACTCGTTAAATGAAAGTCAAACGGGTATTTTTTAGACCCTGTGCGCGTCGCGGGTACCGGAAGAAAACGACACCGCCTGCCATGAATCTTTCCCGAAATGATGACAGGCCAAACCCCGTTCAGGATGTCGGGGGATCTGGCTACTGGGGCACTCAGCTCC
>JBAXBQ010000083.1:0-14055 GCA_037141865.1 Comamonadaceae bacterium | reverse complement strand
GCCGGTCAGCGCGATGGTGGTCACGGTCGGACCGGCGGTGTGCATATTCACATTGGCGTTGCCGGTGCCGCAGGTGGTGGCCGCGGTGATAACGTAATTGGGGTTGCCCGAAAGCGTGTAACTGCTGCCGGCCGTGTTGGCAACGCCCGTGGTCGGTGCGCCCAGATTGCCGTAAGGCGTACCACTGCCAGTGGCGCCGGGCAGCACGGCATCGCCCAGAGTCAAACTGCCGCTGCAGGTAGCGTCAGCCAGTTCCAGAATATGACTGCTGGCTTGCATCGCGCTAGGGGGGTTGACCGGTGTTGTGACCTGGGCACTGAGAACATATTCGCCGGTCGAGCCGGTGCCGGTCGTGCCAGCGGTTGAAAACGGCTGGATGGTCGGGCCGCCGGGGATGCCACTGTTGACGACGTCCCCTGCCGACAACTGACCTCCGCTGACGGCGCTCACCCGCAATATTTTGCTTCTGGCGGTAATGGTTGCGCTGTTTCTTCTGTTTTGGGATTGGACAGAATAGGTGCCTCTTAAGCCTAACGCGCCCCCCAGCTCGGTGCTGGTCAACTGCGACTGTATGGTCGTCCCGTTCGAAATCGATCCACTGGATGAAAGCAGGTCGCCTACTCGCAAAGCTCCGCTGGCTACCGAGCAAACGCGTAGTGTTCCTCCCGTGCTGGAGCAACTGGGCGTGCTGCCACTGCAACTGGTGGTGCTGCCAATGCAGGCCGTAACCACGCCACCAACGGCGCCGGTAAACTCCGCCCCAATGGTGCCGACAATTTGCGCGCCGGTCAGGTTGCTGGTGCTGGACGTGGCGGTGGCACTGGGATAGTAGTCGGGGTTGTAGGCATACCAGAGCTGTGAATACGCATTGTCGCCCTGGGTTCCGACCATCTCGATTTGCCGGTACAGCGGCTGACCGTTCAGCGCCGCGCCGGTCAGTCGATTGGTGGCCCGGTTACCCGACCCCGAGTAATACGGCTTGCCGCCAAAGCCCATGAGCAGCGTATTGGCGCCGGCTGCCCTGGACCAGTTGGGCGTGGTACCACTGGTCGGGTTGCAGGTCCAGCCGCTGTCAATGTAGCCGTTCTGATAGTCATAAGGGTTGCAGTCCGCCGTCAACGGCATGGTTCTGGGCGCAGTCGGGCTGACGCCGCCACTGGGACAACTCGGCGCCGTCACGCCGACATTGGTGTATTGGGTGTAGGAACCGACGTGGCTGACGGTGCCGCTGCTGTCGGGGCGCAGCAGCACCCCCACCAGCACATAGTTTTCGTTGATCGGCGCGTTGTTCTTGGTCAGGGCTTCCGTGATGCTGTAGGTACCGTGCGTCGGCACGCTGGCAAAAACGCCTTCGCTGTCGGTATTGTTGTAATAGGTTCCGGGCAGGTTCCAGCTCTCAGAGCAGGTGGTGACGCTGACGCCGGGGCTGTTGTTCTGGCAGACGCCGATATTGCCGCCCACCCCCCAGTTGGTTTCCATGTTGAACGACAAGTGGGTAAACGCGTAGCTGTTGTCAAAGTCGGATTTGAGGTTCAGCGTAAAAGTGTTGCCAAAGCCCTCCACCCCGTTGGCGCTGGTGGCCGAAAGATCGGTGCTCAGGTAACGGGACGCGCCGGCCACCGTGCCTCTGACCGTCACCGAGCAGGCGGTGCAGGCCGGGTTGGCGCCGCCGCAATTGCTGGGCGTCGATGTCGCGCTGGTGTATTGGTAGACGCCGTTGCCCAGACTCACTGCCGCCAGCGACGCCAGGCCGGTGCAGGTGGCGTCGGTGTAGCTACCGGCCAGCGACGCCGCCTTGAGCGTGGCCTGGCCGCGTTCAACGCCGCTTTCGGCCAGGAAAAAGGCCGCCGTGCTGTTCAGTTGCTGACTGTTGTCGACGCTGGTGGTGCCGGCCATGTTGAGGGTTTGCGTCAGCACAAAGATCACCGCGGCAATCAGAAAAATGACGGCCATGACGGCGGCAATGCCGCGCTGGCGCGCTGGCGACTTGAAATGCGGAGCTTTCATGGTGCGTAGTTCCTCAGACCGACACGCACCCGCTGCGCAACGCTTTGTCCGCTGGTGGCATCGGCAACGGTGAGGTTGAGCAGCACAAAGGCGACATCGGTGTTGCCGGTGGCCGCCGTCGTGCCATCGATCTGGAAATACGACAAAGCGAACCCGTTGCTGGCCACCGCGCTGATCAGAGTTCCGCTGGACGCCGGCGACGCGTAGGCCAGCGTCAGCGCCGGGGCGCTGTAGCTGATGGTGATGGTGTTGCTCGCGGTGGCGCAACTGGTCTGATCGCTGCTGCCGGTATTGGGTTTTTGGAACACCAGTTGCGACGCGGTCATGGTGCTGATGCAAAAGTTGCCGGCGCTCAAATACTTGACCTCGCGGATCTCGCGTGCCAGGCGCTCCAGTGCGTAACGCGCCTCCGACTCGCTGGCATAGCCGGCGTTGACCATGCGCGTGGTCGTGAAACTGTCGGACAGCATGTTGGAGCCGACCGCGGCCAGAATGCCCAGCAGCACGATCACGGTGATCAGTTCAACCAGCGTGAAGCCGGCGCTGCCCCGGCGCGCCGGGGCGCTGTCAAAGGAAGGCCTTGGCGCACGCATGTCAATGGCTGATCAGCATCAGCGTGATCGGGCTCAGGCCACCCTGCGTCACTGACACCAGTTTGCAGTCGCTGCCGGTGCCAAAGGGACAGGCCGCCATGTTGGCGCTTGTCGAGTTGCCAGCGCTGAGCGTCGGCACCGTGGGCGCGCCGTAGCCGGTTACGGTGATGGTGGCGCAGCAGGTGGTGGCGGCGGCGCCACTGGCCAGGCAACTGTCGTTGTAGTTGATCCGGCTTTTGGCCAGCAGCAACTCGGCGCATTCCTGCATCAGTTGGGTGCCAACCACGATATTCTTGTTCTGCGCCTGCCCGGAGAAAAGGTTGCCTTGCAGAGAAATAATGGTGACGGCGGCAATGCCAAGGACCACCATGACCAGCAGCGTTTCAACCAGCGTGAAACCGCGCACCGCGCGCCGCACCGCAGCCAGCCGCCTCATGGCGTCACCTTGCCGGACATCGCTGCGACCGCTACAGTGTTCGTGCTGCTGCCGGAACTCAGCGTGTAGCTGGCTGCGGCACTTGGTTGGCCCAGGCTGTTGAAGGTCAAAGTGGCGCTGGTCGGGCTGATGAAACTGACGCCTTGTTGCAAACCGACGCTGAAGGCGGCGCCGCTGGCCGGGTCGATGACGGGTGACGCATTGCAGGGTGCGCTGGCGCTGGCCGTCAGGCAACTGACGCTGTAGGCGCTGCCGCCGGCGCTGACGACCAGGCTGGCTCCCCAGGTGCTGGCCAGCGTTTGCGCATGACGCAGATCGGTGGCCATTTTTTGGGCTTGGGAAGGCAAAGTGACATCCGCTGGCGCGACATTTCTAGGCACCACATAGACAGCCACAATGCCCATCAAGACAACAACCATAACCAGTTCGATGAGGGTGAAGCCCGCACTGCGCTTTTTGCACGGTATGCGCATGAAGTTTTCTCATTGCTAAGCCCGCCCGGAACCGCGTGCGAACGGCCCTCTGCAAAGCGCCACTGGTCCGCTGGTTTGCGGTAATCGGTCAGGCTATCCCATGCCCAACAAAGGTGGCGGTTTGCGAACCCGGACCGGTCAGTGTGCATGACGCCGTGGAACCGGCACCAATCGCCCCCGCGCTGATCGTATAGCCGGTTGCCAGTCCACCTTGCAACAGACCCGCAGTAGCCGTGCAATCAGCGACCGCAGATCCCTTGCCCGTACCAAAACCTGTGCGTAGCGCATAGTTTGTCGCAGAAGCCGAGCCCAGAGCGCCGGCGATGCCTTGAGTCGCTGCCAATTGGGCGTCCGTGGTCAAACCGAGGTACCTTGGAATCGCCACCGCCGCCAGAATACCGACAATGACGATGACGATGATCAGTTCGATCAGCGTAAAGCCGGCCTGTTTGGCGGCTTGAAGAGTGTGTTGCTTTCTCATGAGATGACTCCTAGGTAAATAAAAAGGCCATGGCCATTTGCGCCACCTTGCCGCAGCAAATCCGCCACGGGTCGGAAAACACGGTCCATCAAAAATGTTTCTTTCCTGCTGGCACGAAACAGGCCACACTTTAGACGGACTATGCCAAAATCACAAGCAAATGAAAAAATATGTCAAAAAATGGTAACTTTTGTCACGCTTTTGCAAATATGTGTAGCGATGTAACGCTCCTTAATTATTAACCATGATGTAATTACGGTCAACTCTGAAGGCACCCGATCGTTCCAGACGTTGGGCTGTTTACAACGGGGTACTACGGCATAACTATGGCAAGTTTACTGGGAAAAAAAGCGACCACAAAGTGGTCAGCGATCGTCGCCGACGCGCTCACTGTGCGCGCGGTGACCCTCGGCGCGGTCGCCAAGGGTTCGTCCGGCAAACCCAGCGTGTTGGCCTGCGCCTCGGAGTCTTCCGGGGAGATCAGCGCGCAGGTGCTCGGCGGGCTGACCAAAAAACTGGCGCTGGCCAACCAGCGGCTGGTGTTCACGCTGGGCCGCCATGACTACAGGATGCTGGTCGTGCCAGAACCGCTGGTGCTGCCCGAAGAGGTCGAACAAAGTCTGCGCTGGACCATTGCCAACCAGATTGACTACCCGGCTGATGAAGCTAATGTTGCGTGGATGAAGATTCCGACCCTTGCGCAGCAACCGAACCGCCCGGCCCATCTGTATGCGGTGGTGGCGCGGCGCGAGCGCATCGCGCAGCTTGAGCAACTGTTCACGGCGGCCGGCCTGGCGCTGGATGCGGTGGACGTGTTTGAGACCGCGCAGCGCAACATTGCCAACCTGATTGGCAAACCGGACGAGGGCGTCGGCCTGCTGCGCGTCGGCCAGGACGGCGTGCAGTTCACCATTTCCTTCAACGGCGAGTTGTACCTGGACCGCTTTGTGGAGGAGGTGCTGTTTGACGCCAGCCCGGCAGACAAGGCGGCCGAGCAGCGGGCCATGGAACGCATTGCGCTGCAGGTGCAGCGCTCGCTGGCGTTCATCGAGCGCAACATGCCTTTCATCAGCGTCGCTCGGGTGCTGATTGCGCCACTGCCGCAACCGATGGCACTGGAGAAATTCATTGCCGAGCAACTGTCACTGCCGGTCGAGAAGCTCAATCTGGCCGATTGCTTCGATTGCGCGCTGACGCCGGAATTGCTGCAGGAACAGAATCAGGCGGTCTATTTCACCGCGCTGGGCGCCGCCCTGCGTTTCCATGTCAATTAAGAACGAGCCATGACTCAGCACATCAATCTGCTGGCCAGCAAAAAAAACCCGGCCGAGCGGGTTACGCGGGAACTGCTGGCGCCGCTGGCAGCCGTATTTTTGTTGTTGCTGGCACTGTGGGCTTGGCGCCAGAGCGATGAAATCCAGGTCCGACGGGCCGACCAGACCGCGCTGCAGCAGTTGGAACAGACGCGCGCCAGCCTGACAGCCAAACTGCCCCAGCAGTCGGGCCAGGATCTGGTCAAACAGATCGCGGCGCTGCGACCAAAGGCGCAGGCGGCCCAAATGATGATGAGCAAACTGGCCGACCTGGGTAGCCAGCAAGGGTACAGCGGACACTTTGCCGCGCTGGCAGGAATTTCGGAAACTGGCGTCTGGCTGAACAAGGTTGAAGTGACCCAGGGCGGCAAACTGGTCAGCCTATCGGGGCGTGCACTGGACAAGGCTGCCGTGCTGGCTTATGTGAATAAATTGAACGCGCGTTTTGCCGAACTCGGTGTCGAATTCAAGGCGCTGGAGATAACGTCCGAGACGCTGGCCGGCAAGGCCGGCGATGCCGGCAGCGCTTTGAATGTTGTGGCCTTCAAACTGAACTGACGAGGCGCCCGGACCGAGCATGAAATCCATCATTGATTACCTCGAAAAGTACGGCAAGCTGTCGTTGCGCGAACGCCTGCTGGTGCTGTTCGCCGTGTTGGTGGCGCTGTATTTCGTGCTGGATGCGGCACTGCTGACGCCGCAGCTGCAGCGCATCAAGAAATTGAACCAGTCGGTCCAGTTGCGCCTGCAGGAAAGAGATACGCTGACCGCACAACTGGTGCTCATAGAGGGCGAAAAATCGAAGGCGATCGACCTGGCGCAGGGCCAGCGCGATGAGCTTGACGCGTTGCAGAAGCAGATTGCCGCGGCCGACGTTTTTTACCGCCAACCGGGGCAACAAGGCTCCGGGCTGGGCGCGCTGCTGCGCGGCTTGCTGGCCAGCAATCCACGCGTCACGTTGGCGGGTCTGAAGACGCAACCGGCAAGCGTGTTCTTTGCCCCCGGCGTCGCAGTCATGGGTGAAGTGGCGGCTAAGAACGTTGCGCCCTCCAAGGACACGGTCTATCGGGCCGGCGTCGAAGTCAGTCTGAAAGGCTCATTTTCAGCGCTGCTGGCTTACCTGCAGACGCTGGAGCAGCGTTCTGACCGCCTGTTCTGGTCGGCCGCCAGACTGGACGTGGCGAGCTATCCCGAGGCGGTGCTGAAGCTGGAGATCAGCACGCTGGGCAGCGACGCCAGCGCGCCTTTGAATTGAAATCGGTGGTACCCGCATGCCCTTCCTGAAAACCCAAAACGTGACGCCGGTGCGCGCTGTGCTGGCCTGTCTGGTCTTGGCCAGCACGGGCGCACTGCGCGCCGAAACCGGGTCCGACCCAACGCGCCCCCCCGATGCCTGGCTGGCGCTGCAACCGCAGGCCGACGCGACCGGGCTGCCGACCGATCCGACCGATAGTGCCGGTGCCCGGGTTACCGTGCTGGGCCGAACCAGCCGCTTTGCCGTGGTTGATGGCCAGGTGGTCAAGGTCGGCGATGTCATCAGGGGCGCCAAAGTGGTAGCGATAAGCGCCGAAACAGTCACACTGCAGGAGAGCGGGGGTCGACGCGTGCTGTCGCTGACACCCGGTGTGGTGAAGAAGAACCGAGGAAAACCATGAATTACCAGTTGAGTCGGACCATGAAACTGAAAACCACCCTAGCCACGATGGGGCTGGCCCTGGCCGCCTGTTCGACGATCAACCCAGCGCCGGACAAGTCGGCCCAGAACCGGATCAGTGAGGAGCTGAAACAGGCGGCCGCCGTGCCGCAGGAGAAGGCGGCGAGCGTGGTGTTGCCGCCTTCGGTCAGCAGTTCGCTGTTGCCGCCGCTGCGCAGCGGAATGCCCAAAACATCGTCGCGCCAGTTGGAGCAGCGGTTTGATCTGGTGATGACCGATGCGCCGATCAATCAGGTGTTCATGGCGATTGTGTCTGATACGCGCTACAGCATTTTGCTCAGCCCGAAAACTGTTCCGCCGGGGCCGTCGACAGCGGCGTCTGTGCAACCTGCCGGACAAGCGGTGGCGGGCACTTCGAGGGCGACCGAGCGGATGACGGTCAACCTCAAGGACGTGACGGTGTTCGAGACGCTCGATGCCATTCGGGAGTTGTACGGTTATGAATACACGGTGGATGGCAGCCGCATTTATGTGCAGCCGCCGGAGCTGAAGACTTCGCTGTATCAGGTCAATTACATTCTGGGCCAGCGCCGCGGTGTGAGTGACCTGCAGGTGATTGGCGGTGCGTCTGCCGGGTCTTCGTCGGGGTCTTCTTCCGGCACCGGTGGATCGACCGGTGGCAGCAGCGCGACCAGCGGCAGTGGCTCGACCGGCGGCAGCTATTCCTCGATCCAGGCCAGTGCGCTGAGCACCGTTTCCAAATCTGACGTGTGGGGCGAGATGGAGGACGCGATCCGCACCGTATTGGGCTGCCAGATTGCCAAGAGCCAGAGCAAGACGGGTGGCACCAGCACAAGCAGTTCCGGCGGTTCCACGCGGGCCGATGTGTCCTTTGTAGGTGAAATACAAGCGGGTGAGCAACTGCACGGCGTCGATGGATGCAGTGACGGCCGCGCCATGACGGTCAACCAGACGAGCGGGACAGTTCTGGTGCGCGGCATGCCCAAGGAATTGCGTTTGATAGAGAACCTGCTGCGCTCGATGCAGATCAACATCGAACGCCAGGTGATCATCGAGGCCAAGATCATCGATGTCGAGTTGAACTCCGACTCGCAACAGGGCATCAACTGGGCCGGTTTTAACCAGGGCTGGCATCGAGCGTCAGTCGGGGCCAATACCAGCTCGATCGATGGTACCAAGGGAGCCGCCGCTGGCAGTGTGAATGCCGGGACCAGCCTGGGGGCTTTGCTGGGTACCCAGGTGCTGGGTGCAGCTTCACCCAATGCCTTCTCGTCAGGCTTGGGAGTGGCCTTGCAGTTCACGAATTTTTCTGCGTTGATCAACTACCTGCAAACGCAGGGGCAGGTGCACGTGCTCTCCAGCCCGCGGATCGCCACCTTGAACAACCAGAAGGCGGTACTGAAAGTGGGCAGCGAGGAATCTTTTGTGACCAATGCGTCGGGTGGACAGATCACCGCCGGTACCGGCGGCAGTCCGGCCACCGTCTCCAATCCAACCATTACCTATCAGCCGTTTTTCTCGGGGATTTCACTCGATGTGACACCGCAGATTGACGACGCCGACCGGATTACCCTGCACGTGCATTCGATGGTCAACAGCATTGCGGTCAAGGACAAGTTGGCAATCATCTCGGCCTCCGGTGACAGGTCCCTGCCCTTTGCGGTCAACAGCATGAGTGAAACCGACAGTGTGGTCAAGACCAAGGATGGCCAGGTGGTGGTGATTGGTGGTTTGATGACCGAAAGTGGCACCGACAATCGGTCCAAAGTGCCGATGCTTGGAGATATTCCAGGCGCCGGCGCCTTCTTCAGCAATGGCGGACAAAAGACGGTCAAGCGAGAACTCGTCATTCTGTTGAAGCCCACCGTCGTCAAGGGCGATAACACCTGGACCAATGACATCACAGCGACGCAAGGGCGTATGCAGAGGATGGAAACCACAGCGACACCGGATCAGCCCCGCAACTAGTTCTTGAAATGTATCTCCAGCATTTTGGTCTCAGTGAGTTGCCTTTCAGCATCACGCCTGATACCAGTTATTTTTTCTCCTCAGAGGGCTCGCAGGAGGCTTTGAATACCTTGCTGATTGCGGCGCGGACTGGCGAAGGGTTTATCAAGATCACGGGAGAGGTTGGAACCGGAAAGACCTTGTTGTGCCGCAAGCTCATGGCCAGTCTGGGCCCTGATTTTTATGTGGCCTATATCCCCAACCCCTACCTGGAGCCGCTTGCCTTGTTCATGGAATTGGGGTCGGAGCTGGGGCTGGATATGGGGCAGGACGCGCACCCCAACCAGCACCTGCTGCTCAAGGCCGTCACCAACAAACTGCTGGATCTAACCCGCGAGGGCAAGCGGGTGGTGGTTTGCATGGATGAAGCGCAAGCCATGCCGATCGAGACCCTGGAAGCGCTGCGCTTGCTGACCAATCTGGAAACCGAGAAGCGCAAGCTGTTGCAGGTGATTATTTTCGGCCAGCCCGAGCTTGATGCAAAGCTTGACCATCCTTCCATCCGCCAACTCAAGCAGCGCATTACTTTTGACTACCACCTGGGACCCCTGACGCGCATCGAGCCTGACTACTATTTGCATCATCGGCTGATGGTTGCCGGTTACCGTGGCGGCCGGTTGTTCACACCGATGGCGCTGTGGCTGATGCAGATGAAGACAAAGCGGATTCCGCGACTGCTGAATATCGTTGCGCACAAGGCCATGCTGAGCGCCTACGGCAAGGGCAACAAATCGGTGGGTTTCTTCGACGTTCTGGCCGCCTCGAATGACACGGCCTCCTTGCGCGGCCGCCGCTGGTTTGGGCTGCAGGGTGTCCTTTTGTTGCTTGTTGTTGGCAGCTGTCTGACTGCCTTTGGATGGGTCCACCTACTATGAGTCTGATCAATAAGATGTTGCAGGATTTGGAGCAGCGCAACGACTCCGCCAAGGGCCAACCATTGGCCGGGGAAGTGCGTGCGGTTCCGGTTGCATCGGCAAATCGGTCCGCCATGCTGGTCGGAGCGCTGTTGCTGGTGATTGTGGCGCTAGGGATTGGTTGGTTTCTGATGCGACCCAAGGCACCGGCACCGACCGTCTCCGCTGTCGCGATGGCGCCGGTTGTTGCGCCTGTATCATCGCCGCCAGCGCCAGCGGCAGCGCCCGCCCCAATTGCGGCACCTTCAGAGCAAGCTGCGACGAAGCCTCAGCCAGTCACCCCACCGAAGGCGACTCAACCGGCCGTGGCGCCAGCGCGAGCAAAGCCAGAGGTGAACGCGAACGCAACTGCAACGCCCGCTCAGGCCGTCGTGAAGAAGCCCAGCAAAGTGGTGGCAGATCCAGCGCAAGTGACGTCAAAGGAAGCGGCGTCCTTTGCCGCATCAGTACCGACAGCTGAGACTAACGGGCAAAAGCGTTTCAGTCCGCAGCAGCAATCAGACAATCTGTACAAACAGGCTATTGCGCAGCTTCAGCAGGGCAAGGGCAATGAGGCAACAAAGGGCCTGCGCCTGGCACTCAAGGCAAGTCCGGAAAACATCAAGGCGCGCCAGACTCTGGTGGACTTGCTGGTGGAGGAGAACAATTTCGACGAAGCAACGACGCTGCTGCGTGAAGGCCTGAAACTGGCCCCCGAGCAAAGTGGCTTCTCCATGACGCTGGCCCGTCTGCAGCTGGACGCTGGCGACTCACAGGCGGCGATGGTCACCCTGGAGCAAGGGCTGAAGGCAGCCGGGGATGAGCCACAGTACAACGCTTTTTACGCCGTTCTGTTGCAAAGAGCGCAGCGACATGAAGACGCAGTGCGCCATTTTCTGGTGGCGCTGCGCAGCGACCCGATGATGCCAACCTGGTTGGTGGGCATCGGTATTTCATTGCAGGCTCAGGGCAACAATGCCAGTGCTGCCGAGGCCTTTCAGCGCGCCATGGATAGCGGGCAACTGACCCCGCAGCTGGTCCAGTTTGTCGAGCAGCGGCTGGGCCAGTTGAAGTGAAGACGCAAGGTGTCTGATTTTTAAAAAAAGTTTGTCGAGAGAAATGGTCAAGGGGTACAGAATGAAATTCATCAATGCAATCAGTTTGCCAGCCAAATTGATCCGGATGTTTGCAGTGTTCTTAGCGACGCTGACTCTTGCCTCCTGTGGCGGCGGTGGCGATGGATTTCCCGGCTTCAGGAACGACACTTCTTCTGCCGCTGGTGGGGCCAGCGCACCGACACTCACGTTGGCAATCAGCGGTGGTGGTAATTCAATTGCCGCGTCGGGATCCACTGTTGCACAGGCTACGGTAAAGGACGCGAGTGGAGCGTTGGTGAACGGCAAATTGGTGACGTTTTCTGGAGATGCAGCGTTGGTCAAGTTCAGCCCCGCGTCGGGTCAGGTTTTAACGGTCAATGGTGTCGCTTCGATTCAAGTGTCACCAACTTCTCTGTTTGCGGCCGGCGCGGGCACTCTGACAGCTCAGGCGAGCGTGGCCGACAAGACTTTATCGAGTTCTTTCGACTTTCAGTTGGCTGCGGCCAACCTTGGGCTGCAGAGTTTGAATCTTGGGTCTGGTAGCCTGGCTGCCTACGGCAGTCGACCGATTTCAGTGATGGCGAGTGTCAACGGCGTTGCCGCGACCAGCACTCCGGTACAGGTCACGTTCAACGCAAGCTGTGGCTCAGTGGCACCTTCCGTGGCAACGACAGACGCCACTGGTGTCGCCAACAGCACCTATACCGCGACTCTGGCTAGCTGCGTAGGCACCAATGTCACTGTGACTGCTTCGACCGACGGTGCCGCAACCGTATCGGGCACGGTTGCTGTAGCGGTCCCCATGGCGACCAACGTGCAGTTCGTCAGCGCTACGCCGCAATTGATCTATTTGAAAGACTCTACGGGCCCAACCCAAGCGCTGGTGGTGTTCAAAGTGGTCGATTCCGGTGGCAACACGGTGCAGAACAAGAAGCTGCGCCTTTCACTTAGCAACTCGGCGACTGGCGTAACTTTGAACTCTGTAGGAAACATCTTGCCGGTAGATTTGACTACTGACGGTGGGGGGCAGGTCGCGGTGGCTGTATTTTCCGGGACCATTCCAACATCACTGAATGTAAAGGCAACCTTGCTCGATGGCACTGGTACCGCCACCAATGTCTACCAGAACTCGAATGTCTTGACGGTGGCATCAGGACGTCCAACCCAAAAGTCCTTGAGCCTGTCACTTGAAAAATTCAGCATTGAAGCCATGAATGTCGATGGCCAAACTACCAAGGTGACATTGTCGATGGCTGATCGCCAGGGCAACCCGGTTCCCCCAGGCACCCAGGTCAATTTCGTCACCGAATCTGGCGTCATGCAACCTGCAGTGTGTGTGGTGCCAGCCGGCCCGCTGGTGGTGTCTTCCTGTGCAGTCACCCTGAGTTCGTCGGGAACCCGTACCGTCAATGGTCGCGTGTCTATATTGGCTTACGTGGCTGGTGAAGAGGATTTTGTTGATCTCAATGGGAACAACGTTTATGACATTGGTGAACCCTTTGCCGACCTGGGCCGGCCTTATCGGGACGACAACGGCCAGTCGGCTTCGGGCGCCAATGGCGTATTCGATGCAGGCGAGTTTCAGGTGCCCCGTGATGGGAGCCCTGCCTGCGTTGCGGGGCAGGTGAGCTGCTCCAGCGATGGCGTTTGGGGTGCGGCGGATGTGCGTCGGCAGGCAACTGTGGTGTTCGCGTCCGGGCAAGCCGATATTGTTAGCACATTCCAGCCGAAGGTAGAAATACTACCTGCCAATACGGGCGGCACGTATCCGGCATCGATGGTCACGCCGGCACTTGATCTGACCATCGGTGACATGAATGGAAATAGCGTGCCCACTGGAAGCACGATAGCAGTGAGCGTCACCGACAATTCCCTGAATGGGCCGGTCATGGCAAGAACACCCGATGTAGTCGACCCGGCAACCTCGGTGGTTACCGCCGGGAAGGAAACTGCGGGCACTTGCGAATTGGTCAGTCCATCATCGTTTACTGTCCCCAATGCGCTAGGAAGCCTAGGTGCCAGAGTCGTGCTGAAGAATTGCACCAGTGGTGACTTTGTCAACATCAAAGTCACCACCCCACTTTCTACCGAAACCTCGAAGACTTTTGTAGTTCCATAGCGGTTCGATGGGCTGTCGGACTCCGCCAACGGGCGGCCACTCAATGCAAGTGACGCGGCTTGCGCCCGCCACCGTGGCCCAGGCCGCCGTGGCCGCCTCCAGAGCCGCGCGGCGGTTTGCCCAGTTGCAGTGAATTCACCAGGTCATCAAAACGCTGACCAAACAACTTGTCGATTTCAGCCACCACGCCACTCAGTTCGGCGCCGTCAAAATGGCGTTCCATCAGATTCACCACGTCCTGCACCAGCAAGTCGCGCTGCACCTGCATGATGGCCGCCGGATCAGGGCCGACGAAGAGCATGATGAAATCATCGCGCGACTCGGCGTCAGTTTCTTCTTCTTCGTCGTCGTCTTCAAACTCGGTATCGTAAAACGTGACTTCGATGGCGGCACCCGTCTTGGCCAGGTCGTTGAGGTTCATGCACATTTCGTCCAGCACCTGGCGAAAATCGTCGTCGCCCTCCACCGTCCAGCACATTTGCAGAAGATGTTCCTGGGGGTCGAACTTGATGCCGGGCTCGTCCTCGTAAGAACTGCCGGCGGCGTCACTCAGCGAGCGCGCACCTGCGTACTTCCATACCGGCTTCAGGGCGTCCTGCAACTGCTCGAAAACAACATCAGGTCGCAAGGCCACCTGGCCATGGACATGGATCTCAAAAGGGGCGTTATAGCGTGGCATGGATAGTAAGTGTACTGGTGCCCGAGACCGGAATCGAACCGGTACGCCCGTTATTCACGAAGCGGCGGATTTTAAGTCCGATGTGTCTACCAATTTCACCACTCGGGCATGGGCTGGAATCCTCTGGAGGCGCGACCCGGAGTCGAACCGGGCTAGACGGATTTGCAATCCGTTGCATAACCGATTTGCTATCGCGCCAACATTTCTGACAAAAAAGGGAAGCCAGAGCTTCCCTTTTCGGAATTTGGAGCGGGAAAAGAGTCTCGAACTCTCGACCTCAAC
>JBAXBQ010000082.1:0-14055 GCA_037141865.1 Comamonadaceae bacterium | reverse complement strand
GGCGGCTGACGCTGTAGCGCAGCTTGTTGAAGTGGCCATCGGTTTGGGTGCTGGCCGCGTCTGCCGCCTGATTCGGTGAGCCGTTCAGGTTGAGCTGACCGCTGGTAAGCGCAACACTTGCGCTATTGGCACCGCCGCCGCCGAGTTTGTCAAAGAGGTTGCCCGACAGGCTCAAGCTCAGGCTGCTGGCCCGGTAATTGGTGCTGGTGACGCCATTGGCCTGGTTGTCGAAGCTCTTGCGGTCCAGGCTGGCGTTGAAGTACAGGTTTTGCAGGCGCGAGCGAATGAGGGGGTAGCTGGCCTCCAGCCCGGAGGTGCTTGAAGTGCCCTTGGAGTCGAGCGCCTCGAACTCTGCCGTTACCAGCCGGTAGCGCATGTTGGATGCATTGGCACCGATGCGCCAGCCCTTGCTACCTACGGGCAGTGTGCCGCCCAGGCGCAGGTAGTCGCTGCCTGTGCTGTGGATCAGGTTGGCACTAAGCAGGTCACCAAAGCCCAGCGGGCTGCCGAGGTTGAGGTTGGCGCTGAGTTGGTTGGCACCGGTAGAGCGGCTGGCGGAATTGTTGAGTGTGGCGTCACCCACGACAAGCGGCTCGTCGGCCAGTTTGATGACCAGTTCGGTCTGGCTGGCTTGCGCGCCTTCGCGCAGGCTGCCCGACACCGCCACACCGGGTAGGTCGTCGGCCAGCAAGAGGGCGCGGTCGATGGCGTCGGCATTGAGCGGCGCGCCCACGGCTTGCTGCGCAGCAATGCCACGCTGGATTTGTGTGAGGCTCACGCGCGTGGCTGGCGCGCCTTCGAGCTGCACGCCGCCAAAGACGGCTTCGACAATCTGGATGGTGACTATGCCACCCACGATGTCTTGCTGCGGCAGGTAAGCACGCACGATCCAGCCAGCGGCGCGGTAAGCCTCGGCCACGGCGGCGCTGGCGGCCTGGAGTTGCGAGAAATCGAGTGGCCGATTCAGGTACTCAGCCACTGCCGGGGCGAGTTGCCCGGCGCTGAGCAGGGTGTTGCCCACAAAGCGAAAGTTGCTGACGGTGACGCTGGCGCCCTGCAGCGGCTGCAGGGCTGCGGGTTCAGCAGGCCTGGCTGGCAAGGCCTTGGGCGGCAGGGCGGGTCTGCGCTCGCGCTCAAGCTGCTGCAGGAGCGAGCCGGCATCCGGCGCGGTCTGGGCTTGAGCCGACAGGCACAGCACCGCCATTGCAGCCAAGCCAGTCAGCAGTGCGACATTTCTCATCATGAACACCCTGGAATTTGTTGATGACCCAGGTTGTACAAAAAAGAAAAAGATTTACTACAAATTACTACATGGAGCGACGCGCCGCGCCAGCGCTTGCACGGCGGCCAGCAGTTCGTCCTGCGCCACCGGTTTGAACAGACACAGGTCAGCGCCGCTGCCGTAACCGTCCACGGTGTCTGTTGCCTTGACTCTGCCCGTTACCAGGATGATGCCGACTTGCGGCTGCGCGTGGCGTATCCGTGCGGCCAGGCTGATGCCGTTCTCACCGGGCAGGTTGATGTCGATCAGGTAGATGTCGGCAAGCCGGCCGCCAGCCTCGACTTCCAGCGCTTCCGCGCTGGCCAGCCCGGTGGCATGGTGCCCGGCCTCGTTGAGGATCGCCACCGTGACTTCACGCAACGAGTCGTGGTCTTCTACAACGACGAGCTTGAGTGAGGCGGCCGCGGCAACACCTGGCAGCGGCATGATCTTTTTCTTCATGGTTAACGCAGGATTCGTTGATGAACCCGGGTTGTACCCAAGAAGGAAAAAGATTTACTACAAATTACTACTTGGAGCCGACGTGGCAATCGACAATCCGAATTGGACGATAATATATTCCCAAATGGACGAAGCTTGAATCCCGATCTGTATCCGCGCCATCTCGATGCGCTGTTGCGCGAGTCTCTAAGCGACACGCCCGCCGTGCTTGTCAACGGACCGCGTCAATGCGGCAAGACCACACTGGTGCGGCAGTACGAAGGGGAGATGGCTTATTTCTCGCTGGACGATCCGGCCCTGCTTGCTGCTGTGCGGGCCGATCCATTGGGTTTTGTCAGGCGGCTGGACCGCGCCATCATCGACGAAGTACAACGTGCGCCCGAGTTATTGCTGGCCCTGAAACTCTCCATCGACAACGACCGTCGCCCGGGACGCTTCCTGCTCACCGGATCAGCCAATTTGATGGCGCTGCCGCAGATTGCCGACAGCCTGGCTGGTCGTATCGACATCCACACACTGCTGCCCCTGTCTCACTCTGAACTGGCAAGACGACCACAGGACTTCTTGACCCGGGCGCTTGCGCAAGACTGGCCCACAGGCACTTCCCAGGTCAGTCCATTGCAGGATATGACGCAAGAGGTGCTGGCCGGTGGTTACCCCGAAATGCGCCAACGCAGCACAGCGGCGCGGCGTCAGGCCTGGGCACGCGCCTACATCACCACCTTGATTGAACGCGACATCCAGGACATCGCCCAGATCGACCAGGTCAGTCAGGTTCCACAGTTGCTTAGTATCGCTGCGCAGCTCAGCGGGCAACTGCTGAACCTGAGCCAGATTGGCGGACAGATCGGGCTGAACGGCAAGACCGTAGACAAATACCTTGGCATTCTGGAAAAGCTGTTTCTGGTGCGCCGCCTGCCCGCCTGGAGTCGCAACGAACTCAGTCGTCTGATCAAGGCGCCCAAGATTCATTTTCTGGATGCGGGCTTGCAATCCACCCTGTCACGGCTCACACCGGAGATGACCCTGCTGCAAAGAACACGCTTTGGGGCCACGCTGGAGACTTGGGTATACGCTGAGTTGCTCAAACTGCTTAGCGTCACACCAGAGCCCTGGTTTCTGTCGCATTACCGCGATAAAGACCAGCTTGAGGTGGACTTTGTATTGGAATCCGCGTCACGCGAGTTGATCGGCATTGAAGTCAAGGCCGCTGCCAGCGTGCAGGCCAGCGACTTCAAGGGTCTGCGCAGATTGCGCGAAGTTGCCGGCAAGCCATTTGTCACCGGCATCGTTCTCTATGACGGCCAGCAGGCGCTCTCTTTTGGCGATGGATTTTGGGCGGTGCCACTCAAGCAGCTTTGAGTGCCTTTGAGGCTGCTGCGGCAATCCAGGACTTCATGGATCGCCACGGCCTACGGCCTCGCGATGACGATGCCGTCAGCCCAGGCGCATTGGCACACACAACTGGACTCCGTGGGCCCCGTCCTGTACAGGGCCACGATCACCGCCACGTTTAGCTACAATCCACATACAGCACATACATATGGAGGTGCTCATGACTCAACTACATTGCTATGTCCCTGAAGAAGTTGCCCAGCAAGCACAACGTCGTGCCGCCCAATCCGGCTTGAGCCTTTCGCGCTATCTGGCCGATCTGGTCAAGCGTGATGCGCTGGCCGGTGCGCCTTGGCCTGAAGGCTATTTCAACCTGTTCGGCAAATGGGGCGGTGCGCCGCTCGAACGCGTGCCCCAGCTACCCCAGGAAGAGCGGCTTCAATTCAAATGATTTATCTGCTCGACACCAATGTCTGCATTCATCTGCTGAACGAACGCCATCCCGCCATCCTGCAGCACTTTCGCCAGCACCATCCCGCCGACATTGCTCTGTGCAGCGTGGTCAAGGCCGAATTGCTCTACGGTGCACGGCGCAGCCAGCGCGTTGAAGCGAATCTGCAACTACTCAAGGCTTTTTTTGCGCCGCTGCAAAGCCTGCCTTTTGATGATGATTGCGCTGAACACTACGGAAAGATTCATGCCGACTTATTAACCCAAGGCAAGCCCATCGGCCCCAACGACACCCTGATCGCCGCCGTCGCGCGCGCCCACAATGCCACCTTGATTACTCACAACATTGGCGAATTCAGCCGTGTGGTCGGGCTGCAAATTGAAGATTGGGAAATCGCTTGAGGATGCGTCTGGCCCGTCAGCCCAGGCGCAGCGGACAGCACAGCTGGTAGCCGCGCCCCCGGATCGCTTTGATTGCGGCTTCGTCGCCGCTGGCCTGCGCCAGCTTCTTGCGCAGGCGCGTCATGCGTACCACCAGACTCGCCTGATTGGACTCCGTGACCAACTGGCCCAGCGTCTCGTGCAGCTGCCAGTATTCCAGGGACTGCCCGGCCGCCATGCTCAGCGCACTCAGGATGCTGGCCTCGGCGTCGCTCACGTCGATCTGCTGTAGCGCTCCGCTGAGCAGCAGGCGCTTGCGATCCAGGTCAAGCGTCGGCAGCGGTCCGCTGGGCGCGGGTTTGACGCGCCGAGCCAGCGCGTTCACGGCAGCCAGCAGTTCGTCGGGCCCCACCGGTTTGGTCAGATACAAGTCGGCGCCGCTGCCGTAACCGTCCACCTTGTCTTGTGCCTTAAGCCTGGCTGTTACCAGAATGATGCCGACCTGCGGGTGTGTGCGGCGTATGCGTGCTGACAGGCTGATGCCGTTTTCGCCGGGCAGGTTGATGTCGATCAGGTAGATGTCGGCAACCCGGCCACCGGCCTCGTCGTCCAGCGCCTCGGCACTGGCCAGCCCGGCGGCCTGGTGCCCGGCATCGTTGAGGATCGCCACCATGACCTCGCGCAGCGAGTCGTGGTCTTCTACAACGATGATGTTGAGTGAGGCAGCCATAGTTTGAATTTGACAAAGATCTCATCGCTCGCGTAGCTGAGTTCGCCACCCAGCACTTGCGCCATGCCGTGCACCAAAAACAGCCCTAGCCCGGAGCCGGTCTGGTGGTGCGCGCTGGGGCTGCGGTAGTATTTCTGGAACACCCGCGTGCCATCGGGCCAGCCAGCCACGCCGGGGATGTTTTGCACGCAGACAGTCCAACCAGCTTGCCCATGGCGTGCGTCGGCTGTCACCAGGATGTGCACGGCGCTCCCGGCGGCGCTGTACTTGAGCGCGTTGTCCAGCAGGTTGCCCAGCACGATATGCAAGAGCTTGGCATCGGTCTTCAGCGGCACATCGGTTGGTATGGATAGATGCAAGCGCTCGGCGCTCTGGCTGTTGCGCTGGAGTTGCTGCAATTCGTCACGCAGGTTCACTGTCTGCGCTTGCATGGTGAATTGCTGGTCAGCCAGCTGCTCGGCTTGCAGGCAGCGCTCAATGACCGCATTCATGTCGCGCGCCGCGCCTTCAGCGTGGGCCACCAGGGCCGGTGCTGGCGCTTTGGATCCCAGCACCAGACGGATCACCGACAACGGCGTTTTGAGCTCGTGCGTCAGCATCCCTAGAAAGCGGTTTTGCTCCAGTCGCTGTTGGCGCTCCTGGGCGGCGCGTTGCTCGACCACTGTCAGATCAGCCAGTGCCTGGACCCGGCGTGCGTCCATGCGCCACGAGCGCAACTGCAACAAAACGGTCATGACAACGCCAGTGATCAGGCCATGCATAAAAACGATGTAAATCAAAAATCCTGCAGGCTCAAAGATGCCGACAACGAACAGCGCCAGTGTGGAAAAAATTGCTGCAAATGAAGCAAACAGAATCACCATGGCCTTCTTCGAAACAACCGGAGGCAGGTCGCCGGGGTGCCTGAGCGATGGATCGGACTTGAAGGCCAGCAACAGCGCCAGCATGGGCTCCAGGAAAATAATCTTGACGGTCAGGCTGAGCGCAGTTTGCGTCTGATCCCAATAAATCAGCGCCACCTCCGGTAGAAACAAGAGCACAGCCAACTGCATCAAACGTACACCCCACACGGGTAGCTTGTATTCGCGCAGCAGCTGATAGTCAAACCAGAATAACGTGGCGCTGTAGGCGACGACCATCAGGTTGGAGAGATCGTCGATTGCGGCGGGGGCCATGAGCTCGGACATGAAGATGCGCAAATAGCCCATGCTCGCCAAGGTAAAACCGATGCCAACCAGTTGCTTCAGGACGAACGCACCAACCACCGTGTCCCTTTGGCTGACCCAGTGGAGCAAACCCCAGGTCATGAACACGACCAGCAAGGCCAGGAAGGCGCTGTAAGCCAACCCGGTGCGAAGATCGGCGGCCTGAAACTCCTGCACCGGCAGTGCATCGACAAACATCAGGCTGGTGCTGCTGGTTTTGAGGCGCAGCCAGATGTGGCGTGCTGCATCGCCCCGGGGAATGACAAAGTTGAAGTTGAGCGACGGGTATTCATCGGCGCTGCGGGGCCAGCGATCTCCTGTGATGCGCGGCTTGTCGGAGGCTTGCAGCGGATCAAACAGCGCAATTTCATCGAGGATGGCAGGGCGGATGCGCAGGATGAGCTTCTGGTTGGGATCCACACCTTCACCGGGCTCGACTCGCAGGCGCAACCAGATCGCCGAGGGTGTGAAGCCTTTGGCCAGAACGCGTTTGAAAACAGTCCACTGCCTGGCTGGCGCCGGGTCCTGGATTTGCTGGAGCGTCAGACTGCCGCTGGCATCTTCAAAATAAGCGCGCTCGACAATGTGGTCGCCAGCCCACCCAGAGGCAGTTACGCCGGCCATCAGCAAAGCCAGAATAAAGCGCAGGGAAGAGATCAGCATGGTTGCGAAAAGATGGGCCAAGGTGTGTCTTGAGCTAGGCATCGTATCGGGTTTGTGCAGACATCCCTGTGGGCGGCCCCACTCAATGACTGCAAAGAGGCAAATCCATTCGGGATTTCTATTTCGGGTAAGGGCACATAGTTCTTGTTCACCAGTGACTGCAGTCTGGCAATCTGATTTTTATGCCGGTTTTATGGTCGCTGAATCGTGACTGCCAATTGGAGGGCTCGACCAGGTCATTGGAGGCGATTGCCCGATACCTGCAATTGAGCGAAGCAAATTCTCAATACGGAACATTTCATTTGCATAGCACTTTGAGCTTCAGCCAATGACCATCGCTTCTAGGCGGAAAATGCCTGCGCCGGCTCGAATCTCTTTCATGTGGCCATGACCTGGAAGATTAGGTAATAGTGGGCTCGACGCTGATTCCGATGCCGTAAGAGGTGTGGCCCACTGAAGTTGGTTTCAACCAATACCCGCCCCCGAAGGGCCAGGTGACACTAAAAAAAGTGCTTGTCTACAAACCGACAAACTGCAAAAATACCCGCATGGCGGGTGAAACAATTCTGCCTTTCCAGTGGGCCACGAATTGATGGTAATTTGACCTCTGATTTATTGTCAACACGCACTTGTTGATAAACTTTTTCTGGTCTACTTGTTGCACAAAGTTTCATCAAATTTTGAGCACAACTACACACCGATAAACTCGGCGAAAAACCCTCTCGTCTGAGGTCTCGCTTTCGCAGCTTTACAGATCAACACCATGCAGTAAGGTTGGAATGTGCCTTTGACTTTCAAGGCCATTTCTGGCGGGCGTGTACGACGTTCAGTACAGTCACAGTGGCCTCATTCTCTTCCATGATCACGACGTAGTTGGGATGCGCGACCAACTCGCAAGTGCCGTGCACGCGCCCAGGCCTGCGCGGAAAATTCTCATTCCCCAACGATTCCACCTGATCATCAATGAGAAACCACATATCGACGCCTGCACTGGGGTTGTCCAGGGCGATGCGGGCCTCGATGGCGTTGAGATCGTCTTGATAGGTTTGTGTGCGAACGACCTGTTTCATTGGGCGTCACGCTGCTTTTGCTTGGCAGCGCGCACGCTTTGCCACTCCTGTGGCACGATGCGTGTGTTGGTTCCGTCTGCCAGGCCAGCGCGGGCGGCGGTGACCTTTTTTTCCAGCCAGTCACTGTGTGAAAGCGCTGCGTGCGCGCCCTTCATGCGAAGGGCGGTATCTGGGCGGGTGACACGTTTGGACTGCGGCTCAAAACCAGCGACATTGATATCGAACTGGGTGAGGTGAACTTTTTCTCGCATAAAGCGCGCCACCGAGTCCAGGGAAGTGAAGTGCCGCTCGGTGGTCTTGCCGTCTCTCGCGCGAACGGACACGATGCGCTCTGCGGTCCCGCACAAGACGGTGATCTTGTACACATCTTTGTCTGCGACAACGGTGGCATGTCGTATGGCTCTGGCATCGACCAAATCCTTGAGACTCTGCGGTGTGATGAGGTTTAACATGATTTTGCAACTCGCAACAGAAGATAATGTGACTTTACCATCTTATGAAGTGACAGGCGAAAATTTTGCAAGCAACGGGGAAAATGCTCAAGAATTCATCCAACCTCAGAACCAGTTCAACGACAACGAAACGGCAATTCGAGCGGCAGCTTTGGCTTCGCGAACCAACGCCGCGAACGGCTGCTTCTCACTTTGCTCAATGGCTGGAATGGGCACTCAACTGACCGTCAACCGGAAATTCAGACCGTCAGCTATGTGTCTGTTCAAGACTGTCGCACTCGACGCTCGGCGAGTACACAAAAGGACGTAAGAAAAACTCTAAAGCAATTGACGAATTCCGGTGGCGGGTCCTTGTTCGGCTGTTGGCAATTGGACTTCCACGCCGTTATGACGAGGCGGGCAGCGCAGGGGTAGATGGATCAGGGCTGGCGTTGTCTAAGCGAAGCGAGTTTAGCCAGACCCCGGCTACTTCGATTACAGACACCCCACCCCAGCAGATCAAGTTGCGGCTCGCAGTCGTGCTCCTGCCAGTTCAGGCTGCAGCAACAATCGCTGGGCACCGCTGTAGCAAAGAAAGCGTTTGTTCATGGCCCGGCCAATGGAGCACAAGCCAAGGCGCTGCGCCAGTTCATGGCCCATCTGGGTGATACCGCTGCGCGACACCACAATGGGCACACCCATCTGGGCCGACTTGATCACCATCTCGCTGGTCAGCCGACCGGTGGTGTAGAACACCTTGTCAGTACCAGACATTCCATCTTTTATCCACATCCAGCCGGCAATCGTGTCAATGGCGTTGTGGCGACCCACGTCTTCCACAAACACCAGCATCTCTTCACCCCGGAACAAGGCGCAGCCGTGCACCGAACCGGCTGATTTGTAAGTGCTTTCCTGCAGACGCACGGCGTTGACCAAACCATACAGTTGCGCTTGCGTCAGGGTCGCTGGTGGCAATACCAGACTGTCGACCTCGGCCATCAAGTCACCGAACATACTGCCCTGGCCGCAACCGGTAGTGACTACCCGCTTGGAGGTGCGCGCTTCAATGTCCGATATTCCCTGGCGCGTTTTCACAGCAGCCGCGCCGACCTCCCAGTCAACCGTGATGGATTGCACTTCATCAACCGATTGCACCAGCCGCTGGTTGCGCAGAAAGCCCAGTACCAGCAATTCGGGTTGGGCACCCAAGGTCATCAGCGTCACTAGTTCGCGCTTGTCCACGTAAACGGTGAGTGCGCGCTCTGCGGGAATGGAGACGCTGTCAAGTTCGCCAAACTCATTGACGGCCTTGACCTCGCGCGTCAGGGGCGCGCGGGCCTGGGTCAGATACGGCAGCAAGACGTTCAGGACTTCTTGGCAGGCGTTGCAGCAGCGGGAGCCGCGCCCGGGATCGCGGTCGATACTGCAGCAGGAGGGGCCACGGTGTAAACAAAAGGCCCGGGGTCAACACACGAACTAGTCGCCACGGAAGCCTTGACTTTCTTGTAATAAGCCGCAACCCGGTCCTGCGCTTTGCACAGCTGGTAGCCGTCGACCTTGCCGCTCCAGGCGGTCTTGGCAGCCGCCTCTGCCGCTTTGGCTTTGGCTTCATCTGACAAGGTGGGCAACTTGGCCAGCGCAGCGCTTGCGATCAACAGTGCACAGGTAGCAATGAACAGATTCTTGCAGGATATTTTCATACAGGCAGCCTCAAACTTGAACGGGTTGGCCGGAAACCGGTGTTGCTGAGCGTTGGGCGGGAATCTTGCCGCTCTGGACATCGTCGAGCCACAACGCGTGGTGTTCCCTGGCCCAGGTTTCATCCACATAGCCGGTCTTCATGCCCTGGTAAGCACCCTCCGTACCGACGGTGCCCAGATAAATGTGGCCGATGAACATCACCAGCATCAGAATATTGCTTACCGCATGCACCATGTGCGCCATCTGCATGGTGCTGCGCTCGTAGACCAGACCCGGTAGCAGCTTGTCCATCACCAGGCCCGAAGCCACGACGATCAGGCCCAGCACAAACACCCCGCCCCAAAAGACCAGCTTCTCGCCGCCGTTGAAGCGCCCCGACTTGACTTCTTGGCCGCCCAACATGCCGCCGCCCTTGAGCAGCCAACTCAAGTCGCCCCGGGCCGGCACGTTGTCGCGCACGAAGGTTGCAATCACAATCAGCAGCGACACGGTAAACACCGGTCCGACAAAATTGTGTGCATTTTTAAGCACATAGGTCAGCCAGCCAAACAAGGTGCTACCGATGACCGGCAGCAGGAAGAATTTGCCGAACGCCATAACCACGCCAGACACGGCCATCACAACGAAAGCCGTCGCATTGGTCCAGTGTGCCACGCGCTCAAACGGCGTGAAACGCTCGACCAGGCGGCCGCTGGGTTTGCCGTGCAGCTTGATGGCGCCCACCCGCCAGTAAAACAGCGCAATTGCAGCCAACACCATCAACAACAACGCGCCGCCATAGGGGATGATGATCCTGTTGCGAACCTGGCGCCAGGCTTCTCCGGCATTGGTCAAACGCGAACCCGGGTATTGCACAAAGGGCTGAATCAGATTACCCGCCTCAGGTGCTTCCGATTTGGGCAGGCTGCTGTAGCCGGTGACACCGGCGCCGACTTGGCGCCACATCGGCGCGTTGTTGCCGGGCTGGACCCTGGACCGCTCACCGTTGCTTTGCGTTGCGTAACCGGGCTCGCTGCTGGCATCGGGTTTCACGTCAAGAATGTTGAGGTTCTTGATGGTGCCCGCATCAGACGGCGTCGCCGCTAGCACCGCAGCATCGACAACGGGTGGTTTGCTCTGCGCCATGGCGCCGCCTGCCAGCAGGACCAGCCACAGGGCGACCGAAAAGACTTTGTTCATTCGGGCCTCCTGCTCAGTTCATCCGGCCGTAGTCGTTTTGTCCCTGCTGGGTACGGGCCTTCATGTGTGACTCCCAGCTGGTCTTGTCGCCTTGCTTCCAGTCGGCATCGGCAAACGCTTTGCCGGTACCGTTGTAAGGCGCCACATCTTTCGTGACGGTACCCAGCGTCTGCGGCTTCTCGCCGCAAGCAACAAGTAACGCGGCCATGGCAACTACCCACCCTGCGTGCCTCATGATTTCACTCCTTCGGGTGGTGCGACCCCGCCCGGTTGTCCTGCTTGTTTGGAACCGTACGCGGTGCCCCAGCCCCAGACTTCGGCGCCTTTGCCGCGTTTGAGCACGCGGTTGCGGAAAATATCCGCCACCACATCGCCATCGCCGGCGATCAAGGCCTTGGTCGAGCACATTTCGGCACACAACGGCAGCTTGCCTTCGGCCAGACGGTTGCGGCCATATTTTTCGAACTCGGCCTGACTGCCATTTTCCTCCGGGCCACCGGCACAGAAAGTGCACTTGTCCATCTTGCCGCGCACGCCAAAAGTCCCCTGCGACGGAAACTGCGGCGCGCCAAACGGGCAGGCGTAAGCGCAGTAACCGCAGCCAATACAAACGTCCTTGTCGTGTAACACCACACCTTCATCGGTGCGATAGAAACAGTTCACCGGACAGACCGCCATGCACGGCGCGTCGCTGCAATGCATGCAGGCCACCGAAATCGATTTCTCACCCGGCACACCGTCGTTGAGGGTGACGACACGGCGTCGATTCACGCCCCAGGGCACCTCGTGCTCGTTCTTGCAGGCGGTGACACAACCGTTGCACTCGATGCAACGCTCGGCGTCACAGATAAATTTCATTCTTGCCATAAATCACTCCAATCAGCGATGGATGTTTTGCCGCCGGGCCGCCCCAAGGCAAAATGCGGCCCCCTCGGGGGGCAGCGCATGACACGCAGTGCAAAGCGTGGGGGCCATGTTCATGCTCGCTCAACGTTGCAGACGGTGGTTTTGCTCTCTTGCATCATGGTCACACTGTCATAACCGTAAGTGGTTGCGGTGTTGACGGCCTCGCCGCGCACCACTGGCGCTGCCCCGTTCGGGTAGTAAGCCAGCATGTCAGCACCCTGCCATCGACCCGAGAAGTGAAACGGCATAAAGACGGTGTCAGGTCCGACGCGCTCGGTGACCATGGCCTGCACATTGAGGCGCGCACCGGTGGGCGTCGAAACCCAGGCCCGCTCACCGTTGCGAATGCCCTTGTCAGCCGCCACCTTGGGGTTGATCTCGATGAACATCTCCTGCTGCAACTCGGCCAGCCAGGGGTTGGAGCGGGTTTCTTCGCCGCCGCCCTCGTACTCCGTCAGTCGCCCTGAAGTCATGATGAACGGAAACTTCTCATGCACCTTGTCGGCAATGTTTTTCTGCTGCACCGTCTTGTACAGCGTGGGCAAGCGCCAGAATGCTTTCTTGTCGTCGTGCGTCGGGTACTTGGCGACCAGATCAGGGCGAATACCGTACAAGGGTTCACGGTGCTGCGGAATCGCGTCCGGGAAGTTCCACACCACGGCACGCGCCTTGGCGTTGCCAAAGGGATGGCAGCCATGCACCTGCATCACCACGCGCTGGATGCCGCCCGACATATCGGTCTTCCAGTTCTTGCCTTCGGCAGCCAACTTCTCGGCATCCGTGAGGTCGTCCCACCAGCCCAGTTTCTTCAGCAGCACGTGGTCGAATTCGGGGTAGCCGGTGGTGATGTCGGCACCCTTGGAGTGCGAGCCATCTTCAGCCAGCAGATTTTTGCCGTCCCGTTCCACACCAAAGTTGGCGCGAAAATTACCGCCGCCCTCCATCACATGTTTGGAGGTGTCGTACAGGTTGGGGGAACCCGGGTGCTTCAGCGCGGCAGTGCCATAGCAGGGCCACGGCAGACCGAAGTAGTCACCGGTAAAGTCGTAACCGGTTTGCTTGTCTTTGCCACCCTTGGCCTTGAGCGTTTTGACATCGAACAAATGCATGTTGCGCATATGCGCCTTCAATCGCTCCGGGCTTTGTCCGGTGTAGCCGATAGTCCACACCGAGGCGTTGATTTCACGCAGTATGTCTTCTGGCACGGGTTCGTCCATGCCGTGGACTTTTTGCATTTTGTAATTCTTCGACAGCTCTTTGCCAAAGCCAAGCTTGTCGGCGAACTGCTGCATGATCATGTGATCGCTGCGACTTTCCCAAAGTGGCTCGATCACTTTTTCGCGCCATTGCAGCGAACGGTTGGAGGCCGTCACCGAACCACTGGTTTCAAACTGGGTGGCAGCCGGCAACAAATAGACCGAGCGATTTGGATTCAGGTCTTCCGGCTTGCCCGGCATCGCTGCCATCGCCGCGGTGGCCGATGGATACGGGTCCACCACCACCAGCAAATCAAGCTTGTCCATGGCGCGCTTCATTTCCAGACCGCGGGTTTGGGAGTTGGGCGCATGGCCCCAATAGAACACACCGCGCAGGTTGGAGTCCTGATCAATCAGCTCGTTTTTCTCCAGCACGCCATCAATCCAGCGCGACACCGTCATGCCGGGCTTGCTCATCATGGCGGGTGACGAAAAGCGTCCCTTGATCCATTCAAAATCAACACCCCAGGCCTTGGCAAAATGTTTCCAGGAGCCTTCCACGATGCCGTAGTAACCAGGCAGTGAATCGGGGTTGGGACCGACGTCTGTCGCGCCCTGCACATTGTCGTGACCGCGAAAGATATTGGTGCCGCCACCCGACTTGCCCACGTTGCCCAGCGCCAGTTGCAGGATGCAGGAAGCCCGCACGATAGCGTTGCCAGTGGTGTGCTGGGTTTGCCCCATGCACCAGACCAGCGTGCTGGGCCGGTTTTCGCTCATCATTTTTGCAACGCGAAACACCTGCTCCTCATTGACACCGCACACCTCCTCGACCTTGTCCGGGGTCCATTTGGCCATGACCTCTTCCTTGACCTTGTCCATGCCGTAGACACGGTCATTGATGTACTGTTTGTCTTCCCAGCCGTTCTTGAAGACGTGAAACAGCAGACCAAACAAAAAGGCGATGTCCGAGCCAGAGCGGATGCGCACATACTCGTCGGCCTTGGCCGCCGTGCGGGTGAAGCGCGGGTCGACCACAATCAACTTGGTACCGGTTTCCTTGGCGTGCAACATGTGCAACATGC
>JBAXBQ010000081.1:0-14216 GCA_037141865.1 Comamonadaceae bacterium | reverse complement strand
AGGTTGCGCGCAGCCGCGATGAACTGGGTGCCATGGTGACGGCCTTGGGGCGGTTGGCGCGCACGCTTTCAGCCGTGGTGGCCGATGTGCGCGGCAATGCGGCGTTTGTGACGCATGAGGGCACTTACCGGGCTTTCGGTGGCAACCCAGCCAAAGTTGGGACACGGGTGCAGGACGTTGCGGGCGTTGATGGTAGCGGGCTGCTGCAAACCATCATCAATCAGGCCAAGCACGAGCCCGGCTGGGTCGAGTACGACTTCACCAACCCAACCACCGGGAAGGTGCAAACCAAGATGTCGTACGTGCAGGGTGTTGATGATCTGTATTTGGGCTGTGGCGTGTACAAGAACTTGGTGCACGCCAGCTAATTGAGGCCTCAATCTATCCGACTCCAGGCCGATACTTGTAGCAGTACGAAGTAATTCTTAGGCGAGGTCCTCTTGAATGTTGTCAATAAAAGTGCCTCGGACGGTGCGTCAGCGCGTGTATCGCGCGCCGCAGACACAGAGGTGATCGGGACCGAGAGTCTTGCGCACCATCTGTCTCGTTCGGTACGTTCCCACATAAGCGCTGCGATATGCAGCGTTCTAGATCCTTGCATTGCCGCTCTGCAGGGGCTGCGCCGGGGGGCCGGCGGTGCGCCAGAGCCTGATGCGCAAGCCGGGGAAGACCGCTCAAGACCCAGGGCAACTCGGCCAGGCGGGCAACACGATGCAGTGACGCAAGAGATTGAGGCACCCAAGCCCAGGCGGCGTCTGCTGACCTACCTGATCTATTTCAGCGTGCTGCTTGCGGGCGCCATGGCAGGCGGTGCGGCGGCCTTCGAGTTGCTGTCAGATTTGCTTTACCGTCAGTCCGCTGAAAACCAGCGCGTCGAAATCGCCATGGCCAAGCATTCGGACTCCGTGGCCTCGAATCAGAGCAAACTTGACGACGCCGAAGCCAAGCGTTCGGAGGCCGAAAAGAATCTTGCCGAAGCAACCAAGAAGCAAGCCGAGGTCGAGAAGAAACTTGAAACTGCCCTCAAAGATTCGGAAGCATTGGCAGAAAAACAGAAGAAGCTCGACCAGGTGGCAAAACTTCTGGAGCAGATTCGGCTGGCCGAGGCCGCGGGCGCAGGGACGCGCTCGGTGCCCGCCAGCAGCACTGGCGGCAACCGTCCACAGACCAGTCAAAGTCCGACCAAGACCGGGGATTGCACTCTGAACTCGGGAAACATCAAAGCCCTGAAGGACTGCGTGGATTCCTTCAATCGCTAGGAAAACCTCGATTCATTCCCGCAATCTGCCAGCGGCAACTAAATTTCGATCTCTTCCCCCTCCCGCGCCAACCGGTAGTGCGGCTCCCCAGGGCGGCGCGGATGCCGCGCCAGTACCTGCTGGAATTCCTGCTCAAGCGCATCGTCGCTGCGGGTGGGCTCGTGGTGCGTGCAGTAAAGAATCTTCGCGCCGACCTTTTTTGCCAGATCGATGGAAGAATCGTAGTGGCCGTGGCCCCAGCCTTTCTTTGCCGGGTACTCCGCCGCAGTGTAGGAAGAGTCGGCGATCAGCACATCCACGCCTTTCAGGGCGTCCAGTATCGCCTGCTCCTTTTCCTCGATGAGGGCCTGGTATTCCTGAAAGCTTTCGTCCACCGGATCGTAAATGTTGTAGTACGGCTCGTGGTCCCCGGTAAAGAAAACCGATTTGCCGTTGGCATCGATGCGGTAGCCGAAATTGATCACCGGATGGTTGAGCAGTACCGGCGTCACCGTTGCCGAATTCAGCTGCACAGCCTGACCTGGCGAGAGCTTGAAATACTCGATCGTGGCTTGCATCTCGGCTTCACGTATGGGAAAGAAGCTGTATTGCAGTTGCACGTCCATCACTTGTTCCACGCCCCGGCCTGAAACGAAATCGTAAGCGCCATGGAGCCGCATCCGGTTGCCGGGGATGAACATGGGGCTGAAGTACGGCAAGCCCTGAATATGATCCCAATGGTTGTGAGTAACGAATAGGTTGGCGGTTACCGGCATTTCCGAGAGCAGGCTTTGCGCCAATGAAAAAATTCCGGTGCCTGCATCGAGGATGATCAGTTCATTGTCGTCAGTGCGAATTTCAATGCAGGTGGTATTGCCGCCATATTTAGCGGTTTTCGGCCCCGGCACAGGAACGCAGCCGCGCACGCCCCAGAATTTGATCTTCATGCGGCCGCGCCGACCTGAGAAAACAGTTTCGCCTCTTCAACGGTCCTGGAAAGATCCCCCAGCGAGCGGGTCAGTTCGTCAAGGCTGCCGCCGCAGTGTGCGGCAACCGCCGGCGGCAGTTCTTTGATGGCACTGCCCTCCAACCCTGTCACCAGGCTCCTGGCGATCAGGTTCGCTGCAAAAACGCATGCCGACATGGCTGAGTTGCAACTCTCGCCATCGTGATGAAAGCGAATGCTGTCAGCCAGGGACTTGGGAAATTGCCACCTCTGTGCCAGCATCGCTCCAGCCGCGGCGTGATCGGCACCGAAAATTTTCTGCTCGGCCTGGTACGACGGCATCGCGCTTTCCCGGCTCAAGGCTATCGCCGCCGCGCATTCTTCCGGCATGAACTGGGCAAACACAACCTTGCCAAAGTCGTGCAGCAAACCGGCGGTATGGCAATCCATCGGATCGGCTCCGCCGCCCATCCTGGCGCATAGCAGCTTGGCGACCCCCGCCACGGTAAGCGAGTGCAGGAGGTAGCGATGGATATCCAGACCCGCCTTGTTCTCCTTGGGAAGCACGCCAATGGCCGCGATGCTCAGGGCCAGGTTCTTGATGGTGTTGACGCCCAGGTACACAACGGAACGATTGATGGAAGTGACTTTGTTGGGCCAGTTGTAATAGGCGGAGTTCAGAACTTTGAGAATTTTGACCATCATCACTGGGTCGGTCTCGATCACCGCGACCAGTTCTTTCGGCTGGGAATTGATGTCCCGCGACAGTTGCAGAAGTTTTTGCACGCTCCTGGGGAAGGCGGGCATTTTGTCCACCGCATCGCTGATTTTCCGGTTCAACTCGGAAGCGTCCCGCATCATGGTTACCCGGCTTGCCTTGTCAATTGCATGCTTCTCTCATTTGAAGGCGGTGCGAAGCAGGTGCTGAGGCAAGCCCGGTGCAGGGTGGCACGTTTACCGACAAACAGGGCTTGGGTGTCGCTGCACTGGAAACTCAGGGTCATGCCTGGATGGTAAAGACTGTCGTTACTGACGTCAAACTTCCACCAATACAGACCCATCGACAATCCGGCAATTAGGCAATTAGGCAAAACAGAGGCCAAAATGCGGCGCTGTTCCTGGCTTCAAAGCGGGCGAAAGCGGGTAATCTGACGGCAGCCTAGTTGCTGGAGCCGCCCATGAACCGCCAGATCATTCCGTCAGCGCAGCCCGACCCGTGTCGACCTGCCGGGGGTTTGCCCGCGTTGCAGGTAACGCTGCAACTGGCGGTGCATCACCACAACTTTGGGCAACTCCATGAGGCCGCCCGGCTCTATTGCGAGGTGTTGCACAGCCAGCCGACCCATGCGCCAGCCAGCCACAATTTGGGGCTGTTGATGCTGCAGCTAGGCCTGCCTGAGGCGGGTCTGGCGCACCTGGAAGCGGCGCTGGCGCAAAAGCCCGACTCGCAGCGCTACTGGCTGAGTTACATCGATGCACTGGACCAGCTCGGTCAGACCGCGCTGGCGCAGCGGATGCTGGCCGTGGGGCAGAGCCACGGCCTGGACGGCGACGAGATAGAGGCGCTGGCCGATTTGCTGGCCGCCAGGCGGCCAGTGGGGCGCACGTGCAGCAGCTGTTCGGTGCGCCGCCGACAGCTCGCAAATAGACGCCCCATGTGGCGCCAACCCTCGACGGGCCGCCATGGTCAGCTATTAAACTAGCAGCAAGAAAACAGCAAAAAAGTGCCGCTCAAGCGGCGATCACTACTCGGTTTTTGCCGCTTTGCTTGGCTTCATACAAGGCTTTGTCGGCGCGGCCGATGAGGTCGGGCTCGGTTTCTGCCGGTCCAAGGGCGGCCACGCCAACGCTGAAGGTCACGCGCAGCTCCAGGTTCTGCCAGGACACCGGGGTTTCGGCCAGACGGCTTTGCAGGCGCAGCATGACGTCACAGGCGGCATCCAGTGGCGAGCCGGGCAGCAGCACCAGAAACTCTTCGCCACCGTAGCGCCCGATCAGGTCGTTGGTGCGGATGGTGTCCTGAATGATGTCCACCAGATGCACCAGCACCTGGTCGCCGGCCTGGTGACCGTGGCTGTCATTGATATTCTTGAAGTTGTCGATGTCGAGCATGGCGATGCACAACGGTGTGCTGGCGCGCGCGACACGTGAGATCTCGCGCTTTAGCGCGTCGTCCAGACCGCGCCGGTTGAGCGCACCGGTGAGCTGGTCTTCGCGCACCAGGCGGTTCACCAGCTCCAGTTCGCCCTTGAGGCGCTCGATGCGCTGCTCGGCCAGCGCCACTTGCTGGTGCGCCGCCGCCATTTCGTTTGCGGTGTGCAGGGCGCGGGTTTCACTCAGGGCTTCTTCCAGCGTGTCGATGATGTCGCGAATGTCTTTGGTCTGGCGGATTTTCTGCGCATAAAGCTCAATGCGATGGTAGTAGTCTGCGGGTTCCGGCGCGGTGCTCAGCTCGCGGTTCATCCGGCTGGCGCGCTTGTGACCTGTCGCAACCAGCGGAGTTGCAAGATGCAGTACGTTTGATTTTCCCTGGGATGCCATCATTTGTTCTCCTTGGCTCGCCCGTGTCACATATTTCAACGGGCTGAAAGCATGGCTAGAGTAACACCGCTGGCCTGCGTGAAGCGCTGCAAATAGAGGGGGAAAAGGGTTTCAATTGCACACCAGGTTCAGGCAGCGCAGACTCGGTTCTTGCCGCTGCGCTTAGCCTCATACATGGCCTTGTCCGCGCGGCCAATGACTTCGGCCTGCGCCTCATTGTCCTGACGCAGCGCCACGCCGGCGCTGAAGGTGATTAGCACGCGCTCATCTTTGTGCAGAAAAAATGCTTTGGTCAGGTTGCGCTGCAACCGCACCATGACCTCGACCGCCTCCTCAACCTGCGTCTCGGGCAGCAACAGCAGGAATTCTTCTCCGCCATAGCGGGCCAGCACGTCGCTCGGGCGCATGTTGCGCCGGGTGACCCGCACCAGGTGCTGTAGCGCTTCGTCGCCAGCCTGGTGGCCGTGGATGTCGTTGATCTGCTTGAAGTTGTCGATGTCGAGCAGGCTCACGCAAAGGGGCGCTGCACTGCGCTGTGCGCGCGCGGCTTCGCGCTGGTAGGCATCTTCGAGTCCGCGTCGATTCAGCACGCCGGTGAGTTGGTCCTCTTGCAGCAGTTCGCTGACCTGATCGAGTTCACGCTCAAGATCCTTCACCTTCATTTCTGCCGCTTGCACCTGATCGCGCGTGGTCAGCAGTTCCTGGTGCGTGCGGGCGACGTCGAGCTGCGCCGCACGCGTGTCATCGAGCAGGTCGGTCAGCACGGTATTGAGAAGGCTGATGTCGTCGGTCTGACGAATCTTCTGCGCATAGCTCTCCAGACGAGTGTGATAGCCGCCGGTGCTTTGGCTGAGCTCACCCAGGCGGTCGATGAAGCTGGCGATCATCTGCTTGAGCGCCGCCTTGGCTTCCTGCAAATTGGATTTGAGCAAGCCCTGCTTGACGATCACATCCTTGAGCCGACGCTCGGCCTCGGCCAGCGTCACCAGATCGAGTGGGCTGGCAATGATTTGCTGCAACGCGGCAACCTGATCCCGCAGCCAGTGGTCGCCAGCCAGAAGATCATGCGTGTTGTCGATGAGCAGGCGCAACAGACGCAGCAGGCCTTGATGCAGCGCGACGTTGTCGCCACCGTGCAGTTCAAGCTTGAACCAGAACTGGCGCAGTGCCGTCGTCAGTTTTGCAATGTCCTCGCGCACCATGCTGGCGCGTGCGGCGTTGGCCAGGCGGGCTGCTTCGTCGGCCAGTTCTGAGGTGTTCCCGAGTTGAGCGATGACGGCGAACTCCAGCGTTTGGGCCAGCAACTCTCGAAACTGGGTCGACCCGTCTTGCACTTCAGTCCCTGCGTCGGGCAGCGCCGCTATGGCTTCGTCAGGCGGCGCAGTATCGAGCGGCGGCGCCGCCGCGGTTGTGGCCCAGGAGGAAAAAAGATTGCTCAGTTTCGTCGCCAGTTTGGTGGCGTCGGAACCAGGCGCGTTGAGAACTTTTTCCAGGCCTTCGCGCTTTCTCGCGGTGGTCAGGCCGCTATGGCGTGTCTCCCACTGCTTTAACAGATCGAGGATCAATTGCCCCCACTGCGGGGCCGCTGGGCTTTGCTCTTTGTGCTCGTCCAGCAGCGCCGGCCTGCTCTGGTCGTCCGTCAACTCGTCGGCAACCAACGGCTGACCGGTAATCTCATGGTAGAACTGGCGATAGTTCTCCGGCGTCGGCGAGACCCGCCTGGAGGCTAGCAGGCGAAGGGTTTCCCGGGCGATGTCGGACGGGCTTTTGAGGTCGCTCATGTCATGTTATGTGTGGAGACGGCGGCACTCGAAAGTGTGGCTACTCAACTCAGCCTATCGGCAATCGTGGCCGCATCTTTAGCGGCGTCGGCTTCAATCGACCAATTGATTTTTCAACGCATAGTGGGTTAGCGCTGAATTGTTCTTGAGCCCCATTTTTTCCAGCAGGCGGGCGCGGTAGACGCTCACGGTCTTGACGCTCAGGTGCATCTCGGCGGCGATCTCGGTCAGGGTCTTGCCGGAGGCGATCAGACGCATGGTTTCGTATTCGCGATCTGACAGGGCCTCATGAGCGGCGCCCTCGACTTTGTCAGCGACGGCACCGGCCAGTGCCTCTGCCACGGCGGCCGTGATGTAGCGTCGGCCAGCGGCTACCTGGCGTATCGCGGTGACCAGCAGTGTCGGCGCACTTTGCTTGTTCAGGTAGCCCGATGCACCGGCCTTGATGGCGCGCAGCGCATAGAGCTCCTCCGGATGCATGCTGAGAATCAGCACCGCCAGCCTGGGCTTTTCCGCTTTCAATAGTTTCAATGTATCGATGCCGTTGCGATCTGGCATATTGATGTCGAGCAGCACCACTTCGACTCCGTGTTCGCGCGTGAACTTCAGCGTCTGAGCGCTGTTTTCTGCCTGGCCGACGACTTCCATGTCGCCAGCTTCGTTAATGATTTCGGCCAGTCCACGACGCAGGATCGCATGGTCGTCGGCAACCAGCACCCTAATCATGCTGCTGCCGAGCCTTTGGCAGACGTGTACAACGAGCGTGGCATGCGCAGCATCACTGCAGTACCGCTGCGTGTCTTGCGCACCGTCGCTTCGCCCCCAAGATTACGCGCCCGCTCGCGCATGCCGAGGATGCCGTAGGACTGTGCCTTCAGGAGATCCTCGCTGGAAATGCCGCTGCCATTGTCGTGTACCTGCAAAGTGACGCTGTCCCGGTTGGCCTCCAACTCAACGTCGACCCGCGTGGCACCGGAGTGTTTGACGACATTCGTCAGAGCTTCCTGAAAGGTCCGGAACAACGCGATGGCTAAGGTGTCGTCAAGCTCAATTTCCTTCACGGCACAGGTCACCCGGCAAATCACCTCCATGCGTTTTTCGAATTCCGACGCCTGCCATTCGATCGCCGCCACGATGCCCACATCAAGTACCGCGGGGCGCAGTGAGGTGGCGATACGGCGTGTTGTCACCATCGTGACATTGAGCAGTTCTTCGGCCGCCTGCAGGCGCAGCAGCGCCTTGGACGAGACCGCCTTGCCTTCCGTAAGTTCCTGGCTATGGCGGCTTAGCATGATCTTGATGGCGGTCAGCGAGCCGCCCAGTTCATCATGAATTTCGCGCGCTATGTTAGAGCGCTCCTGCTCTTTGGCGCCCTCAACGTGCGCCGACAATCGCGCCAGATCCTCGTGCGCGCGGCGCACTTCAAGCTCGGCCGTCTTACTGCGCGTAACGTCCAAAATAAGGCCGTCCCAACAGTCGCTCAAGTTCAGGCGCCGACGCACCCGTGCGCGCAGGTCCAGCCATTTGATCTGACCGCTTTGTGCCATGCGCACGCGCCCGACCCAGCTCCAGTTCTCGTGCTGGAGATGAGCGTCCATCATCTTTGCCATGAACGAGGCCCGATCATTCGTCAGGATCTGGCTGAGCAATACATCGGCGTCTTGCTGCAGCGCATCAGCGCGCGCGCCCAACAGGTCTTGGCAGCCGTCGCTCACCGAGTTGAAAGTGGGGCTGCCATCAGCCTTGAACTCCAGTTCAAACACCATGCCGGGAACGTTCGAGACGATGGCCTGCAGGCGCTCCTCGCTCTCGCGCAAGGCGAGCCGACGGTCGCGCGCCTGCGCCTTGTGATACGCCTCGCTCACGCTGCGCTGCAAGGCCGGGCCCAGCCGTGCCAGACGGTCCTTCATGACATAGTCATTGGCGCCTTCCTTCATCAGCGCGACCGCCTCTTCCTCGCCGATGTAGCCAGAGACCAAGATGAACGGGGTGTCAACGGAGTGCGCACGTACCTGTCGCAGCGATTGCGTACCGCTAAATCCTGGCAGAAAGTAGTCCGAGAGCACGACATCCCATCTGACGCTTTTCAGTGCGTGGGCCAGAGCGTCGGCCGAGTCGACGCGAAGCAATACCTTGGCGATTCCAGCGCGCTCCAGTTCCTGGTCGATGAGCACGGCGTCGTCGGCCGAGTCTTCAACCAGAAGGATGTAAAAATCTCGGTTCGACTTTGGCATACTAAGCCGTGCTCGCCGCCGCAAGGCCCGGCAGTGTGAATATGAAGGTGGCGCCGATGTCGGGTTTGGCGCGCGCCCAAATGCGTCCGCCGTGCGCGTGGACTGCGCGCTGCGCTTTGGCCAGGCCGACGCCGATGCCTTCGAATTCGGCATCAGCGTGCAGTCGCTGAAAGAGACGAAAGAGCTTGCCGGCGTATTGCTGGTCGAAGCCGACGCCGTTGTCGCGCACGCAGATGGCGGGCACGCCCTCATCGGTCGCGCGACCCATGAATACACGTGGGAGTTCGTTCTTTTTAGTGAACTTCCAGGCATTGCCAAGCAGGTTCTCAAGCAGCAAACGCAGCAAGCGCGAATCTCCCGTCACCGAAAGACCCGGCTCAACCAAGAGGTCGGCCCGGCGCGTCGGCGCGCCGGCCTGAAGGTCAGCCAGAATTTGCTGCGCCATGGCCGACAAATCGACCTGCTCAGATTGGACGCCACCCTGCCCGATTTGCACCAATTGAAGCATTTCCTGCGTCATTTGCATGAGTCGCAGACCAGCTTGGTGGATGCGCTGCAGGTAGTCCAGGCCGGTTTCATCAATTTGATCGATATAAGGTGGCTGCAGCAAGATCCGGCTGAAGCCCTCAATGCTGCGCAAGGGCGCGCGCACGTCATGCGACAGCGTCGCGGCGAACTCTGTCAGCTCGCGCGTGCTCGCCGCCAGTTGCAGCGTGCGCTCGACCAGTCGTTGCGCCAGATCGGCATCGGACCCGCTGGGCGATGGTTCGTCCTTGGCAGAGCTTGTCAAGATGGTTCGGTCCTTCATTTGGCGGTGGCGACGCCAGCCTATTGTAGGGCAGGCAATACGCCTATGGTAAGTCCATCTGAAGCCGTCGGCACGCCGATCTTCAATGCAAATTGACAGACTTTTCCCCATTTGCTCGGAGCATGGTGCGCGCGCAACCCTGCTACGGTTGGGCTATTGACTTTGGAGATCACAGCAAGTGCAACTCAACACTGTGCGCAGCCAGGCGCTTCTGCTTGGAACGGGATGGACGCTGGCGTGCGCGGCGGCGCTTGCCTGGTTCAAGTCCGGCGCATTGCTGCCGATAAACCTGATGTCGCTAGCGGTCGTGGCGATGGGCTGGGCAACACTATTGGTGTGGGCCCAGGCTGCTTCGCAAGAGGCGGCGAGAGAGTCCGCAACAGCGGGCGCGCGCGAGAACCGTGAACTCATTGCGGGTCTGGCGCGGTCGGTCGGCCAGGAGATGCAGCGCGCATGCGGTGAATTGGTGCGCACGGACGAATTGCTGGAGCACGCCATCGTTCAATTGATGGGTGCCTTTGAAAGTGTGCGCGATGTCGACAGTGCCGTGACGGCAATGCAGTTTCGCGACGTGGTGGGGCAAAAGCTGGGGCACGTAAGGGGTGAGCTCGATGCGCTGGAGCAATTGATGCAGCGGATTCATGCGACGAGGTCGGTGGATCTTGTGCTGCAGGTTCCGGGACTGCTACGTGAACTGGAACAGAAAAGGGCGGCCAACCCGGTGCAACAGCAGTTGATGCATGCGGGCGAAGTAGTCCTGTTCTGAGTTGTGAATAGATTTGACGAGAAGGAAGCAGCGTGACTAAAAGCATACTTGCAGTCGATGACTCGCCCTCCATCCGGAGCATGGTGTCATTTACGCTGAAAAGCGCTGGCTATGAAGTATTTGAGGCTACGGACGGTGTCGATGCGCTGAACAAGGCGAAAGCGAAAGCGATGGACCTGGTGCTAACCGATCAAAACATGCCGCGCATGGACGGGCTGACGTTGGTGCGATCCCTGCGCAAGCTTCCCGGCTATCAATCGTCCCCGATCCTGATTCTGACGACCGAGGCCGGGGCTGAGATGAAGAGCCTGGGCAAAGCCGCCGGGGCGACCGGCTGGCTGGTCAAACCGTTCGACCCGCAGCGCCTGATTGAGGTGGTGCGCAAGGTGCTCGGTTGAGCCAGGCGCGAACACACCCGAGCAATGCGAGCACAGTCAAATAGTAAGGATCTGCGATGAGCATCGACATGAGCCAGTTCTACCAGGTTTTTTTCGAGGAGTCGACTGAACTGCTGGAGGAAATGGAGCGACTGCTGCTGGACCTCGACATCGCCGAGCCGGGCAAGGAAGCTTTGAACGCGATATTCCGCACAGCGCACTCCATCAAGGGTGGCAGCGCCACCTTCGGCTTCAATGAGATCACCGAAACCACGCACATCCTGGAGTCGCTGCTGGACAAGCTGCGCAACGACGAATTGCGCCTGCGTGTCGAGATGGTGGATGTGTTCCTCAAGGCGGTCGATGTGATCAAGATGCAACTGGCCGGCCGGCAATTCGAGAGCGAGGTTGATGTGGCGGCGGTGGCCGAGATTTGCCAGCACCTGGGCCAGCTTGCGCAGCAGCAGGCGGCGCCAGTCGTATCCGTGCCGCCGCCGGCGGCCAAGAAACGCAAAAAGGCCGCGAGCGTGGCCGCGACGGCAAAGCCCGAAACAAACGATGTTCCGGTCGCGAACGCTGCTCCGGTCGCGGACGATGCGGCACTGGTCGATCCCACGCCGGAAAATCTCTACGCCATCCTCACCGCTGCGCCGCCGCAGGAAGCGACGCCCGAGGAAACGCAGAACGTCGTCGCGGTCGCTGCGGCGCCAGTCGCCGATGCAGTCGATAGCTATGGCTTTTTCGCCGACATCGCGCCGGTGGCCGAGGCGCCGGCAGCGTTGGAGGAGCCCAGTCCGGGCCGGCGTGCAAGCGACCTGCCAGCCGACGCGCAGCCAAAACGCCGCGCCAGCGACCGTACCGACACGGAAGCCACCTCGATCCGCGTCGGCGTCGAGAAAGTCGATCAACTGATCAATCTGGTGGGCGAACTGGTGATCACCCAGGCGATGCTGGCGCAGACCGCGTCGCGCATGGACGCGGTGCTGCACGAACAGTTGCGCACCGGCCTGGCGCAGCTCGAGCACAACACGCGCGACCTGCAGGAATCGGTGATGTCGATCCGCATGATGCCGATCTCCTTCGTATTCAGCCGCTTTCCGCGCGTCGTGCGCGACCTCGCCGGCAAGCTGGACAAGCAGGTCGAGTTAAAAACGGTGGGCGAAGGCACCGAGCTTGACAAGGGCCTGATCGAAAAAATCGCCGATCCGCTCAACCACCTGGTCAGGAATAGTCTCGATCACGGCGTCGAGTTGCCGGCCAAGCGCCTGGCCGCGGGCAAACCAGCCATGGGAACCATCACCCTGCGCGCCTTTCACCAGGGCGGCAACATCGTGATCGAAGTGGCCGACGACGGCGCCGGGCTGAACCGCGCAAAAATCCTGGCCAAGGCAAGGGAGCGCGGCCTCGCGGCGCCCGACACCATGTCCGACCAGGAGGTGTGGGCGCTGATATTCGAAGCCGGTTTCTCCACCGCCGAAGTGGTGACTGCCGTATCCGGTCGCGGTGTCGGCATGGACGTGGTCAAGCGCAACATCCACGCCATGGGCGGACGCGTCGAGATCGATTCGGTGCTGGGCGTTGGTACCCGTATTTCGATACGCTTGCCGCTGACGCTGGCGATTCTCGACGGCATGTCGGTATCGGTCGGCCAGGAAGTCTTTATCGTGCCGCTCACCTTCATTGTCGAGTCGCTGCAGCCGGCCAAGCAAGACATCAAGACGGTCTCGGGCATGGGCACCGTGGTGCACGTGCGTGGCGAGTACCTGCCGGTGGTGGCCTTGCACCAGGTCCTGAACCTGCAGCCCAGGGTCACCGAACTTGAGAACGGCATCATGGTCATTGTCGAATCCGAAGGTAGCAAGACCGCGATGTTCGTCGACGACCTGCTGGGCCAGCATCAGGTGGTGATCAAGAGCCTGGAGTCAAATTACCGCAAGGTGCCGGGCGTATCGGGCGCAACCATCATGGGTGACGGCAAAGTAGCGCTGATTCTCGATGTCGATGCGCTGGTGCGCACCACGCCGGATCAGGAGCGCAGGCTGGCGGCTTGAAGGCAATACGGTGAATTATCTTTTTAAGGAGTGAGAAAACATGGACGAAGCAACGCAATTAACTGCCAGTTCAGCCAAGCCGGTGCCCGGTGCGAGCAGTGCTCGCCAGGAGTTTCTGACCTTCACGCTGGGCAAGGAAGAATACGGCATTGAAATCCTGAAGGTGCAGGAGATCCGCAGCTACGAAGTGGTCACCACGATCGCCAACGCGCCCGAGTTCATCAAGGGTGTGGTCAACCTGCGCGGCACCATCGTGCCGATCGTGGACATGCGCATCAAATTCAACCTGGGTCAGCCCGACTACACCGAGTTCACGGTGGTGATCATTTTGAATGTGGCAGGGCGTGTGGTCGGCATGGTGGTCGACAGCGTCTCTGACGTGATCTCGCTGGGTGCCGAACAGATCCGCCCGGCGCCGGATTTTTCCTCGTCGTTTGACATCAAGTACATCACCGGCTTGGGCACCATCGACGCCCGCATGCTGATTCTGGTGGATATAGAGAAACTGATGACCGGCAGCGACATGGCACTGATGGATGCCTTGCACTGAACCCGCACTCAGTCGCACACACAGCAGCATATTTTTAAATTATTGTTAAAGGAGTAATGTCATGAATTTCATCAATAACATGAAGATCGGTCTTCGCTTGGGGCTGGGCTTTGCCATCACCCTGACCCTGATGCTGGTGCTGGGGGTGATCAGCTATCAGCGCCTGGGCGAGCTGCATGCGGAAATTAAGGAATCGACCGACGTCCAGTTCCCCAAGACCGTTCAGGCCAACAACGTGATCGATGCCGTCAACAACATCGCACGCCATCTGCGCAATGGTTTCATTTACAGCGGCGCCGAGCAGCAGAAGTCGCTCGACAGCATAGCTGGCGAACGCAAGATCATCTCTGAAAACATCGAAAAACTCGATAAAAGCATTACCTCCGTCAAGGGCCGGGAAAAGTTGAAAGCGGTGACCGATTGGCGGGCCAGTTATGTGGTGGACCAGGACAAGTTCCTTGAACTGCTCAAGGCCGACAAGAAAGCCGACATCATCGCGCTGATGCAAGGTTCGCTGAGAAAAAGCCAGACCGAGTACATCAAGGCGGTCAACGAACTGGTCGACTTTCAGACTGATTTGATGATGGAAGACGGCAAGGCCGCCGGTCTCGTTGCGGAGGCGGCGCAGCGCCTGATGCTCATACTCAGCCTGCTCTCATCGGTGTTGACCATTTTCTTTGCCTGGTTCATTACCCGCAGCATCACGGCGCCGATGAACGAGGCAGTCGCCATAGCCGAGAAAGTCGCGGCCGGAGACCTGACCAGCACGATTGAAGTCAAGACCAAAGACGAGACCGGCATGCTGCTGCAGGCCTTGAAGGACATGAACGAGAACCTGAAGAAGATTGTGGGCGAGGTGCGCAGCGGCACCGAGGCGATTAGCAGCGGCACCAAGGAGATTGCCACCGGCAACACCGACCTCTC
>JBAXBQ010000080.1:0-14278 GCA_037141865.1 Comamonadaceae bacterium | reverse complement strand
CAGTTGGGCGGCGCCTGGGAGAGCATTGGCGCCAAGTCGGCGCCAGCCGCGTCGGCCCCGGCCCCGGTGGTGCGCGCAGCGCCTGACATTGCAAAAACACCAGCGCTGGCGTCCCCGCAATCGCGCCGCCTGGCGAGCGCTTACGGAGCCTTCTGAGCCATGGATACGCACGAACACATTCTGGAACTTTATATTTCGATCTCGGCCAAGACCGGCGAGATGGTCGAAGCGGCCAAAGCGAGCGACTGGGACCGGCTGGTTGCGCTGGAGCAGGACTGCCGCACATTGACCGATGCTCTGCGGCAGGTTGACACGCGGCCGGTGGAAGGCGCGCATTTCACCAAGCGCAAGTTTGAACTGCTGCGCAAGGCGCTGGCCGACGATGCCAAAGTGCGGGAATGCACCGAACCATGGATGCAGCAACTCGCGCAATACCTGGGCAGCGCGCGTCAGCAGCACCGCTTGCACCTGGCTTATGAAACCGAACACGGTGCTTAGCCCCTAGCGAGCACGTCGCAAGGCTGGCCATGATTGCAGACATCTCGCCCAAAGGAGGTGTTGCTGCGGTCCTGCCGGTCACAGCGGCTCGCTTTGTCACCAGCGCGCGCTCTGATGCGCAGCGCCTGTTGCCGCCCTACGAGCCGGGCGACATCCTGACGGCACGGGTCGAGGCCAAACTGCCGGGCGGCGACTATAAGGTCTTGCTGGACGGTCAGCCGATGCGTATGACTTTGCCCTCATTCATTGCGCCCGGCGACAACCTGGAGCTGGCTTTTGTCTCGCGTCAGCCGCGACTGACGTTTGAACTCCGTTCTGCCGTGCCCCTGGCCAGCGGCGCGGCGCCAAGCTTGTCGGTTGCTGGGCGCCTGGTGGCGGCGACCATGCTCGCAAGCAGCGAGTTGGCAAAGCCGATTGGCGCGTCCGCACCAGGCCCACTGCTGGCAGCAGCGCCTACCGACGGTGCAAAGCTGTCAGGCGAGCTTGCCAGGACTTTTGCCGACACCGGACTGTTCTATGAATCACACCAGGCGCAATGGGTTGCCGGCACGCGCAGCCTGACGCAAATCATGCAAGAGCCGCAAGCCCGACTGACGCATTCCGTAGTACGTGACGCGCAGACCATTGCGCCGCAAACACTGCCGCTGGTGCAACAGCAATTGGCGGCACTGGACACCTCGACGGTTTTGATGCAAGTCGAAATCTGGCCGCGGCAATGGATGCAGTGGGCGGTGAATGAACAATCCACCGGCTCGCAAGGGGAAGGGCAGGGGCAGGGGCAAGTCGACCCGCAGCCGGTCTGGAACACCCAAATCCGGCTCAAGTTGCCGCGGCTTGGCGAACTCAACGCAACGCTGAGTCTGGCCGACGGTAGTATCGGCATTCGGCTTGAGGCCGCCAGCGCCGCCAGCGCGGCGCTGTTGCAGGACCACTGCGCAGCGTTGCAGCAGGCGCTGGTGGCGGCCGGCCTGCCGTCTTCCAGCATTGCGGTCACACACCATGAGCAAAGCTGAAGCACAGCAGTCGGCCATTGCGCTGACCTACAGTGGCGAAGACAGCGCGCCCCGGGTGGTTGCCAAAGGCCGCGGCTTGATCGCGCAGGCCATCATTGAGCGCGCGCATCAACACGGCGTGTACGTGCACGAATCAAAAGAGCTGGTGGCGCTGCTGATGCAGCTTGACCTGGACCAACGCATTCCGCCAGCGCTTTACCGCGTTGTGGCAGAACTTCTGGCCTGGGTTTACCGGCTGGAACAAGGCCCGCCAGACCCGCTGCGCTGATCGCAGATACTACGCATATAAAATGCTCGACACGGAAATGCACCCATGACCGATCACATCGACAAGTCGCAAGAAAGCAGCGCAGACCCTGACAAGTACATGGTCCACGGGCGCATCGAGATCGCTGCCATTTTGAGCGCGATATGCAAGACCGGCAGCGTTGTCACGGCAACACTCGACGGCGTCGCCGATGACTTCATCCTGACCTCCATGATCGCCATCAGGCCAGAGCAGAACTGCGTGTTGCTGGATTGCGGCGCCAACGCTGACGCCAATCGGCGAGCCCTGACGGCCGGCAAGATTGTTTGCACCACGGTGCTTGACGGTATCCGGATCCAGATGACTTGCCAGGCGTTTGGTAACGTCCAGTTCGAAGGCCGGGAAGTTTTCAGCATGGCGATGCCCGAGTCGCTGCTGCGTCTGCAACGCCGCGAGTATTACCGCATCGGCACGCCGCGCACCCATCCGCTGGTTTGCGACTTGACACCGGCCGCTGGCGTCATCGATGTTGCGCACGGTGTGGTCATCGTCAATATCAGTTGTGGCGGCATCTCGGTGATTGATTCGCAGACCACGGCCAAGCTTGAGACCGGCACCGTTTTGCGAATGTGCCATATTGTCTTGCCAGAATTCGGTGTAGTAACTGCCGATATCGTGATCAGGGGATCGGTCGAGGTGACGTTTCGCAGCGGGCTCAGGGACCGCCGCTCGGGTTGGGAATTCACTGGCATGCTGGAACGCGAGCGTTCGCTGATCCAGCGTTACATCACCAAACTGGAGCACGAACACAGGCATCGTGGAATTTCCGCGTGAAGTGCACGCCAACGCACCTCTGGCAGGCGGGCGCCAACCAGTCTACAAGTTCAATACGGTGGAGGAATTGAGGGCGCTGGCGGGGCGCGTTGAATCAATCGCCTCTTGTGGTGTTTCGTAGATGTGGGCCGCCAAACCCCGACTTTCCAGCGCAGCACCAAGTTTCAGACGCATGAAGGCGCTTGTGGTGTAACGTGAAACGTAGGTGTAGTACCTATCGCTCACCTGTTTCACCATTGCCGAGTAGTCATCGAACACATTCTCGTCAATCTGAAAATCGTCGTAATTGACGATCACCGCGATCTTGCGTCCAATGGACCGGCACAGGTTCTCGGTAGCAAGCCGAATGTCCTCAACATCTTTCAGGCTGTTGACACGCAAGCCCTGGAAGTTGTAATAGGCAGTCCCTTTTGCCGCCTCGTATTGCATCCGGTCCACCAGGCTGATGGACAGCAGCGCATCTTTGAGTTGCATGGGTTCGGGTTGAAAAATTCGCGAATCCATCAGCTTCGGGTTGTTAACGATGGGTTTGAAATCCATCTGCGACAGGATGTCTCTTTCAATATCCACGCCAGGCGCAACCTCGATAAGTTCCAACCCCTTCGGTGTCAGGCGGAACACGCAGCGTTCGGTCACATACAACACTTGCTGGGCGCTATTGGCCGCGTAAGGCCCGCTAAAGGTAACCTGCTCGATCTGGTTAACGAACTTTCGGGAACGCCCTTCCGTCAAAATATTGAGTCGGCCGTGCTCGATGGCGATCTTCAGACCCCCTGCAGTGAAGGTGCCGACGAATACCACGGACCGGGTGTTCTGGGTGATATTGATGAAGCCTCCGGCGCCGGCCAATTTCGGGCCGAAGCGGCTGACGTTGATGCTGCCACCTGCGTCACACTGCGCCAGGCCCAGACACGCGAGGTCAAGTCCGCCACCATCGTAGAAATCGAACTGCTGATTCATATCGATCACTGCGTCCGGGTTGGTGGCCGCGCCAAAGTTTATTCCGGAGGCCGGCATGCCGCCGATGACGCCTGGCTCGGCGGTCAGAGTCAAGTATTTCAGGATTTTTTCTTCGTTGGCAACGGCAGCCACTCCTTCGGGCATGCCAACGCCCAGATTGACCACTGCATTGGGCCGCAATTCGAAGGCGGCGCGGCGCGCGATCACCTTGCGCTCATCGAGTGCCATCGGTTCAATGGCATCCAGTGGAACCCGCACTTCGCCAGAAAACGCAGCGTTGTAGCTGCCGCTCAGGTTTTGCGGATGATTTTCGGTCTGAGATACCACCACGCAATCGACCAGAATTCCAGGTACCTTGACTTTGCGCGGATTTAGCGAACTGCGCTCCACGATGCGCTCAACCTGGGCGATGACGAAACCACCACTGTTCTTGGTGGCAGTTGCGATCGCCAGCACATCCTGGGTCAGAGTTTCGTGCTCCATCGTGATGTTGCCTTCGCGGTCGGAACTGGTGCCGCGGATAAATGCAACCGATATCGGGAACGCCTTGAAATACAGAAGTTCTGTGCCGCCTAGCGTGATCACTTCAACCAGATCTTCACCTTGCTTGCTGCCTATTTTTCCGCCTTCGTGGCGTGGGTCAACGAAGGTGCCCAGACCGACCTTGGATGCAGTGCCGGGCAGCCCGCAGGCGATGTCGCGGTAAAGATGCGATATGACGCCCAACGGCAGGTTGTAGGCCTCGACCTTGCTTTGCAGGGCGAGTTGTCCGATCTGCGGCACCATCCCAAAATGGCCACCAATCACGCGCTTGAGCATACCCTCGTGCGCCAGATGGTTGGCACCTCCGCTCGCGCCGTCACCCGGGCCGCCACCGAACAGCAGCGTAAGGTTTTGCGGCGAACCGGTTTCAAGAAACCGCTTTTCCAGCGCCAGGATCAGTTCGACAGGCACGCCATTGCTGCCGAAACCCGAGCAACAAAGGGTGTCACCGTCGCGCAAAATGGCGATCGCTTCGGCTGCCGATACAACTTTTTTTCTCATGAATTCCTCGCAACAGATGGATGACCGACTCAGCCGAGCATGTCCTCCAGGCCTTCGGACAATTCAGTTAGCTGTGGCATACCGGTGCTTGCCCAAGATGTGGCGATGCCCAGGCGCTTGGCAACCTCGACCGGGTAGCTGGCCTGCAATTCCTCGTCGGTCTTTTTCAGTAACTGGGTGCGCGCGTGCCATGTGCCCATATGCACCCAGGCGGCGACTTCGGAAAACGCTGGCGCGGTCAGCGGCTGAGGTATGTTGCGCAACGGGGAAATAATGAGTGGCGGAAACTTCCAGATAGCCGCCATTTCAGCGGACACGTCGCCATAGTGAAAGCCGAGTGCCTGTTGTTCCAACTCGGCACGCCCCGCCTCGATCACATTGATCTGCAGGTCCAGCGGCGCCATGACGGCGGGCATCCCGGCATGCATCTGCAATTGGCCAATACCGTGCATCAGACCGACCGTGAAGACCAAATCGCCATTCGCACCGGCCGCGGTCGCGAGCCAGCGCGACGCGCTGGCGGTGTACAGGTTGTAGCGCCAGAACTGTTTCAGGTTCATGCCCGGCGTATTTCGAAATGCCGCCGCCATGCTGTTGCCCATCACCAGGTTGTGCACCATGACAAAGCCGAGCACGCGCAGGGCATCGTCGACGCTGCCGATGGAGCGCGACAAATTGAAGTAGGCGGAGTTGGCCAGCCGCAGTAATTTGGCGCTCAAGACTGGATCGGCCACCAACTGGTGTGCAATCTCGCCGATCGTCACGTCGTCGGAGCCCAGGCTCTGAATCAACTGCTGCGCGACCTTCGGGATGGTAGGCAGTTTATGGGGCTGATCCAGCAGACTTTTAAGTTCCACTATTTGGTTCCGTTTCTTTCTGTCGATAGCCACTGTAGTCGCCTTTCATTATCGCTGTCGCCAGATTGCCGACGAGGAATTAGCCGGCATGAAAGAGCCCTTTTTCTTGCTGTATTCCAGCGTTGCGGCGCTCGGGTGCCTGCTATAAGTAGGAAGCTAAATTTCTCTGCAAGGATTGAAATCATGAATACCGTCGGCAAAGCGAATCAGACCAAAAAAAAGCAAACTGTTGGCAAGGCCGCAAATTTCGGGAAGGAAGACGCCAACAGCTATTTTGTAGATGCGGCGCAGCGCACCGCCTTGTTCCTGGAGACGATGCTCGATCGTGGCAACAACTACAAGAAGCATCTGGATCAGGGTACACCGCCACTGCTTAAGTTTGAACATGAGGTAGTGCTGGACGGCCACGATATGGCACATCCCTGCAACTATGCCTTGCTGAGACTAGTGCCGCCAGCCAGCATGCCGGTCAATCTGCAGGCGCGCCCGGTGGTGGTGGTTGATCCCCGAGCTGGACATGGGCCGGGCATAGGGGGTTTCAAGTTTGATTCTGAGGTCGGAATGGCCATGCATGCGGGTCACCCCGTTTACTTTGTGACGTTCCGTCCGGAACCCGAGGAAGGCCAAACGCTGTTCACCGTGGCACAGGCCGAAGCGCATTTTCTGCAAGAGGTGATTGCCCGGCACCCGCAATGCCAGGCCAAACCGGTGGTCATCGGCAACTGCCAGGCCGGCTGGGCCATGATGGCGCTCAACGCCATGCGCCCCGAGTTGTTCGGCCCAATGATGATCATGGGCGCACCGCTTTCGTACTGGGCTGGTAGCTCCAAACTCAATCCCATGCGTTACGCCGGTGCTTTGCTGGGCGGCTCCTGGCTGGCGTCGCTGACGGGAGATCTGGGGGTGGACCGCTTTGACGGTGTGCACCTGGTGGAGAACTTCGAAAAGCTCAACCCCGCCAATACTTTGTGGAACAAGCACTACAACCTGTGGTCCAGTGTGGACACTGAAGCCGAGCGTTTTCTGGAATTCGAGCGCTGGTGGGGTGGCTACTTTCGCATGACCGGCAGCGAGATTGAAGCCATCGTGGAAAACCTGTTTGTTGGCAATCGGCTGGCGCGCGGCACAGTGATGGCAGGGGATCGCGCCATTGATCTGCGCAACATCACGGCGCCGGTCGTCGTCTTTGCGTCCTGGGGCGACAACATCACGCCGCCGCCACAGGCGCTGAACTGGATTATCGATACCTGGGGCGACGAGCGCGCTATTGCGGCGGCTGGACGCACCATCATTTACGTGCTGCATGAAAGCGTTGGCCATTTGGGCATCTTTGTAGGCGGCGAGGTGGCACGCAAGGAGCACGACCAACTGGTGAATTCGCTGGACATGATTGAAAGTCTGCCACCGGGTCTGTATGAAATGAAGCTCGAAGCAAAGGCCGGTAAAGAGCATCAGCGCTGGGAGCAATTGGAGCCGGGCGACTACACCGTGCACTATGAGCACCGTACCATGGGCGACATAGAGGCGCTTAACCCGGAAGGTCGCGAGGAAGAGGCCATGTTTTCAACCATCGCCAAAGTCTCTGAACTCAATGCCAACCTGTACAAAACTTGGGTTCGACCTTGGGTAAAGATGTTTGCCACGCGCTCGGTGGCGGACGCCCTGGGCAAGCAAAACTCGATGCGCATGCAACGCGAACTGCTGTCAGACGATTTTGCGCTGGCGCCGCTGATACGCGAGCAGGCAGACAAAGCCCGCGCCAATCGCGTCACCATTGCCGATGACCACCCCTTGAAGCTGGTGGAAAAGAAACTGGCGCTCAAAATCACCGATAGCCTGAATCAGTACCGTGACCTGAAAAACGACTGGACGGTAGCATCGACGCGTCAGATGTTTGGTGCCAACGGCCTGGGCGCCTGGTTCAAGCCCGATGCAGCGGATGGCGATGTGGCCCACGCACGGGCCCAACTGGAGTTGCAAGCCATTCGCGAGTCGGTACTGGAACATATTACCGAAGGCGGCTTTGCGCCGGCCGTGTGCCGCATCGTTCTGGCCGGCATGGTTTCGATCGGCGCTTTCGAGCGGCGCAGCTTTCGTCTGGCGCGCCTGTTGGCGCAACTGCCGGCGCATGCGCGTGGCAGCGCCTCGCCACAAACCGACTGGATCGCACTGCTAAAGGAACAAGCGCGCATCACGGCGGTAGCGCCAGTGGAAGCGCTGAACGCCTTGCAGCATATGTTGCCCGACACCGCCCACCGTGAAAGTGCACTCGCCGTGGCGGCGGCCGTCATGATGATTGAACCGACCCTGGCTCATCCTCGCTCAGAAATCATCGAGTTCCTGATCGACTCGCTGGGCGTGGATCCGCAACACGTCATTGCTCTGGCCCTCAAATTGACGCAATCACTGGAAACACCCTCGCTGGCCTTGAAGACACCAAGGGCTGCACCCCTCCAACGCAAAGGCCGCGCCCGGCGTGCAGCAAGCTAACCATGCCACACTTGACGTTTGACAGTGCATCGAGCGACTTGATGCCTGAGCCCGGTTTCTTGACCGAGCGGCGCACGCGACATGAACTGCGGGCCATCTTCCCGGCCGCCTGCGACGCCTTGCGACCCTTCTTTGACCCGGCGAACCACTGGGCCGGACTACCGCATGAGCACTTGGCACTTCGGACCCTGAAAGAGCAGTTTCCGCAGATCAGTGCGCAGGATTGTTTCCTGGTGGTGATGACAGTCAAGCAACTATGGGCCACTGGCAGCCGGGCAACCTTGGTGCCCGAAAAAAAATGACCGGCTTCTTGCAAATCCGATACGAGCTGAGTCGGCTGCGAATCAGACCTGCATGTTCATGATGTCGTGATAGGCCGTCACCAGCCGGTTGCGAACCTGCACCATTTGCTGAAACGACAGGTTGGCCTTCTGCATCGATATCATGGCATCGTTGAGACTGACATTGGGCGAGCCGAGTTCGAATTCACGCGCCATGCTGGCGGCTTGAACCTGGCTGGCATTGACACCCTCGAGAGAATTCTTCAGCAGCCTGGCAAAGTCATTCCCGGCGACTGGCGTGGCGGCTGCGCGCGCTGGTTTGGCCGCGGTCGCCGCTGCCGCGCGAAGTTGCCCAAGCAGATTGTCAATGGCGCTGGTATCCATTATTTCTTCCTCGCAACAATTCAGTTACCCCGGTTGGCAATACTGCAGCAGATGCGGCCACCGATGCCGTTGGGTTGGGATCAAAGGTTAACACCAGCGCCGTGGCGACGGCGCGAGATTACGACCCGTTAATACCCTCTTCTTGCCGTTTTGCCGGGCCGCGCATTGTCCACAATCACTGCAACAGGTCAACCGAAGAAAAATCATGGCAATCGACGCCGCACAGCTGAATTTATCGCGCGTTCCGACGCTCGGCTTGAATTTTCCCAGGCAGAAAATCGGGGTGATGGTGGTGCTGGCAGCCATCGTGGCGTTGCTGGTGGCCGGCTGGCTTTGGGGTCAGAGCCCCGACTACCGGGTGCTCTACGCCAATCTGTCTGACCGCGACGGCGGCGCCATCATCAGCTCACTGCAGCAGATGAACGTGCCGTTCAAATTTACCGAAGGTGGCGGCGCGCTGCTGGTGCCGGCCAATCAGGTCCATGAGGTGCGTCTTCGTCTGGCGGGCCAGGGACTGCCCAAGGGCGGACTGGTTGGATTCGAACTGATGGAGTCACAGAAGCTGGGCACGTCACAGTTTCAGGAACAGGTCAACTACCAGCGCGCACTAGAAGGTGAGTTGGCACGCTCGATTCAGTCGCTTTCGGCGGTAAGCGCCGCGCGCGTGCATCTGGCATTTTCCAAGCCGTCGGTATTCGTGCGCGAGCAGCAAAAACCGAGCGCTTCGGTCATGCTAAGCCTACACCCCGGGCGCAGCATCGACCCCGGGCAGGTCAGCGCCATCGTGCACCTGGTGTCGAGCAGTATTGCGGATCTGCCGGTAAAGAATGTAACCGTGATCGACCAGAGCGGCAGTCTGCTCACCGGTTCAGAAGTCAACAATGTTGGGTTGGACCCGGGGCAACTGAAGTACCTGCATGAAGTAGAGCGAAGCTTCGTCAAGCGCATCGAGGCGATTCTGACGCCGATTACCGGCAACAACAACGTCCTGGCCCAAGTGACGGCGGACATCGATTTCACGCAGATTGAGAACGTCGCCGAAATCTTCAGTCCAAACCCGTCCGCCTCGGCCGCCGTGCGCAGCCAGCAGAGCAGCGAATCGAGCGGCAGCAACAGTGGCGTTGCTGCCGGGGTGCCAGGGGCACTCAGCAACCAACCGGCGGCAAGCGCCAGTGCACCCATCACTGCTGCTTCGGCGCCGACGACCTTGCTGACCGGTGCCAACCCGACCACGACACGACGCGACTCCACGGTCAACTATGAGGTCGACAAGACCATTAGACATACCCGCCAGCAGGTCGGCGCCATCAAGCGTATGTCGGTCGCCGTGGTGGTCAACCACCGCAAGCTGGTCGACGCGCAAGGCAAGGCGAGCAACAAGGCGCTGACGACCGAGGAGATGGAACAGATTAACGCGCTGGTCAAGGAAGTCATGGGTTACAGCAAGGAGCGCGGTGATTCGCTCAACGTGACCAACAGCGCCTTCACGGTGGCCGAAGTCGAGCCCCTCGCGGAGCTGCCTCTGTGGAAGCAGCCCGACAACATCGCCCTGGCAAAGGACGTTGGCCGCTATGTGTTGATCGCGGGCCTGCTGATGTTTCTGGTGCTGGGGGTGTTGCGCCCGGTGCTGGCGACGTTGAGCACAGCGCAGCAGACGGAGCCGAGCGCCGCTCTGGGCAACGACGATTCCAACCGGTCGCCGAGCCTGGAGAGCCATGCTGACAACCTCGGCGCTGCGAAACAGTTGGCGCGCAGCGAGCCGCAACTGGTCGCCAGCGTCGTCAAGGAATGGGTGAACAAGGATGAATGACGACGGCCTGGAGCGCGGTGCCATCTTGCTTCTGTCACTGGGAGAGGAGGGTGCGACCGAAGTGTTCAAGCATCTGGGCCCGCGTGAAGTTCAGAAGCTCGGCGCCGCCATGTCCAATTTGAAAAATGTCACACGAGAAAGGGTCGCGCAGGTGCTGAGCGCCTTTCGTCTCAGGGCGGAAGAAAAATCATCCCTCGGTCTGAACTCGCGCGAGTACCTGCGTACCGTGCTGACGAATGCGTTGGGCGATGACAAGGCTGGTAGCCTGATCGACCGCATCATGGTGGGCGGTGACACCAGTGGCATCGAAGGCCTGAAGTGGATGGACTCGGCGGCGGTGGCGGAACTGATTGCAAATGAGCATCCGCAGATCATCGCCACCATCCTGGTTCATCTGGACCGCGACCAGTCGAGTGAAGTGCTGAGTCAACTACCTGAGCGCGTGCGCAATGACGTCGTGCTGCGTATCGCCACGCTGGACGGCATCCAGCCGTCGGCGCTACGTGAGCTCAACGACGTGCTGACCAAGCTACTCTCGGGGAGCGCCAATATCAAAAAAACCCCGATGGGTGGCGTGCGTGCGGCGGCAGAAATGCTGAACTATATGACGGGCAACATCGAGGCCACGGTGATTGAAAGCGTCAGGGAGTACGACGCCGAGCTGGCGCAGAAGATTCTGGACGAGATGTTCGTGTTCGAGAACATCATTGACATTGATGATCGTGGCATCCAACTGTTGCTGCGCGAGATTCAGTCCGAGTCCCTGATCGTTGCCCTCAAGGGTTCTGCAGAGAACTTGCGCGAGAAGATCTTCAAAAACATGTCGCAACGCGCCGCCGAGATGTTGCGCGACGACCTCGAAGCAAAGGGTCCGGTGCGCCTGTCCGAAGTCGAGGCCGAGCAAAAGGAGATCTTGAAGGTTGCACGTCGCCTGGCGGACGAGGGCCAGATTGTGCTGGGTGGCGTGGGCGAAGACAGCTATGTCTAGCGTCGCGACGCCAAAGGAACAGCGCAGCGCGTATCAGCGTTGGGAACTCGACTCATTCGATGCGCCGCAAAAAATCGACGCGACGGTCGCCCTGGCGAACGCCTCGCAACTGGAACGCCTGCGTCAGCAGGCGCATCAGCAGGGCTACGCGGCAGGCTATCGGGAAGGTAGCGACCGGGCGGCAGCCGAGGCCATGCGGCTGCAAGAGATCATGGAGGCGCTAGCGCAGGACCTGCAGCGATTTGACCAGGGTGTGGCCGACGAGTTGCTCGCACTGGCACTGGCGATCAGCAAACAGGTAGTGCGTCAGGTTGTGAAGTTCAAGCCCGACATGGTACTGGCAGTGGTCAATGAGGTGCTCGGCAAGCTGCCGTTGTCACATCAGCGTGCACGCCTGATCCTGCATCCGCAAGATGCCGCGCTGGTACGCAACAGCCTGGGCGAGCGACTGGCGCAATCGAACTGGGAGATCATCGAAAGCGCCGAGATGGCGCGCGGCGGCTGTCGCGTGGAAGCGCCCGAATGCGAAATCAACGCAACCATCGAGCGCCGCTGGCAGCGCGTGGTCGAAGCGATCGGGAGCGACGATGCCTGGATCGACTGATTTCGCCTTGCGCTGTGGTCGCTGGCGCAGTTTTCTGCGTGACTGCAACGAGCTGGCGGTGCAAACCAGCCCGGTACTCGTGAGTGGTCGTCTCACCCGCGTCGCCGGCCTGGTGATGGAGGCGACCGGACTAAAGCTTGCCGTCGGCAGCGGCTGCTCGGTAGAACTGCCCAACAACGGCGCCGTCGACGCCGAAGTGGTCGGCTTCTCTGGCGACAAGCTGTTCCTGATGCCCGCCAACGACGTTTATGGCCTGATTCCGGGCGCGCGGGTCTTTCCGATTCAGACGGTGCAATCTTTGCCGCGCAACGGCAGCGCGATTCGACTGGCGCGCCGCGGACAGGATCGCACCAAGCAAATTCCCGTTGGCGACGCCCTGCTGGGGCGGGTACTCGACGGCGCGGGGCGCCCGCTGGACCGGCTGGGGCCTTTGTTCGCCACGCACAGCACGCCGCTGCAGAGCCGCCCGTTCAATCCGCTGGAGCGCAAGCCCATCACCGATGCGCTGGATGTCGGCGTGCGCGCCATCAACGCACTGCTGACGGTAGGTCGCGGCCAACGCATGGGCCTGTTTGCTGGCAGCGGTGTTGGCAAGAGTGTGCTGCTGGGGATGATGGCGCGTTATACCAGCGCCGACGTGATCGTCGTGGGGTTGATCGGCGAACGGGGACGCGAAGTGAAGGAGTTCATTGAGGACATCCTCGGCACCGAGGGCTTGGCGCGATCGGTGGTGATCGCGGCGCCAGCGGACACCAATCCGCTGATGCGCTTGCAGGGTGCCGCCTATGCCACCGCGATTGCCGAATATTTCCGCGACCAGGGCAAACACGTGCTGTTGATCATGGACTCGCTGACACGCTACGCGATGGCGCAGCGCGAGATTGCGCTGGCTATCGGCGAGCCGCCGGTCAGCAAGGGCTATCCGCCTTCGGTATTCGCAAAGCTATCACAACTGGTCGAACGGGCCGGTAACGGCGCCGACGGCGGTGGCTCTATCACGGCGTTCTATACCGTGTTGGTCGAAGGCGACGATCTGCAGGACCCAGTCGCGGACAGCGCGCGCGCGATTCTCGATGGCCATATCGTGCTGGCTCGCATGTTGGCCGATCAGGGGCACTACCCCGCCATCGACATTGAAGCTTCGGTCAGTCGCGTCCTTCCCAACCTGATCAGTCCTCAACAGTTGGAACTCGTGCGCCGCTTCAAGTCGCTGTATGCCCGCTACCAGCGCAGTCGCGATCTGATCAGTGTTGGCGCCTACAGCAGCGGCCATGACCCGCAGCTCGACCTGGCGATCCAGATGCAACCGCGACTGGAGAGTTTTTTGCAGCAGGGCATGCGCGAGAGCCAACCCTATGCCGGGAGCATCAGCCAGCTCGCTGCCCTGTTCCCTGCGGAAATATTGCCGTTAAACAATTAATGAACTAGTTACATAAAAGGACCGAGTGCATGCCAAAACCATTTCCTCTACAAACGCTGCTTGATCTGGCACAACAACGCAACGACGCAGCTGCGGCGCAGTTGGGTGTGGTGAACGGCCATGAGCGTGACATGCAGACGCGCCTGCAACTGCTGCTCGACTACCGTTGCGAATACAGCGCCAGGCTTGCCGGCGCTGCGCAGACCGGTATGGACAGTGCTGGTTGGCGCAATTTGCGCCAGTTCATCGACACGATTGACAACGCCATCGATCAGCAGCGTGAGATCGCGGCGACGGCGCGGCGCCAGGTCGAAACGGGTCGTCAGCATTGGCAAGCACAACAACGCCGACTAGGGTCTTTCGATACCTTGTCGCAGCGCCATCGCAGCGCGCAGCGAGCAGACGAGGCGCGACTGGAGCAGAAAGAGCATGACAACTTCGCACTCAACAAGTATCTCGGCTTGCGCGCGACGATGGGGTAACAATGAACTCGCTGGCAAATTGTCTGAAACTTTACGCTAAGGAAAGATCTTGACCGAGCTAGCGAATGCATTGCTGTCCAAGGTATTGGCTCCGGCCCGGCGATTAGCTGCACACACGTTGGCGTCGGCTCAGCCCGAGCGCCGGGGCGCGACACAAGCGGATGCCAACGTCTTTCAAGACGCATTGGCACTGGTCATGGGGGTCGGGCTCGACAATACATTCGGCGCGGTCCAGGGGGTTGCGGCTACGATCTTGAAGGCCGGCAACAGTGGCAAGGTGGAGGAAGACACCCTTCCTGACGCGCACGCACCCAGTGACCTTGCCGGTCTCGCATTACCGGGCGTGCCCCCGGCGCTTTCCGCGCT
>JBAXBQ010000079.1:0-14707 GCA_037141865.1 Comamonadaceae bacterium | reverse complement strand
TTGCCCGGCAGACCAGCATTTACATGGCGACTGTCAATACAGATGGGCAACCTTATATTCAACACCGGGGCGGGCCGGCGGGCTTCTTGCAAGTGCTCGACGAACACACTCTTGCGTTCGTTGATTTCTCGGGCAACAAGCAGTTCATTTCGCAGGGGAACCTGTCCGAGAGTCCCAAAACACATCTGTTCTTGATGGACTACGAGCACCGCCAGCGCATCAAGATATGGGGCGAGGCTAGAGTGATTGAGGGCGATGCGGATCTGTTGGCGAAGTTGATGCCAGCGGATTACCTAGCCAAGCCTGAACAGGTGATTGTCATTACCGTGACTGCCTGGGACGCCAATTGCCCACAGCATATTCCGGTGCGATTCGATGCCGCCAAGGTAAAAGAAGCACTGGACGCAAGGGATCAACGGATTCGGGAACTTGAAACTGAACTTGCGCGGCTTCGACACCAGCATGTTAACTAATGCGCATCGAATGCAGCATCAATTGCGCACGACGTTAGTTCAGGCCTGCCAAACACCAAACCCTGCTTCGCGAAGAAGAATCCCCAGTTCGACTTCCATGTCACGGGCAGCGTCATAGCTCATCGGGTTGTAGTCCTCGTAAAGGTCTGGCAACAGGCGCAGACCAAATTGCCGAGCGTACTGATTCGACTGAATGCCTGCCTTGTGTTTGTCAAACCGAACGTCGGGGTCCAGACCTGTCATCCCGACATAGACACAAGGTTTGCCAGCTATGTAGTCGGGGTTACCTTTCAGAAAACGACCTTCATACAGAACGTCTTTTGAGAGCTCAATGACATAAACGCTGTAATGGTCGCGGCGTCCCATATGAAATTTCCTCTGGAGGTTGTTTGGCGCTTGTTGCTACAGTGTACGTTTGACAAATTCTGAATAGAATTTACTGGTCAAATTCGCACGACGAAGCGGCTCTTTTGAATTCCAACCAGAGCATTTCCATGGAACCAAGCGCACCATTGAGCTACGCCGACCTTCTTGATGCCTTCGAGTGGGTGAGTGCCACGGCCGACGCAGAGAACTCTGCCTATCTTTGCCGTGCGACCGGAGTGATGTACTTCGCTTCAAGCGCAATGGAACTCGACGATGAACTGCCTGACGACATCGATGACGGCAGCCTTTATATCGCAGTCCCGCACAAAGTTGACCTCGATCTCGGAAAGAGTATCGCAATCAAATTCACCGCCGAACATCTTCCCGATGATTACAACCATGTGTGCGGATTCTTTCGCCAGCGCGGTGCCTACGGGCGCTTCAAGGAGCTGCTTGAGCGCCGTGACAGTCTTGATGCCTGGTATGGGTACGAGGCGAAGGCAATCGAACAGGCGCTGCGTGAATGGAGCCGCGAAAACCAGATTACCCTCGCGGCTTGCTAGTCAATGCAAGGTACGTCATGCACGCACAAGACATCATCAACTTCTGGTTTTGCGAACTGAGTGAAAAGCAGCGCTTTGCCAAAGACCTGGCACTTGATGCGAACATCCGCGAACGCTTTGGTCCAACATTGCGGGCGGCGGCGCTTGGTGAATTGTTTGACTGGCGAGTTACGCCATTGGGTAGACTGGCGGAAATTGTTGTCCTGGACCAGTTCTCACGCAATATCTACCGGGACAAGCCGTGCGCGTTTGCACAAGACGCGCAAGCCCTCACCCTTGCCCAAGAACTGGTTGCCAGTGGTCAAGACCAGAGCCTGTTGGTGGAGCAAAGAGGCTTTGCCTATATGCCCTATATGCACAGCGAGTCGCCCCTGATTCACGGGCAAGCGGTGCGGCTCTTTGCGCACCCTGGAATGGAGGGCACGTTGGCTTACGAGATGCGTCACAAAGCAATCATTGAGCGCTTCGCTCGTTACCCGCACCGCAATGCGATTCTGGGGCGGCTTTCCACGCCTGAGGAGCAAGCGTTTCTGGACCAGCCCGGCTCGTCGTTCTGAGTCACTGGCGGCTCCATGAATTGCGCTGATGTGAACTTTTCCGGGCGATGAACTACAAGCTCGAAAGCTCTTTCCAAGCGTTTAGACACTTCTTCACCACGCTCCGCCAACTCAATCACAGTATCCGGCGAGGCGTTGCCGAAGGCGATTGCTCAGCAGGGCAGCCTGAAAACGATTCGTGGTCCCCAGGTTGGATACAGGACACGCTCGATCATGGCGTCGCCCAGATTGCCAATGCCTTCCACCACGGTTCTAACCCTGACTTCCCCGTCCTTCAAATCAATTTCAAGACTTCCAAAAGCCAATGTGTAGTTGATCCGGTTGATGGCATGCAACATCGCGCAAACGCGCGCCCACGGAGAAGTATCCCTTGTCCTGGTAGGCAGTGGGGTTCCAGTTGTTCACATCAAAGTAAGCGGCTATGCTTACACGCCAGCGAGTTCTTCAGTGAAACCGCTTCCAGAGACCCTAGAGGCTGTGATCGAAAGGGCCGACAAAACACTCTATCGTGCCAACGCGGGGGGGCCGAAATCAGGCGATCGGATCAATTGCGCCGGCCATTGTCAATGGTTGCACTGGCTCGACTCAACGAGAGCCGACCTGGAATTACCAAGCATGCACGCAGCTTTCATTTAAATTGCAACAGAATGAGTACTTTCCTGGTGACCATGCAGTTCGGCCTCTTGATTTTTCAGACAGCATTGGCAGCACCCGGTGTTTTGCGGGGCACTTTTCCAGCCGTGGCCTGGGTGCTTGCAGTGGCGTCTTTCGCGCTTGCGGTGTGGACCCTTTGGCACAACCGGCCGGGAAACTTCAACATTCGCCCCATTCCAAAGGCAAGCGGCACTATGGTGACGACCGGACCCTACCGATGGATTCGCCATCCCATGTACACAGCGCTGCTGTTGGGCGCGGGCGCGCTGGTTGGCGTGTCGGACCTCTTGACCGGGGGGCTTACTTGGTTGGCCCTGGCAATTGTCCTGCTGCTGAAAGCCAACATCGAGGAACGCTGGATGCAGGAAAAGCATACCGGATACACCGCTTATAGACGCCAGAGTAAACGTTTCCTGCCCTGGTTATTGTGAGTTCCTGGGGCCCAGATTTGCCAAGCACAACTTGCTGAACGCCAGCGACACCGCCGGACGACTTGCGTCGCACTGGCCAAGGAAACTAAAAGTGTGCTGCGCTGCGAGATGTGGTGTGCAGTTCTATGGCACGCTGCAAGCGTCCGCTACTCCTCAAAAGCTGTGGTGGGGCCGGACTGGTACCTGGCGGCCGCCAGAACCGCCGTATGGTCCTTCCAGCGACAGGTATAGCCACGACCCGCCGCCTTGCGCTCAATCGTCCGGTAATTCGATTGACCCCGGAAAGAGCACATCGGTAAAGCCAAAGCGAGTGAAATCTCGCACCCGCATCGGGAACAGCTTACCAATCAGGTGGTCGCATTCATGCTGCACTACACGGGCATGAAAGCCTTCAACCGTCCGGTCAATTGGGTCACCATACTGGTCAAAACCCACATAGCGAATACGCGTGACACGCGGCACCATGGCGCGCAGGCCTGGCACCGACAGGCAACCTTCCCAGTCTTCAACTTCCAGCACAGAGGCGCCATCATCGGTTTCACCCAGGGCTGTGATTAAAGGGTTGATGAGCACGGTTTTGGGCACGATAGGCGCGTCGGGATAACGTCGATTGCGCGTGTTGGAGCCAAAAATCACCAATTGCAGGTCGACCCCGATTTGAGGTGCTGCCAGCCCGGCACCCTCGGCCGCCTGCATGGTGTCGATCATGTCCGAAATCAGCAGATGCAACTCATCGCTGTCGAAGTGGACCACAGGCTGCGCAATACGCAGCAAACGCGGATCACCCATTCTCAGGATTTCACGAACCGCCATCAAGCAACTCCTTTAAACCTGCTTCATCCAGTACTTCAACACCCAACTCAAGTGCTTTTTCGAGCTTGCTGCCGGCCTCGGCACCAGCCACCACAAAAGTTGTTTTCTTGCTGACCGAGCCTGCCACCTTGCCGCCGGCTGCCTCAATCAAATCTTTAGCTTCATCACGGCTCAAATGGGGCAAAGTTCCGGTGACAACGAAAGTTTTTCCACTCAAGGGCTGGGGCGTAACTGGTGCCGGTGGTCCCTCCAGCCACATCACGCCACAGGCACGCAACTGCTCTACCACCTCGCGGTTGTGCGCCTGCTCAAAAAACGTGTGCACGCTAAGTGCCACGACCGGACCAACGTCATTGACCTGCAAGAGTTGTTCCAGACTGGCATCCATGACGGCGTCCAGTGTTCCGAAATGACGCGCCAGTTCTTTGGCCGTGGCCTCACCCACATGACGGATGCCCAGCCCGAACAGAAAACGCGGGAGCGTGGTCTGCTTTGATTTTTCAATGGCTTCGACAATATTCTGTGCCGACTTGTCGGCCATGCGGTCCAGACTGGCCAATGCGGTCAAACCCAAACGGTACAAATCAGGCAGCGTGGCGACGATCTTGCTATCGACCAACTGATCAACCAGCTTGTCGCCCAACCCCTCCACTTCAACCGCCCGGCGTTGGGCAAAATGCAGGATGGACTGCTTGCGCTGTGCACTGCAGAACAACCCGCCGGTGCAACGATAGTCTGCCTCACCCTCCTCCTTGACAGCCACACTGCCACACACCGGACAATGCTGCGGCATAGTGAACTCTGTTGCGCCGGACGGGCGCTTGTCCAACAGTACCAACACCACTTCCGGAATCACATCGCCAGCGCGGCGCACGATCACAGTGTCACCGACACGCACATCCTTGCGCCGTGCCTCGTCTTCGTTGTGCAGAGTTGCGTTGGTCACCGTCACGCCGCCAACAAACACCGGAGCCAGTTTCGCCACCGGCGTAAGTTTGCCCGTGCGACCGACCTGAACATCAATATTCAGGACGGTGGTCAACTGCTCCTGCGCCGGGAACTTGTGCGCTACGGCCCAGCGTGGTTCACGTGTCACAAAGCCCAGGCGGCGCTGCAGTGCCAGGTTGTTGACCTTGTAGACGACGCCATCGATATCAAAACCCAGGCCATCGCGCTGCTGGCCAATGGATTCGTAATAGGCTATCAATTCAGCAGCGCCTTGCCCAGTGCGGACCAAGGATGAGACCGGAAAACCCCAACTCCTTAAAGTTTGCAGCATCTCAAAATGGGTCACAAATTCCGGACTGCCTGACGCTGCGGGCGTGACTTCACCCAAACCATAGGCAAAGAAGCTTAACGGGCGCTGGGCAGCGATGGTCGGGTCAAGTTGACGCACGGCACCGGCAGCGGCATTGCGGGGATTGACAAAGGTTTTTTGACCCTTCCCACGCTGCTTCTCATTGAGAGTCTCAAAGTCATCACGACGCATATAGACTTCACCTCGCACTTCCAGTACCGGCGGTGCCGCTACCGGCAAGCGCAGTGGAATTTGACCAATGGTGCGAATATTTTGCGTCACGTCTTCACCCATTTCACCATCACCCCGGGTGGCAGCCTGCATCAGCACACCCTGCTCATACCGCAAGTTCATCGCCAGGCCGTCGAACTTGGGCTCCGCCACATATTCGATGGCCGGTGCCGAATCTTCCAATCCAAGTTCGCGCCTAACGCGGACGTCGAAATTTAGGGCACCGGTGGCCTGAGTATCTGTTTCGGTGCGAATGCTCAGCATCGGCACTGCATGGGGCACACTGACAAATTGGTCAAGTACCCGCCCCCCTACCCGCCGGGTGGGTGAATCGGGCGTGCACAGTTCCGGGTGCGCGGCTTCGATGGCCTGCAGTTCGCGAAACAGTCGGTCGTACTCGGCATCCGGTATCTGGGGATCATCGAGAACGTAGTATTGATGAGCATGATGGTGGAGTTCACGCCGCAGCTTTTCGATAGTCGTCGGGTCGGGAGGTAGCGCGCTGGCTGCAAACGGGTTCAAGGTTGTCATGGCGTGAACCGAGGGGTACCGCGGCTTAACTGAACAGCCTTCGTGCCAACGCCGAACCAGCCGACAGATCACGTTGATCCAGAGTGTCGTAAAGGCGTTCGAGATCGGCACCAATCACATCCATCGCTTCTGGCGGTAGCGGCAAACCATTGTCGTCGGTCACCAGGCCATCCATGCTGACTGCCAGCATGAGTGCCGCCTCACGCATACGGACAAAAGCTTGCTCACTGCGATCGACCTGAGGCACGTCCAGACTGATCACCAGTTCCCGAATGGCCGACTGGGCCGGATCCTCCGCCATGGCAGCCTGCGTGTCGAAGTTCAAACCCAGCACCGGTGGCATTCCGGCGATGCCGGCGGGTACCACCATGCGCCCGGGTATCGAACCTGCAACAAACCCGAGACGCGAGGCATTCTGCTGCACATAGCCGGGACTCCACGCCGCGTTGCTGGCCCGCAGCACAAAGCCAAGCTGGGCGTCGTGTTCGCTGGCAAACTGATCCAGCTCACGGGCGCGTGCAACTTCCTCCAGCATTTCGGGAAAATCAGCCGTGCCATTGATCACATCGGAAAAGGCCTGGGTCTTCATGACAAACTCGGAGTACTCAATCTCGTTGAGCGCACCGGATCGGTTAGCCAATTGAACCCCGGCCTGAAACATGCCATAACGCTGGCCGGCCAGCGGTGTTTCCCAACGCCGATCCACCTCATTGAAACCTTCGATGGCAAATGCCTTGCCGCCAGCCCGACGGGTGGAAGGCATGGCCGCCAGCGCGGCATCACCCGAAACCGGGCCATCCAGCACAATCGGCGCGATCACATCGATCAAGGCGTCCAGAGTAGGCTTTCTATCCGGCACTGGCAAGGGAAAAATCGCCACATCAAACGCAGCGGTATCAAGCTCCGGTTCAATCCCGACGCCCCGATGCGATTTGGCATCTGGTTTGCCAACCGGTTCACTGGGACTGGCCTGTCGTGGCAAGTTTCTGCGCGACGTCCAGGCACCATGCGCGACCATGGCCGCCAACACCACGGCGCCCACCACGGCCAACCCGATCTGCAGATTACTCATTGAAGTTTCTCATGACAATCAGACCAGTTCTGCCATCGAAATGGCTGCATCCATATCGACCGCCACGATGCGCGATACACCCTGCTCCTGCATCGTCACACCAATCAATTGCTTGGCCATTTCCATGGCGATCTTGTTATGACTGATAAACAAAAACTGGGTTTCGCTGCTCATCCTCTCCACCAGTTTGGCATAGCGTTCGGTATTGGCATCGTCAAGCGGCGCATCCACCTCATCGAGTAAACAAAACGGTGCCGGATTAAGTTGAAAAATTGCAAACACCAGCGCAATCGCCGTCAATGCTTTTTCACCACCCGACAGCAAGTTAATAGTCTGGTTTTTCTTGCCTGGGGGCTGCGCAATCACCTGCACGCCAGAGTCAAGAATCTCTTCGCCAGTTATAACGAGCCGCGCGTTGCCGCCACCAAAGAGCTCCGGGAACATCTTGCCAAAGTGTTCGTTGACGGCGTTGAAAGTACCCGACAGTAAATCCCGGGTTTCGCCATCGATCTTTTTAATGGCATCTTGCAGCGTGGTCATTGCCTCGTTGAGGTCCGCCGACTGGGCATCCAGAAAGTTCTTGCGTTCGCTCGCAAGGGTCAACTCATCGAGTGCTGCCAGGTTGACTGCTCCGAGATCCGCGATGTCACGGTTAAGGTGGTCAATCTGGCCTTGCAATCCGCCCAGGCGCACCTTGCCATCGGTAATCGATTGGGCCACCGCCGACAGATCTGACTGAGCTTCCGTGAGCAGTTGGGTGTACTGCTCAAATCCAAGTCGGGCCGCCTGCTCCTTGAGTTGAAATTCAGTAATGCGTTGCCGCAGCGGATCGAGTTGGCGCTCCAATTGCAGTCGACGCTCGTCGCTGGCCCGCAATTTCGCGGTCAGGTCATCGTACTCACTGCGCTTGGCCCCCAGCGCCTGCTCACGTTGCAGCTTGACCGCCAGGGCGCTTTGCAAGCCGCCCTGTGCAGCGGCATCGTTGAGGTGCTCCAATTCATCATGAGCTCGCCGCACTTCAGCCACGACAGACTGTGCCTGTTGCTGTGCTGCTTCAACAATGCGCAACAACTCTGCCTTTCGTGCATCGAGGCTGCGCATTGAAAAAGCCGCCTCCTGTGCTTGACGATCCAGACTACGCTGCTGCTCTCTGGATTCACTCAAACGGCGCTCGGCAGTCAGCACCCGTTCGTCAAGCTGGGCGTGCCGTTCCTGGGTGTCGGCCAGCTGCATGTCGAGCTCTTCAAAACGACTTTCTGCGGTAACCCGGCGTTCCTGTAAATCATCTAGTTGCGCGTCGACCTCAGCCAGATCGTCGGCAATTTGCGTGCTGCGAACACGCATCTGTTCGGCCGCCTGTGTCAGACGCAGCGTCTCCACCTGCAACGCATGGGCCCGGCCTTGACTTTCGGTCGCCTCACGACGGACCACCAGCAGACGCTGTGCGGCATCCGAATAAGCTGCTTCGCAGCGTACCAGGGTAGCGCGCGTTTCGTCGCTGATCAGGGTTTGTGCCCTGAGCTGCTTATCCAGATTTTCAATTTCCTGGGCTCTTGCCAACAATCCTGCCTGCTCCGAGTCCGGCGCGTAAAAACTCACGCTGAAAGGACCGACAGCGTGCCCCGTTTTCACAAAAATCAACTCGCCCGATTGCAGCTTGTGACGGTTGGTCAAAGCGCTGTCAAAACTATCGGCTGTGAAGCAACCCTGCAACCAGTCATTTAACACCGCTCGCTGCCCGGCGTCATGAAGTCTCAGCAAATCAGAAAGGCGCGGCAGTACCGATGGTATTGAAGCAGCGCCCGCCGGCGGTGGGCTGTAGAACGCGAGCTTGGCCGGTGGCGCATCGTTGCCAAACGCCCCAACCATGTCCAAACGCGACACCTCCAGGGCGCCAAGACGTTCCCGCAGCGCACCTTCCAGGGCGTTTTCCCAACCCTGCTCGATGTGAATTCGGCTCCACAAACCCGGCAAACTGCCCAGACCGTGTTTGGCCAGCCAGGGTTGCAACTTGCCGTCGGTCTTGACCCGTTCCTGCAAGGCTTTAAGTGCCTCCACTCTGGCCGACAGGTCGACCAGACGGGCCGACTCCGTGTTGACAACTTGCTGTTGGTCGCGCCGACTGCTTTCGAGTTGCGGCACGGCATCCTGAAGTTCATGCAAACTCGCGTTGGCCGCGCTGGCCGCTTCAATAGCTTGGTCGAGCTCACTTTGCAGGTTCTGCAATCGAACTTCGTCAGGCGCGATCAACGCATTTTTATCAGTACTCAGGCGCTCGCGTCGACCCACCAGTTGGCGCGACTGCTCCTCTATGCTGCGTTGCTCCGCCGCCAGCACCTGAATTTGCTGCTGCACCAGGTTGACACTGGTGCGCTGCGCGTTGGCCGCTGACTGGGCCAGCCGCATGGCCTCTTGCAGATCGGGCAGTTGCTGCGCCTGATCCTGCAACTGAGCCGCCAACAATTCGGTTTTTTCTGCAGCGAGCATGGCCAGTGCGGACAGGTCTTCAATTTCCACCTGCGCGTCTTCCTTGCGTACAGCCCATTGAGCAGCTTGCTCCTCGAGCGCAGCCAATCGTTGCTCAACACGCTGGCGGCTCTCGACCACAAAACGAATTTCTACTTCGAGTCGACCGACCTCGGTACTGGCCTCATACAACAAGCCCTGGGCCTGATTGACCTGGTCGCCTGCCGCGTAATGCGCTTGTCGCACCAACTCCAGCTCATTTTCTATGTGACGCAAGTCGGCGACCTGGCTCTCCAGAGCATTGACCGCTGTTTGCGCATCGGCTTTGACCTTGGACTGGTCGATCTCCGACTCTGTTCGCTTGAGAAACCAGAGCTGATGCTGGCGTAGCGCAACTTCGGCGTGCAACGCGTTGTATCTCTTGGCGACTTCGGCCTGCTTTTCCAATTTGTCCAGATTGGCATTGAGCTCACGCAAAATGTCTTCCACACGGGTCAAGTTTTCGCGCGTATCTGACAGGCGATTTTCAGTTTCACGACGGCGTTCCTTGTATTTGGAAACGCCGGCCGCCTCTTCCAGAAACAGGCGCAATTCTTCCGGCTTGCTTTCAATGATGCGACTGATGGTGCCCTGGCCGATGATGGCGTAGGCCCGCGGCCCGAGTCCGGTGCCCAAAAATACGTCCTGTACATCACGCCGTCGCACCGGTTGATTGTTGATGTAATAGCTACTGGTGCCATCGCGCGTCAGCACCCTTTTCACGGCAATTTCGGCGAACTGGCTCCATTGACCGCCGGCTCGATGGTCGGCATTGTCAAAAACCAGTTCCACACTGGCGCGACTGGCTGGTTTGCGGGTATTCGTGCCGTTAAAAATGACGTCCTGCATGGAGTCACCGCGCAGTTCCGACGCCTTTGACTCGCCCAGCACCCAGCGCACCGCGTCCATGATGTTCGATTTGCCGCAGCCGTTGGGCCCGACCACACCCACCAACTGTCCTGGCAGCATGAAAGTGGTCGGTTCGACGAAGGACTTGAACCCCGATAACTTGATTGAATTAAGACGCACGGCTTGCTGACGCTACTTGAGTTGATTTGAGGGTATCCGGAGCTGCTGGCCAGCCCGCAAAACTTGGCAACATGATAACTTGCCGGCCTTCAGTCAGGCCGCCAGCGGGACAGTGGCATGAGCCAGCGCCATCACTTGATATGGAGAATGGGCTTTAAGTCGGTGATCGCTCCATATTTGGCGCCACTTGCGCGCACCCGGCAGACCGTGGCGCAGACCCAGCATATGGCGGGCAACAGCCGGCCACGGCGTACCGTTTGCAGTGGCTTCGCGGCTCATGTAGTGGCACATCTGCTCTTCGACCTGCTCGCGGGTTAGCGTAGATGGAGCACCAGCATAGAACGCCGCATCCCAAGTGGAAAGCCACCACGGGTTGTGATAGGCCTCACGGCCCAGCATCACACCGTCGAGTTGCTGCAGATGCGCTGCTACCTGGCGGGTGGTGGTGATGCCACCGTTGACGACAAGGGTGAGCAAAGGAAAATCTCTCTTCAGTCGGTAAGCCCATTCGTAACGCAATGGAGGTACTTCACGATTTGCCTTCGGTGACAGGCCCTTGAGCCATGCATTGCGGGCATGCACAATGAAAATGCGGCAGCCGGCTTCGCTGACCGTCCCCACAAAATCGCGCACAAAGTCGTAACTCTCGTTTTTGTCGATGCCAATACGGTGCTTAACGCTAACAGGTAGTTGCACGGCGTCGACCATCGCCTTGACACAGTCGGCGACCAATTGTGGCTCAGCCATCAGGCAGGCACCAAACGCACCACGCTGCACCCTTTCACTGGGACAACCGCAATTGAGATTGATCTCGTCATAGCCCCATTGCTCGCCCAGCTTTGCACAATGCGCCAGATCGGCCGGCTCGCTGCCACCGAGTTGGAGAGCGACCGGATGTTCTCCCACGTTGTAGCGCAGATGGCGCGCGACGTCACCATGAATCAGCGCCCCGGTCGTCACCATCTCCGTGTACAGCAACGCGCGCCGAGTAAGCAAACGATGAAAATAGCGGCAATGGAGATCTGTCCAATCCATCATCGGGGCAACAGACAACTTCCAGCGGTCGGATAAAACTTGCCCAGGGCTTAGCATGCGCGTGATTATCCCAGCCGTACCGCAGACCGTGCCATTCAGGGTGCCACGCACCACGGAGCTGCATTGTGGACAAAGCCCATCCATAAGGCCCAAACAGAGCTGGCGGCCAACGCCAGACCGGCCACGCGCACACCCCAATCACCCGTGCCTTTACCGCTGAGCCTAAGCCACAGCCAGGGTCCGGCCATCATCGACACGCTGGTTCCCAAAGCGAACAAGGCCATCACCATGGCGCCCTCAAAGGCGTTGCCAGTCAAGGCCGCAACCAGCAGTGCCGAGTAGAGCAAACCGCATGGCAAAAACGTCCACAGCGCCCCGATGATCAGTGGTGCTCCCCGCCCACGCCCGGCCGCCAGAGAGCGCGCGCGAAACCATATTCTCTTGCCCACTTGCTCCAGCCAGACCGGTTGCTGGGCCGTCCAAAGCAGCAACACGCCAAGCGCAAAAGTGGCCAGATGAAACAAGGTCCAAACCGGGCGCAGTGCAGCCGACTGGACAGTCAACCAACCCAAACCCTGCATGGAAGCCGCAGCCAGCGCACCCAATGCGGAATAACCCAACACCCGCCCGGCCTGGAAACTCCACATCGCCGCATTTTTGCGTTCACCAGCAGCGTGCCCAATGCCGGCGCAGGCAGCGCCGCACATGGCAACGCAATGCGGCCCCCCCGCCAGACCCATCAGCAAGGCTGTGACGGCCAGAGATGTCTGCATCCGCAGAGCTTAGATAATCTTGGAAAAACGAGCGCGCGTGCGGTCAGTCTGCAAATAGCGATCAAAGACCATGGCGACCGCGCGAACAAAAAACCATCCCATCGCCGTGACTTGGATGCCAGATTCGTTCATCGTCACCAATCCCTGTTCAGCCAACTTATCAAGTGCCTCGATCTCTGCCGCAAAGTAAGTTCGAAATTCCACCAAATAAGCCAGCTCAATGGACTCGATCAAAACTTCACCCTGACACATCAAGGCCATGATGACGGAGCGTCGAACCAGATCGTCGCGTGACAGGGCCAGACCTCGCACCACCGGAAAACGTCCCTGATCCAAATAGTCGCAATACTCTTCCATCGTCTTGGCATTCTGACTGTAGGTGGCACCTATGCGGCCAATGGACGAAACGCCAAGTCCGATCAGATCGCAGTCCGGTTGCGTACTGTAGCCCTGGAAATTACGATGCAAACGCCCCTGCCGTTTGGCAATGGCCAGTGCATCGGTAGGCAGCGCAAAGTGGTCCATGCCAACATACACATAGCCGGCCCCAATGAAAGCGGCCATGGAACGCGCCAGCATGGCCACCTTGGCGGCACCACTGGGTATCTCAACGGTGGAAATTCTGCGCTGGGGTTTGAAGCGCTCCGGTAAATGGGCATAGGCATAGAGTGCAATGCGCTCGGGTCGCAACTCAACCACTTGCGCCAGCGTACGGTCAAACGATTCGGGGTTTTGCTGCGGCAAACCGTAAATCAGATCGACATTGATAGACTCGAATCCGCGCTGGCGTGATGCTTCCACCAAAGCAAAAACCTGTTCTGCCGGCTGCACCCGGTGCACGGCCTTTTGTACTTCAGGGTCAAAGTCCTGAACACCAAAGCTCAAGCGGTTAAAGCCCAGTTCGGCCAACGTATCGAGTCGTGAGGCATCAATCGTGCGCGGATCAACTTCAATCGAGTATTCCCCGCCTGGCGCCAAGCTGAAGCTGCGACGCAGCATTCCCATCAGTTCACGCAGTTCATCATCGGAAAGAAATGTCGGAGTGCCACCTCCCAGATGCAACTGCGTCACGGTTTGGCCCACACCCAGGTGCTCAGTATGCAGATCAACCTCGCGGCTCAGGTAGCGCAGATAAGGCGCAGCGCGATCATGATGCTTGGTAATGATCTTGTTGCAAGCACAGTAATAGCACAGGGATTCACAAAACGGAATGTGTACATACAACGAAAGTGGCAGCGTCATGGCTGCCGCACCAGAGCGGCGTTGCTTCAATGCCTGCGTGTAGTCTTCCGCCGAAAATGCTTCAACGAAGCGGTCCGCCGTGGGGTACGAGGTGTAGCGCGGCCCGGAAACGTCGAATCGACGCAACAGGTCTTCAGAAATAGGTTCAGCAACTGCTGCGTTCATGAATACTCCTTGGCAAGTAATTCGAATATGCCTGAAAAGTTAAATTTATTCTTGATGTTCATCAAAAAATGGAGTAATTCCGATCCGGAAAATTTGACTGATATCAGGACTGTGGGCAAATTAGTGCCAAAATCAGGGGTATGACCCCCCAAACCATCAAAGTCGCGTGTTCAAACTGTAATCTGCGGGAATTGTGCATGCCGGTGGGCCTTAGCAAGGAAGAACTGGATCGCATTGACTATTTGGTCGCAGCCAGACGAAAAATTAAGCGCGGCACAACCCTGTTTCGCAACGGTGAAAAATTCACCAGTTTGTACGCCATTCGCACCGGGTTTTTCAAGACGTGTGTTGCTTCCGAGGATGGTCGGGACCAAGTGACCGGCTTTCAGATGGCCGGCGAAGTAGTCGGCCTCGATGGTATTGTGAACGACCATCACACTTGCGACGCAGTCGCCCTGGAAGACGCAGAAGTCTGCGTGATGCCGTTTGATCGCATTGAAGAGTTGTCGCGTGAAGTCAATGCATTGCAACATCACGTTCACAAAATAATGAGTAGGGAGATTGTGCGGGAACATGGCGTGATGCTGCTGCTGGGTAGTATGCGGGCGGAAGAGCGCTTAGCCACTTTTCTGCTGAACCTTGTTCAGCGGCTGCACGCTCGGGGTTTCTCGCAGTCAGAGTTGATACTTCGAATGACCCGCGAAGAAATTGGCAGTTTTCTGGGCTTGAAACTTGAAACTGTGAGTCGTACGTTTTCCAGATTTGTGGAAGAAGGCATCGTCGAAGTCAAGCAACGTCATGTCCGAATTCTCAATACCGAGGCGCTGAAAGACATTGTCAACCCCAAGGCCGGAGGCTGAATCAGTCCGCCCAATCTATCCTTGAGACATTCCTGCCTGGGATAGCGACCCGGCCTCTAAACGCCACATCAATCGTTGTGAGTACTCTTGATCTGTCCTTGCGGTTTGGG